>CAZQTW010000097.1:0-18018 GCA_964596165.1 uncultured Planctomycetales bacterium | reverse complement strand
GTACGAGCGGGGTTCGGCGGCACGCCGAACCCCGGCTTGCGGATCGCAAGCGCTCAAGACGGACCGTGAAGTCTGCCGAAGGTCGCACAAAGGCAATAATCCGAAGGGCTCGACGTTGGTCTCTTGCGGGACCTCCGGTGGCCGGAAGCCGCCCGTGCGCGCGGCCCCGACGAGCCTGTCCGACGTTGCGACATGCTCGATATAATAAAAGCGGTTCGGCGTCATGGAGGAGCCTACGGTCTTGTCGTGGTTGATGGCGCTGGGATTGATCGCTTCCGCACAGGTGGGTGAAACCGCGCGCCCTGAAACCGGACCCGTCTCAAAGCCAACGCAGCCTGCAACCAGGCTGTCGGAGTCCCTGGTAGCGGAACTTATTGCCCAACTGGGCGATCGGCGCTGGGAGGTCCGTGACCATGCGACGGCCGGACTCAAGGTGGGCGGGCCGGACCTTTTCGATCGGCTGGCTGCGGCATACCAGTCCTCGAGGCAACCGGAGGTTCGGCTGCGCATCAAGGAGGTCGTCGAACATATCTTCCTGACGGCGGGCCTGAAGTCCACCGGCGGATTTCTGGGCATTCGACAGCGGGTGGTCGGCGGGACAGAGGATGCCCGCATTCCCGCCGGGCAGGCGGGGATCTTAGTCGTCGAGGCGTTGCCCGGGACAGCGGCGGCCCAAGCGGGGTTGAGAGCCGGAGACGTAATTGTCGCGCTGAACGGAGAAGGATTGAAGATCGGCCAGAATCCGGAAGAGTTCGGCCGAAGGATTTCCAGGTTTGAACAGGGGACCGGCCTCATGCTGACGGTCCTGCGAGCGGACAAGCATATGGACGTCCACGTGACGCTTGGTGCCCGTCCGTTCGAGCATGCGGAATGGCGCCCTGAGGATGTCGGCCGAATGCAGAAGCAGTTTTGGGCCCTTTGGCGATCGAGGTTCGATCCCAACGACAGAAATCTCAATATGGCTGAAGCAGTCCGGCCCGAACTCGTTTGGCCGGATCGCCTGCCCGATTGGCAGGGGCGCGAGGCGGGACCCGGGGAATGACCACGCTGTTGCACCATCAAGGCTATCAACTCGTCAGCGATACGCTGGCCGCTGTCGAAGCCTACCACCGCCGCGTCCGATTATGGTCGGGATTGGTCGCCTGGATGGCCATTACGATCGGAACGTTCCTTGGTGTCACCCTATTGGCGGGCCTCTTGAGGTTGGGTGCCCATCCCGGCGCGACGGAATCCCTGGCTCGCCTCGTCTTGTTGGTTCTGCTGATTGCCGTGCCGCTGACGGCCGTCGCGGTTCTGGTCGTTCGCCCGCTACTGGAGCGTCGGAGCCTCGAGGAAGTGGCCCGATCCGTCGAAGAGAAGATCGAAGGGCTCAACAACGGACTCATCAATACGATCCAATTGGCCAATGAGGCGGATGCGGGCCCGCACGTTCTGGTGAGCCGGGCGATTCACGAGGCGGCAAGAAGCGCCGAGCGTGTGTCGTTGGCTCAGGCCGTCGGTTTGGACCGTCTGAAGCGTTGGGGATGCGTCGCCGCCGTCTTGCTGATTGGATTCGTGGCGTACGCGATGATCGGCAAGAGCATGTTCTATAACGGGCTGATGAGTGTCATCCGGCCCAACCGCTTCATCGCGCATACGGGTCGAATTGCGATTCTCAAGGTGTACCCGGGCGATGCACGTGTGCTTGCCGACAAGCCACTCAACATTCTGGTCGACGTCGACAATTCGGCGAACGAGATCTTGGATGCCCGGGTTTACATCCGGCGGCCGGACGGCTCCGAGTCGGTCAAGAAGATGGTGCCGTTCGGAGGCCTGCGTCAGAAGTATAAGTACAGCCTACCGCCGGTTGCGGAATCGTTCCGTTATCGCGTGGAGGTTGAGGACAGCCAGACGCCGATCTACACGATTTCCGTCATCGATCGCGTTCGCGTCGAATCGTTCGAGCTCTACTACCGCTACCCCGCCTACACGCGATTGGCCAACAAGCAAGTAACCGATCCGAATATCGAGGCGCCGCAGGGTACGCGGATCGAGATGACGTTGCGGTTGGATATGCCCGTCGGCTCGGCTCGTTTCGTGACCGCAAGCGGCCAGAGCATTCGGATGAGGGACGCGGGCGGCCAGGCGTTCTCCACGAGCACGCAAGTGACGCGAGACGATCAGTACGGCATCGTGCTGTATGACACGAGCGACCAGGAGCTTCACCGGTTGCCCGATCCGCGGAAGGCTGAAGGGGATTCCGACCAAGTGGCTGCTCGTGACGAGCAGGCCAAGACGGCTCAAGGATACTGGCCGATTCGCGTGGTCCCCGACACCCCGCCCAAGGTGACCATCGTGCAGCCGGGACGGGACGTTACGGCTTCGCCCGGGACCAAGGTCGATGTGGTTGTGAAGGCGTCCGATGATTTCGGCCTCAAACAAATGGCGCTTCATTGCAGGAAGGGGAAAGGGGCTGAGGGCGAGTTCACGCCCCTGGCCACGCGCGAGAAGTTCGACGATCCCAAGTCTGCGACGTTGAATTGCACGATTGTCGTGGATGAGAAGACGTACAAGGAAGGGGACATCATTACCTATTACGCCTCGGCCACCGACAACCGTGACCTGCCCGGCATCGGCGGGAATCAAACCGCGCCGTCGGACATGAGCGAAGCCGTTCTGTTCCAGATTCTCGTTCAAGACCGGCATAGGATTGAGAAGGAACGGCTCGCGAGGATGGAGGAGCTTCGAAAACGGCTGGAGGCCGTGTTGCGGGCTCAGATCAAGACCAAGGCCGACACGATCGAGGCCAAGCACCAGACGCAATCGGCCGCCAGGAGGGCGGCGAGCGAGAAGGCTCATCTGGGTCAGGCCGGCGTACAACGCGAGTTGCTCCAGATCGGTGAGACGTTTGCGTTTGACGCCGAGACGGCCGAGATGAAACAGGCGATCCTGCTGCTTGCGCACAACGAAGCCGCTACCGCCGGTTCCGCGGCCGCCATGCTCAAACAAATCGGCGACGCGGCCAAGTTCTACAAGGCGGCGGACGAATTGATCGTCGTGCAGAATCAGATCATCAGCGCCCTCGAAACACTGATCGGGGTGGTGACCGGTCTGAAAGAGGCCAAGGTCGATGGAGATCCGGGCAGGCCCGGGGGCGATTTGCCGCCGGACGTGCAGGCCAAGTTTCAGAAGTTGCACGATGAGTTGGCGAAGTTCATGGACCAGCAGAAGAAAGTCATCGAGGCAAGCAAGTATCTGGCCAAGCGGCCCGTGGATGCCTATACGGAGCAGGAAAACAAGCAACTCGAAGAGCTCAAAGCCTTGGAGGACCAATGGGAAAAGTTCATGACCGAGCAGATCACGGACTTCTCCAAACTGGCCGAGCAGGACTTTTCGGATGCCTCTCTCCTTCAAGAATTGGTTGAGATCCGAGACGATCTGAAGATGGCCAAAGACGCGCTCCAGAAGAAAGCCACGGAGATCGCCGTGCCGGTGGAGGAAGCCGGCCTGGAGATGGCCGAGGCGCTGGAGACGCACCTCGAGAAGTGGCTGTCGGATCAGCCGGATCGCGAGGCCTGGAAGATGGAGGAACCCACCGGCGATCAGACGGACGTACCGATGGCCGAATTGCCCAAGGAGCTCGAGGATCTGATCGGCGATCTGATGGAGGAGGAGGAAGATCTCTTCGAGGAGATGGACGACGTCACCAGCAAGTGGACCGATTCCATTGACAAGGGGGCAGGATGGGACGCCTTGGACGGCCCGATCAGCAATATGTCCGCACAGGGGGTGACCGGAAATCACTTGCCAAACACGAGCGAAATCAGCGGACGAAGCGGTCAGGGCCGTAGCGGCAAGGCGGTCGGCGAGATCGTTGAGGACTCGGCCCAGGACCTGGGTGGTCGGCGTACGCCGACGCGGTTGAGCCACGATCCATTTCAGAAGGGCGAGATCAACGACACGAGTAAGGAAGACGGTTTGGGCGGCGCCACGGGCGGCGGCAAGCTCAGCGGCGCCGGTGGCGAAGGCTTGGAGGGGCCGATTCCGCCGCAGCTTCAAAAGGATCTCGGACGGTTGGCGCAGAAACAGGCCGCCCTCCGCAACAAGGCGGAGAAGATCAATCTGGCCCTGGAAGTGAAGAACTTCAAAAACCTCAAGCTGCCGGAGGTGATCCGTGTGATGCGCCGGACCGAGGAGGATCTCGCGGACTACCGCTATCAGAACGCGCTGCGCCGAAAGGATGTAGTGTTGGAGGGCCTTCGGAACAGTCGCATGCTGCTCGGCGGGCAGATTGCCGTTCAGGAAGACACCTCAGCCGGTCTGCCCCGTCAGGTTCGCGAGGACATCGCGGACGCGATGCAGGGCGACATGCCAAAGGGGTTCAAGGACCTGCTGAAGAGGTACTACGAGAACCTGTCGGCTGCCGCTGCGGTCGGCAAGGAAACCGGATCAGAACCGAAGCCGTGAGAACACCTATGAGAGCCGCGACCGTCAGGGAGCGGTCTGCTGGGATGCGGCGGTCAAAAACCCACCTGCCGTCATTGAGCAAGCTTCTCATGAACCGGAAGACCTGGTTGCCATGATGATTCTGTTGAGAATGGTTGCGGTTCTTATGGTCGTGGCGGGTGCCGGGCAGGGCCCTGCCGAGATCGGCAAGACTGAACCGACAGACACGGCGGCAGTGGGATCCACCTGTCAACGGCCCAAGATCATCGTCTACAACGACGACGGCTGGTCAAGCTACATGCGCTATCCGGCGCCCATGAGCCCTGAGGATATCGTCCGCGTGACCGTCGGGCCGGTCGTCGGGACCGGTGTGAAGGTCTATCAGTACTGCTCGCTCGGTGGCCATGCCGTGAACTACAACTCCGCGTTCCTGCCGCGGGTCGGCGAGATGATGGACAAGGTCGACGCAATGCACGTCTGGCGGATGCGCGAGACGCTGCGGCATCTCGAAAAACAAGGGACCGATCCGCTGCACATCGTCGCCAAGGCCTGTCGCGAAAACGGTATCGCGATCCAATGGTCGCTTCGAATGAACGACGCCCACCATACCTACCGCCGTGGAGACGGCTCCTGGTATTTCCCGGAACTACGGTCCAAGTGGTTCGACGAGCACACGGAGGCGCTCCTGCCGACCGGCACGTTGGACTACGCGCACCCCGACGTTCATGTCTACCGCAAGCGGCAGATCCAGGAAGTCCTGGACAAGTACGGTATCGACGGGATCGATCTTGACTTTACGCGGTTCAAACCTTGGTTCAAGGCCGGTCAGGAGAAGGCCGGCATGCCCAGGATGACCGAACTGGTCCGCGATCTGCGGGCGATGACGCGGAAGGCCGGCAAGACGCTCAGCGCCCGATTTGAATACGACCCGAAATCGTGCATCGCCAGTGGTCTGGATGTCGAAGGTATGCTGGCCGAGGGATTCTTCGATCAGATCACGCTGGGCGGCGTGGGGGACCACACTCCCGACGCGCCTTGCGATTGGTGGGTCGAGCGGGCGCACCGGAAAGGATGCAAAGTCTGCCCTGGAATGGAGGGCCAACTCCATTGGCTTGTGGCCTCGGGCGGTGGGGGGACGGGCACGCGAGCCGGTACCGATGGCGTTCGCGATGGTCATGGTCCGCCGTCTATTGCCTACATGCGAGCCGTTGCGGCCAACCACTATGCCTCAGACGCCGATGGTGTAAGCCTATTCAATTTCACCTGCGCCGATGGGCCGTTCTCTCGGGTGGCGTTCACGGAGCTGGCAGATCCACGTGCCCTTGAGTTCAAAGACAAGCAGTATGTGGCCGCGATGTGGCCATGGGATGCAGCGATCTACGTTGGGGAGTGGACGAGCCGTTTTCGTCTCTTGCCTACCGACAAGTCGGCTACGCACATACTCAGGATCGCAGACGACCTTTCGGCAGCCGCGCAACGTGGCCTGACGCCCCGGACGACACTCACCATGGATCTAAGGGGAATCAATCGGCTGAGCGATTTCGAAGTCCGCGTGAATGATACACCCCTCCGATGGAACGGCTACCAATACAACCACTACGATCACGGTTTCTGGAACGACATCGTGCAGTTCGACGTGCCGGCCACGGTCTTGCGCCGTGGTCCGAATACGATCGAGTTGCGCCGCCTGCGGGAGAATCCGGGATTTGCAGGAAACACCGAGGTTCGCAAGCTGATTCTGGAGATCAGCTATCCCTCCACATTCGCGCCGGGGCGGGTCAGCGATTGAGCCTGTATGATGACCATCCGGCTTGATGGTCGGCCGGCCGGTTCGGAAAACTCCACTCATTTGCGCAAGGAATACCCTGCCCCATGCGTCATTGTCGATGCGCTGGCCTGTCGTTGCCTGTGGGGATCGCCTTAAGTCTGACACCTGTGGCGTTCGGTGCCGATTGGCCGAGCAAGGCCGAGCGGAATGCGGCGGCCAAGGCGACGGGGATTGGCGAGTCGGCGCCGGATTGGCTTGTGCACTCGGAGACATATGCCTTCGGCTCTAACCCGAGTCAGTGGGAGGCGCCGGCGGCTTCGAGAGTGGCATTCATGACTCATTGTCCGATCGACCGTCTTGACCGGCTGCCGATTCCTCCACGTCCGAAGCCAATGAACCGCCGGGTGAAACCCCGTGGGCACCGATCTCGCGGCTCAGATGACGTGCCAGATGGCTGTGCGACCGGCTGTATGCGAAGTAGACGACGAAGCCGGCCACCAGCCAGATTCCCAGCCGCATCCAGTTCTCCCAGGGCAACGAAAACATGAGCAGCAGGCATGTGCCGATCCCCAGGATGGGCAACAGCGGAACCAGCGGTGCTCGGAAAGGACGATCGGCCTCGGGGTGCGTCTTCCGCATGATCAGGACGGCGCCACACACGATCACGAACGCTAGGAGCGTGCCGATGTTGACCAGTTCCGCCAGGACCCGAAGAGGCAGCAGGCCGGCCAACGTTCCGACCATCAGGCCGGTGAGGATCGTGGACTTCCACGGGGTCCGGAAGCGAGGGTGAACGGCGCCGAAGAAACTGTGGGGCAGAAGGCCGTCACGGGCCATCGCCAGAAGGACGCGGGGCTGGCTGAGCATGAGCACGAGCAGAACGGAGGTGATGCCCGTCAGCGCACCCAGTGAGATCACAAACTGCGCCCAGGGCAGCCCCACTTTGTTGAATGCGTCAGATACCGGTGCGTTGATGTTGAGCTGGTTGTAGGGCACCATCCCCGTGAGCACGGCCGCCACGGCGATATACAGCACGGTGCACAAGACGAGCGACACGATGATCCCGATGGGAACGTCCCGCCGTGGATTGCGGGCCTCCTCGGCGTGGGTGGAAACGGAATCGAAACCGATGTATGCGAAGAAGATGACCCCGGCGCCTGCCAGCATGCCGAGGGGCTCTCCCCCCTTGCCGGTCTGTCCGACGAGTGTCTTGCCAAAGAAGCTCACGCCCGTCAGGCCGTAGGGGGCAAACGGTTGCCAGTTCTTTGGATCGACGTAAAACGCGCCAATGGCAATGACCAGCAGCACGATCGCAACCTTGATGATAACCATGATGGCGTTGAAGCCCGCGCTCTCACGAATCCCGATGACAAGAATGACCGTGATGATCGCCGTGATGACCAGTGCCGGGACGTCGACAATCGTTCCGGTCAGCTCAAACGACCCTTTGGCGGGGATGAAGTCGAACGGCGCGAACGTCAAAACACGGGGCAGCTTGAGGCCGAACATCCCGATGAAGTCCTGAAAGTAGTGCGACCATCCATGGGCCACGGTGGCCGAGGCAACCCCGTATTCCAGGATCAGATCCCAGCCGATAATCCATGCCAGGAATTCGCCAAGGGTCGCGTAGGCGTAGGTGTACGCCGATCCGGCTACCGGGATCATGGATGCGAACTCGGCATAACAGAGGGCCGCGAAGATACAGGCCAGTCCGGCCACGGCGAAGGAGATCATCAGCGCCGGACCCGTCTTGTCGTGCGCCGCAATTCCCGTGAGGACGAAGATCCCGGTTCCGATGATGCAACCCACGCCAAGACTTGTGAGCTGAACCGGGCCCAATACGCGACGAAGCCGGTGCTCGCCGGCCATCTCATCAAGGAGAACCTGAAGCGGTTTCTTCGCAAAGAGTTGTTTCATTCGGGCCCCTCGATTCGGTACCTCCGAAAGCCCACGTCGGGCATTGTGCCGGCAGCGGCGGTCACATCCGGTACCCCGGCAGCCGACCAGGGGTCGCCATTATATGTCAAATCCGTCGTCCTGCCAGTAACATCGCCGTCCTGTGCAAGACGTTCGATGCTCTCGGGTCTGATAATCGCCGCCGTCTGGCGTCCCCCAATCCGGCAAGGTCCGGACTTTACTGCCCGCGCATCTCTTGACCGTTTCGGCCGGCGGTGCATAATGCTGGGCAACCGGCCAGTCCGGCGTTCATCGGTTGTCCTAGCCGGGCGAAAGTCGGGGGCCTGATGTCAAGTCCACCGGAGAGAACCGGAGATCGACCCAGATACCGTGGACAAGCCGGAACAGCAGTCATTCGTCGGATGGACCGATGGGGGTCCGGAGAGCAAAGCCAGGTTTCATTGTGACGTAGAAAGGAGTCTGCCATGAAGGTTCGTACGCTCATGACGTGGTCTGCCCACGTGGTGCTTGCCGTCGTCTTGGGCGCCTTGGGCTGCAATCAAGGCGAGGGGGGGGAAAAGCGGGACGCTCACGGCGGCAAAGAAGCCGTGCAGGTTCGAATTGCCTACACGGTTAGTCCGACACAAGGTCTTCCCCCCGGACTGAACACCATCGCCGTACTCGATTCCGAGACCACCGATGACGCGGAGAAGAAGTGGTCGGGCATTGCGGCCAACATGATCTCCGGCTTGTTGGATGAAGCCAGCCGAAAAGGCAGCCTGAAACTGACAATCGCGGATCGGCAGAATGTGGCGAAGATCATGAAGGAAAAGGACATGGCCATGGCCGGCATCACGGAGGGGTCGAAGGCGGCCGAGGCGGCGAAACTACTGAACGTTCAGGGGTTGATCGCCAGCACGATTACGGTCAAGGTCGAGAAGCATACGGGCAAGCAGCGAACGCTCAGCGCGGGTAACATCGCCGCTTGGGCCTACGGCAGGGGAAGCAGCATTGAGACCGAAGAGGTTGAGAAAGTCAGCCGCAACATTACCGTCCAGTGCCGCTTCGCCATGCTGGACGCGGCCACGGGGAAGGTGCTGTTCGACCACGTCAGCCCTACCCTTCGAAAGACCGACAAGACCAAGGCAAGCAAGTTCTTCGGTTCAAGCAAGACCGAAGCCGAGCTGACCCCCCGCGACGAGATCATTGGTGAACTGGTCGAGAAGGAGGTCCGCAAATTCATCGGCAAGTTCGCGCCCAGTCAGGTGGAAGAGACCGTCGAAGTGCGACCCAGCAAGAACGCGGCGTGCAGGGCGGGAGTGCGGTTGCTGGCGGCCGGCGAATACGCGGAAGCGGAAAAGATGCTGCAAAGTGCGGTGGCTGCCGAAGGCGGTTCCAAGGATAAGTACGCGGTCTTTGCCCTGGGTGTCGCGTGCGAGGCGCAAGGCAAGCTGGATCAGGCTCTGAAGCACTATCGAGAGGCCGTCATTCTGGATGCCCCGGGCGCCGAGCAGGGGATGCAGCGGGTGAAGGCTCGGACAGGGGCGGGAAACGCAGGCGGGTAAGCCCGGCTGGAAAAACGAGCGATGGAAACGACAAACGACCTAACCCCAAGGTCCGGTCGGTGTCTCAAAGAGAGTCAGTTGCCGATAGCTCGTTCGGAACAGATTACAGCGACACTAGTTAGTTCATGCAAGGAGAATGAAGGGATGCGATCGAGACTCATGGTGTTATGGGCCGGCTTGGCGACGGTGGGCATGGCGTCTTCGTCCTTTGCCGAGGTGACCGAGGCTCAAAACAAGCTGCTGGCCAAGCGGGCGGCCGAAGCGGACGCCTATCGCAAGATTGCCGAAGCCGTCAAAGGGCTTCAAATCAATTCGAATACCTACGTCCGAGATTTCGTGACCGAATCGGACACCATTCGAGCGGAACTTGACGCGTTCATCCGCGGTGTCCGGTTGGGCAAACCCAAGTGGTTTGACGACGGGACGTGCGAAGTCGAGGCGGAGGTGACCGTCGCGCAGATCATCACCACATTGAAGGAGCTTCATACCCGGCACTACAAGGGTGATCGGGTGAAGGCCGTCGACTTCGAGCAGATGACCCAGCAGATCAAGAAGGACGTCGTTCGGGTCGTGGGTCAGGGCGCGCCCCGTCCGGACCTGCCGCCGGACCTGCCGGAGGGCGTTGCCGAACAACTGGGCGGCCCTCCCGTTCCGCCCAGTCCGCCGATTCCGAAGATCTGGCAATCCGTGCCGGCAAATGTGCGGCTGATGGCCAAACGCGCCGCGGAACTGGATGCGAAGCGCCAGCTTGTCGAGCGGATCAAGGGACTGCGGGTTGACAGCCGCACGTTGGTGCGAGACTTCGTGACGGAGTCCGACACCATCACGACGGATACGATGGGCCGACTTCAGGGCGCCCGTGAAGTACGGACTTTCTACCATGACGACGAGTTGATCGTCGAGATGGAAGTGGAAGTCCCGGTGGAGTGGGTTATCGAGACGATCAAAGAGCTTAGCGTTCGGAGCTGGCAGGGCGATCGTTTGAAGGCGCTTGATTTCGAACAGATCATTCGCCAGCAGATCAAGCAGAACTTCCGGGCGACGGGGATGGGTACCGTACCGAAGCCGGTGATCGCGAAGGTGGCGCCGCAGGTTATGGTTCCCAACTGGCCTGAGGTGATTCGCGCGACCGGTCAGGGGACCGATCCCGAGATCAAGACCCCGCAGGGCAAGCTGAAGGCGGCGCGTGCCGCGGAACTGGACGCCAAGCGGAAGCTGGCGGAGCAGATCTGGGGACTCCGCATCGATTCCAACACGCTGGTTAAGGACTTCGTGACCGAGCGTGATGAGATCCGCAGCCAGGTACAGGCCGTGCTCGTCGGTAGCTACGTGGAGGCCACCAAATTCAACGACGACGGGACCGTCGATGTCACGGTGGCTATTCCCTCGGCCCAGGTTTGGACGATCATCCACAGAGAGCTGCAGATCGTGAAACGGGCCAAAGGGTAATTCACTCGGCTGTCCCTGTCTGTAATGCAGAGAGAAGGCGGAGGGCCGTTCACCTGGCCAAGGTGAGACGGCCCTCCGCGTTTTGCGAATACTCCGATCCCTTGCCCGCCGCAGGTGCAGGAGTGGCGAGCATGACACCGGGCAGCCTTCCGGTCATCTCCAAGAGTCATGCCGAGTTACCCTTGTGCCCATCGCCGTCCTATAATGGATAGGGAGGCGGACGCACCGTTTTGGTGCATACGGCAGGGCGGTTAAGGTTTTTGGAACAAGTGGACGATGTCAGGATCTAATGGGATAGGGGGCTTGGCATAGGGCAGTTTCTTCCGGCGAGGCGTGCCATGTTCAGGCTTTCAACGGTCGTTGTGTTCGTGGGCCTAAGCGCGCCGGATGTATTGGCGCAGTATGGCCGCGTTGAGGACGGGCGCCTGGGCGACGCCAGTCTGCGGGTCGGCAGCGGGGGCTACAATCTGCCTCTGAAGCCCAACGCACCGCATTATGGCGATCAGATCATGTCGGGCAACATCACCCGCGGGCGCCAGTTCAGAGGCTATTCGCCCATCAGCTCCACAACGGACTTCGGCACGGCGATTGGTACGTCCAGCCTTGACGATTTCCGTCGCGATTCCATAGGCGTGGATGACATTCGGTACGGCATTCCCGCTTACCTGCCGAGGCCGTACTATTCTCCGACTCGGACGGTACCCTCAGCAGGGAGTGTCTCGGTGGGCTTCCGGCCGACGGGGCTTCCTCCCCTTCCCGAAAACTATCTGAACCAGCCTCTGGATCCGGCACAGGGCAAGCTGGGGCGTTCGGCCAGCGAGGTTCGTTTGTTTCCGCGGAGCAATACGCCCGGACCGTCGCGGCTGACGGAGGCCAACGAATTCAGCAACTACAACAGGCCCATCTCCCGCAGCGACATTTTCGGCGTGGCCGTCGACCCGTCGAAGAGCGGCGTGCCGATTCGAAACGAGCCCGGTCTGCCGACGTTCTCCGGAACGATGGCTCAGACATCGGGTCTGAAGTCAATCCCGTCGGACGGTTCCGAAGGGGAGAGCGGAACAGGCGCCCAATCCGCGACGGGGATCGAGCCGGCGGTACCTCCGGGTTCCGCGTTTGACCGACTGGTGAACAGGCCGAGTTCCGTGATCGGCGGACAATTGCCCGGCGGTCCTCCCGAGATACCGGATGCTCGTCCCAAGGGATACGGTCCTCAACTTACGACTCAACCGGCACTAGGCATGGAACGGCGGTTCGAGTGGGCGGAGACGGGCGGCGCAGCGCTTCCCAGAGCGGGTGGGTTGGGCGAGGTGGGCGTGCCGGGGGCTGCGTCCGGCGACGTCTACCGGGCGATGCAGGAGAAGTTGAGGCTGAGTCGTCAGGTCGCCATCGTGGCCGAGAGCGAGGATCGTCAAGGGTCAAAGGGAGCGGAGCGACCGGTCCCTGCGGCTGGGGCCAGACCGGCGTCGCCGGGCGAGTTGCAGGCTGCTCCCAAGACTCCGTTGTTCCAGGAGCAGCAGGACAGAGTGCGAGCGGCGCTCGAAGAACCGATCGTCACATTCGCCGGCACGGAAAGGACCCTGTCCAACAGGGCCTTGGCCCAGGCCGAGGCTCACCTCTCGGCGGGTCGCTACTATGATGCCGTGAGCAGTTACGACGTTGCCCGGACGGCGGATCCTGAGAATCCGCTGATCTGGATCGGGCGCGGGCATTCGCTGATCGGCGCGGGAGACTATCTCTCGGCCGCGGCCTCTCTGGAGGAAGGGCTCGCTCGGTTTCCCGAGATCGCTCGGTTTAAGGTGGACTTGAAGAAGTTCCTGAGCCACGGGGACATCCTGGACATTCGTCGCGCGGATCTTGAGCGCCGGCTGGATGAGAAGGACAACTATCGGCTGCGATTCCTTCTGGGATACATCGAATACTACAGCGGGCTGACGCAGTTTGGCTTGGAGAATCTTAAGAAAGCGGCGAAGGCCGCCCCGTCCACCTCTCCCATCTCGAAGTTCCCGGAGATGCTGGCCAAGCGGTAATACCGCAGTCTCGATGCACGATCGGCGTTGCCTTTCATCGTTTGCTTGGGTGAGGGGGCGAGGCTCATGGTGCAACGCGTTCCTGGGGACTACCGGTTGCGTCCGAGCCAGAACCCGCCCAGAGCCAACAGCACGATGCCGATCGGAAGAGGACTCATTCCGCTGCCGCACTTGAAGACGGCGCCGACGCTCATGTCCCGATCCATGGTGATGACGAGGGGGTTGTTGGCGTCGATCACCGCATAGTTCGCATCGCCGGGGTAGTTCGGATCGTAGATTTCCCATTGACGAAGCGATCGATTCTCATTGGGGATCGCCGTCAGCGTGACCTGGGCGCCGGCCGCATAGGCTGGAAGGTTCGGTTCGACCTCCACCGTCCCATAGAGGCTGTTGATGACGGTGAGGGTGAGCTGATATGTCTGAAGGGTCGCTCCGCTCAATGGAATAGTGAAGCCCTGGCCGGAACCGCCGAAAGCCGTTCCTTCGTCCGTCTGGATGGTGAGCGTGGCGGTCTTGACGCCGGGCGGGGCCGATGCGTTGAACACCACGCTCAGATTCACGGCGGCGTTTTTGCCGAGAACGGTGCCTGCCGTGAAGCCTTGCAGCGAGAACAGAGCGGCGTCGGGTCCGGTGATCTGGGCGGACAGAAGCGTCAGATTCGTGAGATTGCCAAGGTCCGGATCGGGAGTGGCGTTGCTCACGCTCAATGGAAGCGACGGCGCTTCCCCGGCCGGGACATCGCCGAAGCTCAGGCTTCCGGGGGTCGCTTGGAAGGCCGGTCCGACACCTGTCCCTGTCAGGGTCAAGGTCGGGGTTCCGCTGTCGCTTGTGACGATGAGGGCCTGTGAGTCCGGACCGCGATTGATCGGTGCGTAGCTGTAGGCCTTGGTGGCCGTGTCCGTTCCCAGCGAGGGGTCCTTGAACAAGGGGTTGAAGCCCTGACTGCCGCCGCCGAACTCGCCGCTTGCGGCCGGGAAGGTCAGGTTCTTGACCTTGGTGAAGTTGGGGCCGGAGTTTCCGGCCGTCGCAGATCCGCTCGCATTCGTGCCGATTCGAACGTTGCCGAAGGCGATCGTGGTTGTGTTCAGGCTCAGCACGGCGGGCTGGAACGCGGTATTGAAGAAGTTGTTGTAGGCGTTCAGGGCGATGGCGTTGTACCCATCCGTATTCAGATGAATCGGATCGGTTCCGCTGCTGCCGAGCTTGCTCTTGGTAACGGGCAGGTCGTTGTAGGCGGTCCCGGAGGGCCATGTGCCAAAGAATCCATTGTAGCCGTACAGGTAGTCCACGAGGGCATAGTTGTTGACGTGGTGTACCCGGCGGCTGTTGGCCCCGAGGGCGACCTTGCGCTGCTCCATGCCGCGAAACGCGGCGTTCCAGGCTTGCTGTTGGGCGATTTCGAAGGTGGGTACGCTTCCGATCCACCCCGTGCCGCCGAGGCCGAGGGCGTAGTTGGCTCGCAAGACTTGTGCATTGCCGCCGTTGCGTAGGTCGAAGTCCCATGGATTCGGATAGTCATAGCCGATGATGACGATCTGGATGTCGGGTCGCAGGCTCAGGATGTGGTTCACGACCGTCTGTACGTTTGCCCCGATCGTGTCGAACAGGCCGGCTTCGTTTGGCATGCCGAGATACCAGCCGCCGCCCGCTTGGCCCAGGAGCATGTCGTTTCCGCCCGAACTCAGCCAGACGACGTCCGCCGTGGGGTGCGCATTGATCCTGGCGGTGATATCGGCCAGAGAGGCCGCGTGTTGGGCGGCCGTTCCGCCTCCGAACGACTCATTGGCCACGGTGTAACCTTGGCCCGGGAAGAACGTGTTGAGCATCAATTGCACGCTGCCGTAATCGGCCACCAGGTATGCCCAACTGTCGCCGATCGTGATGATCCGCTCGACGGCCAGCGCGGGACAAGCGCTGATGGCCAGCAGTGCGATGATCAGCGTTTGGTTTACTTTCAGGCGGGAGCGGTGCATTCTCGTACGCATCGGCGTTTCTCCGGATGACAGGTTGCGTAGCACAGACCGAGAAGACTGTGACGATCGACACGGGATCAAAGCGGGCCTAGGAGGGCCAGGACAGACGTCCCTGATGTGGTGTTCCGCCACTTCTTCCCATCCGCCGCCGCACACTTGCCTATTGAGTGTATTCGGCGCGAAGCATCCTTTCAACACCCTAATGTCCCCTTTAACTTCCAATGCACCGGGATCGAACAAGGCCAGTTGAGCGTGCGAGATGCGTGCGGTACGAAGACGACTGGACCTCTTGCATGCCTTGCATGTCGTCAAATGCAACGTTTTGCAACAAAATGCAACACTTCGGGGGGGGGTTGTGTTGGGCGGTTCCGGCTGCAAGGGATTGTCGGAGAGTTGGTTAGGGCGCTTCCTGGTTCGATTTTCGCCGTTCATGTGTTGCACGCCCGCTTTTGTGGCCGCCTCCTATTCCCCCCTCAGTAAAAAGGCGCCCTGCGTTCAGTCATCGTTCCGAATGTTTTGAACGCACAAGCGGCGGAGGGGCGTTTTCACGGAGTTCGAGCCCGTACATCGCGGGACGATTCAAGAACGAGTCTGTTCCACCCTGGGAGGGGGCAGCCTGTTGACCGATTGCGCGTTAGAAGAATTTGGGTTTCAGGCCCAGGGCCTTACGAATCACCGCGATTTGACCGGTATGGAAATCTTCATGACAGGCGAGACTGAAGAGCATTGCGCCCACATCGGGCCATAGGCTCTTCCACATGTCGGGCATGGGGCGAGTCAGCACACCTTCATCGGAGGCATCGAGGGCCCTCAGGAGGTCCTGCCGCTGCTTGGCAAGGAAATCCATCACGTCTTTTTGAGAAGGGTACTTGGATGCATCCGCAACCGGCGTCGACTTGGGGCCGAACAAGGCGTCGTATCCGTTGGGAATCGAGGACTTCTTGCCGGTGAGGGATTCGATGGCCAAGCCGTCGACCACGCCGATGTGCCCCACGCTCCACAGGACGTGGTTGGCGGTTTCGAAGGGTTGCCAGCACCAGCGGTCAGCGTCGATGTCTTGGACGAGCCCGAGCAAGTTCCGGCGAACGTGCTCGAAAAGGGCTTTGGCACGCTGCTTATCACTCATGGCGATGTCCCTCTCGGTCTTTCCGGTCGCAGCGCGAGGTGCTATGCCTTGACATCGGTGATCGTCACGCGAAGATGACGTTGGCGGTGTCCGGTCTTCACGTGGTATCCCTTGCGGCGGCGGAACTTCTCGACGACGAGCTTTGGATCCTTGACTTCGGCCTCGAGCTTCGCCGTTACGGAGGCTCCGGAGACGAAGGGCTGACCGATCTTCACATCCGCCCCTTCTCCGATGAGAAGGACCTTGTCGAACTCGATCGTATCCTGTCCTTCCGCCAAATCGCGGAGATCCACCTCGATCGTATCCCCCACGCCGACACGATATTGCCGGCTGCCATCTTCGATAATTGCGTACATTACTACCTCTCCAGTCAGCAGAGCTATTCTGAGAATCCGTAATTTTGCCGGATAGGCGTCGAAAATGCAATAGGCGATTTCGGATTCCGCGGGTTATGGGTTCGTGACGGAATAGGTGGGTTGGCCTTGGCCACGAAGGGGCGCGCCGGATGCGTCGGGCCAAAAGTCCGCGGTCCCCGTTCTGTTGCGCCCCTTCGGGGCTTGATCGTTTGCGCGTCACGCATGCCGGGGGCTGCGTTTCGCTCGGTCCCCGGCTACTCATGTTCGGGCCCTTCGGGCCGCGGAATGATCGGGACCCTGAGTCCCCCGTCTCAGCGAGGCCCGTCCGATGTGTCACCCACCCGTGGGTTATCGGTCCTGATCTTGCGGCGGGTTGTTTTGCGCGGTACTGCCCGTCAACCGATTCGCCGCGTCGGTGGCGAGTCCGGCCGGAGGGCCGATTCGTAGTGCAACGGCGGCGACAGCCAGCATGGCCAGGGCCAGGATGGTCTCACGGGCCGCGGAGCCGTGATAGCCGCTCCCGAAGCAGCCACAATCGACCTCGATTCCTCTGGCTATGGCCGTCAGGTTCGCCACCAGAAACATCCCGGCGAGGCCCATGCTCAGGAGGAGGCTCTCTCGTCGCCACAGGCCGGAGAGTAAGGCCAGCCCGACTGACAACTCCAGCCACGGCAGGTACATGGCCATCGGATAGACGAGAGGTTCGGGCACCATCTTGTAGGTGTGAATGCTCTTCACAAAGCTGCTTGGATGGAGGATCTTGCCGGTTCCCCATTTTGTGCCGGGAACACCGACGGACGCAGCCACGAACACCAGGCCGATGAGCCATCGGAGCGTTCGGTGGAGCCAGAGTCTAAAGGTTGGGGTCATCAGGACGGGCCCTTACCCTTTTCGATCGGCAACTTGGCGGCCTCCCAATCGGCCATTCCACCCTTAAAGAGCCGCACGTTGGGATAGCCCAGGAGCTGTTTCAAGATGTCAAACAAGCGTGAGCTGTCCTCACATTCCTTGCCGCCGCAGTAGATCACGATGTCGGCCAGGGGATCGATCTGTGAGGTGACGATGGTCGCATCGGCCTCCACGGCATTGACGTGGAAATTGCGTGCCCCCGGGATGTGACCGGCCTCGAATTCGCGGGGTTCACGGGCATCGATAATCACGGACTGTCGGGCCACGACGACGCGTTGGAACTCGTCCATCGAGATGTCGGCCTTGTCGGCCACGGCCCGACTGGATTGCGCGGAATACTCGGGGGTCGGAACGAAGTGCGTTGCCCGGCGAGTCAACTTGTTTGCGATCAGGTAGTGGGCGGATGCACAGACCGCCGGCGCGATCAAGAGGGCGGCCAAACGCAGGAGCGAAGCCGTCACTAATGAGTTCCTCCGGCCGGCGGGGCAGACGGTCCGTCCAGACCGATGGTGGTGGGCGGGGAA
>CAZQTW010000096.1:0-18123 GCA_964596165.1 uncultured Planctomycetales bacterium | reverse complement strand
ACCGCCGACCAGGAAGAAGTGCTTGATGGCGCCCTTCTTGACGGCCTCGATGACCTTGGCGGCGACACCCAGAACGGCATTGTGGCCGAAACCGACGAGAATCGTCTTCTCGGGGGCATCTTCCTTGAATCCTTCGGCGGCGAGGGCCGCGTCGATCACAGGCTTGAAATGGCGGTCCCCCACGTGCACGACGCCCGGCCAAGCAACGATTCCGCTGGTGAAGATGCGTGACTTGTAGCTGTCCCTCGGTTTCTGAATGCAGTTCGTGGTCATCAGGATGGCGCCGGGGAATTCGTCGAACTCCTTGGCCTGATCTTGCCAGGCGCCGCCGTAGTTGCCCACCAGGTGCTTGAATTTCTTGAGTCCGGGGTAACCGTGTGCGGGCAACATCTCCCCATGTGTATAGACGTTGATGCCCTTGCCCTCGGTCTGCTTCAGGAGTTCCTCGAGGTCCTTGAGGTCGTGGCCGGAGACGAGAATCGCCTTTCCCCTGACCGGCGTGATGCGAACCGGGGTGGGGACGGGCTGTCCATAAGCCCCGGTGTTGCCGGCGTCAAGGAGTTGCATCACTCTCAGATTGACTTCGCCGCACTGGAGGATGAGCGGCAGGAGTTGGTCGACGGTAGGGGACTTGTTGGTCAGGAAGTCCAAGGCCTTATGGAAGAAGGCGTAGACGGTGTCGTCTTCCTGTCCAAGGATCTGGGCGTGGTCGGCGTAGGCGGCCATCCCCTTCAGTCCGTAGGTCAGCAGTTCCTGCAATCCCGCAACGTCCGAACCGAGAGCCGCGATCCGCTTGTCTATGCCGACTTCTTCGCCCTGTTGGGCGAGTCCCTCCAGTGTGGAGGCCGGCCTCCATGTGGCCGGCTCGTCGAGGACTTCGGGTATCTTGCCTGCTTTCTTGCAGGCCTGCTCGTATTCGGCTTTCGCCTTGTCTCGAAGCTGGGCCGCACGGCGGATGGTGCTCTCCAAGCGCTTCGGATCAAAGTCGACGTTCGTCACGGTCGCGAACAAGGCTTCCAGGATGAAGACGTCGATCTCGCGATCCTTGATGCCCAACTCGCGTGCGCGGTGGGCATAGACGGAAATGGCCTTTGCGGCATGCAGGAGCAGATCCTGAAGTACAGCGGTCTGGGCGTCCTTGCCGCAGACACCCGCTTTCGTGCAGCCGGTTCCTCTCGCTGTCTGTTCACATTGGTAGCAGAACATGATTCGACGACCTCCTGTATAAAGTCCACTGATCATGCACGAGTCAAGACTACGCCATTCATCGATACCGATAGACGATTTCCGAAACCCTGTCCGGTCGTTCCCGAAAGGGAGCGAATCGCTCAGCCATCCTAAGGTATTGCTCCCGTCGGAGCGGTTCGAGGTTCAAACAGTTGACCACGGATCCCGACTTGGGTCAGCCTCAGTGGGATGTCCTTACCCGAATCCGCAAGGGCCGATTGCACGAGCCGGACGAGTCCGTGACAGCATGGGACCTCCATATGGACAACCTCAATTTCCGCGATGTCGTTCTGACGGAAGATTTCGGTCAGCTTCCGATGGTACGCTTGGGCGTCGTCGAGCTTCGGGCAACCGATCAAGAGGACCTGACCTTCGAGCAACTCTCTGTGAAAGCCGGCCAGGGCGAAAGGCACGCAGTCGGCGGCAATGAGGAGTCGGGCCGCATCGAAATAGGGGGCCTGAATCGGTGCCAACCGCAACTGAACAGGCCAGTTGCGCAATGCGGACGGCTGATGGGCGGATTCGTCGCTCGTCCGGCCAGGGTCCTTGTCCGCGGGCTCATCAAAGAAACGAGAGAATGTGCCGGGGCAGGCGTGTGCTGGGGGCGCCGGTTGCGTGATCGGAGTAGGATGATGCTCGTGTTCGGGCGGACCTCCGGCACGTTGGGTCCTGGCAACGACGGCCGCGTCAAACGCCTCCGCCTCGCGCTCCTCAATCGTGAGGGCGTTCTGGGGGCAGTGGCCCAGACAGGCGCCAAGCCCGTCGCAATAGACGTCGCTTACAAGCCGTGCTTTGCCGTCAACAATCGTGATCGCGCCTTCGGCACATGCCGGCACGCACAGACCACACCCATTGCACTTCGCCTCATCGATCTTGATGATCTTCCTAGACCTTCGCATCACATCTCCTCTGAGCAGGAACAAGCGACGAGAGTGTCAGTTCGGATAGCCGCTGCCTGACTTGGCGGTTCAGACTCCCCAGCAGCCCGCCGAGAATGCAGTGTCCGTTGCATACCGGCTTGTTCAGGAGGCAGGTCGTCGGTTCAAGCGGTCCCTCAATGAGCTCATAGATGTCGAGGAGTCTCACCTGATCAAGCCTTTTGGCGAGGACAAAACCGCCTCCAGGACCACGTGTTGATTTGACATAGCCTGCCTTTGACAATCGTTGGAGTACCTTCGCGAGATGCGCTTCGGACACCCCAAGCTTCGAGGCGATGTGCCCGGTCGACAACAGGCTGCCGACGTTCTCGGCAAGCATGACTATCGTGTGTAGGGCCAACGAAGCGGCTTCACTGATCCTGAGCACGACAATGGTTCCTCGGCTAAGCAAGCAAATCGGTACCTGTTTACCAGATTTGATGCTGGTGACCGCCACCAAATTCCACGAAATGGCGGTTCTCATTCTGGAGTCCAACGTGAGCGGTCGTTTCCTACGGCAAGTGCATCGACGTGCGATTACAAGTTGCTGTGTAGAATGCGGTTATGGAATATACTATGTGTTCTTCTTGCCGGCTCCGATACGTTTTTGGCTAGAAAAGACGTTGTCTCCCGTTCAAAAAACGCAGCAAGGCCTTGTCAAATGTCATCCCCGTGTGAATGGATACGAAGTCCGCACGAACCTGAGCTGTCTCGTCGCGATACCGTTCGATGAAGCGTTTCAGTTCGTCCAAGTACGCGGCTCGAATGGCACTCGCGTCGGAATCCACGTGGTCTTGGCCCTCCACGTCGGCAAAACGCTTGGGACCGCGGAACGGGAAGACCGCCTCCGCCTCACTTAGTATCTGAAAGATGATGAGGTCGTGACCCCGGAATCGTAGGTGATGCAGTGCTCGGATAACCGGCTCAATGTCGGCCAGCAGGTCGCTGAACAGGATGATCATGCTTCGCTTGCGTATCCGGTCGGCCACCTCATGAATCGCCTCGGCCAAGCCGGTTGACCCGTAAGGCCGTACGTTGGTCAGGGCGGCCAGTATGGTTAGCAGATGCGTTCGTTTGGCCTTGGGTGGCAGAAACACTCGCAGCTTGGTGTCAAAGGTGGCCAAGCCGACGGCATCCTGCTGGTGGATCATGAGGTGGCCGATGGCAGCGGCGAGACAGATGCTGTAGTCGATCTTTCGCAGCCTACCGGCGGCGAAGTCGGGCCCGGCCATCGGCGGGTAGTCCATGCTGCCTGACATATCGACGAGAAGGTAGGTGTCAAGATTGGTCTCCGCTTGGTACTTACGGATGTAGAACCGGTCGGTCTTGGCGAAAACGTTCCAATCCAACAGACGGGTGTCGTCGCCGGGCACGTACTTGCGGTGCTCGCTGAACTCGACGCTGAATCCATGAAATGGGGAGCGGTGTAGCCCGGCCAGGAAGCCCTCCACGACAAAGCGAGCTCTCAGGTCAAGTCGCTGAACCTGTGCAATGACTTCGGGCCGAAGATAGTCCTGCGCGGATGGCATGAAGGTCATTCTATTGCATGGGTGCCGCGACTCAAGATCCTGCGGGTTGTCGCTCCAATGGGGAGTGTGCGAGCGGAAGAGAACCGCGGTGCGCCCCCGTCACAGCGGCTTCACACCGACTTTCAGTGCTCGCTCTGTTTGGCGACGGATGCGGGCACGCTCGTCGATGCGATGGCCGATGACCCACAACGGGCCCGACTGGTCACAGAGAACGAGAGCGCGATCTCGCTGTTCGCGAGGTACTTTGGCGTCAACGAAGTAGTCGCTGAGCTTCTTGCTTCCGGGCGCACCCAGTGGCCGGAAGCGTTCGCCCGGTCGTGGTGAGCGTAGGATGAGTGGCGGTCTGACGGCGCCGAAGTCGAACCATTCCTGACCGGATGGCTTGACCTTCCGGATTTCCGGCCAGTCGGCATAGTTGAAGCCCAGGATTTCCGTGTTGATTTCGAGTCCCCGGAAGCTGAGGACTGTTCGTCCTGGGCATGCAACCGTTACGTCGGCGGCTGCCTCTGCTCGCGGACGGCTGGTTGTCAACGAAAAGACCAAGCGACGATACTGTCGGACGACGGTCATATCTCCTGGAAGGCTGAGCCGTCTGCCGCTCTCGCGAGCCGCCGCCAAGCGGACGACATCGCGCAGGTGTCCAAACGACAGCGATCCGGTCTCGCGATCGAGCCGTTCACCTCGACAGGACGATCGGGCCCACAACGTCGCGATCGCGCGGCGGATCAGCTCCGTTTGAATGATTGGACTTCTCTTGAGAAGCGCGTCGACGTTCAGGACCAACTCTCGATCGCTCTGATTCACGATCAGCGTCTCGAATGTGCGTCCGGCAGTCGCCTCAAGATACTCCTCGCACCATTGAGCTTGTTCGGCGAGGCGGAGGAGTGCGTCCGTGACTTGAGGATTGAATTCTCGGCGAAGCAAGGGGAAGACCCGATTGCGGAGCCGATTCCGCGTATGCTCGTCGGAGACGTTGGACCGGTCCTGACGGTACGGGATCTTCTCAGCTTCAAGATAGGCCAGTAGTTCGGCACGGTGAAATGCGAGCAGCGGCCGGATCAGTCGAACCTCACTTCCCGGGCTGATGGGACGCATGACGGGCATCCCGGCCAGACCACGAAGCCCGGTTCCTCGAAGGATATGGTGCAAGACGGTCTCGGCATTGTCGTCGGCATGATGGGCGACCGCCACCGCTTGCGCCTCCGCCCGAAGACAGGCTCTCTCCAGAAAGGCGTATCGCCGATCTCGAGCGGTCTCTTCGATCGATTGCTTAGCCTGTTGGGCCAGAGAAGGGATATCCTCTCGTTCGATCGTGAAAGGCAGTCGGAGAGCCTTGGCTTGCGCGGCCACGAAATCGGCATCCGCGTCGGCATCACTGCCGCGGATCTGGTGGTTGAAATGGGCGACGTGAACGTGCCATTTCAGTTTATCCGTGCGGTTGAGCTCAACCAGGAGGTGGAGCATGGCCATGGAATCGGGACCACCCGAGACGGCCATGACGACCCGTTGACCGGGCTCAAGAAGCTGTCGACGTTCGATATCGGCCTTCAGTCGTTTGAGCATGGATGTTTTCATGGCGGTGGTCCGCTGTCAACGTCATAGGGAGCATCGGCCGTCGTGTGGCGATGTCTTGACGGCACTGTCACAGGTGATCATATCCCCAACGTATTGACAAAAAAGCGCTTATGCGTACAATAGTTCCAATTGGCTGGATGTGCCACTCTGTGGTGCTGAGAGTATAGCTGTGCTGTAACCTCCGTGGGTGTCGATATATACGCCGGGTTCCGGTGTTCAGGCAGAGCGGTTTACAGCCGGGCAAGATGCCCATTGTAGTGCTGTTCGCATGGGGATGCGAGGTCTGGTATGCTGACGACAACGATCATACTCATGGGCGTATCGATTTCGTCCCAGGTATGGGCCGCACCCGCACCGAGTATTGTTCCCGTTTCGTGGCAGCTAGACTTCAGCTACGTCGATCCGCAGACCATTTCCGTAAAGTTGCCCGGGCGGGACAAGCCGGAGACGTTCTGGTACCTGCTTTACACGGTGACCAACAACACCGGGCAAGAGGTACAGTTCTTCCCCCGCTTTGAGTTGATGACCAACACGATGCAGGTGCTCCTGG
This sequence comes from uncultured Planctomycetales bacterium, assembly GCA_964596165.1. GTDB lineage: Bacteria > Planctomycetota > Phycisphaerae > UBA1845 > JAFGLZ01 > CAYUQT01. Next base: position 12,325 of record CAZQTW010000096.1, on the reverse strand, counting down.
GCGACCCCGGTGTTCATCCGCAGGTATTTGAGGCTATTAAGGCGCGACACCGGCCGACCCATCCATTTCTAGTGGAGCCCGTGAAGGCAATGGGGAGGTTGTTGCAAGGGGCGGACAATGCGCGAAGTAGTGTTGTGATCTGGCCACAGTTCGACATTAAGGCCAACCGCTTCACAGTGTACGCGGCGGGGTTGTCGGGCGAATCGGTGTTACTGGCCAATCCCGACTACAAGCCGGGTGAAGCGGAGTTCGTCGAGAAGAAGCTGGGTGACGGGACGGAGGTGAGGGTGCCCATCAACCCGAAGTTTTATACGTTGCGGAAGACGCTGGCGATCAAGTACATTCTGCCGGGTGACGAACAGACGCGGGCGGATGCTCGAGTGGGTCGCATAGAGTCGGAATGGATCATGAGGTGAGTACGTTCTGCGAATAGTCTGGAGTCTTTTGCGGAGTTGTTCACATGGCACATAAGAAGGGACAAGGTTCAACCAAGAACGGCCGTGACAGCGGGCCGCAGTATCGCGGCGTAAAGGTCTACGGAGGCCAGCAGGTCAAGGCAGGGTCGATTATTGTTCGGCAGTGCGGTACACCCTTGAAACCGGGTCTGAACGTACGAAGAGGTCGCGATGACACACTGTTTTCCTTGATCGAGGGTATCGTCAAGTATTCGGGGCGTCGCGTTTCGGTCGTGCCCGGCGGGAACTAGCGTTCATTCGTCTGGTTGACTGACTCAAGGGTGGCAGAGCGCGGCCACCCTTTTTCGTTGAGCCAAGGATGTTCATCGACGAAGCGGAAATTGTGGTGCAAGGCGGAGATGGAGGCGACGGATGCTCGAGTTTCCGGCGCGAGAAGGGCGTTCCCCGCGGTGGGCCTGACGGTGGAAACGGCGGAGACGGAGGGAGTGTCTACATTGTTGCCGAGGAGGGCTTGGATACCTTGCTCGACTTCAAGGGGCGCCACCATTGGCAAGCCCAGCGCGGCCGGCACGGTATGGGCAAGGGAATGCATGGCCGGCGAGGAAAGAACCTGTTCATCCGAGTCCCTCCCGGGACACTCATCTATGACCGCGACACGGGCGTGTTGCTCAAGGATCTCGTGGAACCCGGCGTACCGGTGTGCGCCGCACTGGGGGGCAAGGGCGGTTCCGGAAACAAGGCCTTTGCAACCTCAACGAATCAGGCGCCTCGCGAGCGAGAGATGGGCCACCCGGGCCAGGTTCGTCAGCTCCGGCTCGAACTAAAGCTTATTGCCGACGTCGGTCTGGTTGGGCTGCCGAATGCCGGCAAGAGCACGCTGCTCTCGCGGCTGAGCCGGGCCCGACCCAAGATAGCCGACTACCCGTTTACCACGCTGGAGCCTCAGCTCGGTATCGTGGAGATGGTGGGCTACAGGCGTTTTGTCGTCGCGGATCTGCCGGGCCTGATCGAGGGCGCTCACGAGGGTCGTGGCCTGGGCGACACATTTCTGCGACACATTGAACGAACCCGCACCCTCGTACATCTCGTGGACATCTGCCCCGGAAACGGGGATCCCATTCAAAACTACCAGATCGTTCGAGGGGAGTTGATGAAGTACTCACCGGTGCTGGCTGAGAAGCCCGAGTTGATTGTCGCCAACAAGATGGACATGACTGGGTCATCTGAAGCCTTGGCGGCCTTCCGCAAGGGCATTCAAGGACACGTGCTGCCGCTCAGTGCGGCAACCGGCCTGGGGCTTCAAGATGTATTGGAGCATATTTGGGAGTTGGTGAGCAAGGAGCGTGCGCAAGATTCCAGAGCGAGTCTGGAACGAACGCTGGGGTCAGGTAGGGGGCCTGGGGTCATAGCCCCAAGCCTACCAAATTTCTAGGACTGAATTACGTCGAGTAATCGGGCTTCCATGACGGCAAATTCCCCCCTTGTCGGACTCTCTGCCGATACTAAGATTAGGGTAAGCTAACGAGTACCTGTAGTCCATGTGCCGCCGGACGCGTAAGGAACCGGCGGGCGTGGAGGTAGGGATTGTCGGTTGGGCGAGGCTAATGAGAGATTGATCCTTAGCTGTCCTGCGTGCCGAACACGTGTGGCGGTTCCCACTGCGGCGCGCGGAACGATGGCGCGATGTGCGAAGTGCAAAGGAACTTGGCGAATACCGCTCGAAGACGAAATGCCTCCTCACAGCGAGGATCACGCCGACCAGATTGCCATCGAAATCCTGGAACAGGAAGGTGACGACGATGAGGGGACGGTGGTGATGGAGGGGGTGCCCGGCGGCGAGGATAAGGAGCCAAAGAAGTCGCTGTTGGAGCAGGTAGCGGCCCAAACCGAGGACGAGCCTCCGGACCTCGGGGATGAGTCGACGCCGGAGGAGGTGAAGAATCTCCGTCGTGAACGTCACAGGTTGCTCCTGGAAATCGGGCGTGAGGCCAACGAGCAGATTCTCTCACCGGCATTTAATGAGCTGCAGAGCCGCATCAAGAAGATTGAGAAGCACGTGAGGCGACAACGAGCTTGGCTGTCGGCCGTGGACCGTGCGAGTGATGCCAACCCGATTACCCGGCGTATGGAGGTGCCCGTCGATGTAACCGCCGCGGCGCACCAACTCGCAAAGGTGGAGAAGGATCGTGATTACGCGCTCAGAGTCCTTGCCGAGGCTCTGATACGATCCGGCCAGGAACCGCAGATCTGTGCGTCTCAGCGAGAGCGGGTCAGGGCAATTGACGCCAGGATCTCACTTCTGGTTCCTGTGGTTGTCCCAAAGAAGAAGGGGCTCCTATCGAGGCTTCGCGGCGGGTAGCCGGCCCGCTCCCCGATGAGTCCATTCACGTTTCACCTCTTTTTGCTACGCGCATGAAGTCTGTCTGATCTCTTGCGACCGACATCGGCTGGCGGGATCATTTGAGCATTCCGTTGGAGGCAACGCTGAGGTGTGCGGCGAGGACGACTCAAGCGAGGGCATCGTGATCCGACCCATTCGGCCGGACGACGGGCCGCGGATGTACGACCTGTTCAGGCGAATGTCCCCCCGTTCTCGAAAGTACTTCTGGCCACATCCGTTTACACCGGACGCGGCCGAGGCATGGGCGAAGCGGGCGAGCGATCCGGAGTACGTCGTGCGCGTCGCCGTGGGTCAGGACGGCCGACTTGGCGGGTACACGTGGTACCACCGGGCGGATGAGCGTCTACCACTCGTGGGCATTGGCCTGACGGACGACGCACAAGGTCGGGGATTGGGTCGGCGGTTACTTGAAACGCTGGCCGACGAGGCTCGGCGGACGGGTCGTGGAGGGATTCGTCTGACCGTCCACAAGGAGAATCGCCGGGCACAGGCCTTGTACAGCCGTTGTGGATTCCGATTTTCGCGCGAGGACGCATCACACCATGACTACTTCATGGAGCTTCTCTTCGCCGAGGCGTCCCCGGCGTTCGTCACACGCGGCATGTATGTAGACGGCATCCCCTGGAACCTCACGGGTCTGACGCCCGACACGTGGACTGTGGAGGATTGGCAGTGGTATCTGCGTCTGCTTCAAGCAGCCGGATGCAACCTGCTGAAGCTCTACATTTGGCCGACCCAGTTGTTCCATCCGGACGACCCACGGACGGCACACAATGGCTGGCGCTATGACGTCTATGGCGAGGTCCTGGCATGGGCGAAGATTTGGAACTTCAGGACACTCGTGGCTTTTACGAACACGGCGGTTCCGCCCCACGTCTGGCACGCGCGTCTTGGCGAACGGGCGGCGGGGGCTTCCCATCAAGGGATGGACCTGTGCTGGAACCGGGGACGCAGGACGTTGCTGAAGTATCAGAAGTACCTCATCGACACGTTTGCGCCGGTCAGCGATGGCGTCCTGGTTTGGTTTCGCGGCCCAGGCTACTGCCGATGTTCGCTGTGTACGGACCACGCCCAGGTCGTGCGAGACTGCGTGCAGACTTATCGGGAGATCCTTGCGGGTCGAGGTCGGGTTCATGTGAGTCTGCGGGGTCTTGAACGGCGGGAACGCCGTGCGGAGTCATCCGACGTCATACCGGGGTTCCCGCGAAGGGTAATCGAATCGCTCTCGGCGGGCACGTTACTGCTGATACCTGACGACACGGAGCCGGATGTACGCCGACTGGCCGCCGATCGCGGGCTATCGCTATTGACTATGGCACGCCATCAGGACCCCGAAGCCGCGCTTGAGAACGGCAGCGTTCTACCGAACCCACGCTTTGTCGTGACAGATCGGTTCATCCGCGACCAGAGGACGCAAGGATCTCGACACTTGGTCGGATATGAGTCGGCGCCATTCACACAATTTCCGGCTGACTGGATCATGCTTCGCAAGATGGTGCATCCGGGGCTCGATGCGGAACAGTCGCTCGAGGGACTTGGCACGTACCTATTCGGGAACTCGGGTACCGGACGTCCCGAGGCCGATGCGAGAACCTTCGTTGAAGCGATGTGCAAGATCGACCAGTGGTGGCAGGGAAGGCATGTAGCGACGCCCGAACGAGACCATCTTCTTGCAGAGGCCGTCGAGGACCTGGGGGCAATTACGTGGGCGTACGATGCGCCCCTGTGTGCTCTGGCCGACGCGACGAGAGTGCTGCTGGAGCTGTCTCGCGTTCGCTCCAGAGGCGGCTCGGATATCGATGCCCTGGCTGTTCGCGTGCAAGACATGATGACCAACATGGCCGTTTTCAGGGGGGTTGTCCAAGGCCAACTGTGGGAGCCAACGTGGGTTCGTCACTCTGTTCGAGAGAGAGTTCGCTGGTGGCTTGAGACACTCCTGGACTGACCGCGGATTTCCCGCTAGGTTGGATATGGTTCTGGTGCTGGAAGTGGATCGCCGGAGGAGCCAATGAGGACGTGCATTTCGGGGGTGGTTGTCTTCACGGGACTTTGGATGACGTTCGCACAAGGGGCCGAATCAGGTTCAAGCGGCAAGCAGGAAGTCGGGACAGCGTCGGAACCGGTGGTGCTCTCTTCGGTCAAACTGGGGTGGCCGGCAGATGCCAAGTTGTTGATTGTCCATGCCGATGACTTGGGAATGTGCCACGCGGCAAATGCCGCGGGCAAGGAAGCATTTGGCGACGGGAGGATCTCGTCTGGGAGCATTATGATGCCGTGTCCCTGGGCTTACGACTTCTGCATGTGGGCCAAGGACCACACGGACTATGACATCGGTCTTCACATTACCCTGACGGCCGAGTGGAAGACCTACAAGTGGCGTCCAGTTCTGCCACCCGGTGAAGTGCCGTCATTGTGCGACAAGAACGGTTTTTTGTGGAGCGACGTGCTTCAAGTGGCCCTGCGGGCCAAACCGGAAGAGGTTGAGCGAGAGATCCGCGCGCAGGTCCAGCGAGCTATTTCCTGGGGCGTCAAGCCGACACACCTGGATACTCACATGGGGACGGTGTTCGCTCGCCCGGATTTTGCGGCGGCCTACATGAAGGTCGCAAAGGAATTCGGCATCACGCCCTTCCTGATCGAGCCCAATCCGGAGTTCATCGCCATCGCTCGGGAACACACGGTTCCGTTGACGCCGCAGTTGATCGAGACCTTGAAGAAGTATCCCTCGGCGAAGATCGACCGGTTTGACTATCCCCACACGGATGGGGCCAAGAGCTATGAGGAACGGAAGGCACAACTCCTCAAGCAGCTCGGGGAGATCAAGCCGGGCATCAATAAGATCATTATTCATCCGTCCGTCCTGACTCCCGAATTGCAGTCGATCACCGGAAGCGCGAAGACGCGGGATTGGGAGTTTCGTGTCTTCGGCGACCCGGAGGTTCGCCAATTCCTCAAGGACCAGAAGATCGAGTTGGTCGGATGGAAGGACTTGGCCAAGCGCCGGCCCATGCCGCCACCGACGAGCACCCAGGCGAACGTCAATTAGATCACCGGCCATGGAACATGTGATCGACCGGTTCGGACGGAATCACACAGGCATCCGAGAACGTGTGTGAGCAGGGTGTCCGGGAGCTGCGCGGGTCACTCACGATCGTGTATCTCGGTCGCCGTGTGCTCCAGCACATCTTCGACCGTGATCAGTCCGGAGATCGGGCCATACTCGTCGGCCACCCTGGCCAATTGGCAATCGCAAGACACCGCGGTACGTACTGAGTGAGAGAGTACGTTCTGCCGGCTGTTGCGGTCGCACGATGCCTTGTTGGGGCCAACCGACTCGCCGGTGGCTGCACGTTTCAGAGGCTGCGGCCTTGACAGACAACCAGATTGTCATGTCCGCAGATGATTTGGTCGGCGATTTCAATGATCTCGGCCAATGAATCGGCAGCCTGATCGGCGTCCGCGCATCGCTCAAAGACTCTTCCGTTGTCGAGGTATTCGCGGCTAATGACGGCGTCACCCGCCACCACGATGGTCGCGGTGGCCGGCAAAACGAGTAGGCTGCAAGAGCCGGGCGTTACTCCGGGAGTGGGGAACAGATGGACAGTAGGTGTCAATCTTTCCGGAGCCGGCTTGATGCGCTCCAGTAGGGACAGTTCCTCGCGGGCCAGCAAGGTCCGCTCCGATTCGTCGTCAACAGAGTTGGCAAGGAGTTGCTGCAGATGCTCCCGATAGGCTTGAATCTCCACCTCATGCATGAGCCACTCGGCCCGCTCGAATGCGACCAGTGCCCTTCGGTGAACCGGCTGAAACGACGTGAGGAACACGCGGTCGACATGCTCGGGCTTCAGGCCTGTGCGCTCATCCAGACGGTGAACGAGAAGCTCCGCGGGGAGTGAGGGGTCCACCAGGATGGCCTGGGTTCCGTCGCGGATCAGCGTTGTAGTTGCATGCGGTCCACGAACGGGTTGTCGTTCATTCCAGAATCGGTTGAAGCTCAGGCAACCGATGCTCACCACGTCGTACGTAATGCCCATGCCGACCACTCCCGCATCGCCGTATTGTATCAGAGGAACCGGTGCGAGCGGACCACGTTGTCTCGATTGTCCCAGTTGATGCGAGACCGCCGAGGGCACTCACAAGAAGCATCGGTCTAACGAAAAACTATCGCGAGGAGGGACGCTCTGGTTCGGTTCAGGCCGTCAAGTGCCCGGTCGGCGAGACGAAATCACGCAGGCGCCTAAGAACCTGTCGGACGCCGGGGAGCTTGGGGTGAATATCGAGAGCAGCCAAGTACCACTTTTGCGCGGCCTCGTATCGACCGAGTTGAACCGCACAATGGCCGAGGTTGGCCATGGCCGAGAAGTGTACGTCGTTCAGTTGGATTGTCCTCAGGAAATCAGTAATGGCGTCGTAGTAGGCGTCGGAAAGGTAGAGCACCATGCCCCGCTGATGGTAGACCTCTGCAAAAGTGGGGTGCTGGGCGATCAACTGGTCAAAGAGCGTCGTTGACTCAGCAGCCTTTCCCTTGGCCGCAAGGTCCGCCGCTTTGTGCAAGGTTTCCGCGGCGGCGCGGCCGGCCTGTCGAAACCAGACGGACCAGAGCGCGTGCTCACACGCCATGACCAACTCCAGATCCTCGGAGTGCAACATCCTCGCGAGCGGGCGCACCACCTCCATGTCACCCATGGAACCCAGGCAGTTGGCCGCAAGTCTGGACACAACGGGGTCTTGGCCATGGAGCAAGGCTATCAGGCTGCTTTGAGATCGTTCATCCTTAATGAGAGTATTAATGACATTAAGATCTTCAAACTCAGACGTGTTTTCTGTCATAGCGTTAATGGTGTCTCCTTGTAGGCTCGCGGAGGTGGCCTGGGGGTATTGTCTGGTTTGATAGTACATGCTACGGCTTTCTCTCTCCACGAAAAGCAGTTGTGGCTTCCCCGCAGGCCGGAGACGCGTGATATTCCGGTGCGACTCGTCAAGCTGCAGACGGGCCCTTTATTTCTGTCCCCTAGCGAGAGAAAAGTCACCGGGGCAGATGTGCCGAGTTGTCCCCGGTACCTTTTCACGGAATAATATGGTCGAGTGTTGCCCAAGTCAACGACTCTCTCTGGCTTAAGTCAAGTTATTGCCGCCCGATAAACTGAAATCACAACACCTATCGACACAAGGTGTTTGGACCGCGCCCTTGGACAAAGGAACGTTGTTTCCTCAAGTGCATCACGGAGTGGGCACCATCGATGGGATCAATTGGCGTGAAACCTTACGAAAGCTGACCGGGGAATACTTACCCGAATCATGAGAGTATTAGCCCCTCCGACTAGAGAGCACTGACGCGAATGCCTCTGATATCGTCTGGCAGCCCTCCCGAACGGCGTCAGGGGGCGTACATAGGGGCGGGCAGATCTTGACCGTCGCTCCGCCATATCCCACCGGACTGAAGAACAGCAGGCCGCTCTCGACGCAACGGCGTACGACACCCCAGGCGAGATCGGCATCCGGGTCCTTCGTTCCGGGCACGACACACTGCAGGCCTGCGACCATTCCCTTGCCGTTGTGGGCTCCGATGACGCTGGAGAACTTGGTTTTGATCGCCGCAAGCTCGGCCTGGAGGATTTCTCCGACCTTGGCGGCGTGATCGATCAGTCGCTCTCGAAGAATAAGGTCGATATTGGCGCAAGCGGCGGCCGCACAGATCGGATTGCCCGTATGGGTGCTTGTCATGGATCCGGGCGGGAACTGATTGAGCAGCTCGGCACGGCCCAAGACGGCCGATACGGGCAGGCTGCTGCTGATGCCTTTGCCCAAACAGATGAGATCCGGCACAATAGCGTAGTGCTCGAATCCCCACTGCTTTCCTGTCCGCCCGAAGCCTGCTTGGACTTCATCGCAGGTGAGAACAACGTCATGTCGGGTGCACCAGTCTCTTAGCCGACGCATGTACTCCGTCGGCAGGAAAATGGCGCCGCCGCCCTGGAAGGTCTCCGTAAGGACCCCACAGACGTGTTCAGGTCGGACCCCCTTGGCGGCGAGGGTTCGCTCAAACACTTCGAAACCGACGTCCTCGCAGCGGAAGCCATCGGGAAAGGGTACCTGCACAAATGTGGGGTCTTCCCTCCCGATCCATTCTTTCAACGCCGGAATGCCACCCGCGAGCTGAGCGCCCAAGGTCCTGCCGTGAAAAGAGCCTGAGAAGCTTACCATCGTTATTTTGTCGCGGCCACCGACGGCCGAGCCATGGGCGCGGGACAACTTGATGGCGCACTCGACGGCCTCGCTGCCCGTGGTGAGGATGAAGGCCTTATTCAGTTCGGGTGGTGCAAGCTCGATCAGCCGACGAGCCAATTCCATCCGCGGTTCCCCCGGAAAGCAATAATGCGTCAGAAGCCCGTGACGGGTCTGTTCGATGATCGCCTCGGCGATCTCCTTGCGGCCGTGGCCGGCGTTGGTCACAAGCACCCCGCTGGAGAAATCGAGCCACATGTTGCCGTACTTGTCATACACTTGGCATCCTTCGGCATGATCCCAGACGACCGGTGGCTGCCCCTCCATGCTTCTGGGCTCATACCGTCTGAGGGCTTCCAGCAACGGAATAGAGGCCGGCACGGGGAAGGGCGTCACGATGCGGCGAAAACGGGTGTTGACGCGGGGGACCTCGCGTGGGGCAAGCTCATAAGAACGACTGGGGGCCATTGAGTCCACTCCCTGGTGTCTGGAACCACACTACAGCAGTGTCGACGTTGGCACTGCGCAAGAAAGCTCAGAGTCTATCACTGGGAGATCGAGTGTACAACATGCGGCAGCCGGTGTAAGGGAATATCAGACAATGCGGAAGAGAGGAGTCGAACCTCCACGGGGGTGAACCCCACAGGCACCTGAAGCCTGCGCGTCTGCCAATTCCGCCACTTCCGCTTCGGGTAGCACGGTTCTCTCACCCGACACTGCTAAACATATCGGGCATAGCGTCGGACTGTCAAGGCCCGGACTTGTATCGACATGCGTGAAATGATTCTGTATCCTTGTAATGGCATACGGCATCGGCCATACTGATGTTAGCAAGGGCTTACCTTGTGTATCCTGCGCCCGGCCCTTTGGGGCTTGAGATGATGGAACCAGTGGTTCAACTTGCGCTGGATTTCGTGAACATCGAGCAGGCGTTGCGCGTTGCGCGAGAGGCGGTGGCAGGGGGCGTCGACTGGCTCGAAGCAGGGACACCCCTGATCAAGGCCGAGGGTCTGAATGCGGTGCGAAGGCTTCGCGCCGAGTTTCCCGACAGAACGATCGTGGCCGACATGAAGGTGATGGACGCCGGCCGGATCGAGGTCGAGTGTGCGGCAAAGGCGGGTGCGAACATCGTTGACGTGCTCGGACAGGCGTGCAACGAGACCATAGCGGAATGCATTGAGGCGGGTGCGAATTTCGGGGCACGAATCGCCGTCGATCTGATCGCCGTACCCCACCCGGTTGAACGGGCCGTCGAGTTGGCCAAGCTTCGACCGGACTTTATCGGCGTTCATACGTCCATTGACGAACAGATGCACGGGAAGGTCGGATTCGGCGTGTTGGCGGAAATCGCCAGGCGAATCGAGATTCCACTCGCGATAGCGGGGGGGATCAATTCACAGACGTGCGTTGCTGCCGTTGAGAACGGCGCGAGCGTGGTCATTGTCGGCGGAGCGATCAGCAAGTCACCGGATGCACGGAAGGCGGCCGCGGAAATCAAGCAGGCCATCGCAAAGCGCCGTGCCGTCACGAGTGTTCTGTTTCGTCGTGTCGGAGCCGATCAGGTACGTGAAGTATTCCAGCGTGTCAGTACGGCTGACATATCCGGTGCAATGCACAATGCGCGAGAGATAGAGGGCATCCGCTCCATTCGCGAGGGCATGAAACTAGCCGGGCCTGCGTTTACGGTCCGAACGCTTGCCGGGGACTGGGCCAAGCCGGTCCGCGCAATCGATCACGCCAAGCCGGGGGATGTGATCGTCATCGACGCAGGTTCGAAGCCGCCCGCCGTTTGGGGGGAACTGGCCAGTCACAGTTGTCGAACCAAAGGGATTGCGGGTGTTGTCATCGACGGAGCTATCCGAGACGTTGCCGAGATTCGGCAGCTTGGCTTCCCGGCGTTCGCCCGGTACATCGTGCCGGCGGCGGGCGATCCGAAGGGACATGGGGAGATGGACGTCCCTATCATAGTTGGGAACCGGCGCGTTTGCCCGGGTGACTGGATCGTGGCAGATGACGACGGCGTCATTGTGATCCCTAAAGCGGAGGCGGTGGAGGTCGCCAACCGAGCCCAAGACGTTCTCGAAAGGGAGAATCGTCTTCGTGCTGAGATTGATGCCGGCAGCACCCTTTCGCAAGTGGCCGAACTTGCGAAGTGGGAGAAGAGACACTAGGCATTCACGTCGCCCTTGGGAGGAGACACCGTTGGGCACGCATGTCTCCGATCCGAATCAAGCCCTTCCGGCGAGTTTGCCGTCTGACCAGGCGGCCGGCGAGAAACGCGTCAAACGTACTCGCCCGCGAGCGAGGTGGAGGCTTCTGAGCTCAATCGTCTCCCTTGGGGTGGCCGTAGTGGCGGGCGACGTGTTTCTCCGCTACTACTTCGATGTCGTGACCTACAAGCGCAGTGCCGCCGTCGATCGGATACAGAAATACCTCGAGGTTCGTCCGGACATCGGATATGTCTGGCGACCCAATGTGGATCGCCAAGAGGGCATTTCGCTGAATTGGGCGGACCAGGACCCGGAACACGGCATTCTCAGCACCGATCAGTGGGGCTTTCGAAACCACCCGGATGCCATCGCAGACCGTCGTCTGGGACGGCCGGTTGATGTGGTGGGAGTCGGCGATTCCTTCATGGAAATGGCGGCTCGGCCGTTCTAAGAGAGCTTCAAGGGGCGGTCACTCGCCTACCACAGCTTCGCCATGCACCGCATGTGCACGCCGCAGTACAACATCATCCTGTCACGCTATGCATTGCCGCTGCGACCGCGCATGGTCATCTACGGGGTGTTTGAGAATGACTTCTATGAATTGCAGGATTACCAGTCTTGGCGCAAGTCGGGGTTGGACTGGTTCACGTATCACAGCGGCTATTGGTGTGGTCCCCCTGCCGGCGAGAGCAGTCTGCTTCGCCCGAAGGGCTATCTGGCATTGTACAGGGCCATCTTGCCGGCGAGTTTCGCTGAGCGGCGTGCTCAGGGCATCATAGATGCCGCCCTGAAGGATGTCTGCGCCGATCTGTTGGAGGCCGGCAGGATGTGTGACGCGGCAGGCGCGCGTCTGTTGGTTCTACTGATTCCAGGCAAGGAGACGCTCTTTCGCGGTCTGAAGCGCCCCGGCGCGTGTTTTGATCAAATCAAGGGCCTTCTGACAGACAGAAAGATGGACGTCATGGATCTTAGGCCAATCATCCTGGCACACCCCCAACCTCGACTCCTGTACTATCGTGTGGAGGTCGTGTCAAATCCTGTGTAAATTCGTTTGGGGCATCCTCGCGACTTAC
>CAZQTW010000095.1:0-18129 GCA_964596165.1 uncultured Planctomycetales bacterium | reverse complement strand
TAGGCGTCGAGGAACACCGTCAGATCGTTCTGATCGACATCCCCATCGCCATCGAAATCCGCCGCCCACGGCAGGACCGCGCAGCGGTTCATGTAGACCTTCCCATACGCGTCGTAGTCGTATCTCTCAACGGGCCAGCCACGCTCATCCGCCAAACCGGCCACCGTGTACCGGTCTTTCAAGAGGTAGCCTACCTCGTCTTGCCCTGACGAGAGGTTATACCGCACGGTGCCTTGTGACGGCACGCCTACCGCCTTCCACCTCCACCCCATATCAGCGCACGGGGACTTCCTGAAACGCGTAGAGGCGCTGCATCGTGGCCACGTAGAGTGAACCGTTCGCGGCGGTTGGTGTGCCGTTGATCGGCCCGTCGAGCTCGACGGTTGCGATGATCTTCTTCTCCTTGCCGGCGGCAAAGACCCAGAGTTCGCCGGCGCGGTTTGCCACGTGGACCTTCCCGTCGGCTACCATCGGTGAGGCCCAGATCTCGCCGCCCGTGTCATGTACCCAGTAGGGCTTGCCGGTGTCGGCATCAACACAGTGGAGACGTCCGCGACAATCGCCGATGAAGAGCAAGCCCCGGAAGATCGCCGGCGTGGACATGCAGTGCTGGTTCAGTGCATAGGACCAGATTTCACCCGTACGGGTGATGTCGCCGGTCTTGCCGGCATCGATGCACTTAATCCACGCCTCGCGCTTGCCGTGCCACAGATCGCCGCCGGCTTCGACATAGACTCGACTGCCGTGGAAGACCGGCATGCCGGTGATGTTGCTCGGGCTTTCCTTTCGGTTGTCCTGATACCTGTGCACGTTGTCCTTGGGAGCCGACGGATCACAATCGAACCACCAGACCTTCTTCAGGGCGGACGCCTCGCTCGGATGCGATTGCCCCGGAGCCTCGAAGGCGTAGCACACGCCGTCGCCGCCGCCGAAGAAGATCAACGTCCTGCCGTTCACCTCGCCCGCCGACGGCGACGACCACGTGCAGTGAATCGTCCGTGGGGCCATCCTTTCGGCATCCCGAGCTATGAGGCGGCCGGTGGACTTGTCGAGCACAATCAGGCTCGGTGCGTCCGGCGAGACGATCCTGAGGTGTGAGTCGTCCACGCCGTTTGACGTGCACGCATATAAGTACTGACCGTGCAACAGCAGGGAACAGTGTGCTGCATCGTGCTGATGCACGCCCATTTCCTTGTCGATGTCAAACAGCCACAAGATGTCGGCGTCCGTGCCGGTGACCGGCTGCGGAGGACCGTCCGGCAAGCCCATATGCGATCCCTCGTCCATGTAGGGCCCGTCATTGCCGTTGGCCATGCCGGCGAGGTCCAGACACATCACCTCGTTACGATTGCTCACCAGATAAACCCGGGTGCCCTCGACCGTGACAGGTGAGACGAGTCCCGTCCTCGGCCAGTCGAGATAGGGGCTTGGACCCAGCTTGGGAACGACAAGCTGCCAACAGAAACGCCCGTCCTTTTCATCGAGGCAGAGCAAGACGCCACAATCCCCCCTGTGCTGCTTGTCTCGCGGTCGAGCATTGTTTGTTCCGATAAACACCTTGCCGCCCGCGACGATGGCGGTCGAGTACGTTTCCGTTCCCAGCTCAACAGACCACCGGACGTTCCATCCCTTCTGCGCGTCGATACGCTCCGGCAGGCCTTGCTCATCTGAGACCATGTTACGGGTGTGCCTCTGCCCCCATTGGGGTTGATCGGCGGCTTGCCCGTACGCAGCCAGGATGAGTATCAACCGGACAGTGCGCGAGTAGACTTCAGGCCGATCGGTCTTGGGTTGAGCAAAGGGCTTAGGTTGACCTGTCATGTAGAGCACGTCCCTCACCTCGCGCCCGGCTCGCCACTATCCGGACTGGTGCCGTTCTCTTAGGTTCCATCATAGTGGCGATTCAAAAGACCGACTAGGGCCGCCAGGCGTGCCGGCCCACGGACTGTACCCCGGCCCATGAGAACGAATTGGTTGGTCCTGAGGTAGCCCATTCCGGGTTACTGCCGACCACCCAGCGGGATGTGAATCTCGAACGTGCTGCCCTTGCCCGGCGCACTCTGAATGGCCACGGAGCCTCCGTGGACTTGGGCGATGTGCTTGACGATGGCGAGGCCCAGACCGGTTCCCCCAAGCTTTCGGCTGCGGGCTTTGTCGACGCGATAGAATCGCTCGCACAGCCGGGGCAGGTGTTCCGCGGCGATACCGCAGCCGCTGTCACGAACGCGCACGATCAGCTCATCAGCCGGACGCTCGACCTCGACGGCCACCGTCGAAGCCGGCTCGCTATATTTGATAGCGTTGTCCACGAGATTTACGATGGCCCGCTCGATCAGCGGCGCGTTAATCGTGGCACGGAGCCCTGTCGGACAGGCCACGTTGAGTGCGACCTGATTGTCTGACGCTTTGGACTGACACGCCGCGATCGCCGCATCCACGACCGCTCGGACGTCGGAGTCGGTCACCTCCAGTCTGGCCTTCTCTTCGTCCTGCTCCAACCGTGAGAGCTGTAGCAAATCCTCAATGATCTTGTTTAGTCGCTCCGCCTGAGCGGCAACGATTTCCAGGAACTGCACGGACTTCTCCGGATCGCGAATGGCACCGTCCTGCAGCGTCTCGACAAATCCTTGGATCGAAGTGATCGGTGTCCGGAGCTCGTGCGAGACATTCGCCACGAAGTCCCGCCTCACGGTCTCCAATTTGCGGATTCGCGTGAGGTCGTTGATCACGACTAGGGCACCGATGTCGCGACCCGCCGCATCGCGTAGCACCGTGCCGTGAAGCTGCAAGTAGCGTTCTGCCGGATCGCGCAAGACAACCTGCTCCTCCAGAGTACTATGGCTCTGTTTCAGCTTCGCGACAAACCGTTGCAGGTCGGCGTTTCGTATGACCTCCACAAGCGGTCGCCCCTCGGCTCCCACCAGGTCTGCTCCAATCAGCCGCGCGGCCGCCTGGTTTAGACCCAGGATGCGCTCGTTCCTGTCCAGCGCGACGACGCCTTCCACCATGCTGCTCAAGATCGCCTGCCGCTCATTGCCCTGTCGTGTGATAGTCTGAATTCTCTGGTCCAACTCGACCGCCATCTGATTGAGCACGGCGGCAAGACCGGCGACCTCCTCGGCACCGCCCATCGGCACGCGTATGCTGAAGTCACCCTTCGCAAATCGTTCGGCCCAGTGGCGCATCTCTTCGAGCGGCCGGCTGATACGTCGCGTAATGATCAGACTGATCAACAGGGCAAGCGCTCCCACGCCGGCCGCAACCATGATGATGGGTCCGTAGGCCGATCCCACGATCTTTTCGATCTCGGCCAACTGAATCGAGGTTCTCACCGCGCCGACGACGGTGTTGTTGCGATCCAGTGGAACTGCAACGTACAGCATGTGCGACTTCAGAGTTCGGCTGTAGTGAACCTCCCTGCCTGTCCGGCCGGCCAGGGCCTGCCTGACCTCATAGCGGTCGCCATGATTCTCCATCGTGGCCGGATCCTGGCTCGAATCGGCGATCACTCTGCCGTCGGGAAGAATCACTGTGAAACGAACGTGAGCAGCCGAGCCCAGGCGCTTGCAGAGGCCGTCGAGATCCGACCACCGGCCCGCCTCGAGTCCTTCGAGCAGTTGTGCCGATACGAGGCGAGCCTCCGATTCCAGCACATGGGCCACGTCGGACTCATAGAATTCCCGGATGGAGTAGACGGAGTAAAGGCCCACCGCGCCCGTACAGAGGAAGATCAAGAACAACTGAGGCAGGCAGATACGCCAGAAGAGTCGTTTTGCCATAAACTACTCGTTTCGGAGCCGATAGCCGACGCCCCGGACCGTTTCAATCAGGTCCGCAAACGAGCCGAGCTTCTTTCTCAAGGACGCAATATGCACGTCAACGGATCGGTCCGTGACGATAGTATCGCCGCCCCGTATCGCATCGACAATCTGATACCGTGAGTACACCCAGCCGGGCCTTTTTGCCAGAAGACGGAGAATCTCGAACTCGGTGAACGTCAGGTTCACCGGTTCGTCCTTGAGCAAGACCTCGTGTCGCCCCTGGTGAATCACGATTTCCCCGACGCGAATGGGTTCCTCCTCCTCGACGGGCATTTCCGACTTTCGACGGAGGGCGGCGCGAATCCTGGCAACCAACACCCGTGGGCTGAAAGGCTTGGTTACATAGTCGTCCGCCCCCACCTCAAGTCCGGTCACGATGTCCGGCTCCTCGCCTTTCGCCGTGAGCATGACGATGGGGATGTGTCGCGTCACCGCGTCTCCTTTCAGACGCCTGCAGACCTCAAGGCCATCCACACCGGGAAGCATCAGATCAAGAACCACCAAGTCCGGGTGCCGTGATCGGGCAACGCTCAAGGCCTCCTCCCCCGATGTCGCACATGTCACCTGATAACCGGCCTTTCCAAGGTTATAGCGGACCAGTTCCAGGATGTCCTCCTCGTCATCAACCACAAGGATATTCTTGCCTGCCATGGCTCCTGCCCTCGAATTGGAGCCCCGAGCCCTGAATTAAATCTTCAGGGGGGGCTTTCTGCCGTCTTTCGCGGCCTCTCGGTATCGCCGAGGAAAACCGTCACGCTCACGTCGAGCGAGCCCCGGACGATACCCCTTAGGCAAGTCAACCCCCATTTCCTTCGCGAGCCCCCTTGTTACCGTCCTTGGGAAAGACGTCGGACTGTCGATCCAAGGATCTGTGTCGCACGATCTCGCCCTCGGCCATATAGATAACATCTTCCGCGATATTCGCGGCGTGGTCCGCGATTCTTTCCAGGTGCCGTGAGATATCCAACAAGGCGATCAGCGAATCGGCCATGTCCGGACGCGCGATGATCTCCTCCTTGACCAGCGTGTTCATCCTGCGGAGCATCTCGTCGACATCCTCGTCCGCGGTTCGAACTTCCAGTGCCAGGCTACTGTCCATATTCACCAGGGCGTTGAGTGACTCCCGAAGCATTCCCTGGACCTTTTTCGCCATGCCTGAGAAATCGAACTCGACTTGAATCGGCTCCTGCCCGATGAGGAATCTCGCCCGTTTGGCAATGCTGACGGATTTGTCGCCGATTCGTTCCAGGTCGCTGTTGATCTTCAAAACAGCGACGATGAAACGCAGGTCCGTGGCCACCGGCTGGTAGAGCGCCAGCAACTTGAGGCATTCCTCCTCCACCTCGATTTCGAGTTCATCGATTTCGTTATCTTCCTGAATGACTCGATTCGCCAATTCAAGGTTCCGCCGGAGCACGGCCTCAATTGCGCCATGAACGCTCTGTTCGACGAACGCGCCAAGGTTCAGAATCATCATCTTGAGTTTCTCAATCTCACGGTGGAGATGGACCGCCATGGTCTTCTCGTCCTTTCGAAGGCACCCCTTGTTACCTATCCATATCGGCCGGAAACATATTCCTCCGTCCTTCGGTCTTTTGGATTCTCAAATATTCGAGTCGTCTCACCGAACTCGACAAGGTCGCCCAGCAACATGAAGGCCGTCTCGTTCGAGACACGAGCCGCCTGCTGCATATTGTGTGTCACGATGACAATCGTGTAACTCTCCGACAGGTTCCGCATCAGTTCCTCAATATGGCCCGTCGCGATCGGATCCAGGGCCGAACAGGGTTCGTCCATCAAAAGCACCTCCGGCTCGACCGCAACGAGGCGGGATATGCACAGCCGCTGTTGC
The DNA here is from genome assembly GCA_964596165.1 of uncultured Planctomycetales bacterium. Taxonomy (GTDB): domain Bacteria; phylum Planctomycetota; class Phycisphaerae; order UBA1845; family JAFGLZ01; genus CAYUQT01. The sequence continues at coordinate 12,456 of CAZQTW010000095.1, read as the reverse complement.
TGTTCCGGTGAAAGCCCCAGTGCGGGGAAGTCGAGCCTGTCCTTAAGCTCGTCCCAAAGCCATGTTGCGCGGAGGCTACGTTCTACTCTTCCGTGCAGTTCGGCCATATCCTTGACCCCGTGGACGCGGGGCCCGTAGGCGACGTTGTCGAAAACCGATAACGGAAACGGATTCGGACGCTGAAATACCATCCCGACCCGCCGGCGAAGTTGCGTCAGGCTGACGGATGGAGAAAGGATCTCCTCCCCATCGAGAAGGATCTGTCCCGTCACGCGCACGCTCTTGATCAGATCGTTCATGCGATTGAAGCAACGCAGCAGCGTGGACTTTCCGCAGCCGGACGGACCGATGATCGCCGTGATCATCCGCGGCCGGACCGCAAGCGTGACGTCCTTGAGGGCATGGAAGTCACCATAGAAAAGACTGAGCCCTTTCGCCTGTATCTTGTACTCCACGGTCCGGCCCTACCCGAATTGGCCCACCAAGTAATCGTTGGTCCGCCTGTCCTTCGGTGCGGTGAACAGTTGTGAAGTCGGCCCGATCTCCACGAGTTCACCCATGAGAAGGAACGCCGTCCGGTCCGACGCCCGGGCCGCCTGCTTCGTATTATTCGTCACCAGGACAATAGAATGATTCGCCTTCAACTCAGCCAGCGAGTCTTCGATCTTACCCGTCGAGATGGGATCCAGACCGGAACAGGGCTCGTCAAGAATCAACACCTCCGGCTGAAGGGCCAGTACCCGGGCAAGACACAGGCGCTGTTGTTGACCTCCCGACAGGTTGTGAGCAGGCTCGTTCAGGCGATCCTTGACCTCGTCCCACAACGCAAAGCCCCTCAGCGCCGCCTCAATGCGATCCCTCTGCGTCGTCCGATCCTTTACTCCAGCCAGCTTTAGACCGTAAACAAGGTTATCATAGATGGACCAGGGCAACGGTACCGGCACGGCGTAGACCATGCCGATCCGTCTCCGGAGTGTGGAAACATCCATCCCCGAGGCGTAGATGTCCTGGCCGTCGAGCAGGATCATTCCGCTGAGCGCGAACCCGCGAGTCAGGTCATTCAGGCGGTTAAGGCAGCGTAGAAAGGTGGTTTTTCCGCTGCTGGCAGGCCCGATGATCGCCAGTCGCTCACACGGTAGAACGTGCAGGTTGAGGCTTTTCAGCACCGGCTCACCGTTGAAGCTGGCGGTGAGATCGCGCACTTCGATCTTGGGCAGGCTACCGGCTTCAGCCACGAGTTCCACCCCCGGCCGCAAACCTTCGCATCAGCCAATAAGCTACCAGGTTGACTCCCAGAACGGTAATCACCAGCACGGATGCCGTGGCGTAGGCCATGGGCATGGAGATTCCCTCACGCGAGAGGATGTAGAAGTGGAGTGACAGGGTCCGGCAGGGGTCGAAAACGGACTTTGGCATTCCGAGGGCGGACCCTGCGGTAAGCATCACCACCGCTGTCTCCTCTATGCATCGAGCTACCGATAGAACGATACCGGTCGCGATGCCTGGCAGGGCCGATCGGAGGACCACGTGCGTGACCATCTGCCAACGGGTGCTGCCCAAGCCGTAGCTGACTTCGCGGTAGGCATAGGGAACGGCCCGGATCGCCTCTTCGCTCGTGCGGATGATGGTCGGGAGCACCATCAGCGACAGGGTCAGGGCCCCCGAGATGACCGAAAGCCCCATGCCCAAGGTGATGGCGAAGAAGACAAAACCGAAAAGGCCGTAAATGATCGACGGGATACCAGCCAGGCAGTCGGCACCGAAGCGGATCACGGCGGTGATGCGGCTTTCTCGGGTGTATTCGGTCAGGTAGATGGCGGTCGCCACGCCGATTGGGGCGGCGATCAGCACGGCAAGGCCGGCCACCATCCCGGTTGCAACAATCATCGGGAGTATGCCGCCCTCTCGGCCCATGCTTTCCGGCGACCCGGTAAGGAACCGCAAGGTCACGTGTGGTAGGCCGTGGGCAAGGATGAACGCAATGATGAAAACCAACACGCCAACGGTAATCGCCGCGAATGTCCACAGGGCGATCAGAACGACTCGCTCGGCAGCAACCGGAGAGAGCCTCATCTCGAACCCATTCCCTTCGATCCACGGCGAGAAACAACCAGGGCAACACTGTTCAGCGCCATGATGAACACGAACAGCGTAACGCCCGTGGCAAAGAGCGCCTGGCGGTGTTCGCCGGAAGCATAGCTCATCTCCAGCGCGATGCTGGCCGTCAGCGTGCGGACAGGATCGAGCAGGCTGTGAGGGATTGATGGCGGGTTGCCGGCCACCATGATCACGGCCATCGTCTCGCCGACGGCACGCCCCATGCCCAAAATGATGGCGGCAACTATTCCCGACCGCGCCGCCTTGAGCATGACCATGTGCGTGGTCTGCCATCGGGTGGCCCCCAGTGCTATCGATCCTTCCCAGTAGGCCCTGGGCACGGCATTTAGTGCATCTACCGCGATGCTGGTCACTGTGGGCAATACCATGATTCCGAGGACGATCGAGGCGGCCAGGACGGAGAGGCCCGGCCCGCCCAGATGAACGCGGATGAGCGGGACCAGTGTGACCACACCCATGAACCCGTAGACCACCGAAGGGATACCGGCCAGTAATTCGATGACGGGCTTCAGTACTGCGGTCAATCTGGGCGGCGAGAACTGAGTCAGCACGATGGCCAATCCCAGGCTGAAGACCATGCCGATGACCATTGCGCCGAATGTGACCGCCAGCGATCCGACGATCATCGAGAAGATGCCGAAGTGTCCTTCCCTGGGCGCCCAGTTGGTCGAAAGGAAGAAGTCCCGCCCCCCGACCCGAACAATGATCGGTACACCTTCCTTGAAGATGAAGACGGTGATGATCGCCAACCCCAGAATAGCGGAGAAGGCGATGATCATCAGGATCGTCTTGATGATCGTGTCTTGCTTCATTTCGCCCTGATTAGTCCCTCGGATTCCAGAATCTTCTGGCTCTCCGGTGAGAGTACGAAGTCGATGAACTTCTGAGCCTTTGGACTGGGGGTACCCTTGGTGACGAATAGGAGCGGACGCGCAAGCTTGTACGTCCCATTCAGCACGTTGTCCGCCTTCGGCTCCGCACCATCCACACGGAGGGCCTTGAGTTCCTTCCCGACCAGTCCAAGCGACATATAACCGATAGCCCCGGGATTACCCTTCACCAACTCCTTGACGGCTCCGTTGGATTCCTGGACCAGTGCCCCGCGGGAGATCTTCTCGCTGCCCATCACTAGATGCACGAAGCTTTCTCGCGTACCGGAGCCCTCTTCCCGCGTAATCACTCGGAGAGGCTCGTCCTTTCCGCCGATCTCCTTCCAGTTCGTGATCTTTCCGCTGAACACATCCCGGAGTTGCGAAAGGGTCAAGCCGGTAATCGGATTCGCGTTGTGGACAATGATGGCGACACCATCGCGCGCTATCACAATCGGCGTGAATTGCTTGGCCTCCTCGTCGGTGAGCGCACGAGAGCATGTGCCAATCTGCGCCAGGCCGTCCGCGACAGCCTTGAGCCCCGCTGTTGACCCACCCCCCTGTACCTCCACCCGCTCACCCGGATACTTCTTGCCGTACTCCTGTGCCAAGTGTTCTGCGAACGGGAGAATAGAAGTCGACCCGATTACGTTGACCGTTCCTGCGTCTTCGCGGCCACAGCCGACGCACGGCAGCCAGACCGCACCTAGAGCGAGGCAAAGCAGACTACGGGACACGTGAGAGTAAGAAGATATGATACTCATCGGTTCCATCCTCCAATTAGAGGTTTACTCAGATCCCCTCAGTAAACTACTAGTTCTCTGTTAGGGTTGTGTTAAGACGTGGTTGAGTTTGAGTTAATCTGTCCGGAAGAACGTTCATTTTGAGCGCATCAGATCCAAACAGCTGCAGCACGGTGTGCAGAATCCCACTGCCAGCCGAGCCTGGAATCCCTTCACTCTCTCTTGATCGCTTGGGCCACGGTTGTCCGTTGTTGGGATTTTGGCGGGCACCGGGACCTTGCGAAGGACGTCGCGACCACTTGATGGCTGCTTGGCCCGCACGCGGTCGGCATTACTCAGGCTAGAAGAGCTTAGACATGTCGATCTTGTCGACGGCCCCTGGGTCCGCCTGAATCCCGAGAATCGAATCGTCTACGTGCTCACGCAGGCTGCCCGCCGATCGATACATCGCCAGAACGTTTTCAATTGGTGTTCCGACCTGTACCGCATGCGTGGGTCCGAGGAATAGCCCTCCCTTAGGAAAGAGGTCCAACCGTCGTTGCACCTCCTTCTCTACGTCGGCGATGGAACCATGCGGCAGGGTTGTCTGGACGCACATCGAACCGCAAAAATGGAGGCGGTCGCCATAGTGGGTCCGCAGGTAAGCGATGTCCATTTCCGGTGTCGTCGGCTGGACGACGTCCTGGATATCCAGGCCGAGTTCGATCAGCCGTGGAAGAAATGCCTCGACGCATCCGCACATATGCATCATTACCTTGGCCCCATAGCGGTGTACCATGTCGAAGTAAGCTCCGTACCTGGGGGCAAAGTGCTTCTCAAAAACCTTCATGCTAATCGTGGGGCCTCGCTGGTTACCCAGGTCCTCGCCGATGTGCGTCAAGTCGATCAGGCCTCCGGCCGCTTGGAGGGCCCGTTCGTGCATGTCGTAGTAGAACCTGAAACGTGCGTCCATGATCTCCAGATACACGGGATCGTCGGTGATCAGGTCTATCAGAACCTGCTCCATGCCGCGAGCCCGGGCGATTGAATTGATAAAATCCATGTCGCCGGCGGTACCGAAACAGACAGCGTATTCACCCCGGATCGCCTCGCACCGCGATCTGATTTTGGAGTAGTCAAACCAATCCGCCGACGGGAAGTGCGACCGATCCAGCTTGTCGGGAGAGTCGACGCCCGCAAACGGCAGATAGACTGCCTCAAGGTACCTGCCCTCCTCGAACTCGGCGTATTGGTAACGCTCACCCCAATACCCCTCGACACTGCCGTCCGGAAAGGTTCGAAGTTCCGGTCCGACATAGTCGGCGGCGACATAGCGAAAGTCATCTCCCACAACCCGGAGGAGCTGCTCCATGTTCGACAAGCCGAAGTGGGTCATTAGTGCACGGTTGACTTCGGGCGTTGCCTCGTGTTTGACCGGAATCCGGTCATAACCACGAAATCGCAGCGAATTCAAGACTCGTTCTCGTGAGGTCATCCGAAACCTCCCGCGTCAGTGTGACAATCCGTCGATGCGCTCTATTTCCACAAACGTCGCATTCATCCTGTCACGCCCGTTGGTTGTCCAAGCCCGGAGCGAAACCGGACCTGCCGCAAGCGAGATATTGGGGAACACCGCGCAACCCTTGCCTGCGGGGACCGCTATTCTGGTTTCCTTAGGCCCCAGGGACAACACGCATTCCGTCGCTTCGGCGCACGGCTTGAAGAGCAATCGAACGCTACACCGGCACCCTTCCGGTACAAACACCTCCCAGTGACCGATCGCGCCGACCCTTCCAGCCAAGCCCCGGCAATCCTGTTGCGTCAGCACCACCGGATTCTCGTGCCGTGTGCCGACGTGAATACGCGGAGGTGCATAGTTGTCCGGACGCGTGCTACCGACGTCTGCAAACCACGCCTCGTAACGTTGTTTCAAATCGTCGACGACATCGCGATGATCGGCCGCAACATTCTTGGTCTCGTATGGGTCGTAGAGCATGTCGTACAACTCAAACCTGGGTTCTCCGGCCGGGTGCTCCTTCCCAAAGCCGCTGTTATTGACCAGCTTCCACCGGTTCGTCCTGACGGCACAGTTGTGGTAGAGGACAGGCATGTCACCCCGGTGGGATTGGAAGAACAATGTCCGGTCCGGCCATGCCGTAACTTGGCCTCTTAACAACGGCAGAACACTACAGCCATCGATCTTGAGAGCTCGTGGCAATGGAACATCGCACACATCCAGAATCGTCGGGAGTATGTCGATGTGCGCGGCGATGTGATCCGTAAACTTGCCCGGCTTGAGCCGCCCGGGCCAGCGGACGAATAGCGGCGAGCGAATTCCTCCCTCATACACGTCCGACTTGTTTCCTCGAAGACCGGCATTGTATCCTTGCGTGGCCTCGCCGTTGTCCGTCATGAAGATGACCGCCGTGTTCTCGGTGAGCTTGAGCCTACCCAGCCACTCCAACACACGTCCCACGTTGTCGTCGATATTGCCGATCATCGCGTACACGCGGGCCAGCACATCCGCATTGAGGTGCTGGGCGACCGGATGGCCCGGCGTCGAGGGAAACCGATCCGGTCCAATAGCCTGCTGCTTATAGAAGTCGTACTTGTCCCGAGGCACGTCGTGATAGGGTCCGTGCGGTGCATTCGTCGCCAGGTACAGAAAGAAGGGTCGTCCAGTCTTCACGGCCTCCTCGGCCCACCGCATTCCCTCCGTGAAGTAAATGTCGGTGCAATACCCGCGCATCGGCACCGGCTTGCCGTTCCGAAAGAGGATGGGGTCAGTGTATTTTCCTTCTCCTCCCGGAGGGTCCGTGGGCTGGCCGATACCACCGCCCCGATGAACAAGTACCTCGTCAAATCCCTTGTCTTGCGGACGCATCGGGTAGTTGTCGCCCAGGTGCCATTTTCCGAAGATGCCGGTAGCGTAGCCCGCGTCTCTCAACAACTGGGCAATCGTTACCTCTGAGGGATCCATCATCGCTCGGCCGCGGTAGGTATCGATCGCGCGGGTACGGTAATTGTATCGCCCCGTCATCAAACATGCCCGGGTTGGTGTGCAAACCGGGCTCACATAGAAGTACTCAAGCCGTGCGCTGTCCGCGGCCAATGTGTCGAGGTGAGGTGTCTTGATGATGGGATTGCCGTTAGTACCAAGATCGCCATAGCCCTGGTCGTCCGTAACGATCAGGATGATGTTCGGCCGGGAACCGGCCTTCCCGGACGGACCATGCCCCGTATCCTGAGGACCCCCCGACACCGTCGTGCCAAGGCCGCCAACGCAAAGAACGATTCCCATACACGTGCGTAGTTGCGGACTCATTCCGAGGCTCCTTTGCCAGGTTCGGCACTGTGAACCGATCGCCTGTGGCGCCTGAACGTTTGTTGACACCCGATCGCAAGACCGGCTTGCTGGTTGTCCCGGGTCTCGTCGCCGTTGGGGAACGGCGGCCATTCCTGATGACCTCCCTCAGTCGACGCAGAGGGCTTCCAGTACCGTCCGTTCCCTGCTGTGTCGGAGACGGCGGAGTGCCCGAAGGGCGCGGTCTCGTCACCGGCGCGGTCGGCAGCGCGGGTCCTGCGGACGGCGCTCTAATCCTCGACAGTTTGGCCCGTGTGCTCAGTTCTTCGTTCTCGGTGAGCCGAATCGTTCGCCGAGCCACGGTATAGCGATCGCCGCCTGACGACGGAATGGTCACCAGGACTTCGTAGGACTGCCCCTTCTTGAGTCGTAGGGTTGCCGGCGTCCTCTGGCCGATGGGCTTGCCGTCCACGACGATCTCGGCCCCCTTGTATTCCACTCCATCGACCTCCGCCGACACGGTCACGAGCGGCCCGATCCTCTCGAGGAGTTCCTTGGCTTCCGCGCCGTCCCCCCACGTCTGCAAGGCCTTTCTGGCCATCCGATGCGCCTGAACGTAGTCTTGCTTGTTCCACGCCTCCGTGGCAGATGCCACGGCTCGTTCATACTCACCCTTGCCGGCCTTGTGTTCAGCAATCCTGCGTACCGCTTCCTCTACAGCCTCCTGAGCCTCACGCGTTCGCTCAATGTCGAGAGCTTTTCGGTAAGCGAGGTGGGCCTCGTTCCATTTGCCGGCCTGTGCCGCGGATCGGCCCGTCTTCATCGCCTCGTCATATTCGACCTTCCGCCGTCCGGACTGATCGGCTTGTTCGAGCTTGGCTCTCGCCTGCCGCATGCCTTCCAGCGTCTCCGGCGTCTGCCGGATGCTGTTGGCCTCTTGGTAGGCACGGAGAGCGTCCGCCCAACGCCCCTCCTGCACCGCCCGCTTGGCGGCGGTGATCGCGATGTCGTATCCGGGTTTGTCGTGCGTCGGCCGGCGACCGCTGCGTCGCTCCATTGAAACCTTAATGCCCTCCCTCGCCTCCGGCGTCGGGTCGATGGCGCATGCCTGCTGGTATGCCTCTAGCGCTTCCGCCCACTGGCCCGCTTGTGAAGTCGCTCGGCCGTAGGCGATCCAACGGCCGTAAACGTTCCTTCGCAGGTACGCGGCCTTGTCGGCGTCGGACATCTGGAGAATAGCCACGACATCATCCACTGCCTGACGCAACCGAACCCTATTTTCGGCCACGCTCTCAGCCGATTGAATGACTCGTCCACCATCCACATCGTGTAGCATCGCGGATACTCGCGTCGCCGCGGTTCGGATGATCTTTCCGGTTACGACGTACCGTATACCTCGCGGCTTCTTGGACTTGAGGACCATCGGATCGTGCACCACATCCGCCATGGTCAACCCCACCTGCTTTAGCACGGCAAGGAACTGTTCTCGTTCGACGGGATGGTACTGGCCTCCTGACATCTGTGTCAGAACGTACTGGGCCACGGAGGTTCCCAAATGCCGCCCGCCCGGATCATCGCCCGCGTCGAAGTCGGCCACGACGAGCCCCGGCTTGGCGCTCTTTCGCACCAACTCGTTCAGGAGTGCCCGAATTCCCGGATCATCCAGTTCCCTCAGGGCCTGCTGGAATGCCGCGATGGCCGCCGCACTGTCTCTCCTTGTCAAGGCGGCCAGCCCGGCGTCCCGGTACCCGCAAAACCGCTCTTGTCGAATCCGTTCCTCGTTCTCGTGCTGAGAATGATCCTCTCCTTTGTGCCTCGTCCTGGCGTCATGTTCAGCACGCGCCAATAGGGCCGCCAGATCCTGGGCGGACGACGTACCGGCGTATTCTCTGCAGGCCCACCTTGCCTGTTGCAGCGCCAGATCGAAGTCTCTCCGGGCGATAATCGCCTGAATATTCGCCACGGCGACGGCCGCATCGCGATCCAATTGCCGCTGCTGGAATTCCAGCGCCATCTTCTGCTCCAGCCGTTTTCTTTCCTCTTCAAGGCGAGCCAGGCGCTCGGCCTCGGCTGCCGCACGTTCGGCGGCCTCTTTCTCAGCAATGGCTTCCATCTGGCGGGCACGATTCGCCGTATAGGCAACCTTCTCATCGTTGCTCATTTGGAGTATGAAGGCCAGTTCACCCAGTCCGCCCTGCAGGCCGGTCACCGTCTCCGATTCGATTTCCGCCGTTTGCACAACGAGTCCCGTAACGACATCAACCAAGCGAGCCGAGATCGCGAAGATTCCCATCTTCGTAACCGTTCCCACAATGAGGTATCTGACCCCCTCAAGCCGCTTCACACGGAGCACGGCCGGATTCTCAACGATCTCCGCAAGGGTAAGATCGCGTTCCTTGAGAATGGCCGTTAGTGCCGCCCGCTCGACAAGCTGAAACCGGTCTGGGTTAAACTTGGTCAACAACAACTCCGCGACGCTCTTGCCCACGTCCGGGACGCCGACATCGCCCGTGACTGCGAATTCCGCCACCGCAAGCCGCGGCTTCGTTGCCCTCTCGATTGCGGTGCCAAGCAACCGACGCACCTCGGCGTCTTCCTCTTCTCGCAATGCGCTTTCGAATGCGGATATTGCCCCCGCGTAGTCCTTCTTCTCCATCAGGGCAATGCCTTCCTGACGGTGCTTGACAGACTTCTCATGCCGAACTTGAAGCTCGGAGCGACGTTGCTCCTCAGATCTCGCCCGTTCTTGAGCGGACGCAGCCTCTAGGGCCAGACGTTGGGCATCCAGAGCCTTCTCCGCCGCCATCTGGAGCGCTCTCAGCTCGCCGGCGGACGGCGTGTCGGCGTAGTCCTTGACCGCTTCTCCCGCCTGATCGAAAGCCTGCTTGTACTGTTCCGCTGCAAGTGAAGCCTTGACCGCCGCCGTAGCGGCCAATGCCGACTGCTCGTGAGCGGCTCGCTCTTCCTGGTCCGACGGTTGCGACGCAGGCGTTGCCGGCGCTTGGACGACCCTCGCCACCTCTTTCTGCTGCGCTGCGGGTTGTGTGGCAACCGGCGCAGCCGGCTCCCCCGAGGGGCGGCGGTCACAACTGGTCAGTAGGCCCATTATCCCCACAGAAGACGCCATCAGTATGACGACGAACCCACCCCGATGATGCGGATTCATGAGATTCACCTTGATCTTGCTGGCGATCCTTCGCCTTGGCGAGAGGTACTGCGCGGCTCAATGCGATGCGGTATTCTAGCGAGGATTCTCCGTTTGCGAAAGCCCCGACAATCTTCAGCGTCTTGCCTCGTAGAGCCTTTCACCTCTGCGGATGGCCTCGCGGTTCTTCAACTCAACCCGGTGTCGCATCGCATACTTTTCCTGACGTTGCCTATCTAGATCGCATGCCTCGAAGTCTTCCGTGTCTCCTCGAGGTCGCCTGCTCAACGCTTCTCGGCCCTCTTGGATGATTCTCAGCGCCTCCTTGTAGCGCAAGTCATTCTTGTCGCCCAACGTCGAAAGGCATGCACTCAATTCCGGCCGATCGAAGCTGATCTCGGGTCCCCGGTTTTTGGAATGGTCGGCCAAGGACGCAAACGGAATGCCCGTCAGCTCTGTGAGCCGCTTGATCTGATTGTCATCGAGTGGCGACCGGCCGGCGAGATTGTTGGGATAGGCACTTGCGTAGGTCGGATAGTAAGGTGCATTGATGTCAATCCACGTCACGATGCGGTCAAACGACTCGCTGTCCAACCTGTTGCATTCCGGCCGCTTGCGAAGCGTTTCGACAAGCTTGCTGCCGTGGCTGCCCCATGCGTAGGCATCCTGAAACTGAGCGGGGCCGGCGCCGATCGCCGTGATGTACTTCTTTCGCCAAAGCTCCTCGTAAGAGGTGTTGAACGTCAGTGTACGGTCGCCGGCAAGGTTCAGTTTCTCACCCGGTTTCTTCCCGAAGTCGTGACAGCTTACGCAGTGTCTATCGAACACAGGCTGCACTTCCGCCATGAAACTGAACAATCGTGGGGCGCCATACCAGCCCTCCAGTCTGCTGGCTGTCCTCGTCATGGCCTGTGGCATCCTGCCCGGCCTCGCCGGCGCACTGGTTCGCCGATCTTCATGACAACCCATGCATCCCGTCGTCTCCCCGGATTGAACGTTCGTCCCGCTTCGCATGGACTGTATCATCATTCCGTTTTCGTCGAGCAACTGGAAATACACGAACGTGTCGGCCGGGACGCTAAAATAAGCAGAGCCGTCAGCCTCAACAGGGACCGTTCCCAGGATTCTCTTGTTGTTGAAATCATGCCATCCCATCGCCGGGGCTTCTTGGCCTTGGCCGTTCCACGACGGTCTCGTCCAAAACCGCTTTTCGGGCGACTCGACAACTCGCAGATACCTCACCGTTCCACGCTGTACGCCCTTCATGTGGGTTCCCTGATAGACATCGACTACGTAGAAGCGCCCTTCTTTGCCCTCGAAATCACGCCTGGACGGGATTACGGGCGGCCTCGGGCGTGGCGACAGTGGCATCGGATCAAAACACCCGGGACCGTCCTTGTGCAATAAGGTCTCATTCCCGAACACATCCACCAGATAGAGGCCCATTTCCTCGCCGTTGCCCGTCATCCGCGAACACAGAAAGTACTTGCCGGAGCCGGCGCCCGTGACGAGATCACTTAGCGGGTACGGATCTTCGTACTTCGGCAGGACGCGCGTAAAGGTATCAAAGAGGTCGGTGCCCTCAATGCGGACCAGGCTCACCGCCTCTGCCGGCCATGTCCTGACGATCGGTTCGCGGCCATCCAGCCCGAGCCTTCGGTCGATGACCGCCATCGCACCCCATGGTTTGTCGTGGCATGACGCCAGAAGACACACCACCGTGTCGGACCCCCGAATCATCCGGGCATCGATAACGGCCCCCGGACATGCCGTATGGTTGCCCCAGAAGAGTGTGTGATTCGTTCCGTCCGGATTGGCCGTCCAAAGCGCCTGTGCGTCGCCGAAATTGCGGTCAACGTACTCCCACCGGTCGTAGAGGATCCGCCCATCCGGCATCACTGTTCCGTGGCCCTCGAACAACGTGCTTTTGCCGATCTGGTGGATATTGGCGCCGTCCGGGTCCATCCGGTAAAGATTCGCCATGATGTGCCTGTTGCACATGCAATACTTGGGTTCCCGGCTCGACGAGAAGACGATCGAATCATCCGGTAGATAGAACGGGTCGATATCACTCACGCCGCCTGCAGATGTGAGCTGTCTGAGCCCCGTGCCGTCCGTATTCATCTCGTAGATGTGGTAATCGTCATCCTTGTTACGTCGCATCGAAAACACGATCTTCTTACCCGAGAAATGGACCTCGGGATCACGTGCGATTCCTTCCGGAACCTCAATCAGTGACTTCACCTCGTGGCCACGGGCAAGGTCCACTGTTTTGATCGCACCGCCGCCCGCGAAGAG
>CAZQTW010000094.1:0-18433 GCA_964596165.1 uncultured Planctomycetales bacterium | reverse complement strand
CTGGCCGATCCGACGCGTGTGATCCGCCGGACGATCTTTGGAAAATCCTTGTGATCGGTCGAAAACGTGATCGTCTCGCCCTCGGCATTCAAGGGCGCGTTTGCCGGCACGGAGACGTACACGAAGATGAGCTTATCCGGTTGGCCGCTTTGGGGCTCAATACGGGTTGTGATATCCTTGTTGGAGACCTCCACGCCCGTTACGCGAACCTTCTCGCTTCCGTTCGCGCGTACGATGAAGCGGGAAACGGTGGGGGTAGGGGTGGTTCCCAGCGGCGGCACGGTGAGGACCGGGTCGGGTATGACGGACACCGCCGGCAGAGGCGCCTGAATGCCCCAAGACTGCACGGGCACCTTGATGGTCTTCATCTTTGGATGGGACGTTTCCAGGACGATTTCGCCTTTCAGCAGGCCATCTTGGAAGGGTGGCGAGGCCGTTGCGGTAAGGACGAAGCTCTTGCCCGGCGCCAGCGATTGGACTTTGGCCACGACGTTCGCCAGGGAGGACTTGCAGGAGACGATTTCCACTTTGCTACCGTCGACGACCTTGAGGTGAACCGTCGCCTCGCCCCCTTTGGTGGTCGTGAGATTGTTGAACAGCAGCGAGGACGGGCTGATCGTGATCGGAGGCGGCATCTCGCCGTAAATCATCAGGGTGAGTCGGGGCGCCGAAGGCACACGGGTTCCGAAGCTGATCGACGCGCGATTCGTACCCCATTCGTAGGGGGGCCGAGCGGTGACTTCGATCTCATACTCTCGGCCGTCGCGGAGCCGGCGGACGAGAGGCGTGAACCGCGGGTTGGTGTTGGTCACATCGGTGATTTCAAAGGGCGTATCTTCAAGCGAGACGATCTTGGCGGTTCGCGTGTATTCGTCGTTGGGGGCAAGGGTTCCGATGTTGATGATGGGCGGCTGAAGTTCGATTTCGCTCGGCGGCCGTCCCATGAAGTCGATGAAGAGGACGGGCTTTTTGGGTAGACCCGTGTTGAGGGTTACCTTTCCCCGGAGGAAGCTGTCCGTATAGGGCGGGGTTGCGGTTAGAGCGAGCTTGTACTGTTTGCCTTCGACGACCTGGCTGAGGGCGGCCGTTACGCTAGGCGGCGTTACCGTGATATTCGATAACGTCATCGGATCGGCGGTATTGTTGACCAGCGTCAGCTCGACCGTCGAAGGCTTCCTGCGGTCGAGTTTTTCAAACATGACGGGTGACGGCGTTACGGTGACGGCCTTGGTTACTTCACCCGCGAGGGTCAGCGGGTAGTTCGGCGCCGCGGGATCACTGTTTTCGACGTAGACGGTCTTGGTTACCTTGCCCGTCATGCCGCGGGTGGAGAGGCGGACGGTGATGTCGGTGGATTCTCCGGGTTGGAGCGTTCCCGGCTTGGCGTTGACGGCCGTGCAACCACACGTGGTTTGGACGCGCTTGATTTGGAGGGGCGTTTGCCCCGCATTGGTAATCTTGAACGTATGCTCGATGCTGTCTTCGTCGTAGACCTTGCCGAAGTCGTACCGTTGCACATCGCACTGGATTTGCTGCCGCTGCCGGGATGCCGATCGGGATTGGGCCCCCCTCACACTGAGCGGCAGAACCAATGGGAACAGGACGCCAAGGACAACCGATCTCCGCTGCATGATCGCTCCTGTAGATCTAGCTCAGCACGATCGCCTCAATTCCGAGGACCTCACACGCCGCCCTGAGAGCGGCAATGTGGTTTCCGACGATTGCGTGAATGTGGTTGGCGTTGTAGTTGTCCCGGAGGGTCTTGAGCGAGATGTCGAACTTGGAAAACGCGTGCGGCCACTCGTAGCTGGTTTGCTTGGCCAGCTTTTCCTCGACGGCTCTCGACAGCTTGACGAACGAACCCGTGAACATATGCATCTGGAATCGACCGGAGGTCCGCGTGATCCGGCCGAAGGTCACGACGTCGGCCGGCTTGGCGTAGAACTGGACGCTGCCGCCGCCGGCTCGGAAGTAGAAGTCGCTGGCGGGCCAGATCTGACACTCGCGCCAGTTCCTACGGAAGTCGGCGGATCGCTGGGCGAACCAGGGGGCGTGTTGCCCGCTGTTGACCAGGTCGTACAGGTCATACTTGGCGTGGTAGTGCCGCAGATCGGCGAACAGCGAGGGCGTGCCGCTGAGCAGATGCATGAGTTGCATGGTCAGGGCGCCGTTGCTGTCGCACTCGGTTGCGCAGACGATCGGCTTCTTGTTGGGTTGTTCCCAGTCCGCGATGTCATTCAAGATCGCTTCCTGGACATCGCCGATGCACAGGTCCGGGTATTCGGTCATGTCCAACTGGCCGGTGAGGCCGCAGAAGTCGATCCCCTCCTGTTTGCAGAAATCCTTCATGGCGAGGTACATCCGTATCTGGCGAGCGAGGGTACCGTTTAGGCCCGGCGTGAGCTTCTTGGTGTCCCAGTGGATCTTGCCGCAGTACTTCTCGAGCCACTTCAGACCGGCCTCGACGCGATCGGTCTTGATCCGTTTGGCGTTTTCCCACAGCGTCAATTGGCTGCGGTGATAGACGTGGATGCCGAACTGCTCCATCCACTGGGATTGGTCGACGTGGCCGGTGTACATGCCCATGCTCGGTCCGTCGAACTCGCCGTAGCGTTGGCCGTTCAGCCTGAGGGCGGCGAGGACGCCTCGCTTACGTTCATCGGGATCGTGCTCCTCGAGGAACTTCTTGACCTCGGCCTGGACGGCCTTGTCGCCGATGTCGCCGAGGACGCGGCCGAAGGGACGGCCGATCTCGGCCAGCGCGCCGGCCGACGCGAAGAACGCGACCCAGCCCGGATACGCCGGGTTGATATTGCCCAATTGCAGGATGGGGGCGTCGATCAGGTTGGCGACCTGGGCCGTGAGGTCGGGATAGCTCCACACGCAGAAGTTGAACACGGCCACATCGATGTCGGCCTTGTTGAACCGTTCGGCCGCCTGATGGGCCGTGGCGTAGTTCCAGACCACCTTGGGGGCCTGGATGACCTTGTGCTTCTGCGATGTGAGCCACTTGGCGATGCGGTCTTCGAAACCCCTGCACGACTTGTCGGTCGCCTTGGCGACGCGTTCGCGACCATCGGTAAACGATACGATGCCGATCTTCATGGCGATCAACTCCTTCTGAGGTGGCACGCCGTTGTGCTTGGTCCGCCCGCGGCGGGCAACGCCGGACATTCAATCCGTCCGCCTTCCGATTGTCAACACGAGCTTGAGAACGTTGAGGATTCGAGACTCGAGTCAGAGAATAGACCCACCTGTGCGGCTGAACTGCCGACGGTGCACGCAGCCGACGGATCGCTGAAGTCAGGACTTCCTGGTCGTTCTTCTAACTCGGCGTCGCCGGCGAGGGGGAACGCTATGGTTCAACAGGTCGATCAAGCCTTCGACAGTGCTTCCCGCTTGAGTCCACAGCTTCCGGCGGATCGTGCGTACCTCGTCGACCACCGGGTCTTTCGAGAGTCTGGTGGACTTCTTCATATTCGATCCTCCGGCATCAGGGTCAGGGGGGTAGTGATGATGGGCATGGGCAGTCCCATCCGACCGTTCAAGACGGTTCAATGGCGAATCTTGTTGGCGTTTGCCAGGTGCCGGCAGTTCCAGGTCAACACGAAATCGATGCGATGCAGCGAAACAATCGCGAGGTGGAAAGCGTCTCCGCCCGCTTCGGCCGGCATGGCCCTTTGCGTGATATAGTAGTCGGCGACGGCAGCCAGCTCCTTTGGCTCATCCAGAACCGAAACGTGCCTCAGAAGGTCCATGGCCCGACGAGACTTTGGAGGCGGCGCGTCGAGCAATTCCGCCAGGACAAATCGTGATGTGCACAATCGATAGTTGTCCCACCATTCTCGCGTAATCTCTCGCCACGCGAGGACCTGAGGTGTTCGTCGCGTTTCAGTGTAGTAGCTCGGGATCGTCGTCTCGATGTAGACGGACAGCATCAGTCAGCATCCTGATTCTCTCATACGATTATACAGTGCGAGGGGGCCGCGACGCTAACACGCGTCCACCTTCGTGTGTCCCAGACAATTCAAAGCGTCAACGAGTGAGGGTGTTTCGACTAGCCACCTCGACGAGGCTGCGGCCTTTGTTGGCCATTCAACTACAGAGCTACTTTCTCTGTTCGTTTCGGAATCAGTACCGCTCGCCATTCGATCCAATCCGGACCACACTCTCGCCCGCACAGTGGAGATAGACGTATAGGTACAGCGGTTTCGCTTAAGCCAGGGTACCGCTCCCCGTCAACTGGTGGTCTTTCCCCTCGTCATCGATGAAGCTTTCTCCTGCGTATCGAAAGCAGATCTTAATGGCTTGGGTTCATGTCCTGCGATATATACTGTGGCCATGGCTTGTGCATCATCAGAGCGGTAAGGGCCGGCAATCTTCCGTCGTTGACAATAGCCTATTGCCTTTGGACTGCTTTGACCCGACAGAGCGTGCATCGTCATGTTGACGGTGGGGACCTGTTCATGTAGACGTACCGTCGTCTGTCTTGCCCAAGGAGAACCGCTCATGTCCATACGCACGTGTATGTCACTCGGCGTGGTTGCGGCGGCGATGGGGCTGTTTACCGGGGGAGTCGTCCGGGCAGAGCAGGCATCGGATTCCGCCCCGAATTCGTCGGATGTTGATTTCCGGTATGCGCCGGTGTGGTGGCAGACGTCGATCTGTCTGCCGGACGACTGGCAGAAGACGCTGGTGGCCAAGGACGGGGGGCTCCTGTACGACTACCCGGGCCGCTACTCGGACTTCAAGACGAAGATTACCGCCGGATTGGGCCGCGCCGAATGGGTTCGCCAGGAACTCGTTTCGCCTCGCGTGCCGATCGTTCGCACGATCAGACGATTGGGCCGGCTTGAGCTTGTCGAGGAGGCGTTCGCGGTTGCACCGCGTCTGGAACCCGCCGAGAAGAAAGACGTCAAGCCGGTGAGGCTGGAACGTGTGGGCAATACCACCTCGTTGGAAGGTTGGGCGTCACCGGCGGTCGAACCTGATCCGGCGTTTCGCCATATCGCCGTGGGGTGGAACGAGGCGATCCGTTACCGCTTCAAGGCCGAACCCGACCGGTCCTACTTCGTGGGTTTCGGCCTGTGCGAGGGCCATCACACAGACGCCGGGGCACGGGTGCTCGATCTTCAGATCGAGGGTAAGACCCGTCAAACGGTCGATATGATCGCGCTGAAGGGCCGCAACGTACCCGCGGTCTTTGGATTCGAGGCCAAGGACGAGAACGGAGACGGTTGGTTGGATCTGGCCGTCGCGCCCGCGGCGGGGACGGCCGACAGGAACACCATCCTCAACGTTCTGTGGGTGCTTCCTTATGAGGATGCCGTGCCGCCGGCGTTGCTGGTGACCGGCAAGGGACCGCGCACCCCGTTGGCGCACGTCGATTGCGGCAACCCTGAAGATCGCCAGACGTTTGTCGAGCGGGTTGGCAAGCAGGACGGGATTGTCGGCTGGGCCTCGCCGACGGCGGCGCCCGGCAATCCGGCGTTTACGAGTATCGCGGTGGGCTGGAATGAACCCGTCCGTTACCGGTTCAAGGCGGATTCCGGCTGCAGGTACACGGTGGTGTTCGGCCTGTGCGAGGGGCATCACAAGACACCCGGTCAGCGGATCCTCGACCTGTACGTCGAGGGCAAGACGCGGCAGACGGTGGATATCGTCGCGGCCAAGGGGCACAACGTTCCGGCCGTCTTTCCCGTGGATGCCGTGGATGAGAACGGAGACGGGTTCATCGACGTGGCCGTGAGTGCGTCACCGGGCGCCGGGGACAAGAATCCCATATTGAACGTTCTGTGGGTCTTTCCTCAGGGAAAGTCACCCGCTGCCGACGAATTGATCGGGGGTGGCGGGTTGCAGACGGCCTCGGCCTACGTCGATTGCGGCGGCAAGTTGGACGTTCCCGGGCCGACCCGGCATGACATGCTGATGGTCCGATTGGTCAACAGGGGCCAAGCCGATGTGATTTGTGTCCCCTCGCTGACCATCGAAAGCGAGCAACCGATCTCGCCGGCCGTGGAACGACGGGAGGTTCGGATCGGTTCGATCACCCGGCTTGTGTCCGGGGTGAAGTTTGAGGTTGTGGATAGTCCGTCCGGCGGCGTTCGGCTGCACATGGCCCAGATGCGGGTGCCCGCCGGCAAGGAAGCCGGTTTCGCGTTCTGTGTTGTTCGAGGTGAATGGAACGAGGGCGTTCCGGTGGAATGGGCACAGGCCGAGGCGGCGCGCAAGCAGGCGGAGGAATACTGGCGGAAGCTTGATCTGCCCTACGGACGCATCGAGGTGCCCGACGCGGGTGTCCAGGCGCTGGTCGATTCGAGCATCCGGAACATCTATCAGGCGCGAGAGATCAAGAACGATCTGCCCGCGTTTCAGGTCGGCCCGACGTGCTATCGCGGGCTGTGGGTGGTGGACGGTTCGTTCTTGATGGAGGCCGTCGCGTTTCTCGGCCGGACCGATGAGGCCCGCAAGGGGATCACGTACCTGTTGGGTTTCCAGAAGGACACCGGCGCGATCATGATTATGGATGGGCACTGGAAGGAGACCGGCATCGCCCTGTGGGCGGTTGCGCGACATGCGAGGCTGACGGGCGACACGGCGTGGCTCGGCGAGGTGTGGCCCAAGGTTGAGAAGGGGTTCGAATACATCCGTCAGATGCGCAAGACGGCCTCGGAGAAGCCCGACGCGCCGAACGCGGGGCTGATTCCTGAAGGGTTCAGTGACGGCGGCTTGGGCGGAAAGCATCCCGAGTATACGAACGTTTACTGGACGATGGTGGGCATGCGTGCGGCGGTCGAAGCGGCGACGTGGCTAGGAAAGACGGAGCAAGCCAGTGATTGGCAGAAAGAATATGACGACTTCATGGCCACATTCCGCAAGGCGGCGGCGCGGGACATGAAGACGGATTCAAAGGGCAACCGTTATCTGCCGATTCGTATGGTCGATCCGGAGCATGTCGCGCCGCAGAAGGCCCAGTGGGGGTTCTGCCATGCGGTGTATCCGGGCACGGTCTTTGCGCCCGACGATCCGCTTGTTCAGGGCAACATGGCGATGCTGAAGGCGGTCGAGTCGGAGGGACTGGTCTTCGGCACGGGCTGGCTTTCCGAAGGCATCTGGAACTACTTCGGATCGTTCTATGGGCACGCGTGGTTGTGGTTGGGTCACGGGCAGAAGGCGGTCGAGGTTCTCTACGCATTTGCCAACCACGCCTCGCCGCTCTTGTGTTGGCGCGAGGAGCAGATGCCCGTCGGCAAGGGCGATCAGATCTGCGGCGATATGCCGCACAACTGGGCCAGCGCCGAGTTCATCCGCCTGGTGCGGGATCTGCTGGTCCTGGAACGCGGCGACGAGCTACACCTGTTCGAAGGCCTGCCGGTCAGGTGGGTCCAGCCCGGCGCGGTCGTCCGGTTGAAGGACATCGTGACAGAGTTTGGGCCGATGTCGCTGGAGCTGAAGGTGGCCGCTGACGGCAAGACGGCCCAACTGAAGGTTAATTCACCGCGACGCACGCCGCCGGCCAAGATGGTCATGCATCTGGACGGTTGGTCGGGGCGGAAAGGTACGCAGGAGCTTCCGGCAACGGGTCCGACTGAGAAGGAGATTAGACTGGAATGGTAGGAGGTGAAACCTGTCGACCGAGGGCATCGAAAGGTCTGATATTGGAATACGGTGACGACCAGACGGATCGTGGCCGATAAGATGGCCACCTATCTTCATCGCCGAATCTCGGCGACCGAACTCGTCGACTGGGCTGAAACACAGATGGTGGAGGGCGAGTTCGAGGAGGCTCACTCTATTCTTCCTGTTCTGCAGGTTCCGCGGGGCAACATCGGTTTCGCCTTCGTCGGGCAGCACGTTTCGGCGGCCTCATCGTCACCTTCAAGTCGTCCGCCGAAGGATGCGGAGCGAACGAGGGGCGAGCGCCCAGCGTCTCTGCGCAGGGGCTGAAGGCTCGCCGGTCGCCACGTATTTGTCCGCCGTTTCCAGTTCGACCTTGGTCTGCCCATAATTGGCCACGACCAGGTACAGGTCGCGATTGGCGAAGGCCGAGGCCACGATGTCTTTGGGCAACGGCTGTGCGAGCAGGTTGGAGTCCGCGATTTCGAGGTATGCCCTTGTGCCTTCTTCCACCATCGGCAGGTATTGTTTGAGCCAGCGGGCATGTGTTGGGCGGACCTCGGGGCGGCTGGGCACGGAATCCCAACTCCCGTAGGTATACGGCCCGTTGGGGTTGGCCTGGTAGTACTTCCAGGCCTCGCGGCAGCGCTTGACCCAGAAGTCGGTTGCTTCAGGGGCGTATTTGACGCCAGGGATCATGCCGCGTTCGCCCGTGAATGGGCGGCCGGCCTGGAGGATGGGGAACTGCATGTAGGGGATCGCATGCAAGTAGGGCTCATCCTCGTTGACGATCTTCGCGAAGGACATGTCGATGCAGGGGACGACGTAGGGGGGGTGATTCTTGACCGCCTCACGAAGGCTGTCGGCATTGTTCACGCCTTCTCCGACCCACAGGTAGTCGTAGACTTTCGCATCGCCGACGAGAGGCCGGTCGGCGGCGTCGACGTGGAGCTTGAGGATGCCGCCTCGGCGCTTGACTTCGGCGTAGATGAGCTCGAGAAGATCGCCCAGGGCGCCGTCGTGCGCGGCAGTCTCCTCGAAGGCCTGTACCTCATCCTTCGTCGGTGTCATCCATTTCTTCCACGCCTGGCGCCGGGCGTTGGTGACGTAGCCGCAGTCGTTGTAGATCCCGTCCAGGCCCCACTCATCGAGGATCCGGACGACTTGCGGCAAGAGGAATGCCCGCCAGCCCGCGCTGGCCGGCGCGCATCGAGCCATGTTCCAGAAGCCGACGACCAGTATGTCTCCTTCGCGGAACCACTCGGGGCGTAGATCCGGATCGGTGACCTGAAGGAATCCGGTTGAAAGGTACGCCATCAGCTTCATTCCGCGCTTGTGGACCATGTCCACAAATCGCCGGAACCCGGCGGGATTGAGCGCGGTGTACTTGCTGCCACCGAAGAGGCGCAACGAATCGTTCCACTCGTCGAACACCTGGATGAGCCGGATGCCGTGGTCCCGCAATCGGTCAAGTTCTTTCTCGTCGTATTCGTCGGGGTCCCAGGGCTTTCGGCAAGGGTATTCGCCGAGATTGTAAGCACACTGACCCGGGAGGTAACTCGTGATCAAATGCTTGCGCATGCACGTGCGGATGCCGCGCTCGCAGACGGCGATGTTTTGCAGCCGGCGGCGGTGGTCTTCGGATGTGTAGGAGGCCAGGATTGCGGGCGTTGGGGGGTTCGGTTGTCGGCTCGTCGGCTCCGCCGGGATGGCGGGCGTCTGGGCGACCGCGGCCCCGATGAGGGTTGATCCGGCGCCGGTTTTCAAGAAGTCGCGTCTGTTCATACTGTGCCTCCCGAATTCATGTGGTGCCTGCGATCGGCAGGTGTCATGGTAGTCATTTGTGGTGGATATGGGTATCATCGCGCCGCGATGTTCCACGGAATCCCGAGTCGTTTTGCCATAGGACACAGAGAGGGACTATTGACATGAGCGCCTTGCCACTTGCCGGCCTTGTGTTGTCTCTGTTGACGGCCGAATCAGGCTCCAGGCCCCCATCTGCTCTAAGCAAGGTGCTGGCGACGCGCATTCTCGAGAAAGACCTACCCCACCAGGAACTGCGGGCGTTTCTGTACGCACGCATCCCGCCGCTGAAGGTCCCGCCGGATGCGAAGACGTGGGACATCGAGCAGCAGGCCTTGCGGCTCCGCGCCCTCGACGAGGTGTATTTCAAGGGACACGAGTCGGGTCTTCTCCAGTGGAAGGGCGGCGTCGAGTGGCTCGGTACGATCGAGACCGGGAAGGGCTACGTCATCCGCAAGCTGCGTTACGAAGGTTTTCCCGGGATGTGGATTCCGGCGCTTCTCTATGAACCGGCGGAACTCAAGGGGAAAGTTCCCGTTGTGCTCAACCCTAATGGTCACGAGCGCGACTTGGGCAAGGCCGTCACGTACAAGCAGATTCGCTGCATCAACCTGGCCAAACGCGGCATGATTGCCTTGAATCCGGAGTGGCTTGCCATGGGTGAGCTGAGGCTCCCCGGGTACGACCACTACGAGCTGGCGTATCTCGACCTTTGCGGACAGGCCGGTGTGGGCGTGTTCTACATGTTGCTGAAGCGCGGGCTGGACGTCCTGCTCGATCATCCGAATGCCGACCCGGAACGGGTGGCCGTCACGGGCCTGTCGGGCGGCGGCTGGCAGACGATCACCATCAGTTCGCTGGATACCCGTGTGAAGCTGTCGGTGCCGAATGCGGGGTACTGTGCCCAGCCGCCACGGATCGATTATCCCGGCGATACCGGTGATATCGAACAGACCCCATGCGATTTGCTGACCGTCTGTGACTACAACCACCTGACGGCCCTGCTGGCGCCGCGACCGGCGTTACTGATCTATAACGAGAAGGACAACTGCTGCTTTCCGACGCCGCGTGCCAAGCCGTCAGTCTACGATCCGGTTGTGCCTTTCTATGAGTTGTACGGGAAGCGCGATCAATTCCAGCTTCACAACAACAAAGACCCCGGCACGCACAACTACGAGGTGGACAATCGTCAGGCGTTCTACCGGTTCATCAACAGTCACTTTCTGCCGGCCGATGCGCGGCGAGATGAGGAGATCCCGTCGGACGCGGAAGTCATGACCAAGGAGCAGATGGCACTAGGCGTGCCCAAGAACAACGCCAACTTCTACACGTTAAGCGAGAAATTGGCTGTAAGCCTGCCACAGAGGCCCGTTACGGCCTGCGGCGATATGGCGTCATTGAAGGAGTGGAGTCAGGAGCGGCGCGAGGCCCTTGCAAGCGTGCTGCGGCTGAAGCGCGTGGAAGTAACCGACGTTGAGGCGAAAGACATGGCGTCAGATGTCTATGCGGCCAAGGCGTTGAAGCTGGCGATCGGACGGGAGTGGCATGTGCCGGCGGTCGAGCTGGCGTCCAAGGGGGAATTGCCCAAGCGCGTGGCGATTGTCGTATCCGACGGCGGTCGGTCGGCGGCGGAGTCGTGCATCGGCGATCTGTTGAGGGACGACCATCGCGTCATCGCGATGGACATGGTTCTAACCGGTGAATGCGTGCCCAGCAGCGGCTTTGCTCCGTGGGCGTATGCGATGATGATGGCCAGTGAAGGCGAACGGCCGCTGGGCGTTCAGGTTGCTCAGTTGATGGCGGTGATGGGACACGTGGCGACGACGTATCCGGGCCAGCCGATTACGGTGGCGGGGGTCGGACGCGTGGCGTCGGTGGCGGCTGTGCTTGCGGCGGGCTTGTGCCGGTCGAATCGTCCCGCGATGCTTGTGACCGTCGGGTTGCCGGCGTCGCTCAAGCTTCTGATGGAGCAGCGGGTTGCCTATACGGCTGCGGCCCCGCTTTTCTGTTTCGGCCTGCTGAAGGAGGCGGACATTTCCGAGATGTTGGCCATGGCGCTTCCGGCGAGGGTTAAGTTGATCAAGACGGAAGGGGCGAGTGATCGGAGGGACAAGGTCCTTGCCCATTTTGTCCGACTGGCCAGACAGGGGGGGCAGGACTTAGCAACAACGAGCCAAAGCAGTTACACTGGTGACTGATTCAGGACACCTGAGAGCGTCGCACGGCGTGCCTGTTTCGGGTTGCGTGCATGGTACAAAGCTCCCATCAGGACGAACTCCTCGATCCGGCCTTTATGGCTCGCCTGGAGCAGCTTGACATCACCTCTCGCAAGATCTTCGCCGGAAAGATGAAAGGCGAACGGCGCAGCAAGCGGAAAGGCGAGTCGGTGGAGTTTGCGGATTACCGCAGCTACGTTGTGGGCGACGACCTGCGGTTCTTGGACTGGAACATTTTCGGTCGGCTCGACCGGTTGTTCATCAAGCTCTTCCTTGAGGAAGAAGATCTGCCGTTGTTCATCTTGCTCGACGTCAGCAAGAGCATGGAGTGGGGGGAGCCGACGAAGGGGCTGTACGCCAAGCGGGTGGCGGCGGCGCTGGCGTACATCGGCTTGGTCAATTACAACCGCGTCAGCCTGTGCGCATACAACGATCGCATTGTGGGTGAGATGTCGAGCATTCGCGGGCGTCGTTTGATGCATCAGGTCATCGACTTCCTCGGTGAGCTTCCGTTGGGTGGGCCGAGCAACCTGGGGGCAGCTTGCCGGCAGTTTGCGATCCGCCACAAGCCGCGTGGCGTCTTGCTCGTCTTGAGCGATCTTCTCGACAAGGGAGGCTTTGAGCGGGGGATTCGCTATCTGGTGCGACGCGATTTGGACGTTTACGTGCTTCAGCTCCTGTCTCCGGAGGAGATTGACCCCCAACTGGGCGGGGATCTGAAGCTGGTGGACATTGAAGACGCGGATGTCGCCGAGGTTACGATCTCCCGGCCGCTGATTCAGCGGTACCGGGCCAACCTTCAAGCCTATTGTCAAGCGATCAAGGACTTTTGTACGCGTCGCGACGTCTCCTATCTGTTCACGAGTACGGACGTGCAGTTCGATCACGTGGTGTTGTCGTACCTGAGGCAGCGGGGGATGCTGAAATGACGGCCGGATTTGTCTTCCGAAAGGGACGGTCGCCCGGCTCGCTGAGGGGCAAGCCTGGGTCTGGTCGTCAGGGTCTTGACGATCGTGGGAACGGACCGTTTCGTTCAACTACTTACCTTCCGGTCGTTGGGCTTGCGCTATTGTTGTGCACAGGCTCATCGGCCGCGGCGGACGGGGAGGCCGCGGCGCGCTATGTGATTGTGACGCGCCAGGCGCTTGCCGGGGCTGCCAGCGGACTGGCCGACTACAGAAAGGCAGGGGGTTGCGAGGTCCGACTCGGTGTTGTGGAGCGGATCGTGCCCGATGGCAAGGGACCTTTTTCTCCCGAGCCGATCAAGGCATGGATCGACGCGCAGTTTGTCTACGAGGGGGGTCGACCCGCTCGACCGGGATTTGTTGTCATAGTGGGCGATGAGACGGAATCGCCGGAGGGCGACGCGCCGTGGCGTGTTCCGACGTTTCGAAAGCCTCTTTACCGATGGCGGTCCAAGCAACGCGAAACCTTCACGTCGGACATGGCCTACGGCGATGTGGACGGCGATGGGTTGCCGGACGTACCCGTCGGTCGTTTGCCTGTTCGGGCGGCCGAGGAGGTCTCACGGTACGTCGCCAAGGTGCGTGCCTATGAGAGTCAGGAGGGCGGTGAGTGGGATCTTCGAGTGGTCCTTTGGGCGGGGATTCCGGGGTACGACGCCCGATCGGACCTGATGATGACTCCGGTTGCCATGCAGGCGGTCAACCGGTATCTGCCGCCTTCGCTTTCCAGTTGGTGGCTGACGGCCGATCCGCAGTGGCCCTGCTGGCTGCCACCGGCGGTCCAGCCCAGGCGATTCCTGGACGAGTTGTCGGCGGGCAGCGTTGTCGGCTTCTACGGCGGTCATGGTAGCGAAACGACGTTGCTTGCGAACCCGCACAAAGACATCCGGACGGTCCTGCGGATTGCCGATGTCAAGGATTGGGGTTCCAGCCGGCCGACGTCGCCTCTGATGTTCTTGGCCTGCACGACGGGGCGATTCGAATGGGACAAGGGTCCGTGCCTGGGGGAGGTGATGCTGGATCATCCCGGTGGTCCGGTGGTTGTGGCGGCGGCTTCGACGGAATCGCATCCGCTGACGAACTACTACACCTCGATTGCCCTGGCGAAGATGATGGGAAGAGGTTTCGATCGCTTTGGCCGATGGTGGGTGGAATCGCAGCGGTTGGGTTTCGAGGAACACTCGCCGTTGATCGAATCGCTGCTCAAGGATGCCGAAGGCAAGCTGGAACCCGAGATCGACGTGTCGAAGCTTCGGCGGGATCAGCCGCTGATGTACAACATTCTCGGTGATCCGGCGTGTCGATTGCGTCTTCCACGTCCGCTGGCGGTGAAGGCGGCTGTTCACGACGGGCAGGTGCGCGTTGAGACGGTCCTACCCGAAGGCGTGCGTCGGGTATCGCTGGCCATTCTCCGTTCGCGAACATCGCCTGCCATGCGTGGCCGAACGACGACGGCGGAAGCGGATATGGACGTCCTCCGGAAGCGACTCGATGCGTTCAATGACGCGACGGTTTCGCTTGGGGCGGAGGCGGCGTCTCCGGGTCCGGTGAGGCTGTCGCGCAGCCTGCCGAGCGGCTTGCTGTCGGGCGGTCATTCGGGTGCGGTGCGTTTGGCCGCTTTCGGCGAACAGGGCACGGTGTGGGTCGGAACGGCGAGCATTGACACCGAGATCAAGGAAGAGGGACGGTGAACTTCCTCGCGCCATTCTGGATTCCTCTCGTGGGCGCCGCGTTGACGGTGCCGGTGCTGGTGCTCTTGTACTTTCTAAAACTCAGGCGGCAGGAAGTGCCTGTTTCGTCGACGCTGTTGTGGAAGCAGGCCATCCAGGACCTGCAAGTGAACGCCCCGTTTCAACGTTTGAGGAACAATCTTCTGCTGTGGCTGCAGTTGGCCGCGCTGCTCATCGCGGCGTTCTGTTTGTGGCAACCCGTCGTTCGGACGACCCAAACGGAGGAGAAGACCGCGATTCTGCTTATCGATCAGTCGGCGTCGATGGGCGCGCGGGAGGCCGAGGGCCAAACGCGGCTGGACCTGGCGAAAGAGCAGGCGAGGACGTTCATCGACAATCTGACCGACCGCAGCAAGGCGATGATCATCGCTTTTGGGGAACGAGCGCGTGTGGTTGCCCCGTTCACGACGGACAAGCAGGCTTTGCGGCAGCAATTGGACCGCATTGTTCAGACGGACAGCGGCAGTCAGTTGGGCGAGGCGCTCCAGTTGGCCGAGGCGTACAGCACGCGGCAAGTGATCAGTACGGGCGCGGGCGACTTGACCCCCGAGTCACCGACTCAGCCCGCGGAGATGATTCTGTTCAGCGACGGCCGGATTCAGGACGCATCGCAGCTTGTCTTGAGGCGGGGCGGGCTTCAGATTGCCCGAACCGGCCGGGCGACCGACAACGTCGGGATTATTGGTCTGGAGGCCAAGCGCAACTACGAGCGCCCCGAGATTCTCAACGTATTCGCCACGGTCGCCAACTTCGGCGATGAGGCCGTTCGGAGCGACGTCACTCTCAAGATCGACGGACGGCTGGTAGGTGCCGGCGAGATTGCGTTGGGACCGGCGCCGCCGGATGACGCACGGGCATCGACGACCGGGCCGGCGTCGGCGTCGGGAGAGTCGAATACGGGCGCGATTCCGTTCGAACTGGTTCATGACGGCGGAGGGATGCTGGAGATCGAGATCGTTCGCCCCGACGCGCTGGCGGCAGACAATCGAGCCTGGGCGGTCGTGCAACCGCCCCGAAACCTGGAAGTCTGGCTGATCAGCGAGGGGAACTATTTTTTGAAGCGGATCCTGAATTGTCTTCCGCTGCGGAAGATGGAGACGATTGATGCGTCGGCATTCGCGCGCCATCCGGAGAAGTACGTTCGCGACGGCAAGCTGCCGTGCGATGTGGCCGTCCTGGACCGCTGTTCGCCGGACAAACTGCCGGTTGGGAACTACCTGTTCTTCGGGGCGGTGCCGAAGGCCGAAGACGTAAAGGAAACCGGACTGGTCGAGCATGAGTACATCTACGACTGGAGCGATCAGCATCCGGTTCTTCGGCATGTCTTGTTGAATTCGCTGCGAGTCAATAAATGGCGAAGGATGGAACTGCCGAAGCGGGCCGTTCGATTGGTTGAGGGGGAGACGACGCCCGTCATTGCCGCGTTGTCGAGCGGGGCAAGCCGCTACCTGGTCGTTGCCTTTGACCTCTACGACTCGAACTGGCCTTTGCAGCTCAGCTTTCCTGTCTTCGTCTACAATGCGATTCAGTTCTTGGCGGGGAGCGTTACGGAGGGGCCGTCGCAATCGATCCGACCCGGCCAGGCTGTGTCGATACCTGTCCCTCCCGGCGCCGAGAGGCTGACGGTCAGGCGTCCGGACGGCCGTTCGGAGGTGTTACCCACGGAAGACCGTCAGGTTGCCTATTTTGGCGAAACCGGTCGGCTGGGCGTATATGGGGTGGAACCGGCCATTCAGGGACACGAGTCGTTCGCGGTGAATCTGTTTAATGCCAATGAGAGCAACATTCGTCCGAACCCTCACCTTGCCATCGGCGCGGACGCCGTGGCTCCGAGCCAGACGATTCGCAGAGAGAACGTTCCCCTGTGGCCGTGGCTGTTGCTGGCGGCGACGGCGGTCTTGCTGGTCGAATGGTACGTCTACAATCGGCGGGTGATGGTGTGATGACCTCGCCGTGGTTTCCCGGATGGAGGGGTGTCACGACTCGCGCCGTAGGACAGCCACGAAGCCGCCGTCCCGCCAGTCGGCGGGTTGGCTTCCCGCGTCGGGGAGTGTTCGTCGCGAGGCTTCGCACCGCCAGTTGGATTCGATCGCGAGGAATCGTTCGATCACGTCTTCGTTTTCCTCAGGCTCTATACTGCATGTTGAATACACCAGCGTGCCGGCGGGTCGGACGTGGCGGGCGGCGCGCCGGAGGAGGGTGAGCTGAGTGTCGCTCAGCGCGACGATGGCGTCGTGGGTGATTCGGTAACGAGCTTCGACCCGACGGGCAAGCACGCCCGTGTTGCTGCAGGGAGCGTCGACGAGCGCGAGGTCAAAGGGACCGTGTTCGGCTGCCGCCCTTTCCAGATCATGGGAGAGGACGGTCCGCACGCACGAGATACCCATGCGCCGGCAGTTGTCGTCTACCAGACTCAGCCTTTCTTGCGATAGGTCGGAGGCGAGGATGAGCCCGGTGTTTTCCATGAACTCGGCCATTTGTGTGGTCTTTGTGCCCGGCGCCGCACAGAGGTCGAGGACCTTTTGTCCCGGGCGCGGGGGCGCAAAGGGCACGACCGCTTGGGCGGTTCGGTCCTGAGGTTGGCACAGGCCTTCGGTCAGGGGGGCAATGTGCCGTGCAGGCGTCGCTGTCGGCAGAATGACGGCATCGCCGGCAGGATGGACGACGGCATTGACGTTCTGGGCGGTCAACCGTTCGGCCAATTGGACAGGGGTTATTCGAAGCCGGTTTGCCCTGAGGACGAGCGGCGGGCGTAGGCTTCCGGCGAGGCAAACCTGTTCGGTTTGTGCGTGTCCCAGGTGTGGAAGCCACTTGTCCACGAGCGACCGAGGATAGGACATTGCCAGCGACAAATACGTGGCCGGATCCCGACGGGGCTCCGGGAAGAGATCCACATCGAAGAGGCGCCATCGTTGCCGATCGATACGGACGGCACGAACAGGGGCCGTCGGCGCGTCGCCGGAGACCGGCTCAAGCCGATGCCTCAAGGACTCCCGCAAGACGGCATTCACGAGTCCCCCTGCCTTGCGCCCGGCGACCAGACGGGCGTGCTCGACGGCACAGTCCACGGCGGCAAATGGCGGAATCCGTTCCAACCAGACAAGCTGGTATAATCCGAGTTCGAGGATGGTCTTGAGGACAGGCTGAAGGTTCTCGAGTCGGCCACGGAAGAACGCGGAGATGAGGCAGTCGAGCGTCAGTCTATGTCTGACAGTGCCGAGTGCTAGTTCGGTCGCGAAGGCCAGGTCCCGCTTTCCCAGATTGCCTCCTGCCGCCAATGAATCGAGTTTATTCGCAATAAGCACTTTATGAGCATCATAATCCACTATTGATTTGGCCGCTATTCCGCGTGGATCGTTGGGTAGATGTCGCGGATCGGGAGGTGATTGCTCTTGCATCGGGTTCTTTCTGTAACCCTAATAATTAAAACGCCTTATACCACACATCTTCCAGGTGTGCAAGTCGTGTTTGGCCTGAATCGACAGCGGGGTGGATTGGCTGAGAATAATTCTAAGCTCGTCCTTGACCCTTTCTGATTCGAAGGCCTAGCATTTGACGTCAACGGGGAGAATGCGACTGAGCCTCAACGGGTGGACCCACAGTTCTTTGTGCTGAAGGACCACGTGTAAGAAGGGGAGTATGAATCCGTGGTGTCACGGTGTGCTCTAGTACTTCCCCAGTGCTTTTTGTCGAGAATTTAGGAGGAGTTTAACATGAGATTTGTAGGGGTGTTGGGTGTTGTGTGCCTAGCTGCCGCACCGGTAATGGGTGCTGCCGTGACGTACACGTTCAATTCGACGAGTGGTAGTGTTGTTCTGAATCTTGCGGGTCAAGGCAGTACCTCAAGTGGAATGGCGGGGACCTTTGCTCTCACGCTCTCCGAGGGTCACATCGGTGTGAGTGATATGTTCTATCTGGAGAACGCCGCCCTGACAAACACCGGCACAATGAAGCTGGGGCTGGCGGGTCTGGCGACCGCAACGCTGAATGCGGGCAGTGCCAGATTCCTGGATTTTGCCCCCGTCGGCGAGTCGCACATTACCGGCGATATGGTTCCGAACCCGGTTACGACGGACGTCTATCTTGAGGTGACTGCTTTCGT
>CAZQTW010000093.1:0-19233 GCA_964596165.1 uncultured Planctomycetales bacterium | reverse complement strand
TGCAAGTCGGGAGGATGCCCCAAATGAATTTACACAGGACTTGACACGACCTCCGAGCCCGAGACATACCGTTTGGCGGCCCAAGTACTTGAGGGCATTGCAAAAGCCACAAGTAAAAGGGACGCCATCGCGCCACCGACTCCAGATGACGTGCAAGATCCCATAGCTTGCCCCCGCCACTGCGGCTGACCTTGTCTGGACATGCCGACCCCTTCCATCCCCCCTTTGCTAGGCCGTGCCCGGAAAGGCATTACACCGCCCCCTCGACATCTGCATTTTGGCACGTGACAAACTCGAAGGCAAGGGGGTAAACACATTTCCTTCGATGGGAGGCCCTTGTCTTATGGACGCTCACCCCGTAGGATGGCACTAGTTGAGGCGCCTTCGGACCAACTAATCGATGGGAGTGGTTGCAGTCTGACATTTTACATCCGGTAGGCAGTTCCCGAATTCCGACTGGAGGGCCCTTACATGTCTACCAGGGCGAGCAGAACGAGTGTTAAATCCGGGTTCTCACTGGCTGAGCTGTCGGCGATCCTCGCGAGTATCGCCGTGGTTGTCGCCATCGGCGCGCCGGCGGCGAGCCGTTTGAGCGACCACCAGCGGACGACGCAGTGCCTCAGCCGCGTCGGTCAGATGGCCCGCGCGTTCCTGACCTACTCGCAAGACTACAATGGCCTTTTCCCGTTCACCTCCACGATGCAAGAGGGAGATTCGCAAAGCCCGAATGAAATCGAGACCTGGCTGGCCAACTGGGGCCCGTATGGATCGGCCGAGGCGAGGGCGGCCATTGCTACTGTAGCACACAACCCCGAGGCAAACTGGCCGGCGCAACCCAACGTCCCGTGCAGCGGCACGCTCTTCACGTATACTCGGTCGGCCGACCTATACCGGTGCCCGGAATTCGAACGGGTCAGCGATCCCAACAAAGCCCAGAACGCGTTCAATTTCACTCGACCGATGTGGGCACGTCGCTGGAAGTCGCCAATAGAGTGTATCATGGAGGGTTCTCCCAGCATTGGGGGCACTACGGATGGTCCGATCCTACGCGTCAGCGACATCCACAAGCCCGATGAGCTGCCGATGGTCCTGGACGAGCAATGGAACCGCCACGTTGCCACCAGCGGGGTACTCGGGGGCACCGGTTCCGCCTACACCTGCAACGACTATGGCTTCCACCCGGAAAACGTCATCGCCGTATCACACGGGACATTTACCGCGTCTCGGCATCATCGACTCGATCGAGACGACAGGGGCTTCTGGAACCCGTTTCTGTGGAAATCCGGCGGCATTGCCTACTATGACGGGCATGCCCAACTCGATCGAGATCCGTGGCCTACGTTCGAGCTTGGAAACAACAGACGGATTGCGCCAAAGCACATTCGCAACAAGAGCTATGCCGCCCGCATGTCCGATGAGCTCGAGGCGCTCATGATCTACATGCAAAAGATGCTCTGGGCGCAACGCGGACTTGACATCTCTCTAGTCGCCGGGTCGGTGCCCATCCCTCCCTGGCCATTACAAGCAACAATCGGAAAGAATCTCAGCGGCTATGCCCCGATTTCAGCCTCACCGACCACTCAGACATGCCCTTCGTGTCGCCCTCGCATGTGGTGATCGGAACCGACGAGTCGTATAGAGCCGGTCGGCCCGGTGCCCCCGACCAGGTAGCGATTCGAGGGCCGACCGTTCTCACCCTTGCCGCACCGCTCGACGAGGCGAACCGATCGATGATCGATAACCTCTACGATCTCCTCCGCCGCCATCGTCGCCCCATCGCACAGCAGATGACAAGCCCCATCGTTAGCGACGGCAATGAGGCACCCAACCCGCTCCCGCAATGGTGCGTGTACGGGTATTCGTCGGCGCCCATTTCCAGGCGAGGGATCATGTATCTGGGTTGGCCGTCGATGTCGGTCTGGCCGTCATAGTCGGCGAATGCCGCGTTGGGATCTCCCGCATTGATGCACGGCGAGCCATCCAGCAGGTGATAATCGTGGATCTGGTAACCTGCGCCGCTCGAAACGAGCGACGCTCCCGCATCGATCATTGCCCGGCAGGCCCAGATGGTGATGGTCGTAGCCGTATTCGCCACGATCGGCAGTTGAATCGGCTGCGACACATCCGGCTGAATCAGTTTGCCGATCAGCTCGTTCTCCGCCCAAGTCGCGGCCGAGTTCGTGAGCACTACCTGGTACGCATTCGCATCGTACACGCCGTCGGCCGTCCACATGCCCGACGGCCCACCAACGAAGCACGGGTCGGCATCGAGATTGCCCGGACCCCACTCCAACGTACAACTCGGTTCTGCATCGACGGAATTGGGACCCCCTCTCACGTCGCAGTAGGATACGTCTAACGAACTGGGTCCATCTCTCTCCATGAGACTAATCTCACCGCTGGGTGAACGCTCATCGCCCCAGAGTATGGAATTGGCGATGACCGCCGCGGAATTGCCCATGCACGCTATGCTGCGTCCGTGGTCGGGGAAGGGTACGGAGTTCCGGCCGAATGTGCAGTTCTCGATTCTAACCGTCGAGGAGTATTTCGCGAGCACTCCGCCCCCTGAGTACGGTGTGTAGTTGCCGGCGATCAGACAACTCTGGAACCTCGGCTGTGATGAATAGACAGCACAGATCCCGCCGCCGCCGCCACACCTGTAGTCAGCCGGCGCGGCCATGTTTCCGGCAATGACGCAACCCTGAAACCTCGGTTGTGACGAGTACGCAACCCAGACGCCCCCACCGCCGGCGTCGCTGAAGTCCTCGCCGTTGGCCACATTTCCCGCGATGAGGCAGTTGCTGACCGTGACATTCGCGCCCCGGCATTGCATGCCGCCGCCCCGTATGGAAACGTTTCCGACAATTGTGCAGTCGCTAATCGTCATGTTGTCCCAACAGGCAATCCCGACTCCTCCGTTCGCGAGGAAACGACTGCGCCGTATGACGGCATTGGCCGAGCCTCCCACACTACAGCCAGAACCGTTTCTCACAAATGAGCAATCAGCAACTGTGAGGGTGCCGTTGGATTGAACGTGCAGCCCGGCGGATGCATTTTCCTCAACGCGGCATTGTGTCAAGGTAAGCGACTGGCTGTCGCCGCAGTAGATGCCGCTGCCTATTCCGTATAACTCCTCTGCGGTGTTTCGAAGGATCCGACAATTCGAAAGGGTCGTGCTGCCGCTTCCGGTGCAGGCAATTCCTCCCCCGTCGAGCTTTGTTGTGTTTTCGATGATGTCACAGTCGGTTAACGTTAGGTTGCTGTTCCAAGAATAGACGCCGCCACCCCACAGGTCCGACCCGCTTCTTCCGCCCCTGATGGAACTCAGCGATACAGTGGCATTGGGACAACCGAACAGTCGAATCCTGCCCGTATTCAGCACGCATTGTCGCACACGGACCGTGGAGCACCCGCCGAATTCAATACTTCCTCCGGCTACACTACAGTTGTCGATCGAAGCGGTGCCGCCATCGCATGAGATCGAGCCATTGGTCACGTTGCAGTCACTGATGACGGTTTCGCCTCCGCTGGCATACATGCCTCCCTGCTCGAACATACACCCCTCCACGCGAGCGTTCATTGGCGCACCGTGACCGTAATCGGAACCGATGCTGGCCCTACTAAAGACGCATTGCCTAGCCACGATGCTGCCGCTCTCCGAATGTGAGAGGTAACCGTTGCTCACACGACATTTCTGAATCGTCGGGAAGCCACCCCGGCAGTAAATGACTGCCGCTCCTTGGCTACCCCCTTCTATTGTCAACCCGTCAATCAGCGTGTCATTACCTTCGTGGTTCTCAAATACAAATGCCGTTGTGTACGGGGTGGGCCCGATGATTGTGGCCGCAACAATGTTGGGGTCGTTGGGATCGCTGCCCCGTAGCGTAATGGCCTTCCCGTGGAAATTCAGATAGCAGTTGCCCTCGCCGGTGTACTGCCCGGGCAAAACGACAACTGTTTCCCCCGGCTGGGCCGCGTCGATCGCCGCCTGGATCGATCGCTTGGGTCCGTCCGGGGCGACGCAATTCGGATTGCGCCCTGACCACGCATCGTCGCCGCACGTAGGATTGACGTACAGGTCGCTGGCAAAGACTGCCGAACTCAGCATGATGGCCAGCGAAGCGAGGGCAAGCCCAAGTGTACCTTGCCATTTCCGCGCACTGGCACCCATCAGATCTGTCCGCGAAGGCACGTGGTATCCTCCTCCCCCCAAAACGGCTTGTGGGCCCCCGGCCGGGACCGCGTCATTCTCTTCCCCCAAAGTGTAGCAATTGGACCACCAAGATTTTAAGGATACCCCAAAGACAAAAAGTAAAACCCCCATGTCTGACCGCCGTCGACATGGGGGCCTGACCTTCTCGAATGCCCACCGCCCGCTAGCCACTCCGGGTTATCGTGCTTGCCCCGATTTCAGCCTCATCGCCGCCTCAAACACCCGCCTCATGTCAATCTCCACGAACGTCCGCTTGTAAGCCTCCAGCGGACCCGTCTCGCCCCCGCTGCGAGCGTTGGCCACCCAGATCCTCATGGCCGTCAGGTCGTAAATTACCGCCTGGAGGTTGCCTGTCTTCACATATGGGAGAATGTCCTCAATCGTCACCTGGGCGTTGATCCTGCCGTAGTGTTCCTTGAGCTTGTTGTGCAGCGGACCGTCATAGGCCGGAACATTCCAACTCATCCCCCAGTAAACGATGTCCGGTATCCGCGGGTGGGTCGGCGTCAACGGTTCGAGGTTGTCCGGACCGAAGACATTACACAGCGTGTGCGAGGTCTGGAGTGCGCGGACCTGGCCGAACTTGCCGTCGCCGATGGCATACATCAGCGAAGTCGTCCTTGGCGTCTTGCGAACTCGTTCGATGGCCGCCTCAAGGCTCTCGTCGAACTGAAGGATATCTCTCAGCATGTACATGAACGGCATCCCGTCGAACGTATCGTTCTTCTTGTCGTAGTCGTCGCCAATCTCGCTGATGGCGATCGGGACCGAGCTGATCCCGCTGACGGCTCCGATCATCCCCGACCACCCGATGTTCGCGAACGGATGCCCCTTGTCCGGCACATGTACGACAATCGTGGGATACTTCTGAATCTCCGCCCGGACCTCGTAGTCCAGCGCCCGGAGTTGATACACATGCCCGTCGGCGGCCGTCGCCTTGCCCCAGGCGCCGTAGAGGCTGCAATGCCACTCGCTCAGCTCGCCGATCAGATTCGCACGGACAAGTTGCTGCACCGGCACGCCGCTCCCCTTGGCCAGTCCTTCCAGTTCCTCCATGAAGTGGGGCGGCGTGTGCGGTTGGGTGGCCTCATACACGTCGTCCAACGCCTTGGTCGGCTGCTTCATCTCCCAGGACATCAGGCTGATGAGCCGACCGGTGTGTTTGGCCACCTCCTTCCGGAGCAATGTGCCGTGCGCCAGTCCCCGTTGGTACGGCGTACCCCAGACGGTCAGCAGGCGAATCTGTTCGTCGCCGCGCCCGATCATCTCAAGTCGGCCGTTGGCCGTCTCCGCGATCTTGCGCGGGTTCGCCGCCATTACGCGAGGACTCCGGACCACGCAGGATACGTCTGCCTCGGTTCCCCCCATGTTGGCCGACTTCATCTCGCTGCAGGCCGACAGCCACAGACAGGACCACGCCGTCACAAACACCAGCCTTGTCATGGGTGCATACCTCCACCGAACCCGGCACCAACGAATACTGTAGCACAAGGCAAGACAGTTCCCCTACAGCAACGTGTTGATGGCGTCGGCATCCACGTCGGCGTATCCGCTTAGAAGATCTCTCAACAGGACGAGAAGTTGGTCTCTTCGTTCAGGCGTCGTCCCCTCAACGCGGCAGACAAGCATGGGTGTGGTGTTCGACGCACGGATCAAGATCCAACTCCCGTCGGTAAACTGCGCCCGCAGGCCGTCGACCGTGATCAGGCCGTCGTCCGGACTCTGCATCTTTACATCGCCCATCACAATCGGTCCGGAGGTCGGACGAAGGTCCTTGGCGCCTTCGCCCAGCCGCTTGCCGACCTCGGCGACCACCTGGAACTTCGTCGCATCCGCGGCCTTGACTCGCAGTTCGGGACTGATCGAGCTGGGCCTCTGAGCGGCCGTCGATTGCCTCAAGAAGTCGCGGAGGACGCCGCCGGTCGATCGGTTCTTTTGCTGTGAGGCGAATTCGTCCAAAAGGAACACGAACTTCATCGCGCTGAACAGGCCGTCGTCGATCAGCCCCCCCGCCTGTTTCATGTCGAATTGCCCCTTCTCGTCGTATCCGGCCGTCGGGAAGAAATAGTGCCCCGACGCCTCGGCGCTCACATGAACGGCCTTGCGCTTGCCGACCTTGTCGCAGACCAACGGGGCGAAGGCCCGATGGCTCGGGTAACCGCATGCAATGAAAACGCCCCGCCCCCCCGCCGCCTCCAGCAATTCGCGAGAGCCCGCCGAGCCACGAACATCCAACGCCAGAACGTGGTCCTTCCGCTCGTCGGCCGGCAGCGACCGGAGGTAGTCCTGATAGAGAACCAAGCCGAGAAGTTCCGGCGGCGCAGGCACCCCCTGCTCGTCTACCAAGCCGCTCCGATCGGCGTCGCCGTCGGTCAGAATGCCGTACCATAGCCGCTCCGGGTTCTTCTCGCCTCGGTTAACCCGCTTCAGTAAAGGGACTATGAAGGACTGCCCCTCGGCGCTCGAAGGGTCGGCCAAATGAACAGGAAACCGACCGTCCGGCTCAATGAGCAACGGCATCACCTCGGCCCCCTTCGCCCTGAGTACGTCGACAAGCAACCCCCCCAGGCCGTTCCCGGCATCCAAAATGATCCGGTGTGCGCATTTCAGTCTCGCCGGGAACGCGGCCGTCAACATCTCAACATAGGGGGCCACCACATTCGCCTGCGTAATGGTTCCCGCCTTCTCGGGCGTGCGATACGTCTCGCCCTTGATGGCGTCCACAATGGTGGCCAGTTGCGACCCGTACAGGGCATTGCCTTTTTCACCCACCTTCAGACCGTTGAAGTAGGCCGGATTGTGTGAGCCGGTGATCTGGCAGGAACCGTCCAGACGATGGCGACCGGCGTACCAGCTCAGCACCCCCGTAGGAACGGGTTGTGTATCCGTGATCACATGGACACCGACCGTGGCATAACCCTCCGCCACGGCACGCCGGATGTCCGCACTGGTCAATCGAGCGTCTCCGGTGACCACAACCGTACTGCCGACAGGCAGGCGCGAACCCAAGGCCATTCCCATGTGACGAGCGACCTGGGTGTCCAGATTCACCCTAATGCCCGGCGCGGGCATCGCATATCCCCGGATGTCATACTCGCGAACCATCGTTGAATCGATCTGAGCCATGGCGTACGTCTCCTCCCGGGTAATCGACAACAGGTAGTCACCTATGGTAACTTCAGGAACCAATATCGGCCATTCGTCGCCAAGACAATTGCCCGTCGCGCGATCGGTTCAGGACCCGACAACATGGACACAGAATCCTCCGACCGCAACGCCGAACAACTCGTGGAGCCTACCCTATGAATTCACGAGAACTCGTGAAGGCCACCTTGAATCATCAGCCGACGCCCCGGGTGCCGCGGCAATTGTGGACCTTGAGTTGGGCTCACATCCACTATCCGCGGGAACTCGAAGCGATCCAACGCGACTTTCCGTCCGACTTCCAAGCACCAAGCTACGATCCCCCAACGCTCGAATGGGTGCACGGCGAGAGAGAGAGACGGGGTACCTATGTGGACGAATGGCAGTGTGTCTTCGAGAATCTCCAGGACGGCGTCATCGGCGAAGTGAAGGACCCCCTCGTAAAAAACTACGAGTCCGATCTCCCCAAGGTCCGGCCACCCGTGGAGCTGATCGGCAAGGGATTCGAACGTACCAACGAGAGCATCGCCAACACCGACAAGTTCGTGCTCGCCGGATGGGCCGGCCTTTTCGAACGCATGCAGTTTCTCCGCGGATCGGAGCACCTGTATGTCGATCTCGCCGAACTCCCGCTGGGCTTCTACAAGCTTCGCGACATCGTGCACGAGTTCAATCTCCGAATGCTGGAGGGCTGGCTCAAAACCGACGTCGACGGCCTGGCCTTCGCCGACGACTGGGGCACGCAACGCTCACTCCTGATCTCCCCGGCACTGTGGCGAGAGCTGTTCAAACCGTGTTACCAGGACTACTGCAATGCCATCCATAAGGCGGGCAAATCCGTCTTCATGCACTCCGACGGCCATATCTTCGACATCTATCAAGACCTGATAGAGATCGGTGTCGACTCAATCAACTCACAGCTCTTCTGCATGGACATCGAGGAGATCGGCCGGCGATTCAAGGGACGCATCACCTTCTGGGGTGAAGTAGATCGGCAGTACCTCCTCTCCTTCGCTTCCGTTGATGAAGTGAAAGCGGCGGTTCGACGCGTCGCCCGGGCCTTGTACGACGGCCACGGGGGCGTCATCGCCCAGTGCGAATTCAGTGCCGGCAGCAAACCGGAGAATGTGCGAGCGGTCTTCGAAGCCTGGAACGAGATCGGCGCAAAGCCCCAATAGCCACGCGAAGCACCGCGTAAGCCCCTCCCCGGCGATCAGCCGCCCGCCTCTTGCCCTTCGACCGTGCCTCGCAGGAACTGTGCCAAAACACCCTTCGCCGAATTGGCAAGCCGATCGAGATACAGGGCGGCTAGGTCGGCATCCTTCTCCGCGATGGCTTCGACCATTCGTTCGAGGCTCTTGTGTTGGCCGGCCGGATCCAAAAGAAACAAGGGAAGATCCCGCCGGATTCGCTCGAATGCCCGCCCCAGGCTGTTGAACACGAGCTGATAGATGCGATTGCGTGCCGCCGCGGCGACAATCCGACAGAACCGGCCGTTGAGTTCGCTCAACCGATCGGGATCATTAAACGCGCCCGCATGCTCGGCCACAATTCGGTGAAGCTGATCGACGTCCTCGTCGGAACGTCGTGTCGCCGCCAGCTTGACCACCTCTCGGGCAATGCTCGATCCGAATTCGATGACCTCATCCACCAGTTCGATCGCGATTCGACCGTCCGCCTCGCCCAGAAGGTCGTCAAGAAGCTCCAACCCGGCCGCGTTCCGAATGTCCTGCACGTAGCATCCGGAACTCCGGCGAATCTCGACGAGCCCGACCGCCTGCAACTGCCCCAAGGCCTCTCGGATGCTTTGGCGAGACACACCATGTCGATCGGCAAGTTCTCGTTCGGTGGGCAGGCATTCCCCCGCTCGGTAGCGCCCCGCAATAATCGCCCGTTTCAAGGTTCTGGCAACCACCACGGAGGCCTTCGGGGACAGCGGTACCTGATCCTCGCGTTTCGTCATGATTACATCCCTTATAATTGGTCATACCAATTTTAGCTATGGACTGTCATATTGACAATTCCGAGGCGTTCCTATAGCCTTTGGTCAGTCCAATCGATTCCCAGGCCGATCTGAGGGCTGGCCCCAGGAAGACGCCTACGGCCAACGGGGACGATCGCGTACGTCAAAACAGAAAGCCGGAGAACCCAATGCCGCGCTTGATTCCCGGAGGCGGTCTCCCGACCAGAAGCACCTCAGCGTGGCTGGCTTCCCGTTTCAGTCGGTACAACAACATAAGGAGTGAGGAATGCATTCGTCCATGCGCAACTGCACGCGACGGAGCCTTCTCAGGACCGCCGCGCAAGCGGGTTTGGGGTTGGCT
This sequence comes from uncultured Planctomycetales bacterium, assembly GCA_964596165.1. GTDB lineage: Bacteria > Planctomycetota > Phycisphaerae > UBA1845 > JAFGLZ01 > CAYUQT01. The sequence goes on along the minus strand of CAZQTW010000093.1, from coordinate 9,552 downwards.
GGAGCAAGATTCCTGGCGGGTTGCGGGGCCGCCCCACCATTCATCCCTGCACCCACCGACACCCCTACCGACAGCATCGGTAAGGTAACGGCCGTCAAAGGGACCAACCTCTATCAGATGACCCGCGAACTCCTGGAGGCAATTGGCGGGATCGAGTCCGTCGTCCATCCGGGTGAGACGGTCTTCATCAAACCGAACCTCAGCGGGCTCGGTTTTGTCCCCGGGAACACGTTTGCGCGCGGCGAAAGCACCAAGATCGAGATTATTACCGTTGTGGCCGAGGAATGCCTCCGAACGGGCGCCGCCGGCGTCGTGATTGGCGAGGGCAGCATCACCGAACGATTCTCCTATCAGAAGGCCGTGTCCCTGGACGGAACGACCAACCTCGCGGCCGAGGCCCAGCGGCTGAATGCCACCTACCCCGGGAAGGTCATCCTCGCCTGTCTGGAGGCCGATTCCCCGGCGTGGGATCCGTTACCTTCCCCTCATACCGGCCTTGGCAGCATCTACGTGAGCAGTCTGATGGCCCGTGCAGACAGGGTAATCTCCATCGCTCCCATCAAGACCAATCGCTGGACCCAGACCACCGCGTCGTTGAAGAACTTCGTCGGGACAACGTCCTTCCGCCAATACGGTGAAAAGTTCCTGACTTGGCGGACGAAACTCCACTATGCCGCCGGTGGAATCTCGCAGAGCTTCCTGGACATCGTGGCCGCCCTCAAACCGGATCTGGCCATCATCGACGGCTCCATATGCGTCGATGGCAACGGCCCTCACGTATACCCAGAATTGTGGGGCAACACCGTGGACGTAAAGGACCGTCTCGGCTTCTGGTTCCTGCTCGCAGGAACCGATTTGCCCGCCGTTGACGCCACGGCGGCCCGCGTCATCGGACACGATGTCAACCAGATACCCCATTTGTTGCAGGCCCACGCACAGGGCATCGGCCAGATCCTTGAGGATAAGATAGAGCTTACGGGCGCCACGCTCGACGAACTGCACATGGATTGGATCCCCGCCGAGCCCACGGAAGGATTTGCCGAGGCGGTTATCCCCGCTCTCTTGGCGATCATCGGCAGCTCGTTTTGATCGAGTGCGGAAAGGCGGCGGCGATTGAATCGTACGAGTGTGCCCGCCGGGCCAGAAAACATGGATAAACAAGGGCGCACCTTTGTCATGAACACCGCCCGTAGCCGCGCGGCGAGGCCTTGGGGGGAAGACGAACCCGGAACGCTCATAAGCCGATCTCGCCGCCCCTTGAGATAACGCGCCACCAGAGGCAGCCCGGTTGAATGGAAACACGAGCCAAAACGAACAGAGGGGATACATGATGCGTCGCTATACAAGAAGAGACTTTCTTCGGCGCGGTTCCTGCGCCGGATTGGCCTTCGGCGCCTCAAAGCTGCTCACCGGATGCGGAACGGAGTGCATCCCGTTCATCCCACAACCCACCGACACGCCCATCAAGTCCGCCGCGAAAGTAGCGGCTATTCGTGGACTGGACCTTTGGGAGATGACCCGCCAGACGTTGGAAGCACTCGGCGGAATCGACTCCGTGGTCCATGCCGGCGAGACCGTGTTCATCAAAGCCAACCTTGGCGGACTCGGCTTTGTCAGACACGACCCGATTCCCACCGGCGACATCGTCAAGCCCGAGATTGTGGCCACACTGGCGGAGGAGTGCCTGAAAGCCGGTGCCTCCAAGGTCGTCATCGGCGAGGGCGGTCAGGCGAGGACGATCCCCTGGGCACAGGCCCATACGCTGGACGGCACAACGGACTTGGTTGCCGAAGTCCGGCGAATGAATGCGACTTACGCCGGACAGGTGTCGCTGGTCTCGCTGATACCCGAGTCGCCGGGTTGGGATCCCATCCCTTCACCGCATACGGACCTGGGAGAGATCTACGTCTCGAACCTGCTCACGTCCGCGGATAAGGTCATCTCAGCCGCCGTGGTCAAGACGCATCGTTGGACCCAGATTACCGGCAGCATGAAAAACTTCATCGGTTCGACCTCGTTCGATCTCTACGGCAACGGCATGCCCTGGCGCTACAAGTTGCACGGTGCCGCCGGTGGGGTCGACCAATGCCTTCTCGACATCGTGGCGGGGCTCAAGCCCGACTTGGCCATCATCGACGGCTCGATCTGCTGCGAAGGTAACGGCCCCCACGTCATGCCCGGTTGGTGGGGTGACACCATCGACGTCAAAGACAAGTTGGGATCCTGGTTCATGCTCGGCAGCACCGACTTGGCCGCGGCCGACGCCACGGCAGCCAGGGCTATCGGCCTGGACATCAACAACGTCGATCATCTCCAGAGAGCCTACAACCAGGGGATCGGCCAGATCCAAGAAGACAAAATTGAACTGGTCGGCTCCACACTTGAGGACATCCGAGTCGACTTCAAGCCGGCCGACCAGACCCAGGGCTTCAGCGAGGTCGTCATCCCCGGAATCGCACTCCTCGTCGGCTAATCGCCGGATCCTACATGAGCGTTTTCCGGTACCTTGACGCATCGGGCCGCTGCCGGCATGGACCCGATACTTTGGACTTGCTCGCCGACGAATCATCGGGGATAAACTCTCGCATGGTCCGCACAAGAATCCTGTTCGGTACGCTGCTCACCGTCGTGTTCGTCCTCCTCGTCGCTGCCGACGCCTGGCTGTCCCAACAGACCGCCCCGGACGTCGCCTGGCTGTCCGGAACGCTGGCCTATTCCGTCTTGGCCGACTTCGCACTACGCGGGGGTCTGCTCACGGCTGTGATCGCCGCCTTGATCGGCTGGGGAGTGATCGAGCTTGGAAGACTCTGCCGTGCCTCGGGTCATCAGCCCGCCGTCCGGTGGAGTTGCTTTGCCGCGATTGTGCTGGTCATACTCCCTTGGCTGAGCACTACGCCGGCACTCGGGAACCGCTCGCCGATGGCCGAGTGGCAATACACCGGACAGTGGCTTGCCCTGTCAACCATCGTGGGCATCGTCTGGGTTCTCTTTCGACGCGGCACGACTGGAACCATCGCAAACTCCGCAATCACACTATGGCTGATTGTATATGTCGGTTTTCTCGGGTCCTTCGTCGCCCGACTTCGTGTGGACATCGGAGGCTCGGCGGGGGCCTTCTTTGTATTGTATCACATTGCTGTAACGAAATTTAATGATGTAGGAGCCTACTTCACGGGCATCTCTCTAGGCCGCCATCCGCTCGCCCCGAAAATCAGTCCCAAGAAGACAATAGAGGGATTCGTCGGTGGACTGGTCCTGGGCGCAATAGTGTCCGTGTTGCTTGCCGGCCAAGCTGGTATAATAGCGTCGGTAGAATCGCCCCGACTGTCGTTCGTCCAGGCGATAGTTTTCGCCCTCGTAATAGGATTGGTCGGACAGGTCGGCGACCTCGTTGAGTCCGGGTTGAAACGCGACGCACAGGCCAAGGACTCCGGGACACTCGTCCCAACCTTTGGCGGTGTGCTGGACATCATCGACTCACCACTGCTTACGGCGCCCATCGCGTGGTGGTTGCTTACGCAGTGGCTGATCTGATTCAAGGAACTGGTTTGTCGCTGGAGCTGGTCATACGACTTGAGGAGCCTGCCAAACGGGTGAGCCTTTTCGGCTCGGCAGACAGACACCTGCGCATGATCCGTGACAGCCTGGGTGTCAAAATCAGTGCGCGGGACTCAACCGTCAAGCTGAGCGGCGAGACAGGCCAGGTGGGAAAGGCCGCCGCCGTCATCGACCGATTGCAGACCCTCCTTCGCGGACGGGATCACCTGAGTGAAGAGACCGTCAGCGATGCGATTGCCGAGGTTACCCGAGAGGACTCCCCTGCTCATTCCGGCCGGATCGAGGTCTATGCCCATACCACCGTAGTCCCACGAACCGACGGACAACGAACCTATGTCGATGCCATAGCCCATCACGACCTTGTTTTCTGCCTCGGCCCTGCGGGCACCGGCAAGACCTACCTGGCCGTGGCTATGGCAGTCGCACAACTCAAACGACAACAAATCAAACGAATCGTGCTGGTACGCCCAGCCGTTGAGGCAGGTGAGAAGCTGGGCTACCTACCGGGCGACATGCAGGCTAAGGTCAATCCCTACCTGCGGCCGCTCTTCGACGCCATGCACGACATGATGAGCTTCGATCAGATTAGGCGTTTCATGATCAACGATGTCATCGAAGTGATCCCCCTGGCCTTCATGCGGGGTCGGACCCTCAACAGCTCTACCGTCATCCTTGACGAGGCACAGAACACAACGGTCTCGCAGATGCTGATGTTCTTGACTCGGTTAGGCCAAGATAGCAAGATGATTGTCACGGGGGACGACTCCCAGGTCGACCTCGAAGGCGACCAGACCAGCGGTCTGGTTGACGCCGTCCGACGATTGCAGGGAAGACAAGGGATTGCGGTCGTCCACCTGAGTGATCGAGACATCGTCCGGCATCGACTGGTGCAGGATGTCGTCGAAGCCTATGCGGATTTCCAGGTGCACCGTCGGCTGGCGCGGTCCGACGGAAGACGCGGCGCGAAACCGCATGGGGCCTATAATGGATAGTTGGGTCATCGCTTTGTTCTCGGATGCCGATAAGAGCGAAGTAGGTGCAAGTGCCCGACACAAGCCAGTGTCCATAAGACGTTGGTGCGCAGACGGCTAGCACCCAGCCCGGCGCAATCCCCACGAGAGAAGGGTCGTAGACGGCTGCCGCATCAAATACGTAGGAATGTCGATGTCGTTCGGCAAGGGCAAAATCAAACGCGGTGAATCCCAACGCTGGGTGTTCTCCCGGGGTTCCAGATGGGTTGAGCAAGCTCGCGCGGCTCAGGTCTTGCTCCCGATCGGCGTGGCCGTCGGATTCGTGGTCGCCGCCTCCCTCATCATTATTCAGGGCGGCGAGCCGTTTCCCTATCGCCTCGGTCAAACCATCTCCGATCGACAGATAATTGCCCGCGTCATGGTACCCGACCAGCAGAAGCTCCGGGTGCTCCAGGACGCCGAAGCTCAGAACACACCCAACCACTATGTCTTGAATGAGGCGGTCATTACCAGAATTCAGAGCGCCGTCACCAACCTCCGCGAGAAAGCGGCCGCGAATGAGACCCTTCCCGCGCTGATGAAGGAATTGGACAAGCAAGACAAGTGGCGCCTGGATGAGGCGGCCTTTGCCGAACTCCGTAAACTGGCCACCGACAAGGGCTCACGTTTTGCAGATCTCTTGGCGAAGATGATCGCGGCCGCCAGGGCGGAACCCTTGGTCCGTCACCGACGGCCTGAAGACCGCGACACGGCCTCCGCCGCACAATACACCGTCATCTTCGATGGTGTCAAACACACAAGCATTCCGAATGACAGCCTCTGGTACGTCTCGAATCCGGACCATGTTCGAGTTGTGGTTAAGAGGCTTGTTGAAGGTTGGCCCACGGCTCTACAACAGGTCCTTGCGCTCAAGTGGCAAGAAGTGCTCCAGCCTGATCCGGAGGCGAAGATCTATAATCCCATCTACGAATTCGACAAGAAGGCCACCGACCTTGCAATTGCCGAGGCAAGAAGCCGGATTACCGAAGAACAAGCGGCCAAGCCTGCCGGCACGCCCATCTTCGGCCCTATCACAACACGAGAACCCGGCCTCAAGGCCCTCAGGCCCGGCATCATACGCGAAGCCGATCTCGAGGCCCTCCGAACGGAACACCAGGCCTACCTCAGCGCGCTCCGCAGTCAGCAGGTCTTCTGGTCCGTTCCTCTCAAGCGAGTCATAGGGCAATCCGCAATCGTATTGTTCGTTGTCATCGGCCTGGCGCTCTACGTCTGGGGTTACGGCGACACGTTCTCCCAGAACCCGCGACAGTTGCTCGCCTTCACGACGGTCATGTTGCTCATGCTTCTCCTCGCCCGCGTCATCGCACTCGCGGGTTGGCCTAAGGAACTCTCCGTGGTCTCCGTCGTCATGACCGGCGCGATCCTGACAATCCCATTCCGTCAGCGATTCGCCTTCGGGGCCACCAGTTCACAGGTGGTCCTCGTGACCATGGCCATCGGCGGCGGCTTCGAGATCTTCCTCGTCTTGATGGCGGCCATGGCGGTCACCGTTTTCACGTTGAAGGAGATTCGAACCAGGGGAAAGGTCCTGGATGTCGGCGGCTTGACCGCAATCGCCGTCTTCATGGTGTCGGGATGCCTGAATCTGTTGGACGGCCAGACCCTCCGATTTGCCAGCCAGAGTGCCCTCATCGCCGCTGCCGCCGGATTGGGCGCGGGGTTCATTATCTTCGGCATCCTCCCGCTCATCGAAAAGGTCTTCGACGTGGCCACCGCCTTAACGCTCCTCGAATGGGGCAGCATCCACCAACCGCTCCTGCAACGCCTGCGCGAGGAAGCGCCCGGAACCTACAGCCATTCGCAGACCCTTGCGGATATCGCCATGCTGGCCGCCGAATCCATCGGCGCCGACGGGCTGCTCGTCCGAACCGGCTCGTACTATCACGATGTCGGTAAAATACTCAAACCCAACTACTTCGTGGAAAACTACGAGATGCGCGTGGACCAGCACAAGAAACTTCAACCCACGATGAGCATGCTCATCATTGCCGGACACGTTCGCGACGGACTGGAACTGGCCCGACAGTACGGACTGCCTCGCGAACTCCGCGCGTTCATCGGTGAACACCACGGAACGACCTTGGTGGAGTACTTCTATCATGAGGCGTCGATCCGCCAGGCAGCCGAGGGCAAGCCGGTGCCGTCCGAGTCCGAGTTCCGTTACCCCGGCCCGAAACCGCAAAGCAGGGAAACCGCCATTCTCATGCTGGCCGACGGCGTGGAAGGCGCGGTTCGGGCCATGCCCGAACCCAATCGCGGACGAATCGAGCAGGTCGTCCATCAGATCGCCATGAAACGGCTGATGGACGGACAACTGGATGAATGCAACATGACCTTGAAGGACCTGCGGCGAGTCGAAGACTCGCTGACCCGAAGCCTTATCTCGATCTACCACGGACGCATCGCATACCCGAAGGCGAAGCCGGGCACTGCTTAGAGGCCGACAGGCACCGGCGACACAAGCAAACCGGCGTCTCCTCCGGCCGGGCAGTATCCCATGAAACGCACGACGCAGCCTCGCCGCTCCATCGACGTGTTCCGTCAAACCCGTTGCCCCGAGATAACTGACACTCGGATCCGACGCGTCGTGGCTGATGTTTTGAAGACGCACGCCATCACGGACGCCGAAATCAGCGTCGCGCTCATGGACGGTCCCGCCGTACGCCGACTCAACGCCCGGTACCATCACCGCCGATCTGAGACCGACGTCTTGGCCTTTGACTTGCGAGATCATGATGAAGCGAAGAGGACCCTGCTCGGTCAAGTCGTTGTGAATGTCGACATGGCCCGTCGGTGGGCCGCCGGACTCCGGATCGACCCCGCCTCGGAAATCATGCTGTACGTTGTGCATGGGTGTCTTCACCTGTTGGGATATGACGACCACGAACCTGAGCAAGCTCGCGTGATGCACCAGCGGGAAGACGACCTCCTGGCCGCGAGGGGGTACGGGAGACCCTTCGCCAAGTCTCCCCCACCCCAAAAGGGTCGAACAAGAACCAAGAGCTCCCTTCCTATCGATTCAGGCAGGCGAAACCTGTACGATGCCGTCCGCGCGAAACCGGTGAACAGGTCGATCTCAAGAGAGCAGACCCGATGACGGATCCCCTTCTGTGGCTGGCCATCGTCTTAACCGTGGCCACGCTGTACTTCGGCGCCGCGACCTTCTCGCTTCGCGACCTGTCTCGAGTTCGTCTGGAGGAAGTCCTTCAACAGCGCGGACGCGAAGGCCGTTTGGACACAATCCTCAACGGCGCACGCGAGATGATCCTAGCCACCGCCACCCTGCGACTGATTGCCAATATCGGGCTGGTACTCATAACCATTCAGCTCTTCCACGATCGAATCCGAAACCCCGTTGCCCATCACGCGACCGTCCTGGCGATTGCGGGGGGTATCCTTCTCGTCTTCGGGCTGGCGATTCCGAACGCATGGGCCAAGTACGCCGGGGAGGAACTCATCGCCGCCACGTACCACCTTCTGGTGGCGTGCCGAATACTGCTGCGGCCGCTGATTCTGGTCCTCCGCCTGACCGAGGAGATCGTGCGGCGCCTGGTGGGCGCGCCCCGGCACGACGACGCCGACGAGGCTGAGCAGATCGAACAAGAGACGCTGGAGGCTGTCGGCGAAGGCCGGAAACACGGAACCGCGGGCCCAATCGGGAAGGACACGATCGAATCCGTGTTCCCGCTTCCCGGTACGCTTGTCGGACAAATCATGACACCCCGCATCGAGGTGGCTGCCCTCGACGTCGGAGCGAGCGTTGCGGACGCCCGTCGGTTCATCACCAGAGAAGGACATTCTCGCATTCCTCTCTACGAGCAAGACATCGACCACATCGTGGGCGTCCTGTATGCAAAGGATCTGCTTCGATTGGAGTGCGACGGCGGCAAGGACTTGCGAAGCGTCGTGCGAAAGGTTCCTTTCGTCCCCGAAAGCGAGTCCTTGCGAGATCTCCTCCGCGAATTCCAGGATAACAAAGTCCGTATCGCCATCGTCACCGACGACTACGGCGGTACCGCCGGCCTCATCACGATCGAGGATATTCTCGACGAGCTTGTTGGAGAAACGGCGGACGAGGACGACCTGCCCGAACCGGAGGGGATGCGACGTCTGGACGATACCACCGTTGAAGCAGATGCCCGCATTCGCATCGTTGAGCTCAACGGTGAACTCGGAACCGAGCTTCCGGAAAGCAAGGACGGCGACACGATCGGCGGCTTCGTGCTTGCCGAGCTGGGCCGTGTCCCGACAGCGGGCGAGGAAATCACGGCGGGTAACGTCCGCATTCGCGTCCTCGACGCCGACGATCGCCAAGTCCGCCGCGTTCAAGTGATCGTCCAGGAGACTCCGCCAAAGAACCGGGAATCGCCCTCGCCGAAATCAGACCCGCCACACAACACGACCTCCTGAGGGGAGTTCCCACGTCGGCACATGATGTCATCAATCGCGAACGAAGTCACATCACGCCGTCGATACACTGAGTCAACAACCGTCCGGTTGGTACCTCATGAAATGCCACGCTGCCCGAGCCCAAGTCCACAGTGGCCACGGATTTCACCGATACTCGGTGTAGTGCACCAGGGTTCACCACGACCGTGTTGCCTCGCCGCACGGACCGACACTGGTGGCTGTGGCCGTGAAAGAGAAAGTCCGGTCGCTCCCCCTTGAACACATCATGGCAGCACGGCTCGTGGCCATGAACCAGGATAATCGTCTTCGCGTTGATCTCAACGCACACCGGCACCTCGGGCCAGGGCAAGCCAACCGACTGACAGTAAGCATGCGCGGCTCCGTCGGGTCGATCTGTATTGCCCCACACAAAGTAGGCCGGAATCTCGAGCAGCTCGTCCAGAACGTTCATCCCTCCGACGTCCCCGCAGTGAAACAGAACCTCCGCACCCTGCTCGCGTGTCACGGGGCACCCCAAAACCGGCCACCGGTGGGCGGGTCAAAACCGGCCAGT
>CAZQTW010000092.1:3372-19860 GCA_964596165.1 uncultured Planctomycetales bacterium | reverse complement strand
CAATCCAATCCGCCCACCGCCTTGCACTGTGGTGCCGTGTCTGATTTCGGCCCCCCATCCCCTGGACCCAAGTCCCCAGATCCTCTCCACCGCAGTTCCGACCCCATCGCTCCGAAACCCAGCATCCGAGCTACGAGCCCCGAGTCCCAAACCCCGAATTCCGACCCGTCGGATGTGCGACAACCCGAGACAAGACGAGACATGTCATACGTCGCCCCGTGCAACACCCCCCCTTTTTTGTTGCATTTTGTTGCAAAGTGTTGCATGGACGGACAGGGAGGGTCTGGAATGGATAGAATGGCGTTTGACCAACGGAGGCAAGTGTGCCGAGCAGGAAGAGGCCCGGCCCGACTCATGGTGCTCTATCAGCGGATAGGACACATCCGACGCGGCTCGCTACGACGCTTGCCCTCACCACACGTGCTGCCAAAGAACCGGCGGACAGGCTGCCAGTGGCAACCAGTCTTACTCGTCTTCGGAATCCGATTCGTCGGAAGGCACGTCGAGTGGTTCTTCTTTCAATTCCCCGTCGGCGTCGGCCTGGAGCTTCTGAATCTTCAGCTCCGCCTCGGACAGCACGGTTCGACAGTGCCGAATGAGCCCCATGCCCTCTTCATAGCGCTCGATAGACTCCTCGAGGCCGATCTCGCCCTGCTCAATCGCAGTGACGATTTCCTCGAGCCGACTCAACGCCTGTTCGAACTTGAGGGGTTTCTTGGCCATGCCCAACGCATATATCAGTTCTGGCGCCGCCGGGCAAGGGCGGAACAATGCCGGCTCCGCATGGGACCGGTCGCTTGCGCGACACGGCTCAAATCGGACCCATGGCACCGCCACCCAGCCGAACCGGCGTGTCCTCCCTGGCACGGCCACCCTGGCACGGCCTACGGCCAAGCCGTGGCCGTCGGGACGTTCCGTGGCAGGCACGCCGGCCAAGGGACAGCACGGTGCGGTGGCGGGCAAGACGCCCGCGGTCCAAGAGGGGCTCGCGAGGACGCTCGCACTCCCCAGACGTCCCGCGAAGACACTGGCGGACAAGCCGCCGGCGGCACCGGGCATCCGGTGAAATCGCGAGTCCGGCATGACGTATGTCGTCATCCCGTGGTAACATGACCGCCGTCCGACCGATGCCGGCGAATCCGGGGAGAGGACAATGGACTGGCGAACGATCAAACGTGCCGTTGCGGTTGTCGTAGTCGCTCTCGTGTCGCTGGTTGCGGTTGTGCTGATCCGCACCGCTGCGTTCACGTCCAAGCAGCTTCCGCCGGCGCCGGCCACACCGCTGAAGCTTGACGAGGCCAAGGCGGTGGACCACCTCCAGCGGGCCGTCCGAATCAAGACCGTTTCGCATCAGGAGCCTGTTGCGGGTTCCGGCGAGGCCTTTCTGCAACTGCACGCCCTTTTGCAGGAGGCCTATCCCAAGGTGCATGCGACGATGAAACGGGAACTCGTCGGTGGGGCCAGCCTCTTGTACACATGGCCGGGGGAGGACACCGGGGCAAAACCCATCCTTCTGCTGGCGCACATGGATGTCGTGCCGGGAGAGACGGGCTCCCCGTGGGAGCACGCACCCTTCTCCGGCGAGCTGGCCGACGGGCATGTCTGGGGTCGAGGCACTCTTGACGACAAGGGGAACCTCATAGGCATATTGGAGGCGGCCGAGTCGCTGCTGGCTGAGGGGTTCAAGCCCAAGCGGACGGTCTATTTCGCCTTTGGGCATGATGAAGAGATCGGGGGAAAGGGTGCGATGCAAATCGCGGCACTCCTCAAATCGCGCGGAGTCCGCGCCGAGATCTGCCTCGACGAAGGGATGTGCATTCTTGAGGGTGTCGTGCCGGGTCTGACAAAGCCCGTGGCCACCATCGGCATTGCGGAGAAAGGCTACTTGACCCTCGAATTGGTGGTGGAGGGGCAGGGCGGTCACTCTTCACAACCTCCGAAGGAGACCGTGCTGGGGATATTGAGCAAGGCAATAGCCCGGCTTGAAGCCGACCCCATGCCTGCGCAACTGAAGGGTCCGGCCCGGCAGATGCTCGAGGTTCTCGGCCCGGAGATGCCGTTTTCCGCGCGGATAGCCTTGGCGAACCTCTGGCTCTTCGAGGGATTGGTCACGCGCCGACTGGAAGCAGGAAAGGCAACAAGCGCGTCACTGCGGACGACACTGGCCGTGACGATCATGTCGGGCGGCGACAAAGAAAACGTTCTACCCAGTCGGGCGAGAGCGGTCGTCAATTCGCGACTGATGCCCGGGGCTTCCGTCGAAGGGGTATTGGACCACGTCCGGCGCAGCATCGGAGACGACCGCGTGTCCGTGAAACCCTTGGGCACGCCGCACCTCGCCTCTCCGGTAGCGGACGTCCACGCGCGAGGCTATGCGATGCTGAACTCAACGATCAGGCAGGTGTTTCCGGAGGTGCTGGTCGCGCCGGGGCTCGTGCTGGGCGCCACCGATTCGCGGCACTACGCCGAGGTAAGTGACGGCACCTACAAGTTCAGTCCATTGTGGCTGAACCAAGAAGCGCTGTCGCGCATTCACGGACCAAACGAGCGGATCAGCACGGACAACTATCTCCGGCTCATTCGGTTCTACGGCCAATTGATAAGGAATGCGCGGTGACAACAGCCCATGGACGACATGAAAGATCATGCCGCCCATGGACAAGAGACAGAACCGACGGCTTTAGCAATAACTGCAATGATGCCTCGATGCGAACGATTGGCCATGCCGATCTTGTTCAAGAGCAAGAACGTAACTTCTGTCCATATAAAAGGTTGTGGCTGGAATGGGCGATCTGGAAATTGCTAAAGCGACCGGGCCTCACGGTCCGATACTAGGGCATAGAAGAGCACGAGAGCGGGTTCTCTCGGGCTGACGGACCAGCCCCACTGACCCAGAGTTACGGACAACCCCATCCCGTCTTGTCAACTGGCGTTCAAGGAGGAATGCGTGAGTTGAATGAGCGGAGGTGCCATGCGCCGCCGGGGGCCGATGTAAGGGAGTCGCGTCGATGGTCGATCCACTCAAGTCCTCGAACGCACCGGCACAGGTGGGTAAAGGTGAGAACGCCATGTCAGATTCGATGAGTATCCAAGGGCTCGGGGCGGCCAGGGCACTCCAGTCCGTGACGCCGCAGCGTCAGGTCGTTCCCCAGGCATCCGGTCAACCCGAAAATGCCGCAAACGATTTCGACACGGTCGAGATCAGCTTCATGGCCGAGATGTTGAACAGGCTGCACAGCCTGCCGGATATTCGGCGCGACAAGGTGGCGGCCGTCCGGCAAGCGATCATGAACGGGACCTACGACATTCAAGGCAAACTCGACGTGGCGATCGAGCGAATGATCGAGGACATCCAGGACATCCAGTAGGCCAACAGGCGACCTCATCGGAGTGAATGGGCATTCAAACGCCGAAGCTCCCCGCAATGTGGGGGTGACTTCGGCGTTTTGCTTGGTGGTTACACCGCGCGATGTCGGTGATATAATCGTGATGTAACCTCATGGCTCTGTTTGGGCTTATGAGAGCCCATGGCAGCGATTGACCCGCCCGGAGGAATGCGTCATGTCAAGCGGGATTCGTCTGTGCCTTCTTGCGGTGCTGGCGTCGAGTACGGTCATGGGAGATTTACCGAGCCTCACCGCGTCCCGCGTCTATGGTGAAGAGCTTCAGTTGCCCGGCCATGGCATTCCCCCGAAAGCGGCCCCGCACCGACGGAGTGGCGGCGAGTCGGTCCCACCGTTACCGCTTCCGGCCACGCCGTTACGCCGCAGCGAGAGGAAACGGGAGCCTCAGCCACCGGCGTTGGTGACGAAGCTGTCCTACGGCGAAGTCTCCTTCGCCGTACAGGCCGGCCGGCGCGTGAATAAGACGCAGTGGTTGAACGTGACCGACGACGTTCGGAACCTCCTCCAGTGGACGAACAGCCAGTTGGGGATTCGGTATCGGCATTTTGAGAGTAGCTGGAGAAGTTTCAGCTACGACCCGACGGAGATCCCGATCCTGTACCTAACGGGGCACGAGCCGCTGCCCACGTTGTCCGACGATCAGCGCAGCAAGTTGCGACGCTATGTCTACGACGGCGGGACGATCTTCGCCAATGCGTGTTGCGGCAGCAAGGAGTTTGCCGAGTCGTTCCGCCGCGAGATTGCCGCCGTGTTCCCGCAACGTGAGCTGGCGCCGCTAGCGACGGATGATCCGGTCTTCGGGGCCTACTACGACGTGAAGCAGGTGCAGTACCAGTTCGGAACGGATCAGCGCAAGATCAACGTACCGTACATTGAGGGGATCAACATCGGTTGCCGTACCGCGGTCTTCTTCTCGCCGATCGACCTGGCCAACGGGTGGTTCGGGCAGAATCCGCCGCCGAATTACTCGGCCGGAAGCTGGATCGTGGGCGAGGACGCCCGCAAGCTGGGCAGCAACATGGTAACCTACGCCATCGCCTGCTACGAATACGGGCGGATGAGGGCCGTTGAGAAGGTGTTTCATCAGAAGCGAGAGGCGACTCGCGACGAACTCGTCTTGGCGCAAGTCGTCCACAACGGCGATTGGGATCCGACACCGTCCGCGCTGCCGAGCCTTCTGAAATTCATGCAGGACAACACAACGCTGCAGACGCAATTCAAACGGGAGGTGGTCTCACTGGGTCAGCTCGACGTCTTCAAGCATCCGATCCTCTACCTGACGGGTTTGCGCGACTTCAAGCTCAACGACCAGGAGGTGGTTCGGCTTCGCAGCTATCTGGAGAGCGGCGGTGTGCTGGTCGCCGACGCGGCGGCCGGCAGGGGAGCATTCGACGTTGCATTCCGTCGTGAGATCAAGCGCGTGTTGCCCAACAGCGATCTCGGCGCATTGCCTTTGGAGCATCCGCTCTACGCGGCGGTGTATCCCGTGAAACAGGTGAGCTACACGGCGCTCGTCAAGGAAGAATCGCCAAACCTGCGCGTGCCGGCCCTTGAGGGGATTACCCGCGATGGAATGCTGTGCGTAATCTACTCACGCTATAGCCTGAGCAACGGATGGGAGCAGATGCCCTTCCCGTACAATCGCGGCTATGCGGATGCCGATGCCCTGAAACTGGGCGTCAACATCTTCGTATATGGAATGACACACTGATGTATCGGGGCTGGGCCGTCCTTGGCCACGGTCGGGCCCGTGCTGAGGTGTGCGGGCAGGAAAGGTCGGGTGGAACCCGACGGGAGACTCCATGAGCGGCGCGGTCAGACAACCGGCGGAACTGGACTTTATCGATCGCCTGGGCAAGGCTCGGGCGCGGCTTCTCGAAGAGATTCATAGGGTCATCATCGGCCAGGACGAGGTCATCGAGCAGTTGCTGATCGCCTTGTTCTCGCAGGGGCATTGCCTCATCGTCGGCGTTCCCGGCCTGGCCAAGACGCTGCTGATCCGCACCGTCAGTCAGGTATTGCGGCTGTCGTTCAATCGGATTCAGTTCACGCCGGACCTGATGCCGTCGGACGTGACCGGCACGCAGATCATCGAGGAAGACCTGACCACCGGCCGGCGCGCGTTCCGCTTCGTCAAAGGACCCATCTTCTCGAACATCATCCTGGCCGACGAGATCAATCGGACGCCACCCAAGACACAGGCCGCGTTGCTCCAGGCGATGCAGGAGTATCAGGTCACGGTCGCGGGCGAGACGTACAATCTTGACCGACCCTTCTTTGTGCTCGCCACACAGAACCCCATCGAGCAGGAGGGAACCTACCCGTTGCCGGAGGCACAGCTCGATCGGTTCATGTTCATGGTGACGATCGACTATCCTCCTCGCGACGAGGAACGGATGATCGTCAAACACACGACCCGCGATGCGGTGGCCGAACCGCGACCCGTATTGACGGCCGAGGAAATCCTCAAGCTTCAGCAGATCGTCCGGAAAATCCCGGTCAGCGATCACGTGGTGGACTACGCGGTGAACCTGGTTCGGGCAACACGGCCGGGCGAGGAAGGATCGCCGCCGTTCGTCGGCGACTGGCTGACGTGGGGTGCGGGGCCTCGCGCCGCACAGTACCTCGTCCTGGGGGCCAAGGCGCGGGCCATCCTGCAAGGGCGGTTCAACGTGAGCTGCAACGACATTCGTGGCGTGGCGTTGCCCGTGCTGCGCCACCGTATCTTCACCAACTTCAATGCCGACGCCGAGGGGATCAAGCCGGAGGACGTGGTCCGCCGTCTCCTCGAGACCATCGCCGAACCCACCGCCGCCGGCTACGCCGCCAGGGCGTAACCGAAAGGTCAAGACGCCAGAACGGCGAAACGGCAACAAATCGACAAGTCGACAAGTCAACGCATTGTCGTGATAATTCAGGCGGGCATGGGCGTGTGTCACCACCCTCTGGTCGTGGTTGGCACTGCCCACGATGGTGTCTGCTTGACCGGATAACCGACGCAGGCCAACGAGAGCATCTCTCCGGGCCACCTGAGAGGGACAGTGACATGAGCCGATCATTTATCGTCATGCTTGCGGGTACCCTGTGTCTTTGGATCTCAGCCCCGTTGGACGCTAATGAGGAGACCGCCGGCGACCAACAGTGGAACCCGCGGGTAGAAGCCTTGGCCGGTCTGGTCAAGAGCGTGAAGGGCATCCTGGACACGCAGGACCCTCAGACAGGTCGGTTCGGCTCGAAACCGTGGATCTGCAACGATCAGAACGTCCTTCTGGCGCTGGCGGCGGCGTGGAGCATCAAGGACGATAGGAATCCCTGGTATCACGATCCGAAGTTGCTCAACGCGATCATCGCCGGCGGAGACGCTCTGGTGGACGACCAGGACCCGAAGGGGATGTGGACATTTCGCAAGAAGGACAACAGCACCTGGGGCCAGATCTACATGCCCTGGACATACAGCCGGTGGGTCCGCGCCTATCTGCTGATCAAGGACGCGATGCCGCCGGACCGTCGCGCCAAGTGGGATCGGGGATTGCTCAAGGGGTTCGAGGGAATCAGCAAGACCTGCCTGAAGAGCGTGCACAACATTCCGTGCCATCATGCGATGGGGCTTTACGCGGCCGGGTTGGCCTTCAACCGCGAGGAGTGGAAGAAGCAGGCCGCCGAGTTCATGGGCAGGGTGGTCGCCGCCCAGTCGCCCGACGGCTGGTGGTCGGAACACCTCGGGCCGGTCGTGTCCTACAACTTCGTCTACAGCGAGGCCTTGGGCGTGTACTACGCGATGTCGGGCGACGAGAAGGTGTTGGAGGCGTTGCGGCGCGCGGCGATCTTCCACGCGAATCTCACCTATCCCGACGGGTCCAGCGTGGAGACGGTAGACGAACGAAATCCCTACCATGCGGGCGTGCGGGTGGGGAACGTGGGATTCAGCATGACGCCGGAGGGGCGGGGGTTCCTGCTGCGGCAACTGTCGCGGCTCAAGGAGAAGGAGAAGAAAGCAGCCGTTGACGAGGCATTCCTCCTGTACGGCAAGACCGGTGAAGGCATCCCCACGATGGCCGGCCGCGACGAGCACACCTGGACCAGCCGGGACGGAAAGATCGTGGTCCTGCGCAAGAAACCGTGGTTTGTGGTCGCCTCCGGCTATACGGCCGAGGTGCCTCAGAATCGATGGATCCAGGATCGCCAGAACTTCGTCAGCGTCTTCCACGACACGGC
Organism: uncultured Planctomycetales bacterium; assembly: GCA_964596165.1. Classification (GTDB taxonomy): domain Bacteria; phylum Planctomycetota; class Phycisphaerae; order UBA1845; family JAFGLZ01; genus CAYUQT01. The sequence continues at coordinate 12,241 of CAZQTW010000092.1, read as the reverse complement.
GGGCCTGATTGTCGGCGGAGGCAACACCAAGTTGCAGCCGTATTGGAGCAATTTCACGATCGGCGACCCATCGCTGCTGAAACACAAGTCCGGTGACACGAACCCCAACTTCATCCCACCCCCTGAGCTCATTCATGTGCCGTCATCGGCCAAGGTCACAGTTGATGCGACGACGGTGAAGGCGGTCCTGGAATACGGGAAGACCTCCTGCGAGATCGAGATCACGTGTGTTGACGCCAAGTCACTGAGAATTTGCTATCGGGCGTCGGGCGAATGGGACCGTCCGGTAGAAGGGCACATCACGCTGCTGTCGCACCTGAACCAGGAACTCGTGACAGCTCGCGGTGCTTCCGTTCGTCTGGAGCCTAAGCCGTTCACATGGTCCGCGGAGCAGTTGGGCCCATGGTTTCGGCACGGGGGCTGGCAGCTTTCCGTGCCCGACCCTGCAAGGCTCATGTGGCCGGTTCAACCGCACAATCCCTACAAGAAGGACGGGAGCAGCACGCCCGCCGAGGGACGGCTGGTTCTGGCTTTCCCGTTGGCACAAGACAAGCCCGAGTGCCGGGTGCTCTTGACCGCGCCATAGCGGGGACCGGAACATGTCGTAGGGGCCGCGCCGTCTCGCGAGTTCGGGCGTGTGACGACGGTGGTGCACGACTTAGGAAGGATCAGACCATGCATCGGAGGCTCAGGACGCCTGCAAACGAGGTGATCGCCGTGGCGGTTTTCTCGGGCTGTGCCGCAGTCGGCGCGGAGAAATCGAAAGCGATCGAGGAGAAAACCCCTGAACGGGTGCATCCCCTGCTGGAGATGATGCCCGTGCCGGCCGGGCTGGGCGTGAATATTCACTTCTACAAAGGTGGCGAGATCGATTGGAGGATGATCGAGGACGCCGGCATCGGTATGGTCCGCATGGATGTGAGCTGGGATGCCATCGAGCGGAAACCGGGTGAGTACGACTTCACCCAGCACGATCAACTGGTGAAGGATATCGAGCAACGCGGGATGCGATTGTTGTTCATCATTGATTACGGTAACCGCCTTTACGACAAGGGGCTCGCACCTTTCACGGGTGAAGGGCGTGCGGCGTATGCCCGATTCTGTGCGGTGTTGGCCGGGCGATATGCCGGCAAGAAAATCATTTGGGAGCTGTGGAACGAGCCAAACATCGATACCTGGAAGCCCAAGCCGAACGTGAAGGATTACCTGGCTTGGTGCAAGGTGGTCGTGCCTGCCATTCGCCAAGCCGATCCAAACGCGTGCGTGATCGGCCCGGCAACCTCGACGATACCCATGCCGTTCCTGGAGGCTTGTTTCAAGGACGGGTTTCTGGAACTCGTGGACGGCGTGAGCGTGCATCCCTATCGAGACAACACGTTCGGTCCGGAGACGGTACTCAAGGAATACGGACGCCTCCGCGTCCTCATCGATCGCTACAGGCCGGTGCAAAAGGCAATACCGATTGTGAGTGGCGAGTGGGGGTACTCGACGGCGAAGCTCGCTCCGGAGACACAGGGCAAGTACTTGGCACGGCAATGGCTGGCCAACATGTCGGCCGGCGTCCCTATCAGCATCTGGTACGATTGGCACGACGACGGCCCTGATCCGAAAGAGCACGAACACAACTTCGGTACGGTCCGCAATGACTACCGGCCTAAGCCGGCGTATATCGCAATGAGGACGCTGGTCGGCGAGTTGCGAGGGTACCGGGTGGCAGGCCGGGTCGACCTCAGAGACGACAATGACTTCGCCGTGATCTTCCGTAAGGGGGAGGACGTCAAGCTGGCCATCTGGACCGTGGGCAAGCCCCACGAAATCGACTTGGGTTCGGGAATCGGGGTTCGCTCGGCCGTGGATCACCTCGGACAGTCGGCGGAGGTGCCGACCGGCGCGCGCCAGCCCGTTACCGACGCCCCAAAATACTTAACGCTGAGCTCGATGGTTCCGCGTTAGCCGGTCGGTGCGGTCGGCGATGTTTCGGGGTAAGTTTATGGTTCCTGCAGCCCTTCTTACCGTGGTCGCGTTCCGCGATGAGCTTCCTGTGACATCATGTGGCTGAGCGCTTTCATACAACTCTTCATTGCGGTGGATCCGCCGGGCATTCTCACGATCTTCTTGGCGGCCGTCGCCGGGATTGATGAGCATCGGCGCAGAAACCTGGTGATTCAGTCGGTCTTCTGGGCGGCGGTTATCGGTACGGCGTTCTTCGTCGCGGGGCAGCAGGTGCTTCGGCTGTTGGGCATCACCGTCGCGGATTTTCAGGCTGCGGGAGGGCTTCTTCTCGTCGTACTGTCACTGCAGGACCTGCTGAGCGCACAGAAACCTCGTCGTCCGCTGGACGCGTCGGCAGGCATCGTGCCATTTGCCGTGCCGCTCATTGTCGGGCCCGCCGTGATGACGACGAGCATAGGTCTGGTGTCAAGTACCGGCTTAGTTGTGACCTGCTCGGCCTTTGCGGCCAATCTTGTCATCGTTGCCATCAGTGAATGGTTGGCCACCCGTTTGGCCGGCCCGCGAGTGACCAAGATTCTGCTGGCGTCGTCCAAGGTTATTGCCGTTCTGCTGGCCGCCATGGGGGCCAAGATGATACGCGAAGGGATCACGGCGATGATAGGGCGCTAGAAGCGAATCAGTTTTCGGCGAATTGACCGGCCGTCCGCGGCGAAGGAGGGCCGACACGGACAATCGCTCCGATGCTCGTGCCGCCAAGAACCGGAAGCAGCGGATGGGCAGTCAACGGTCAACCGCCGAAGGCTCCACCGACGTTCAGATCTCGCCTTCCTCGATAGCCAGCCAGCCCGCTCCGGCGGCGCCGATCATGCCGGCATCGTTACCGAGTGTCGCGAAGGTGATATTGGGCAAATCGTCCGCCGCCTTCCACGTCATGTCGGCCGCGTGCTTGCGGACGGGATCGAGCAGTGCCTTCTCACCGGCGTGGATCATGCCACCGGCCATCAGAATCCGCTCGGGGTTCGTCGCATGCTGCATGTTGACACAGGCCACCGCCAGATAGAAGCATGATTCGTCCCAGATGCGTGCGGCGAGCGCGTCGCCTTTGGCGGCGGCGTTGACCACGTCTTCCGAGGTGACCTGACCGGTTGTCTTGAGCACCTGCGCGAGGGAGGAGGGTTCGCCCGCCTCGACCGCCTCTTGCGCCCGTTTGCCGGTGTAGTAGGCGGAGGCGTAGGCCTCAAGGCATCCCTTCTGGCCGCAGCCACACTTGCGCCCGCCCGGTTGAACGATCATGTGCCCGAGTTCGGCGCCGTTGTCGAAGTGACCGCGCAGCAGACGCCCGTCGGTAATGATGCCGCCGCCGACACCCGTCCCGAGCGTGAACATGACCATGTGCTTGGTTCCGCGGCCGGCGCCGGCCCAGAACTCGCCCCACGCCGCCGCGTTGGCGTCGTTTTCAAGCGTCGTCGGCAGGCCGGTCAGTTCCTTGATCCGATCCCGAAGTGGCACATTGAGCCAGCCGGGGAGATTCGGCGGCTTGATGATGATTCCAAGGGTGTGGCTCATCGAGCCCGGAGCGCCGACACCGACGGCGGCGACTTCCTTCCGATTCACCTTCGCTTCCTTGATCACCCGCTCAACCAATCCGGCCATTAGCTTGATTACATGGTCGGGCCCGCCGGAGGCCTCGGTACTGATGGATACCCGGCACAAGACCTCCTTATCCTCGGTGAGAACACCACCCTTGATATTCGTACCGCCCAAATCGATACCGACGAAACAACGCCTCGCCATTGCGCTCCTCCCAGCCGGCCGGCAAAACGAAGCGATCATCCTACGGCACGATCTCAGGCGTGGCAAGGCAATCCCGGCCCTCGGTTCACACGGCACAAACACGATCAGACGCCGGCGGGCGGATGGGCACACCGCGTCAGGGCGTGCAGCGTGGTCCTTTGCCTCATTGCAGCCTTCTGTCGTTTGTTACCTCGTGCCTGCGATTTCGCAGATGCCTCAAGCCTCTTCTCCGGAGAATGGGCACCACCCACCGTGTGGCTTGCGGGGCAAGATCTATCGGTCGTGCCAGGTGACCTCGGGATCTCGGGACGTATGCCTCCAAGGGTTTCTTCTCCAGTACCCGAGTCAATAGGGCGTGCGTCACGTCTTCGACGGCCAGAGGTGTCGGATTTGAGAAGATGAGAGCGGAGGCACCGTGATCAAGCCGGCCGTCGAGCATTCACGTCTTTACGGTATCGGGGCAGACAACGGTTACGGCCACGCCATGGGGCCGAAGTTCCTCGGCCACGGCAAGCGAGAACCCCCGTACGGGATGCTTGAAGGCACTGTAGACCGAGACGCCGAAGATCGGAGCCAATCCGCAAAATGAGGCGACGTTGATGATGTGTGCGTGTCCCTGACGGATCATGTGTCGGGCGGATAGGCTTGTCGTTCGGCACAGGTCTTGAGGGTGTCAAGATCGATGTCGGTGGCGCAGATCTGGTACCCGCGTGCAAGAGCACCCCAGCCAGATGCCGGTCTATGCCGCCGGCGCAACCGGTTCAGACAATGCTGTGACTGTCGGATGCCAAGAAAGGGCCTCGCCGTCCGGTGTCTGACGGACTACTTTGCCCCTTGAGCCGCCAGTTCCCATGCGGCCATCTGGATCATCGGCCCAATCGCCGGGCTGACGGACATCGATTCCTCGTAGCTTTTCTCGTTGAAATCATAGCCGGGAAGGATGTAGCCCAGTTCCTCATTGGCCAGGCACACGATCATCCGCGGATAGCCCGTCATGCGAGCCTGAATCTCAAAGCCGATTTCCGGGAACAGTTCACCCGGGATCGTGATAAACTCTGCCGAGCCGACTCGTACGTAATTGAGTTCGGAGGGGATACGACCCTCGACGAGGTGCTTGGCCTGCGAAGCGGCCATTGCTCTGAACTTGGGGTTGGTAGGCGGGACTTCGATTGGGCGTTTGACGAATCGCAAGCACCGTTCCGGCGTTGGCTGGGCCTTCTTGGAGTATTCCACGACCAGCGCACCAAGTCTGTCGCCCAGGAGTTTGATGTCCGCCGGGCGCCGGCCCGGTGTATCGCCCGTGACCATTCCGCCCAGCGCCGCATTGAGGAACACGCTGGTTCCCCCCAAGGCCTTGTCGACGTAATCACGCAACGGGCCGACGAAGTCCGAGCTGAACAACCCGTGCTTTTCTCCGTCAAGCACCTCGGCGTGGCACGCATAGTTGATGATCGTTCCGAGATTCGTACCGTTCGCATCGTGGAACGTGACGACGGCGAGCTGAGGTGGGACCAGCCCCGGGTTCCGGACGTTCCGGCTGATGCCCGCTACCCGCGCCCCGTCGAGCGGCAACTCCACAGACACGAACTTCACTTGCGAGGCAGGTTGGGCAGCCTTCGCCGCGCCGACAACACACGTGAACAAGGCCTCTTGGACGGCGCGGAGGTAGGCATTGGGCAGCAGGCCGTAGGTGAAGATCGTGTCGGGCGCGGCGTGTGAGTGGCTCATGCCGATCACGATGTTTGAATGCCCCTCGGCGGCCAGTCTCTTGAACACCGGCAGGAAATTGATCCGAAGCATGCCGTACAAATCCGCGCCGACAAGGGCGACGGACTGTCCGCCGTAGCTGATGTAGCAGCAACGGGCTTGGAGGTCATCGTGGGGCCTCCTGTTCTGATCGTCTTTCATCAAGCCCCGGATCATCGTATCGTCAAGGCCGAACGAGGCGGTTGCGAAGCCGACTCTGAGACCCTCCCACGGCTTGGACTGCTCAGCGGTTGGAAGGGGGCCTTGCCGCTGCTTCGACAGGTCGAGGATCTTGATCTCGCCTTCCGGCACGCGCCGGCGTGGCGGGAACGTGGCCGTGCCGACGATCCTTCCGTCTTCGTTGTTGGCGATGAAGCGGAATCCTCTGCCGGCGTAGTCAAGGATTTGCTGTTTGCTCAGGATGATCGTGTGTTCCGGTTCACCCAACTTGGACCGAACACCGTCCACGGTCTCACATCCTTCAATTGGCGTGACGGCTTCGATCGTGCCGACCATCTTGTTGTGGCGCGTCAGGACGTTGTCGGTGATGTCCGGACGGTTGGGGACTTTGAACTCGTACTTGATCGCGCTGTACCAGTCGAGCGGTTCTTCGGCCTTCCCGATTCGGGCAACGGCGGCCTCATCGAGGATGTCCTTGCCGGGGACCAATCCTTTCCACGTCACAGGGGGCGGCGGCATGCTGGTCGGGTAGTTGCGGCCGATGACCTGGCCGTGAAGCCGGGGTGCGGCCATTGCGACAACCGACACGCATGCTGCGGCCGAAAAGACGCGGCGATGAGTTGGGGGATGCATTGGGTTACCTCCGTTTGCATTTGAGGCGGGCGGGCGCTCCGACATAGAACCCGTACTCCTCGGTATCCTCCAGCACCACCCCATTCGCGCCGACCACGCATCCGCGTCGGACCGTCACACCCTGGTTGATGACTACGTGCGCACCGAGATAGACATCATCCTCCAGCGTGACCGGCGCGGCGTTCTCCCCGTAGGTCACCATCGGTTGTTCGGTCTTGTCCGTGAACTGGCTGACCGTGGACAGCATGCAACCGGCCGCGACCGCACAGTAGTTACCGACCGTGAGCCCTCCCCAACCATAGAGCACGCACCCGGGCGCAAAATGGGTGTGATCGCCCACGTCGACGAAACAGCTTTCCCAGTCGCCGCCGCTGACGTAGCAGTGGGGGAAGAATTGGACGTCACTGCCGACGGTCACTCGGCCGGGTGAACCCTGAAAGAAGACATACGGGTAGAATGTGACGTCGGTTCCGACGACGAACCGTTTGGGGCGTCCCATGATGTACACGCCCTTCATGAAGATGACGCGGTCACCGACTTCCATGACCTCCGGGTGTTCGATGAATACGTCGTCGGCGATTTGAACACCGACGCCGCATTGGGCAAACCTTCGCTGGTAGTCCGTGGGCATTGTGGCGAACCCCCGCATACCGGTTCGGACAGGCAACGTTTCCGGCCGCTACAACCTGAGGAAATTGGCCAGCAGCTTGGGCCCCTCGACCGTCAGGAAACTCTCCGGGTGAAACTGGACGCCCTCGATGGGCATCGTCCTGTGCCGGATGCCCATCAGTTCGTCCTGATCCGTCCATGCCGTATGCTCGAACTCGCGGCTGAGCGTCTCCCGATCGACGATCAGCGAGTGATATCGCGTCGCCGTGAACGGGTTGTTCATGCCTGTGAAAATGGTCTTGCCGTCATGATGGATTTCGCTGGTCTTGCCGTGCATGAGGCGAGGGGCTCGGGGGATCTTCGCGCCCCAGCAATGTCCGATGCATTGATGGCCCAGACAGACCCCCAGGATGGGGACCTTGCCCGCAAAGTGACGAATGACGTCGTTGCTGATCCCTGCCTCCAGGGGCGTGCACGGGCCCGGCGAGATGATGATGTGGTCCGGTCTGTCCGACTCGATCTGATCGAGCGTGACCTTGTCGTTTCGATACACCTTCATCTGCCGGCTCGGGTCCAGTTCACCGATCCGCTGTACGAGGTTGTACGTGAAGGAGTCGTAGTTGTCGATCAGAACGATCATGATCGGGTAAGCTACGCCACACCGACGGGGCTGTCAACGGCGGCCATGAGGGTCAGACGAACACGATGCCGGGTCCGTGCGTTCACCTGCAGGGCTCATGAATGTTGTCTGCCGTGGCAAATGTGGTTGCATGCCGGCGACATGGCCGATACGATACAGGCTTGCCATGTTGGGCCGCGGCCTGAGTGCCTCGCTCTTGCTGAGAAAGGATGAATCTAGTGGCTGAGAACTTTGCCGACAATCTGCTGGCGGCGATATCCAAGAAACGCGTGCCGGCGTGCGTGGGGATTGATCCCGTGTATGCCCGATTGCCCGCCGAGATCAACGAGAATCCTGAGCTGAATGACGAGTCCAATAGCGAAGTCGCACTCGATGCGATTCTGGAGTATTGCCGGCGAACGATTCATATCGTGGCTCCCTATGTGCCGGCGGTGAAGATCAACAGCGCCTATTTCGAGCGGTACTATTCCGAAGGGGTTTTTGCCTACTACGAACTGGTGGAGGAGGCGGCGAATCTCGGCCTTGTGGTCATCGGCGACGTAAAACGCGGCGACATCGGCAGTACGGCGGAGATGTACGCGCGTGCGTGCCTGGGCGATCCCGATTTCAGTGATTTGGACGACTTGGTTGCCCCCGACGCCGTAACGGTCAACGGCTACCTGGGCCTCGACGGCGTTCAGCCGTTCATCGATATCGCATCAAAAGAAGGCAAAGGCGTCTTCGTGCTGGTTCGCACGACGAATCCGTCGGCCGCCGCGATTCAGGACGTTACCCTCGCCGATGGCGGAACGGTGTACGAGGCCGTCGGTCATCAGGTCGAGCAGTGGGCGACGGGAGACGGGCTGCTCGGCAAGAAGGGGTACAGCTCGGTGGGTGCGGTTGTGGCCGCCAAAGGACGTGAGGCCACGATGAAGCTTCGCGCCATGATGCCCCATTGCCTCTTCCTGGTACCCGGATGGGGCGCTCAAGGGGCACAACCCGAGGATGTGGCCGCTTGCTTCAAGTCCGACGGGACCGGCGCCTTGGTCTCCGCTTCTCGCAGCATTATCTATGCCTACGACCAGGATGTCGCGGGCATGAAGTACATCGAGATGTATCCCACCGAGTGGGAGAAGTGCGTTGAGCAGGCATGCAAGGACTTCGTCGCCGATCTGGCCAAGATCGTGACGGTGAGCGCCTAGGAGGCTTGCGATCACGGGGAACGGAAGCTCTTCGCCCGCGGTACCACGTGACATGTCCGTCGTCGCGGATCAGCTCTCAGAGAAGCGCGTCACGGTTATGGGCCTCGGCCGGTTCGGCGGGGGGGTGGGGGTG
>CAZQTW010000092.1:0-3362 GCA_964596165.1 uncultured Planctomycetales bacterium | reverse complement strand
GTCCCGGCGCGCGGGGCGGCCCGACTCTGGCGCGCCGCCTGCAGCGGCCCCGGGTTACAGTCACCGACCAAGCGAACGCGAACACGCTCGCCGATTCCATCAGGCAATTGGAAGGCCTCGGCGTCGAGTACCAACTCGGCGGGCATGACGTTGCCCTGCTGAAAAACACCGATCTCCTTGTGGTCAATCCGGCGGTGGACAAGTCGAGGAATTCGTTCTTTGCCGCGGCCCTTTCGCGAGGTATTCCGTGGACGAGCGAGATGAACCTGTTCTTCCCGCGCTGTCGCGGTCGAATCATCGGGATTACCGGGTCCGTCGGCAAGAGCACGACCACCGCGATGATCGGCGACGTGCTGGAATCGGCCATGCGTCTTCTCCCCGCTACCCGACGATCCAGAGTATGGGTGGGGGGAAACATCGGCCGAAGCCTGTTGGATGCCCTTCCGGAGATCGGGTCGAACGACCTGGTTGTCCTCGAACTATCCAGTTTCCAATTGGAAGACCTCGGCCATCTTCAGCGAAGTCCCTCGGTGGCCGTGCTCACCGCGCTCAGACCGAACCACCTGGACCGACACGGGACATTCGAGAACTACGTTCGGGCCAAGGCCAACATCTTCCGGTACCAGAATCCCGCCGTCGATCATGCCATTGTCTGCGCGGAAGATGACGTGGCCGTCCGAACGGTCGTGGAAACGCTGGGGGGACTGTCGAGTGTGTGGCAATACGGGGTCGACGAGGCTTGCCGGCCCGTTGTTACCCGATCCGTTCGGTCGGGCGAAACGGTTCGGCTGACATGGGATGATCTCTCGCTTCAGATTCCGGGGCGTCACAACGTGCTCAACGCCGCGGCCGCCTATGCCGTGGGTCAGGCACTTGCGTTGCCTGCGGAGACCTGGGACAAGGCCCTTCGGTCGTTTCAAGGGCTGCCTCACCGGCTTCAGTACGTCGCCACTGTGGATGGCGTGGCCTACTACAATGATTCGAAAAGCACGACGCCCGAGGCGGCGATCACGGCCCTGAAGGCCTTTGATCGGCCTGCCGTAATCCTTCTTGGAGGGTATGACAAGCAGGCGACATTCGACGCGATGGCCGCATGTGTGGTTCAGCGGGCCCGGGCGGCGGTTTGTTATGGGAGCACGGGCAAGAAAATCCACGCCTCCATCAAGGACAGATCGGGGAGCGAGGGCACCCCGGAAGTCGTCGACGCCGACGGGTTCGAGCAAGCCGTCCATTTGGCGCGGCAATCCGCCAGGCCCGGCGACGTTGTCCTGCTCTCGCCGGCTTGCGCCAGTTGGGACATGTTCACGAACTACGAAGAACGGGGCGATACGTTCTGTCGTATAATCAGGCAGTGGGGTTCGTGACCGTTCACGAGTCCGCAATAGCCTCGTTCTGCCGAGTATCAACCTCGACGGCGTGCCCTGACAAGAGGTCGTCCATGGCACGGAAACCAAGCTCCAACTCCGAAGGGCCTGACGCGGGCGTGTCGAGCCGGGTCTTGGGCATCGCCGCGATTCTGATCGGCGTGGCGATCATCGTCATGCTGGTGGCGGGCGGCGCGTACTGGTGGTCGACACGGTCCGGCCGAGCGTTCAAGACCGCGCCAGGACAGGCCGTCTTTACCGGCACGCCGGTCGACCGTATCCAGCTTGCCAGCGGAGCCTTGAAGGACTGGAACATCCTCTTGATCAGCGTCGATACGTTGCGAGCCGACTATGTGGGCTGCTACGGCAAACGGCGGGTTCAGACACCCGTCTTCGACGGATTGGCCCGGAAGGGGGTGTTGTTCCGACAGGCCGTTTCACCGGTGCCCATCACCCTTGCCAGTCATGCGAGCATGTTGAGCGGCCTGAACCCCCCGCATCATGGTGTACGTTCCAACGGCCTCTTTCGGTTTCGTGCCGAGACCGGCACATTGGCAACGATGCTGAAAGAACAAGGGTACACGACGGGCGGAGTCATTGGAGCATTCGTGCTGGATTCCAAGTTTGGGCTGAATCAGGGTTTTGACTTCTATAACGATGACATGACCGGCGGGAGGCAGAGCCTTCGGTTCACGTATCCTGAGCGCCGCGCCGAACAAGTCAACGACGTCGCGGTGGAGTGGCTTCGGCGACATGCGAAGAGCAAGTTCTTTCTGTTCGTGCACTACTTTGATCCGCACTTTCCCTATGCGCCGCCGGCTCCCTGGTCTGAACACTACGCGACGAATCCCTATGCGGGGGAAATTGCCTACGTGGATCAACAAGTGGGGCGACTGCTGGCGGCCGTGGATGAGTTGGGTGTTCGCAGCCGCACATTGGTGATTCTCACGAGCGATCACGGCGAAAGTATGGGAGAACACGGAGAGAGGACGCATGCGCTGCTGATCTATGATGCCACGCAGCTCGTCCCCCTGATCATGAGTGCGCCTGCTCCGTTTCCGCAGAACCGAATCGTGAACCGCCAGGTCGGGATCATCGACATTGTTCCGACGGTGCTGTCGCTGCTGGGGATCTCAGCCCCCGGCAAGCTTGATGGCATGAGTCTCTTGGAGCCACCGCCCGCCGGTCCGCGTCCGATGTACATCGAGACCCTGTACCCTCGTCTGGCGCACAATTGGGCGCCCTTGCTGGGCATTCGTCGCGATGACCTCAAGTTCATATACGCGCCCAAGCCGGAAGTCTACGATCTGCTCACCGATCCGGCGGAGTTGAACAATCTCTATGATTCCAAACGCGGGCCGGCCGGCGAGCTCTTTGCGAGACTGCGAGAAATGATCGGAGGTGATCCGGAGGTCGCGGCGGATGTCAGGGGAAACCTTCCCGTGGACGACAAGACGCGCCATATGCTGCAAGACCTTGGGTATGTTGTGCCGGGGCCGACGAGTGATCGGACCACGACTGCCATCGCCTCCCTCCCGGATCCCAAAGACATGGTGGCGGCCTACGAAAAACTCATGGAGGCGGAGGAACTCGTCGCCAAGAGCCAATGGAAGCAGGCCGAGACGGTCATACGGTCCTATCTCGAACTGAGTCGGCAAGATGCGGAGGGCAGCCACATCGCCGGGCAAATCTATCGTCAGCTCGGCCGCTACGACGAGAGTCTCAAGTGGTTTACCCGAGCCGCCTCGTTGGGATACGAGCAAGCGGAGGCGCTCGCCGGCATCGGGTCGGTTCATGTGGCAAAGAAGGACTTCGCCAAGGCAGAGGAGGCATATAAGAAGGCCCTGCAGATAGACCCTCGGGCGACGGCGGCATTGCTGGGCATGGGCACCGTCTATGGGGAACAGGGGCGCGAGGCCGACGCGATGCGGATGTTTCAGGACGCTCTAGCCCGGATTATTCATACCGCTTTGGCATCTTGATGGAAAGGTTGTCCCG
>CAZQTW010000091.1:0-20332 GCA_964596165.1 uncultured Planctomycetales bacterium | reverse complement strand
CTTAACCCACAAGGAGGTCGTAAAAAAGAGGCCAGTGTGAATAATCCGGGCTAGCCGGCCATCGCAATGGATGAGGGCAGTGGCCGCTGCGCTGTGCAGGTGACACCCAATGAGGACCTGTCATGTCCACCGAGATCCAGCCAGAACGGAAACCTCAAGGGGCAACGGGCGACGCCACAGTGCTGCTTGTGGACGATGAGCAGTTCGTCCTCGATGTACAGAGGCGAATCATCCACAAGAGTGGGCTTAAGTGTGTAGCTGCATCCGGATGTGTCGATGCGGTCGCGGCAATTCGAATGAATCCCGGCATTAGACTGGTCATTCTCGATGCCGTGTTGACCGACGACTCATCCATGGAGGTGTTCAAACAGATCAAGGCGATCAACCCGTCGGTCCGCGTCCTCGTCGCCAGCGGCTTCTCCAAAGACGGACCGGTTCAGGACCTGCTGGACGCCGGTGCGGATGACTTTCTGCCAAAACCCTTCGTCGCGAACGACTTGCTCCAGCGAATGAAGGCCATTCTGGCCCCGACCGTATAGCACGACATGACGATGCTTCATCCGGGTCATTGGCCCGGGCCGAGCCATCGGGGTCGCCGACCCGATACGACCACCGCACCCACGGTGAGGACAAAGGCGGCGAGGCTCACGATCGCGCCAAGCCGAAGCGGTTCGGGACGGTAGTCCATCCGAATCACGTTCTCACCCTTCCGCACGCGGACTCCGCGAAACGCACCGTTTGCCTTGAACACCGGCGTGCCCTGCCCGTTCACGACGGCAATCCATCCGTCGTAGTACGTGTCGCTCAAGACGAGAAGGCCGTCCCGCTCGCTCCACACCTTCAACTCGACCCCATTGGGCACGTATCGTATGTCGGTTACACGGTGCTCCACCCGCCCGGGTCGAAGACCAACACATGACTCGCCCGGGAAATATCGGCGCTCCACGACGGTGGTGGATTGAGGATCCCACGCCGGATCCAATAGACGTTCGTACAGGCTCCGCATATCCCCGACCACCTCGACACCACCCACGACATATGCTCGCGGCAGCGGCGCCGGCAGATCAACGGGGCGAGGCGAATCCAATGCGCCGGAAGTGAAGTACTTGCGCATATCGGGAAGTTGAACAAAGACCCCACAATTCAGTATCGACAGAAGCCGGCGACGAATCGAAGCCGGTAGACGGCCATCATCCGTCAACGCGCGCAGATAGGTAATGTCAGCTACCTCAAAGATCGTCGCAGAACCGACTGCAAACGCATGATCCACCGTTGGCCAACTCCACAACAGCGCGTCACGAATCGTCTGAAACAGCTCCGGCGACGTCTCGCCGTAAAGGTGCATGGACCCCTCGCGAACCCAGTAACGCACCGGTCCCGGTTCGGGTTGCAGTCGTCCTTTCAAGGGCGATGGACGTTCGAGCACGTCTGGACGGACCGCCGGAAACAACGAGACATCGGTAAGTGCCATCTCGCCGAATGACAAGGCCACCAGACACCAAGCGCCAAAGGTTCCTGCCCTGGGACGTACAGCCACGAACGTAAGCACCAGTCCTCCGCTTAGGGCGACCACCGCCAGCTTGACGACATCTCGCGCCAACTGTCCCCAGGGAATCCGATGCGCGAACGCCGCCTCAACCGAACCAAGGTTGAAACATCGCCGTAGCAACCATTCTCCCCATCGTCCGTGGTCGATCAAACACGCAACGGCCAGCCCACTCAGGCACAAGACCACCCCTTGCGTCACCCACTTCCGCCGCCCTGGAATCGCGCGAAGACCCTGCGTCACAAGCCAGTCGAGCCCCATTCCGCTGAGGCAAGCCAAGGCCAAAACAACGCACATCATGCTCTTTGGCGCACACCACAGTGTGCGCACCAGCGCAAACATGTACCACAGAGCGTTGTACAGGGGACTGTATCTGCCCATGGCATACAGAAGGAATAGGACGAGCTGCAAAAGGAGAAAGGGGAATCGCGCATCGTACGGACAACGCCTGACGCCGGTCGAAGACGCCTCCGGTTGCCTTCCGCCGATCCTTGCGACAAGCACCCAAACAAAGATGATCCAGGGCAGGACGCCCACGTATCCGGTGCCCTGCCAGAACTCCGTGCATGTGGGGGCCCAATACTTCCCCGGACCTCCTTGGACACCGTGAATTGAAGGGAGCACAAAACCCGCAAGCATGTCGGGCCTGATGGCAGGCATCCGGTCGACAAGGTCCGAACTCACCCCCCCGCCCTTGCGCGAATGGTTCATCGCCTCGCGCATCGGCAACAACTGAACCGCAGCCAGCCCCATTCCCAGCGATAGGGAGATGACCATTCCCGCCAGCGGAGCGGCGGACGCTCGCCAGCCTCCGTTTGCTCTCCATACACACCCAGCCGAGGTGACTGCATAGAGACACACGCTGACGGCGGTGAATAGAATCGCCTCCGGACAACACCCTACGCACTGCATGAGGACCGCCACCACGGTCCCCAGCAGCGCCCAACGATTTCGGCCGTCCAGCCAACGGGCGTAAGCCGCCAGGACGACCGGATACCACGCCACACCCGTGAGAAACGATGGAAACTCGATTCGCGTCATGGTTGCCGTGCTGAAGGCGTAGCCGACCGCTGCGAACACCGACGCAGGCACCGACAGCCTCCAGACGCGCGCCAAGGCATACGTGCCCCAACCCGCCAACAGGATATGGATCGCCGATAGGATCGTCATCGAATGGCCGACGGGCAGGATCAGATAGATCAGGTTCAGCGGATAGAACACGCCTCGCTCAACATCAGCCAAGAAGGGCTCGCCGCAAGCGAAGTAGTGATTCCACAATGGCAGATGACCCTCAAGCAGGCTCTCGCGATAAAAAACGTAGCCGGGGTAGAAAAAGAACCACAAATCGCGAAGCAGAAAGGTCTTGCCTGCCAGCAGAAACGGACTAAAGAAGATCGCCACCATGCCCAGAAGGCACAGCGGACCGAGTAGCCTTGTTCTTGACGGTTCGTCGGGGCCTATCTGCGATGAAGAGATCATTGCACTGTCATCGTACCGAAACTCAGCGCGATGGAAAACGCATCCCGAACGAATACGCAATGACACTGCACGATTTGACCTCTCGCACCACCCAGTTCAAAGAAACCCGTGAAACACCAACCGATACGAGATGACGCCATGCGGAGACGCTGTGCTTCATGCGCCGAAGGCGGGGAAGATCAAGGTAAAGGTCGTCCCATGGCCCAGCCGGCTCCGGACCTCGATCGAGCCGCCGTGGCTCGTAACGATGTCGCGGCAGATGGCTAGGCCCAGGCCGATGCCCCGTTTGTCCGGTCGGTCGGCATGGCTCTTGGTGGTGAAAAAGGGCTCGAAGATGCGGCCCATGTCCTCGCTGCGAATACCGCTGCCGGTGTCGGTGACATGAACATGGATCCGATCGCCGATCCGCTCGGCCGTCACGGTCAACCGGCCCTTGCGTCCCAACATGGCCTGACGGGCGTTCTGAATCAGGTTGACAAAAACTTGTTGAATCTGTCCGGGGTTGACATGGATTTGCAGGTCGGGGGCAATTTCCACGGTCAGGGAGATGTTGTCCTTCGCAAGATCTCGACCGAGACATTCGACGGACTCATCGACCAGCGCGCGAAGGGACGTGGCAACGGGACCTCTGTCCTGGTCGACGGCGAGGTTCAAAATGCGGTCCGAGAGTTGCGTGGCTCGCAGCGCCTGTTTGAGCACCTTCTCGAGCGCCGAGTGCATCAGGGCCGGATCGCCCTGTTCGACGGCATACCGCGCGAAACTCACAACGGGCGTCATCAGGTTGTTGTATTCGTGGGCGACCATGGCGGCCATCGTGCCCAACGAGGCAAGCCTCTGTGCATGCCACAACTGCTTCTGGAGGCTGCGAAAATGGCCTTCCAAGTCCCCGACTTGTTTCTCGATGGGGTGCGATTCGACAACAGGACTAGGCTCAACTGGCGCCGGCTCAGATGACATGAAAAGTTCCCAAGGATGGCCCATGGACACACTACGATACTGTTTATCGGACACGAAGGCGGGTATCTTTACCGGATTGTACGAGAACATCGCCATTCAGGAGGCGATACATGGAGATCCAGAGCCGCCTCGACAACTTGCTCGAACTGGCCGACCAACTGGGGATCTCGATCCGAAGAGAACCGCTTGGCGGCGACGGGGGTGGCTTGTGCACACTTCGCGGCCGGCGGGTCTTGTTTGTGGACACGATGGCGGATCTGGACACACGCTACGAACGGGCGCTGGCCGGACTCGCACCCCTTCAGGAACTGGACAAACTATACATCAGACCGGAGATCCGACAGGATCTGGATGCCTACCGAAAGCGATCCCTCTGAAGTAACGATCTCCCTCGCGATGTAATCAGAATGCCACCGACGAGCACCATGCACAAGAGCAATCCGCTTGGGATTGCAGCACACGGTGGGAAAAGGCGTCCCGGATCGTCGTCGATTGCCTCGAAGACGGCGACGATCTGCTTGTCGGAATCCACCACGAGCATCGCGGGGTTGTCTTTTGACTGGAGATCCCCACGCCATTCGACGAACCGCCACTGAGAGGTCGGCCCCTGTGCCTGGGCCGTGAGCGTAACCGAAGTCCCCGGCACATAGAGGCCGCCGGGCGGGTCAAGAATCACGTCGCCTGTCCCTTGGATTTCGACGTTCACTGATGCCAGCTTCCGGAAGTCGGCCGTCAACGTCTTGTTGCCGTCCAGAAGCACATGCACCGTCGCTTCGCCGGACAGGACGTCACCGGTCCAACCCGCGAAGTACCATCCTTGGAGCGGGGTTGCGGTCACAACCACATCGGAGCCGGTCGGGTAAACACCGCTGGCAGGCTCGACGGTTCCTTCCCCCTGTTTCAAAACCGTCAAGGAGGAATACCCCGGCGGTGTTAAGCTGAAGTGGACGGTGATGCTGGTGTCCTTGACGATGGTCAAGACCAGTGTCGGTTGGCTGCCCGCGTAATCGCCCGTCCATGAAACGAAGTAACTTCCCTCGGCCGGAATCGCGGTCAAACCAAGCTGGGTCCCCTCCTTGAAGTCCCCGCCGCTAGGCCGGACCGATCCCTGACCGTCGACCGTTATGGTCAACCGACGCATGGGCACGTACGTTCCGACAACACTCACGGTCCCGTCGGGACCCACGGTCGCGATCTGTTGTTCGGGCGTCGCATAGCCGGCCACCTGGCCGAAGGAGACCGTGTATTGGCCGGGAGCCAGCCGCCGAGCCTGCGGGGCAGACCCCCAACTGACGCCGTTCACAAACACCTCTCCGGTCACCGGCGTCGTTTGTATCGTGAGCGGGTAGGTCACATGTCCTGCGAAATCCAATCGCCGATAGGTCTGCAAGTTGGCGTCGGGCTTACCGGACGTTCCTTTGGGCGCGGCCGTTGCGACCCAGACTTCCAGTGCGGTCGCATCGAAAACGACGGAATGCAGCGTATTGGGATCGGTCAGCACGTTGTACGGCTCGGGCGTTTGATTACCGCCAAGGATCTGGATTGCCTTGGCAACGTCGATCTGACCCAAAGCGGCCTTCACGCGTTCACGCAACAGCCAATAGCGCGTCAGAGCGGCGTATTCCGGCCGGTAGATCTCGGCCTCCCAGCCCGGCATGAACAGATCCAGCGCGCCCGCGAGGACGGGACTGATGATGTCTCTGGCCTGCTTCGAGACGATCTTGTCGACCATGAAGACGATGTCCAGCGACCGGTACGGATAGGTCGCCGGCAACGATGGAGACATGTCGATGATGTCGATGAACTCGGGGTTTCGAAGGCCCAACGTCATGACCCAATTGCACTGCAATTCGAGCAGGGGCGGGGTTTGCGAACCCGCGATACCCTCGTGGTGGGTAAACATGGACGACCGAACGATGCCATTCTGGAATCGTCTCGAAATCGTCGTGTTGATAGTGCCGTGTCCTGAAGGCAGGTTCAGCAAGGCCGGCGGATCGAACAACGTCACATAGCAGGCCACGCCGCCGTCACGAACCTCATACTCGAAATTCTCTCTGGAATCATTCTCCGAGAATGACTCGAAGCGATTTGCCGTGAACTCAAACGCCCGGGTGGCCGTCGACCCAAGTCCGTCGGCAACCAGTACATTCCCTGCAACCGTCCGGCGGGCGCTGCGCAGAAGGTATTCCGCCGCTCCAACATTCCACGCCTGCTCCATGACCATCCGAAGCTGCAACGACAGGGGCAGGCCTTCCGCTCTCTGATCGAAGGCAGGAAAGGCCGCTTCGCTGATGGCCAACCCCTGGCTGTTCATCCCCGTCATGACGCCCGCGAAACCGGCCCAAGCCACTGAGCAGAACGTGTGCCCGTCGGCCGGTTCATAGATGATGACCACGGCGCCGTCTTGAACGCCTCGACGAACGGCCTGTTCGTCGTCGCGCTGCACGCCCATGATCGTGTGGCCATTAGGCGTCGCGCCACCCATAACGGCGAAATGGCCGCAGATGCCGCGCTCGGCCTCGCGAACGATCTCATCCCAACAGTGCAGCTCGAAAAGCCTGTTCGGATCGACAACGGGGTCGCCGGGAACATCATTCGCACCGGCGGCAATCGCATGGATTTCGTCGACGTACTTCTGGGGAATATGGGGTCGAGCCACCGCGGCAACCGCTTTCTGGTCGTTCGGATTCACCTCCCTATTGAGGACGGCGCCGAGTGCCTGGTAAACGGTTCGAACCTTATCGGCCATCAGGCGGCCATGGGCGTATCCCATCTCCGCCGGCGTACCTTTCAGGTGCAGAACAAGCAGGCCGTCAACATTCTCCAAGAAGCATTGGCCGTGCCGCGCAATGACTTCGCCCTTTGCGAACCGGCAGATGGTCAACGCCGGGACAAGGGTCATCACGAAGGCCAAGGCCCGACGCGATACGAATCGCATCGTCTGTCTCCCCGTCTTCCGGCCCCCCCTACCTTTGCGATAAGAGAGGCATGCCTCCGCATGAAGCCGTGTACGAATCAACTCATTGCGCATGCTTCCCCGATCCGTTCCGATAATCTGCCCACTACTGAAGATCATCCACGCTCAGCGATCGCCGTGGCCTACACCGAAGGATCCCAAGTGAACACAGGAGGGTTCACGCGGGGGGAGATAGCTTCAGCCACACCCAAGTATAGGATCGTGCGGACCCCGAGGCAACCGTCCGGAAAAGGCACACCAAGCAACGTGGGTCCGAAGGCGTCGCGGGCAAGAATGTGGACCGGACCGAGGCGTTCTGTCTGAGATGATTCGACCCTGGCTTGACCGACAAGGTTGCGTTTCAATCCCCCCTCTATCGCGACGTTGGCTGAGAAGTGGCGTGGTTGAGGCGTAGGACCAGCGTGCCGTCGAAGTGGGTATCTTTTGTGGAGTTCGCACCGACATAGCCGGCGGCGTCCAGGCTCTGACCCAGACTGATCAGGTAACGAATGGAACGAATGGGGTCCCAGTCGGCCGCGAACGGCAACGGCTGTTGCGTGGAAAGCGGTATTCTGACATCCAGAAGTTTGCCTCCGCGTTCAACACGAAGGACAACTTCGGCGTTCGGGCGAAGGGCGACCAGATCGCGGAGATCGTCCTCGGGACGATCTTCCGACAGATTTTTGCCGTCGACCGCGCAAATCTTGTCGCCCGGCATGAGCCGGCCTGCTGCCGGCATCTCCGGCAGCACGGGACTCCCAACGATGACCCGCCCCGGCTCGGACCCTCCTTTGATGATGATGCCCAGTTCAACGCGCCGACCCAACCGGCGGACGACCATTCGCTTCCACCACAACGGTTCGAGCACTCGAGGGGCATGCTTGGCACAGTAATCCAACCACGATTGGAGCATCGATGCCGTCGCCGCCGGCTGCATTAGCAACAGGCTCGACGCTTCCTGGTGATGGCCCAAAGACTTGAACGCCGCCGTATCGGCGAGTGTCTCCGCAGGCGGGGCCTCCCTGGCGTCGATGATCTGACGCACATGGTCCGAATGACTCGATACGATCAGCCATCCCTTGACGCCCGCCCAACACAACTCAAGCGTCGTGAGGTACGGACATAGCGTGTTCCCCTTGAACAGGGTGCCCAGCGGAATTCGGTAGATCACTGTCTGGCGATAGGGCGTTTGATCGATACTGAGGTCCAGGTTCTGTTTCGCGCGAGCAAACTCCACCTTCATCCACCCCAGGAAGCGTTCGCCCAGCCGCTGGAGCATCGCGGCATTCACCTCGCCCTCGCGCGCCTCGATCATCACGGACAGCAGGGGAAGGTCGTAGGAATCCGCGGGCCGGCTCTGCGCGGTGGGAACACGCCCCAGGACCACCATCGCCTGTGGGCCCAATTTGGCCAACAGATCCTTCTCCAAGTCGGCGGGTCGCAACAGGGCCTGAATGACTTCCAGATTGAGCCGAATGATCCGCTCCTGAGGGTCGCGATCGGACATGACCTGTCGATAGAGGCCGGCTAAGTCGACCGTCTGTGCCCAAACCAGGAGGGTAGAGCGCGGCAGTCGGCCGATCGAGTCGATCGACAGGTCCTTCGACCCGACTCGCGGCATGGGCTGATCGAGAAGGCCTCGAACCTCCAGGTCGATCCCCCCCGCCCGGTCGTACAGCCCCAGCACCAGACGTTTCATGTTGAGCCATGGCGATCGCGAGGACGGGGTCGAGTCAGAGGAGGGCTGAGAACCGCTCGACGTTGTTGCCGCGCCCGTCGCCGCCAGGTCCAGGTAGAGTAGTCCTTGGCCGCCCGGCGGCAGCCGGTTTGCCTGTTCCACGAATGCGGGAGCCGAGGCGAGTGTGGCGCCTTGCTGACCGCTCAGCAAGGCGACCGTTCGTTCGAAGAGGTCCGCTTTCCCGCCGTGTTGTCCTAGGACGACGACGTCGCCCTGAACCGCGAGCGAGAGACCTTCCTTGAGGGCATACCGGGATACCGTACCCACGGAGGGCTGCTGTTGGGCCTGGTTCCTGGCGATGAGTTCGGAGATCACCTTGGGATCGGGCGCGCGAGCCAGAACGACTCCCTGGGCCAGTTCGTCATAGGACGGCGCCGCGAGCGCGACCTGCTGCCCAAAGAGGCTACGAACGGCTTCGGCCAGGGTCATGTTCAGGATTCGACCGACGCGCTGTCCCCACTCGACGGTAATCGTCGGTTGCGAGGTCTGCCCGGCCACAACCTGGGACCAGACGGTCCAGGTCCCACCCTCGCCCAGCCGCTCGCCGATGCGAGCCAGTCCCCGCACTTCGGCGTAGGCGCGAACGTCCGCTGGAATCAGCCGGGCAAATGAGTCGTCGGCATCGACCGGCGCGCACAGGAAGATCGGCGCGCCGATCGCCGCAAAGAGAAACCGTCTCCGACCTGTGTGCCCCACGGCCTCGCTCGGTAGACCTTGAAAATGCCGGAGAAATGATCGCCGAGACGGACATCAACGATCACAGTACGTCGGGACTTTCGTCGACCGTCTCCCCCTCGGGCTTCGGGGCCAACAGGCTCCTGAAGATCGACCCCGGCTCGAACAGACCATCCGGACTCTCACTCGCGGGCTGTTCCACGAGAGGGTCGCTAAAGGTCCGGCCGGCCGCCCGAAGAGCCAACCGACCCAACGCAACCAGATCACGGGTACTCCGTTGTGTATCTCGCCATGCGGTCACTGCCGGCGCCAACAACCCCTCTGCGAGTGTGTCAGCGATCGTATCCTGGGGACCCGCGGCAGGCGCCACCTGAACCACGCCGGCGGTCTGAGGTACCAAGGAGCCCCCCGTCTTGGTGGCCGACAAAATTGACTGCGGGGTAGGAACGGTCTCGATCGGATGAAACGCGGAGGCAACCAGCATCCACACGGCGGCGGCGCTGAGGATCGGCCCCAGAACGGCCGCCACACGGCGCAAGCGGATGACTCGCCTGGCCAGACGAGGTTCTTGAGGCCTCATTGCGGTCATCACACGATCGGTGAAACCCAGCGAAATGGCGGGTTCGCGACGATCGGTGAGGATGACGTCCGCGGCCACCTCGACAATCGCCATGGAACGCTGACATCGAGGGCACGTCAACCGGTGGGCGTGAATCTCCGCACGCAAGGAGGCAGGCAACTGTCCGTCGAGATAACTGTCCAACAAGTGCTGAGCATGCCGGCAATCCATGACTTGCCCCGTACGCGGCGCCTAAATGACGTGGAATCTCAACATGTTCCTATCTTCATCCCGCAGCCTCCCCAAAGAATCGCAGGGCCTTCCAATCGGCCGAGAGTTGCGGGGTTAGCGTCTCACGCAATCGCATTCGAGCTCGGTGCAGATGGCTCTTGACCGTTGCCACCGGCATTTCGAGAACCTCACCAATCTCCTCACAGCCCAGCCCCTCACGGTAGAACAGCAAGACCGTCGCTCGCTGGTGGACCGACAACTTGTCGACGGCGGACCACACGGCATCTTTCAGGCGTTCGGCCTCCTCGCTGTTGGCTACTTGGTCGCCGGCCCCTTCCTGTCCCGCGTCAAAGCCGCTCAGCTCGATATCGCCCGACAGAGGGGGCTTACGACGCAACAGATTGAGGCACAGCCGATAGGCAATCGTGAACAGCCACGTGCTGAAGCGGTATTCCTGACTGAAGGAGTCCAACGAAGCAAACGCCCTGAGAAATGCCTCCTGACAGATTTCTTCAGCGTCGTGGTGATCCCTAAGTATCCTCCACACAAAGGCAAAGAGCCTGTCTTTGTGTGCATCAATGAGTTCGCGCGCGGAGACCTGACACCCCCTTCGGGCAGCCTCTATCAACCGCCTCTCCTTCCGCTTGGAGAGGACGGCCTCCTTAGCTGGGCCCTTCTCAGCGGATCTCATGATGCCACCTCATTATACTTACGGCGGCATGTCGAGTTGCAAACTTTCGATTTCATGCTAATATAACTTTCGTCATGACCACGGCCCCAGCAAACAAAACAAAGCGGATCGTCAATAGCAAGGCCCGCTACAACTACCACGTCCTGGAGCACATGGAAGTGGGTATATCGCTTGTGGGCACCGAGGTCAAGAGCTTGAGGGCGGGACACGCCTCCATCGAAGAAGCATTCGCCAGAATCGATAGAGGCGAGGTATTCTTATATGGTTGTCATATAAACCCTTATGAACAGGGCAACCTCAACAACCATGAACCCCTTAGGCCACGAAAGTTGTTGCTGCACAGAAGAGAGATCGCCCGGTTGCTGACCAAGGTGACACAGCGCGGGCTCACACTCGTGCCCTTGAGCATCTACTTTAACAAGCGGGGTCTGGCCAAGGTGGAACTCGCCTTGGTCAAGGGCAAGACCCACGCCGACAAGCGAGAGGACATCAAGCGGCGCGATCACGAGCGTGATATGGCCCGTGCGATGCGCCGATAACACGGATGAATGAGGCCTGACGTCTGCCTTTTGGGGGCGAATTGGGTTCGACCGGGCAGGTTGAGGGCAACGGTCGCGTGCCCAGGTTGTCAGGAGGCCTGGTAAAACACCTGACACACGTTTAAGTGCCGACTCTACAGAGTTGCGCATGGCGGCCTAATTAAGGCCACCCGTCCGGCGCGCGACGCCTGCTAGTGCGTCCGGACGTCGCTCAGCAGGCTGGTCGGCAGTTGCCCGTCGGGTCGGCTGCCGTCGAGACTCAACCCGGCTGGGGATCCATCAAGCCTGTCGACCGGCGTGGCGGATCCCGAGATTCAATCGATCGACTACGCACGTAGTGATCCTGCCTGAAATGCATCGGGACGCGGGTTCAATTCCCGCCGCCTCCAGTCTTCGTTCGCCGCTTGTCGGCGAATGAAGACGGCCACGGCGTAGCGGCGCACGCCGCGAAGCCGGGCTCTTTCGCATTTGCAGGACCGCGGCGAACTACGCCTTGGCAAGCCATGGCCAACACCGCCTACCATTATGTCTACATGCTCCGAAGCCTCGCCCTGCCCGACCGCTTCTACGTCGGCCTCACGCAGGACTTGGCCGAGCGACTCAAACGCCATAACACGAACAGGATTCCTTCGATTGCCCCCTTGTCGGGGAAGCTTGTTGGAACGTATGATTCCGCAGGGAGGCGATGACTCAAATAGCCGGTCTGCGGTGGGTCGCGCCTTCCACAATTCGTCGCTGACGTGCAGTATCCTGATGGTGCATTTCGAGTATTGCCCGATCAGCGAAAGGTGTAGGAGCCCTTTCAGAGTCCTGGATCGTACGGAGAAGGAGTAACCTCAATGAGGCCGGTCGCTCGTAGGTGCCAAGCGGGGTTCACCCTCATCGAACTGTTGGTGGTGGTGGCCATTATCGCGTTGTTGATCTCCATTCTTTTGCCGTCGCTGAGCAAGGCCCGGGCACAGGCGAGGGCGACGTTATGCGCCTCGCGCGAAGGCCAACTGGCCAAAGCCTTGCTCATCTATTCGGAGGATTTCACAGAGACGCCGCCTTTCATAGGAGTCGGGTTCAGCGGCAACTGGAACAAGGTGTACTCCAATCTGGGCCCGACCGGCGCGAATACGGAGCGCCAGTTAATGCATCTCGAGGAGTGGTTGATCCCGAACATGGACGTCCTGTCAGAAGACCCCGATTGGACGGACAATACACCGCCCGTGCGGGTCGAGGATGGGAAGCTGTTCGGCTATGCCCGATTCGCGAATCTGTACCGCTGTCCAGAGTTTGAAAGGACGCCTGTGGGAACGCCGAGTGCGCAAAACACAGGCACCAAGGGCCAGGACCTGTTCAACTACACTCGGAATATTCTGGGGCGCAAGATACTGACCAATCAGAACCTCCCCGGACCACCTGCTTTCACGGCGGACTCAGAGGCCCAGGACAAACTCTGGCCGGGACAGATCGTGAAGCTCAGTGGCATCTACGCGCCGGCGGGCATGTACATGTTGGCGGACGAGCAGTGGGACTTCCACTGTGCCGCCGGCGCCTACCACGGTTGGGGGAACATCCTCACGCCTGACCCTTGGACTTCGATGGGGCAGGAATGCATCTTTGCCCTCGTGGGAGACACGGTCGGATCTTATCACGGGACGAAGGGCAAGGTAATCCCCTACGACTTTATCCTCGCAAACCAGAAGGGGAACATTGCGTTCTACGACGGACACGTCGAGATGTACCAGGATCCGTTCCCGTGGCGAAGCACCCCTACGGGGACAGAGGGCTGGAGCCTCTTGACGACGCTTCAGGGCGATCTGGCGACGAACGGCCCAGGGGTGAAGGTCCTTGACCCGCTGTTGCTGTCGATCTACGCTCAACGTGGTGTCGTTGTCAACTTCATCGATGCACTGTCTCTTTTCCTGTGAGAGAGGGCATGATTACCCAGTAGGTGACGGAAATCCAGGATAGAGGCCATGCGCCCCTCACCGTGTGGTCCCTGGCGATCGAAGGTCGGCTTCGCGTCATGTCGGTGTGTGGATCGTGGCGTGGGAGGTTCGCGGGCGATCACGTCCCCTCAAGTCAGATCCGGACCGCCTCGCTGCTGTTCGTAGCGACCCAGCTTCAAGCGACGTCGCGCAACTCCAATGTTTGAAGTGGTTTGGGGCCGGGCAGTGTGGGTCCGATAGCCGCCAAGAAAAACCATCACTAACCCCTTGTCTAAAGTGCTCACTAACCCGTAGAATCAGTTGCAGAGGGTGTGTTGTATAGTGCCCTTCTCGGTGGTCTAGGCGTGGTACAAGTCATCGCCGGTCTGAAACGTGGTAGCGCGGCATTTTAGGCGTCGTCCACACGACGCTCGAATCGAGTGGGACGGGTATTCATCTGATACTTCTCTTAAGGGGCGCAAGTCGTGAAGAAAACCAGTCGTGAGAGTCGGTCGGGGTTCACCCTCATCGAGCTGTTGGTGGTGGTGGCCATCATCGCGTTGTTGATCTCAATCCTCCTACCGTCGCTGAGCAAGGCGCGGTCGCAAGCGAGGGCGACGCTGTGCGCTTCGCGGCTGAGCCAAATGACCAAGGCCATGATCTTATACGCGTCCGACAATGAGGAGACCCCGCCGTTCGTCGGCATCGGATTTCGCCGGCTCGGAGAGGATCACACCACACCCGTTCTTCAGACGTCTGAGTTCGCCATGGCACCGTTTGAGAACTGGCTGATTGACCCCTTGTTCCCCGGGAATGATCCGACGAATCTCACGATCGTAACCGGTGAGTGGGACACTCTGGTTCCGACTCCGAAGGTCGAGACGGGCAAGTTGTTCCCATACACGCGGTTTGCAAACCTGTATCGGTGTCCTGAGTTTGAACGAACGCCGACTGGGTCAGGGGGGTTCAACAATTGCCGCAAGATGCAGAATACGTTCAATTACACTCGCAGCATTGCAGGCCGAAAGCTGCTTTCCAATATGACCGTTGAAGGTCCTGGTACTCCACTGCCCGACCCTGGTGCAGACCAGCCTTTGACCCCGGGCCCTATCATGAAGCTAGGGGCGGTCCATGCCCCGGCGGGTTTGATGATGATGATTGATGAGCAGTGGGACTATCATTGCGCCGGTAATTATCGAACTAGGAGCGGGCCTGACGATGGATCGTTCATCGACATGAACTACGCCTGGATGGCGGCCGACCCTATTCACGGCATCGTATTCGACTGCATCGGCTCCTACCACGGCAACAAGTCTCGGCTGCTCAGCAACTATCCGTTCATCTACGAAAACCAGAAGGGCAACCTTGGGTTCTACGATGGACACGTCGAGATCTACCAGGACCCATGGCCTTACCGGGCGATACAAGGTGGTATCTCACTTGACCTGATTGGTACCCTGCTGAATGATCTGCAGACAGGCGGACAAGGAAGCAAGATTCTTGATCCCATCCTAATGTCCATTTATGCGCAGCGAGGGTTTGGGTTGTCAATGGAGCAGATCGTGGCTCTTATCCAGGGACTGGGTGGCTGATGGCGGACTATGCTGGACGCGTGAGAGGAGGATCGCAACGGAGGTCTGAATCATCGTTGCGTGATCCTCCGCTACCGAGAGAAACCCTGAGATACGAGCGCGAGTTGGCCAGGGAGGGATGCTGGCCCCAGCATTCCCCCCTGTCCTATTTGTTTCGCCTATCCTTGCGAATTGCGGGACCCATGCCTTTCTTTCGAACGTAGATTCAGGCTTGTGTTTCGTCACGGACGAGGATGGGGGTTCGTTGGGGATCGTCGTCCTCCCCGTCCGCTTTCTCACGGTCGCGGCTCCGATTGGCCGAGCGACGCGGAAGTGACCTGCCGAGAGAGCGACACCAGTTCAGAGAGAGCACGCCTCGTGCAGCTCGGCTACAACCTCCAGGCCGATCGCAATGGATATACCTTCAACGAGATGACCTTGACCGCCCCACCGTTTGAATAGACGGCAAGCCCCTTGTCACTCTGCTTCGGCAGGAAGCATGACGTCATCGAGAGCCTCCCGTCGTTACCGAAGACCTCGATCGAGGTTCGATCGACGAGGATTTGGAGCGAGATCCGCTTGCCGACCGGCTCGAGGTTCGCCGACCGACCGAGGCAGGTCATCGACCGATCCTTGACCGAGCAGGCAATCGGCTGCCCTCGCACGATGAAGCCGAACTCGGCCGCATCGGCCAACTCGAACTCGGCGCGGATGTCAAAGAGATCGCCGTTCATTTCCGCCAGCGGGTTGTCGCCCGGCTTGAGAAGAAGATCGTTCCACTTGTGCTCGCGGATATGGAGCGTAGCAATCTCCCGGACCGGCCGGCGGCACATTCGGATGCCTTCAGGAAACGTGTGGAGCGTGAGTTCACATGGGAAGCTCATCTGCT
The DNA here is from genome assembly GCA_964596165.1 of uncultured Planctomycetales bacterium. GTDB lineage: Bacteria > Planctomycetota > Phycisphaerae > UBA1845 > JAFGLZ01 > CAYUQT01. Next base: position 4,585 of record CAZQTW010000091.1, on the reverse strand, counting down.
GATTGAACGGCATCCCCGGGTATTTGCCGCCGTTCATCCAGGCGATCTGAATCCGCCGTCCGTCGCTCTCGGGAATGTCGCTGTAGGTCTGTACGGCGTAGTAGTTGGCGCCCCAGTCGGCGCGGTGCGGACCGGTCTCGGGCACGAACCGGTTACCGTCAAACGTGCCGATCAGGTAGTGTCCGTTCGCGGCGGTCCAGACCCATTTCGTATTCTTCGGATTTCCGTCGACGGGCATCTCGAAGAAGTCGGGGCACTCGCCGCAGCCGGGAACGGTGATGTCATGCAGGTGCGTCCACCTCTTCAGATCGGGCGACGAGAAGAACCCGAACACGTTGCCGTCCTTGAACAGCGCCATGATCCATTTCTTCGTGGGGGCGTGCCAGATCACCTTGGGATCGCGGTTTTCCTTGATGATATTGGGCAGGACGGGATTCTTCTCATACTTGATGAGCGTCCGGCCGCAATCGTTGCTGTAGGCGATGGATTGGGTGAACGGCCGGCCCTTCGATTCCTCCGAGGTTCCGCCGGCGGACGTGTAGATGGCCACAATGACCTTCTCCCGGCCGGTCTGAAATCCGGCCGTGTTGTTCCAGTCCACCACCGCGGAGCCGGAGAAGATCGTTCCCAGCCTGTCCGGTTCGATCGCGTTGGGCAGTTGTTGCCAGTGCACCAGGTCGCGGCTGACGGCGTGACCCCAGGTCATGTTGCCCCAGTCGATCCCTTTGGGGTTGTGCTGGAAGAACATGTGGTACTCGCCCTTGTAGAAGACCAGGCCGTTGGCATCGTTCAGCCAGTTCTTCTTGGCGGTGAAGTGGAATTGAGGACGGTACGTTTCGTTGTAGAGTTCGGCCACGGGAACCTCCTGTGCCTTCTCCTGATTGCTTCCTTCGAAATCGGCGATGAGGATGTCGGCTTCGATTGAACAGGCCAAGGGCGGACGGGACAGGGATATGAGGACCATCACAATCGGGATCGTTCCGTTCATTGAGTTTTGCTCCTTGTTCTCGACACTCCTTCAGAGCCGGACACCTTTCGAAGAGAGGGGTCGGGCTCACTCATCGATCACCACCCGCCTCATTATAGACTGTCGGGTGTCCAGGCACCTTCGAATTGACCGCCGGAACGTTACCTATCATGCAGTCAATCGTCGCGAGGGCCGCATTGTGTCGTTTGACAAGGGCGAGAAAGGCCGAGTTCGCGAATGCGGACCTGTCTCAGATCCACGGTGGCTCCGGTGGGGAACTGGAGTCGCAGCGCGGTGATGGGTTGGCCACCCGTGGCAATCGTGACGCGGTGGGTCGGGCATTCCACACCGGGGTAGCCGGCAGTGAACTCCATTTCCTGCCCCGCCTTGAACTCGTTGCCCGTCGCCCACGCCACCCGCGCGACGGCGAAGCGGTCGCACTTCGCCTCGATCTCGATCATGAGAGGGTATTTCCCGGCCGCGACGTTCAAGCCTGTAAATTCGATCTGCGGCGCGTTCTTACCCATACGTTCCGCCGGAGCACTCCAGAGCACTCTCTCTGTCACCGTACGGCCGGCCTCCACCTGGTCGACAACCTCTTTCAGTGGGGCGAAGGCCCCTGCGTAGTAGCGTTCGAGCGCCTTGGTGAACTTGGCGCGAGTGGTTGCGATCTCGGCTATCGCCGACTTCTCGCCGCCGGCATTGCCGGACTGCCTCGCTTGCGCCGCTGCCAGCACTCGACCCTGCAAATCATCCCACATCGACTGGGGCAAAGGGTCATCGAGTGTGGCTTCGATCTCCTGGCGGCTTGCACATCGCAACAGGCCCTTAGCCTTGGCCTCGGCGACGATCTGCCGCAGCGTATCCACCTTGACCGTGGCCAGCGCGGTGCCAACGACCCCCTCTTGTCGCGGGATATCCGTGCGCTCGTCATACACCGAATGGTAGATTCGCACTTCGTCGCCTACCTGCATGGCCGTGCCGGCGCCCACCCCAATGAAGCCCGCCCTTCCGTATTCCGCCCAGCCAACCACCGGATCGCTGTGTTGGAAGGGCGGTTCGGTGGTGTTCGGGTCGTTCCATTTGACCCAATGGATGCCGTCGAGCGAGAAGGCGTAGCCGATGCGTTTGACGCCGCAGATGAGTTCGTTGCTCGTGGGTTGGGCGGTGTAGAAGAGGTGATAGCTGGCGCCGGGCTTGCCTGCATAGACGTGGGTTGCCGATTGATCGTCATCAAGTTTCACGACCCCGGCCGCGTAGATCCAGCCTCCGTCCCAAGTTCCCGGTTCGCCCTGCGTCAGAACCGGGTTGAGCCGGCACTTGCGCCAGTGGATGCCGTCTTTGCTCTCGGCGTAGCCGAACTCGTTCCGGTAGCCCCGGTGCCCGTACGTGATGCCCACATGCCACAGCTTGAAACGATCCCCATCTCTGATCATCGCATGATCGCCCACGACCATCTCGTCCCAGTCTCCGTGGGGCCCCATGTAGAAGACCGGGTTGGCCGGCTCGGGCGTCCAGTGGATGCCGTCGGGCGAACGCTTGATGCCCATACCGTCGAAGGCCTTGTTCCGTCGGTTGCAGGTCGACCAGAAGGTAATCCAATATTGACCGTTCAGTTTCAGGACGTCGGGATCGCCACACTGATTGCCGGTAGGCCAGTCTGCGGTGTTGCCTTGGTTGACGACGGCTTCCGCGCCCCTCGGGCGGGTCCATACGATCCCATCTTGAGACTCGGCGTACCGGCCCATACCGTCCCACATGCGGTACTTGTCGTCCTTGATCACCGCGGGGGAGTAGGTGGCCACGTTCAGCGGATTCCCCGCAAAAGGGATGACAGGCGACGAGGTGACGTTCGTGAGCCCTTTGACAGAGACGTCACGGAACGTGCCCGTCGCGGCGTTCGTGAAGAAGCCAACCCGACCGACCGGCTGGGTGGTGAAATCCTGCTCCTGCCCCAGCACCACGAACTTGCCGTCGACATAACAGTAGATCGTCGCGTGGTCGGTCACCACGGTCATCTGATAGGTCTTGCCGAGTTCGACCGGAAAGGGCGCGACCGCCAACGTTCCGAAGTGGTCCCTCTTCATAGTCTCGAAGGTCAGCTTACACGACTTTTCAATGCGGATCTCGCGGCTGCCCGCCCAGAGGCCGACGGTGTAGAACGTGTCCGTCTCTTCATCCCCGCGGACGATCAGTCGGAGGCCGGGCGAGGCCGCCGGTCCGCCGACGGTGTCCACACGCACTCTTGCCTGGATGATGCAGTCCATCCAGCGCGGTCCCTTGATGAAGGTGCGTGCGTGAGATGCGGACGCGTCGGACTGAACCAGGGCATCCTTCTCCACCCGCCAGTTGCCGGCCTTGGCTTGGAGGTTCTGGAACGTCTGGGTCGGCGACAGGCTTGGGTTGGCCCGCTCGATGGCAGCCATCTCGGCCGGGTTCGGACGCACCATCTCTGCCGCGGCCAGCCGAGGATACAAGGCAGCGGTCCCTACCAAAATGAGTAAGCCATTCGATACGTACGGGGCAGAACCTCTTTGAGTTTTGACCATACCGGTTGGTTGGAGACGATTTGCCGACATCGACCCTGCCCTCTCCTCCCGCTTTTGGTCGTTAGTCTATCGCGTTGAGGAAAAGAGGTCATGAAGAAAGGGGGGCCCAGGCGGGTGCATGACCGTTGTTGCGTGCCGAAGAACACGTTTCTTGGCCAAAGAACGTGGGTCGGACATGAGGCGGTACCAGGTTGATACAGAAACCACCCTGTCCCCATGCGAGCGAGCAGAAACGGACATGCACCCGGCTCAGGCTTACTGGTTGACCTCGGCTGTCAAACCGCGCCTTGAGTCGATCCTATGAGATCGATGGCGCCCGCAAGAGGATTGGGGGGCACCATGGGTAAGCCTGACCCCCTTAGCTTTCCATTGTCCGTTGGTGGGCGTTCATGCGACGTTCGGCAGGATGTCTACCGCAGCGATCTGGTTGACGCGGACAAATGAGAAGCGGTCCGATTCCGGATGGGCGTAGAAAACCTGTGACTCGAGGATTGCCACGAGGTGCGGGTCGGGTACTTCGTACCGATCGCCGCTCGTCAGAACGATCCGGAAGGGCTGAAACGGTTCACGGTCCAATAGCTGTCTGATCGTATCAAGCATGCCGTGCTCACCTACTCGATTTCTAGCTATGAGCCACCCCCCCCGTACAACCCCGTTAGGAGGAATTGTAGGAGCGGGAAGCCATCGCGTGCGTCGCTTTGCGGCGAGACCTTTGGATCAAGAAATCAGTATGGTGTCCCCCGATTGCTCCGGGATCCTCGGCGGTTCGGCCGAGCCTCGCTTCGGACCCGGGAATCACCCACGAGGTCGATCCCGACTTCCTGGAACACCTCCGTCGTGAGGCAATCGACCAGCCGGAACTGCCCTGGGAGCCGTAGATCCCAGCGGAACACGCTCCGTTTTGGACTTGAGCAAGCCGGGCTCAGGGGGTATATTGCGCGCATGTTGTCCGTGAACGGTGCATGGGCTCGCGGCGCGCTGGGATGACGCCGAGAAAGGGGCCAACGGCGTCTGATCGCCGGTGGGAACAGGCACAATGGAGGGCCAACATGAGTCGCCCGACGCCACC
>CAZQTW010000090.1:0-20539 GCA_964596165.1 uncultured Planctomycetales bacterium | reverse complement strand
CCTTTACGTTGATCATTAGGGCGAGTCGTGTTGCCGGAATCATTCGGGTTAGCGACCCATCGCGGCACGACTCATCTTCTCGGCCGAAACGCCCGTCTTCGACCTGCCGCCGTAACCGATGAAGTTGAGGAATTGCGACTGCGTTAGGATGGCGACCGACAACTCCTTGGCCTGTTGTTCGATCTTCACATAGCGGTCGTACGCATTCCGCTGACTCTCGATACGCGCTCGATCCTCCGGTCGGGTCTCGTCGGTGATCTTCCCCGGCGCTTGCGGCGGCGCGCCGAGGACCAGGAAGTCGATGGTCTCGAACCCGAGGCTGGGTTGTCGCAAGGGCTGACCGCACGTCGCACACTTCTCGACCTTGGCAAGCGCCTGAGGCAGGTCCACGACCTCGCCGCCCCACGCCTCGATCCAGGACTTGATTCGGTCGTTGTCCTGCGGGTCGGAGCGACCGGTGCCCGCGATGTCGAACAAACCCTCCACCACGAATCGGTATTTCCGACTACGGTCGAATACCACGTTGACTGCCTTATCACCCACGACAATGGGGTCAATCGGGTTCGACGAGATGATTCGACACTCGGCCGTCTGGGGTTGAATGCCGACAACTTCAATCACGCCTTTGCCCTGGCCGGTCGAGTCAACCTCCTTGGAACCGGAGAACACCTGGAATCGCAGCCCGAGCATCAGCCGATCGTTCTGTCCGAGGTTCACGTAGACCACGCCCTCTTCCGGTTTGGCCCGAATGATCTCCGCGTCGGAATGTGTGACCAAACCCATGCTGGCGACCTTCGGTCTGAACTGGGTGAGCTGCTCCTGCGTGCGCTTGAGATCCGCCTTGACCTGCTCGACCTGCTGTTGAGCCTTTCGGAGCTCGGCCTGTGCCCTGATAAGCTGTTCGTCCGCCTCGTCGCGCGTCTTGATGATGCGTGCTTGGAGATCTTTAACCTGTCGGTCCTTCTCCTGCTGGTAACTCTTCTTGTCGTTCTCAAGCTGTTTGATTTGGGCGTCACGCGCCGCGACCTGATCGTTGTACTTCTTCTGCTCGCCGGTCAGTTGGTCCTTGGCCGCCTTGAGATCCTCAGAGGCCTTCTGCAATCGTTGTGCGGCATCGGCGGCCGCGACCGCCTGTGACTTCCAGGCGGCCTGAAGCTCGTTCACCACCGCCAACAGGCCCTGTCCCTTCAGGTCGCGAAGGGCGGCTCCTGGCGGGGCACCCTTACCCAGACCACTGATCACCTCGTCCACCTGCTTCCTTGCTTCGGGGAGACTGACAAGCTCTTCCACGCCAATCAACCGCGCAAGTTCGCTCCGATCTTCGTAAAGCACGGAAGCCAGGCTCCGCCGATCGCCCGCCACCTCCAGGAAGGGGGCAAACCGACCGGCCTCGTTCTTTCGCATGTACTTCTCAGCATCCTGTTCCGCCCTGCGGGCCGTTAGAACCAGTTCTTCGCGCCCGGTGTAAAGCAGGACCGCAATGACGGTGAACGTCAACCAGAGCGCCACAAACACGATCAACCAGATGTGCAACGTGGTAATTCCGCCACGTGCGGCCTGAGGTTTGGCTGCTGGCATGCCTGGACTCCTGGTTCACACTGGGCCGACGGCCTCTCGTGTTCTGGGGATTGCTCTTTGCCGCTCGGCGCTGCACCAATTCTTGCGTGCGAATCCGTTCGCGCGACTCGTCTCCAAGGATGAGGGGCGGCCTTGTACGGGGCAGCGTGCCCCACGGGACGGTCCTGGCTACCTCGCGTCGGACGGACCGGGCCATCTCCCCCGCTCTCGCTCAGATTATGATCATCGGCAACCCCGTGTCAACCGCATAAGTGCATATCCTGCAAATGCTTTGGCTGAGTCGCCGAACCCTTGACTTGTCAGGCCGACGCTCCTAGGGTGTTGGGAGATGGGGCTCGGTCTCTCTCCCCGGTGGGCCATCATCGCCTTTTTCCCGTTGAGGCACAGGAGTGATCTGATGCGCTCTCTTCGTCGGCCGGTCAGGTGCGGGTGGATGGGCTTGTCCGCGCTCCTCGGGATGGGGTTCGCCGGTTGCGGCGATCAGGTGTACTTGGGATTGAGGATTGAAGACGCGAACAGCACGTCCCGATCCGCGGTCATGATCAACCAAGTCGACCCCGGCACGCTTTTCAACGCGGCCGGATTCGAGCCCAATGACATCATCGTCAGTTTCAACAACCAGGGTGTGACCACCGTGGCGGCCCTCCAGCAGAACCTGGCATCGATTGCCCTGGGTACGACCTTCACCGTAAGGGTCTATCGACTCAGCACCGGGCAGATCGTGCAAGCCGACGTCACGCTGACCGCCGATCCCGACAACATGCCCACCTCGCTGGGCGTTTACATCCGCAATGCAGCCAGTCCCGTCGGCGTCGCGGTGGTCTCGGTGGATGGCGGCTCGGCTGCGGATCAGGGCGGGCTGCTCGCCGGCGATGTCATCACGAAATTCGGCGCCACCTCGGTGGGGAACACCGACCAGTTTCGCCGTGCGCTCGCGGCGGCTGCCGTGAACAGCAGTGTCACCGTGAGTTTCCGCCGCGGGGCCGATGTCACCGACCAAACCACCACGGTCACGATCCGTTTTGACGTGGTGAGTCGTTTTCCGCTGTTGGGCGTTACCGCGCAGGATCTGACGCCTCAACTGGCCGATGCGCTGGGTTATCCCGCCCTGGGCGGGGCGAAGGTGACCGCCTCCCTGATTGACGGCACGGCCTTCGACGCCGGCATCATGCCCCTTGACCTGATCCTAAGGTACAACGACACGGAAATCAACGACACATCCGACCTGGTCAAGGCGGTCCGCGGCCAGGGAGGAACGGGCGATGCGACGATCATCTTCTCTCGCGCCGGCGACGTTCGGAGCGTTACATTCGCGCTGAGAGGCCGCCTTCCGTCAGGAACCTACACCACCGACGTGGGCGTGTCTCTGACGGAACTGATCGGCGGCGGCTTGCCGGTGGTGGCATTGACGTCCGGAGGACCGGCCGCCAAGGCCGAACTGGAGGTGGGCGACATCATCACCGCCGTGCGGGGGCATGCGGTGGGTTCCGTTCAGGCGTTCTACAAGGAAATCGCCGCCGCGCTGGCCGTCAAACCCGCGATTCAGGGCGTGGCGCTGACGACGATTCGGGACGGCGTCCAGGTGTCTCGCTACATGCAGATCCGTACCTCGTCCACCTCGGGCGGCAGCGCTGCCAAGAGCATCCCTTGGGAGATGTAGGCCGGCGGCCTAACGGGGTTCGCCGTCATCCGAGACGAGTCCCAGTTCTCGGAGGGCGCACAAGGCCGCTTTCTGTTCGGCCTCCTTCTTGCTGGGACCCCATGCGCTCTGAAACCGTCGGCCCGAGATGACGACGCACACCTCAAAACACTTGCTATGATCGGGACCCTGTTCGTCGAGCAACTGATAGAGCGGCGTCGCTCCGAGATGTTTCTGGGCGTGCTGTTGGAGTTGTGACTTGAAATTGCGCTGATGTTCGCTCGCCGCGGCCGAGGCGATCATCTCACCCATGTGGTCGAGGATAAACCGCTTGGCCGACTCCAGCGAGCCGCTGTCGATGTAGATGGCCGCTATGACGGATTCGAAGGCCGCCGCCGCCAACGAGCTCGGGAGTTGGGCCCTGCCCACCATTCCCTTACCCAAGAAGAGCAGATCGGGCAGACCGAGCCGCTTGGCAATCAGCGCACAGGTGTGTCGGCTGACAACCGCGGACTTAATCTTCGTCAGCTCGCCTTCCAGGAGATCGGGGTACTTCTCGTAGAGTTCGTTGCAGACCACAAGTCCGAGAATGGCGTCGCCGAGGAACTCCAAGCGCTCGTTGCTCTCGAGGCGAGAGTTCGCGACGGACGCATGCGTGAGGGCGGTGGCGAGGATCGAACGATCCCTGAAGGAGTACGCCATCGCCTGTTCGGCCTTAGCGAGGACCTCCGGTTCGGTCACGCGAGAACAATCCAGCTAGGCCGATGGCGAAGGCCGCACCCCGCCGGAGCGGTCTTCGCTATCGGCCGGTCTGACACGCCGGCACACACGGTACCGGCAAGTTCCAGTCTCTACCCAGTATAGTATCGGCATCACAGGGGGTCAATTTAAGCACCATGTTGGGGCAACTCGGCGGTCCGGACGACGAAGAGGTGCTCGTCTTGAAGGCCCCGCCCCCTTTCCGACGTCCGTTCCGCTCCGCGTGCAAGTCTACCGCTTGCGATGGGCATGGTCCGAGGGGTCGTCGATGTCCGCCTCGCCGGTCGTCGTGCAAGGCAGCGCCACCCGTTCGATGCCGAGGGCGCGCCCGGAGGCCTCGTCCACCGTCACAACGGCTCCGTGGAGCCAAGGGTCGCCCATGGCCACATCGTATGAATGCGGCATCCCGGTCATGAGCGACTTGACGACATTGTCCTTTCGCCGCCCGAGCACGGAATCCCGCGGACCCGTCATGCCCAGGTCCGAGATGTAGGCCGTCCCGCCGGGGAGCACACGCTCGTCGGAGGTTTGTACGTGCGTGTGCGTGCCGAAGACCAGGCTTGCCCGTCCGTCAAGGTGCCAACCGATCGCCACCTTCTCGCTGGTTGCCTCGGCGTGCATCTCCACGAGAACCACCTTGACGTCGTGCGGCAGCGTGCTCAGCACACGGTCCGCCGTTCGGAAGGGACAATCGACGAGCGGTTTCATGAAGATCCGCCCCAACAAGACGACCACACCCATTCGGATGCCCGATGCGGTCTCCCAGATGACGTGATCGCGCCCTACGGCATCGGGAGGGAAGTTGGCCGGTCGGAGGACATCGGTATGCCTCTGAAGGATCTCGTACACCTCGCGTCGACGGTAGGCATGGTCGCCCAACGTGATCACGCTCGCGCCGTAGCGTTTCAGCTTTTCGTAGAGCGGCGGGGTCAGACCGCTGCCCCCCGCCACGTTCTCGGCGTTCACGAGGACGCAGTCAAGCGAGTACTGCTTCTTGAGTCTCGGCAGATGTTCCGAGAGGGCCTGCCGTCCGGGTCGGCCCACCACATCGCCCACACACAAGATGCGAACAGGCATCTAAGCCGTCTTTCTAGCGGGCGTATTCGATCGCCCGCACCTCGCGGAGCAGGGTGACTTTCACTTCGCCGGGATAGGTCATCTCGTCCTCGATTCGCTTGGCGATATCCCGGGCAACCTTGATCGCGCCTTTGTCGTCCACCTTGTTTGCGTCCACGATCACGCGAACCTCGCGCCCGGCCTGAATGGCGTACGCCTGCTTGACCCCCGGAAACTGGTGGGCGAGTTCCTCGAGTTGCTCGAGGCGCTTGATGTACCGTTCGAGCGACTCGCGCCGACCGCCGGGCCGCGAGGCGCTGATCGCATCGGCCGCCCCCACCAGCGGTGTATACGGACTGATCGCGGCAATGTCGCCGTGATGCCCCGCAATGGCGTTCAGAACCTCGGGACGCTCGTCGAACTTCTTGCAAATATCCGCCCCGATTTGCGGGTGGGCGCCCTCGACCTCATGATCGACAGCCTTGCCGATGTCGTGCAGCAGACCGCACCGGCGGGCCAACGCGCCGTCCAACCGCAGCTCCTCGGCCATGATCTGGGTCAGAAAGGCCACCTCAATGCTGTGGCGCAAAACGTTCTGGCCGTAGCTGGTTCGGTAATTCAAGCGGCCCAGTAGATCCAAGTGGCGGCGGTTCAATCCGGGGACGTTGGCCTCCATGGCCGCCTTCTTGCCCAACTCGAAGATCTCCTTGTCCAGAGCCTTGCGCGTCTCTTCGACAAGTTCTTCGATGCGGGCCGGATGAATCCGACCGTCCTGGATCAGGGCCTCCATCGATCGGCGGGCCACCTCGCGGCGGATGGGATCAAACGCGCTCACGACCACCACCCCCGGCGTGTCGTCGACGATGACGTCGACTCCGGTGGCCTTCTCGAACGCCCGGATGTTGCGACCTTCGCGCCCGATGACGCGACCCTTCATGTCGTCCGAAGGTATGTCTACCGTGCTGACCGTGCTGTCGCACGTGTGTTCCGCCGCATAGCGCTGGATGGCGGTGATGGTGATGTCGCGGGCCTTTTGTTCGGCGTTCTCCTGGGCCTCCGTCACGATCCGGTCGATGAGTTCCGCCGATTCGTGTTCGACCTCGTCCTTCAGTCGGCGGAGCAGCAGATCCCTGCCCTCTTCGACGGTCATCCCCGCGATCTTCAACAACTGAGCCCGTTGCTGGGCAAGCGTTTCGGACAGTTGCTTTTCCTTGAGCGCCGACTGCTTCTCGCGCTCGCGGAGCTGACGCTCCGCATTCTCGATTGCCCGCTCCTTGGTGTTCAGCGTGTCCAACTTCCGCTCGAGCGTGTCCTCTCGCTTGTCGAGTCGCCTCTCCGCCTCCTTGATCTCGTTTCGGGTCTCGGCGGTCTCGCGCTCAAACTCCTCACTGCGCTTGATGAACTCCGCCTTCGCGTCTACTTCGGCCTTCTGAAGAATCCGGGCCGACTCCTTGTTGGCCTCCCCAATAATCCGTTCCGACTCTCGCCGTATCGCTTCCCGCCTTTGCCGGTTCAGAAACTCCAGACCGACGTACGTGATGGCGATACCCAGAATCAGACCGATACCCGCCGCCGCATACACGGCGGAGTTCACGTCGAAGGAGGCCGCTAACAGTTCCAGCGGTCCCATAAACACTTTGTCTCCCTGGCACTTGGCCTGTCATTGATGGTCGTCCGACAATCAACACTCAGTTCCGAGGGACACCTGCAATACCGTGCCTCAGAGCCTCGGACTGAACAAAATCGCCCTGCAAATTGTGCCGATCGGAAGACTGCGGCTGGGATGAAACAGTTGGCGAGGGAAACCGGCCTAAGGTCTCAGCCAATCGTGCGCGCCGACCACGGCACGGACTTGACTTACGCATCTGTCACGGCTCGTCTCCCGCTCAGACAGGCTGGATTGCCGATTCACCATAACCCTTGCTCGAACAGGACGATCCGTATAGACCTCGGTCTGAAGTCTGACAAACGATTGGCGACGGAGCCACGCCCTCGTCAACGTTTTCGACCTTTAGCTCAGAGCTCGGCTGGACAGAGCCAAGCCCCTTGCAGTCCTCCAGGTGACTCGGGCCAACCTATTCGTCTCGTTCCCGCCGACCCGGTCACGGCCTAATAGAACACATCATAGCCCAGACCCTCAGTATAAGCACTTGAGCACACCGGTCAAGCCCACAAGGTAACCTTTTGTTAGGATACACTCCCGGCGGACCGCATTCCTGACGGCCTGCGGCCAGTAGGCGGAAATCGTACAGCCTGCAACGGTCTGCATCGTGCGAGCCGAATCGGCTTTGTGGCGGCTACCCCCCAACTCCTCATCGGGAGCGGACACCCGGGAACCTATGGCAACTCAAATCGGTATCCGACATCTCGGATGGTCTGTACGAACGTCGGATGGTGAGGGTCGGGCTCGATCTTGCCCCTGAGCGTGTTGACACAGCGATCGACGCTGCGTGAGGTGACAAAGACGTCGTGGCCCCACACGGAGTTGAGGATGTCGTCCCGCGTGACGGCCCGGCCGGCCCGCTTGACGAAGAAGGCCAGCAATGCGAACTCCTTGGGGGTCAGCTCCACCTCGCGGCCATCTCGAAGGAGCTTGTGCGAGGTCAGGTCGAGAACGAGGTCGCCAAATGCGTGTGTCTTCATTTCGCCCTGGTTGTGTCGCCTGAGAAAGGCGTTCGCGCGGGCGAGTAGTTCTTTGATGCTGAACGGCTTGGTGACGTAGTCGTCCGCCCCGAGATTGAGCCCCAAGATGATGTCGGATTCCTGCCCCTTGGCCGTCAACATGATGATGGGCATGTCCAGCCCGCGGCCACGAACTTGGCGGCAGATCTCGTAACCGTTGACCTTGGGCAGCATGATGTCCAGAACGATCAGGCTGGGTTTCGCATCGAAGGCGGCTTCAAGACCCCGCTCACCGTCCGCCGCAGTGATCGCGGTGTACCCGGCGAACTCGAAGTTGTCCTTGAGCACGCGGAGCATCGTCTGATCGTCTTCGACAATGAGAATGGTCTCACCGGGCATCCTTTGCCTCAGTACTTTGATCGGGTTTCGGGTTTCGGATCTCGTGTCTCGGGCAGAGAGAAGTCGTGCTCCCGACCCGATACCCCATCCCCGACCCCCGGAGCCTGACTGATCGCCAACGGCAATCTGATCGTGAATGTGCTTCCCTTGCCGGGCTGGCTGGACACGCTGATCGACCCGCCGTGGGCATCGACGATGAACTTTACGATGCTCAGTCCCAGCCCGCAACCGCCGGCCTTCCGCGACAGTGTCTGATCCACCTGGTAGAACCGATCGAAAATGCGCTTCGTCGCACGCCGCGACATTCCGATCCCGTTGTCACGGACTTCCAGACAGACCATTCCGTCCTCTGCATACGCCCGCACATCGATGTGCTTCTCGTCACCCGAGTACTTCCATGCGTTGTCCAATAGATTGAGGAACACGGTCACCATGGCGTCGCGATCCGCGCGGACCCTAGGTAGGTCTTCCGGTACCTGTATATCGAGCCCGCAACCGGGACCGTTGAAACGATCGTGCACGATTCCTGCGGCTGCGTTGATGGCCTCGCCCATGTCCACCTCGGCGAACTGGAACGTCCGTTTGTTCCGCTCCATTCGCGAGAAGGTCAGAAAATTGTCGATCAGGTGGCTGAGTCGTTCATTCTCCTTGGACATGAGCTGGATGTATTCGCGGGCCTGGCGTTCGTCGCGAACGTTGCCCGCCAACAGCGTGTCGACCAGGGCTCGCATGGATGCTAGCGGCGTCTTGAGCTCGTGAGTTACCGTGGCGATCAAGTCGTTCTTCAGACGCGTAAGCCTCACCTGCCGAATCAGGTAGCCGGCCACCACGGCGGCCATCAGCGCAAGGACGACTATGACCAATACTCCTGTCCACAGGTAGGCGGTGACCTGCCGGCTCGCTGCGGCCGCAAACGGATCGGCCCCTTCGAGGTACAGCGCCAATCGCCAGCCCGGCAGATGACTGCCCGAGGGCTCGGAGATGAACGCCGGCTTGCCGGGCGAGTCCGCGTCGGGCGACAGGATCCTGACCGAGACGTCGCGCGGGAAAGGCACGCTTCGGATGAGCGACTGGATGTGAGACAAGACGGTCTGTTCCCGGAAGAGCCCCACCGCGATTCGATTTGACGGACGGATCGCCCACACCTGACGGAGACGCGTTCGTGCCAAGCGAGCCGGTTCGGACGGTGGATCAGCAGCTTCGAGGCATTCGACCGCCAAGTCCTCGGCTGTCAGTGTGGGGAATGGGCGGCATCCGGCTACGGTGGATTCAAGCTGTCGCATGAGGAATCGACGTTGCGAGGCGGGTATCCGGGCATCGCCGTAGTCCATGAGTCGGCCGGCCAGCAAGTCGACCACGCGTCGTTGGTCGGCCTGCTTCGTATCGCCCATGAGCTGGAGTCCGCGAAGGAGGGCGTCGAGTTGGATCAGCCTTCCCTGGGCGTCCGTCGCATCTCGGTACCTTTCATGGGCGAGTTTCTTGGTTAGGATGTCAATGGCGGCCGCTGTCTGTCCGACCTTGGCCAGACAACGGGTCTGGGCCAGCAGGGCACCGGCGGCAATGCTCGCGTCCTTGGCGAGTTCGGCGATCTTGGCATACGCAGCCGCTGCAGCCTTCAGGTCGCCTTCCTCGTCTTCGAGTACACGGGCCTGCTGCCATTCCCTCGTCTCGGCCTCCTGCGTCGTGGTGACTTGCGCCAGGGTCGGGTATCGGATACTACCCGAGGCGTCACAGATGATGACGCTATCGACCGTGTTCGACGTCACCAGCCTCTCAAACAGCCTTGCAGCCGGTATGTTCGGGTCGGAGATCGAAAGGGCGGCCATCTTCTCTCGCCACTGGTCGTCAATGCGATCTCGGACAGCGGTGAGCTGGCCGCGGTACGCGTCTTGAAGTTTCTGCCGAACCGCCAGTCGCTCGTTCCGCATCGCCTGCGTCATGAACCACAGGACGCAGGCGGTCGGTACGATGACGGCAGTTAACAACAGCAGCAACACGGGCCACAAACCCTGGCTGGGTCCCGACGTCATCCTGAGCCGCGTATCGGCCATTCGGCCCCCGAACTGAGCTGGGCCGTCGCCGGCCCGGTTGGCCGGGCGGGAGACCGCCCGGCTCGGAACACGGGCAATCCTTCAATTCCCCTCTGACAGAACATCAACTCTCGACCCTTATTGACTCTGCTTGTTCTCCTCCCACCACGCCTGCCACTTCTTCTTTGAGTCCCCAAAGTATACACCTGTCGTCTCGCAAAGGGCGACCTTAGCGTAGGTGCGGACGTTCCAGTTCTTGTGGTCAACCAGACCGATCAACAACGGCACAGTCGACTTGTCGTGAATCCTGCTGAGTGCCCTAACAGCCAGCCACCGAGGCCGGTTGTCCGTTCCGGATTCCTTGATGATCCCCACCAGAACCGGCACAGCCTTCTTGTTGGCCACGTTGCCCAGCGAGGCAATCGCCCTGGACCTTTGGTCTCTGTCGTTGCTCTTCGCATCGGCCAGCCACTTGTCGAGCATCGCGTTCTTTTGATCGTCGCCTGCCGCTTCGTATTCCTCCTCGACATGGAACAGTTCGCCGAACGCCCCGGCGGGGTTCTCCAGGTTCTTGATGTCGGCCGCGGTTTGTTCGTCGAGTAGTTTGCGGTGCTCCGACACCGGTAGCGATTTCCCCGGCTTGCCCGCAGGCGTCGACGGCGAACCATCCTTGCCGCTCGAAGCCTGCTTGCTCAGATGGACCTTGACCATCCAGTCGTACTTCTCTCTGGGTTTGTCGAATCCCTTGTCCGGCAGCCCGATGAGTGAGTGCGTCTCATCCACGTCTTTGTCGAAACCCAGATACACTCCCTTGGTCCGGTGCGGGTTGAACGAGAGGGCAACGGCGAACTTCTTGGTCACCTCGACGGAGGGTATCTTGAATTTGTACCATTGCATGTCGCCGCGAGAGATCATTGAATAGGGAAACGGAAGGTCGGCCAGCACTTGAAGCTTGTCGTTGAGGATGTAGATGTGGAAGTCCTCCTTGGGCGGTTCAGGGGTCCCGTATCGACTGGCATAGATCTCCACCGCTTCAACCGCGCGTGCATCGTCTGGACGCTCAAACAAGACCGCATGCCCCGAGCCGTTGATGCTGTTCCTGCCCTCCAGGGTCCCGTTGCCGTACGTGAGAACAAGTTCGTTCCCGGACGACATGCCTGCCGAAGGGCGGGGCCACTTACGATTGCCCGCCCCCACCTGACCGTTGATCGCCTTTGCCTCGTTCAGCAAGCCCTCCGGGATGGGCGTGGCCTTGCCGTCCACGCTTGCTGTGGCAAAGAGAATCACATGACGTTTGGCCGGCACGTGGTCGGCCGTCTGGAAGTACACGCAGCCTGGGGCGTTGATCCCGACCCAGTACACCTTGCCCGGTCGAAGCGTGACGGGCAGCGTGCACGTTGTCTTGGCCTCATCGTAGAACGGCTTGCCCACATCGGGAAAGGTCTCTTCGCCCCTCTTTGTCCATGACCAGCTCTCGTCCATCATGGGACGGTCGAACGTCACCGTGATCTCTTTGAGATCCGAAGGTACGTTGTCCGTGAAGGCGACCGGTGTCGTTTTCACGACACTCGGGTGCGTGGTGCGGACCTCGTTTTCCTTGGAGAGCATCTTGATGGCGGCCTCCGCATTGCCTCTTACGAGCGGATCGGAGTCCTTCAGGACCTGCTCCAAGACCGGCTTGGCCTGTGCGGACCCCATCAACCCGAGCGCATACGCCGCGCACCGGCGGGCGTAACCGCTAGCGTCTTTCGTCGCCATTTGAGAGACAGCGTCGTAGCTGGCGATTGCCTTATGCTCGCCCAGCGCCAGTGCCGCCATGCCGCGCGTGAAATCTTCAGAGTGGGAAAGGAGCCCTTGCAGCTTGGGCACGGCCGCGTCGATATTTTTAAGCCCGCCCATGTGCAGCACGTAGATGGCCGAACGGCGAACCGTCGGTTCGGTCGAGTCAAGATAGCCCAAGAGCTCCTCGACCACCTGTTGCTCGTCGAACGATTTCAGGGACTCAAGCGCCTTTCGCACACGCGGATCGCCGTCGACGCCGGTCGAGATGGTCTTCATCGCCTCCTTCACGGCCTTCTTGGTTTCCGCCCGGCTTGCCTTGGGACACTCGGTCTCGATCCGCTTTTTTGCCTGGGCGACCAGATCCGACTGATCGGGGAATTGCGCGATCAGCTTCTCAAAGGCGGCCCGGGCCTCCGTCGGCTTGGACTTCTTCAGGTAGCACTCGCCCAGCCTGAAGTATGCCTGCGCGACGGCCGCCCGGTTGGCCTCGCTCTTCGCGACGATCTGGCCGTAGATCTTGATCGCCGCGTCCAGATCGCCGACCGTCTGCTCGGTGTAAATCCCCTTCTCCAAGAGATCGGTGGCCGATTCGGCCCTTGAAACCGATCCCATTGCACCAGCCACGGCAACCACACCTGCAACCAAGCTCCAGCGATACATGGCTCGTCTCCTTCGTCTAGTAGACCCTGAATCAATCACTCCGCTGGAAGAAGTGTATTCCACAAATGTTACCGCTTTGTCACGGCACGGTCCTTCTTGTGTCCATTTTTCTGCGGTACGCTGAGTCCCGCGGCTCCCGACCGTGCACCCTTCCGGCGCTGTCGTCGCATGGATCCTGTATGGCCAAGCGCAAACCGAAGCCGCTTTCAGGGCCCGAGTTGAATGTCTGCGGCGGTTGAGGAAATGCGATTGTCCGTATCAGCACATCATCCAGGTAGGTTGTCCATGCAGACTCGGAAGGATGGGCATGGCGTAAAAATAACGAGGGGCTCGCCCAGCGGGCAGAGCCCCAATCTCGTTGGACGCCGGTCGTTAAGGCGTCACGCGGCTGTGAAAGCTCGCTAGTGAAACATACAATACGGCTTGCAGGCTGGCCAACGAAGTCGAGGGAATCACACCCAAAAAAAGACCCGTCTTTCGACGGGTCGCGTTTGAAGGAAAGGTCTACCTATCTTGTAGGCGCGCCCCCCCTGGGAGTCAACTTTGTGATCCGCAAGTCCGCACGTTTCGCTTCCACTCTTCGGACGTTTGCTAACTAAACGCTGCCAGAACAGAGAGATAGGGCGCGAATCTCCCCGGGGCATACGCTTGCTCTCAAGGCATTTTCCTCAAATAGAAAGATGCGAAAATACCTGTGTGCCGGGCACACGTTGCGCAGTGACGCAGGCCAAACACCTGATTGTGCGTAAAAAGAGGGACGGGGCCCACGAGAATCGTGGGGCCCCGCAGTAGGAGTAGGAGTTAAGGGATTGCTAGGATTATAGGGGGCATGACCCACTTTGACTAGTGGGCACTAACGAATTTTTCAAAAAAAATATAGGCCTGTTGCCTCCTCTGGCCCATGCACTTGATGACCGGCTTGGAGGGTGTGCAGCCCTGCACACAACCGATTTCAGATAAGTACTGTCGCAGAGTCTATATTGTCAGAATGCCGGGATGCATACCGTGGTTCTATATACACTCGTCCTCCCTGACTTCAGAGGTCGTAGTTCCCGAGGACCGTCGGTTCCCACGAGCTGCGAGCGGCGGGACTTCGACCTTCAGGCCGCCAACGCTGGAGCCGATAAAACTAGCGAATGGGCGAGTTTGCCTGCGTAGTCGGTCGGTACAAACGAACAACTGATCTCTCTCGTTGACTGGATGGCAGGAATCCTGACCGTGGCAGGTGGAAACATGGATGTGCCACCATGAAGAGACTCTCCATCCGAAACACGCTGTTGGGGAGCTTTCTGCTGCTCGTTGCAGCCATGCTTTTGCTGGCGTGGTGTGGACATTCGACGATCAGCGACACGCGACGGGAAATCCGGTCGTTGCGTGAGAACGAACTGGTTCTCGCAAAGATCATAACCGCCGCCAACGCTGCCCTGCGCGGGTGGAGCCTGCCGGCCCTCAATCATATCGTTGAGGATCGCCCGGAACAGATGGCACGATACGTGATGGAGATGGAAAGGCAACACGCGGCAGCGATGGAACAACTCACTGCGTTGGCCGGGCTACACCGTCTTCCGCAACAAGGGAAGGCGGTGCTGGACCGAATTCGGGACACGCTGCGCAGCGCAACGGGAACGCACGCCGAGGTCATTCGATTGTCGGGCGCCGGACAAAAGGGGGAGGCCGCCCGGGTCTTCCGGGACCGCCTCAAACCCACCCTGGATCGTCTGGAGAGCGAGATGGGAGAGTTCCGGGACTTGCGGCAAACCCAGTTAGACACCGCAGTGGCCGCCGCGGAACAGCGACTCGCGGCGGAAGCGAGGAGGATGGGCTGGTTTACCGGGGCCCTGATTGTATCGGCCGGTTTGCTGGTTCTCGTGATCGTGCGGCGGATCTCACGGGGCGTGGCCGAAGTTGCGGGGGCTGCGGCTGCGGTGACGCGTGATGTCTTGCATCATGAGATATCCACCGCGCCGGCGACGGATGAGACGTCGTATCTCAAGAACGCGTTAACGGCGCTTCGACTTGCGCTGGAGACCAGCCTGGCCGAACGCGCGGCCGCGCAGGAGCAATTGCGGAGAATGGAGGCCGATCTCGCCCACGCGGCACGAATGGGCATCGTCGGAGAGATGGCGTCGGGACTGGCGCACGAGCTCACGCAACCGTTATCGGCGATTGCCGGCTACACGGAGGCCTGCTTGAAGCGCATCGGCTCGGGGACGTGTTCGATCGATGCGCTGGAGACAACGCTTCTGAAGACGGCCGCCGAGACGCAGCGTGCCGGCAAGATCATCCGGAACGTTCGGTCTTTCGTGCGCCGCGAACCCGAACCGCGGGCGGTGCTGGAAGTCAACGAATTGGTCCATGAGACGCTGGCGTTCATGGACCATGAGATCCGTCGACGAGGGATTCCGGTTGCGGTAAAACCCGCGCAAGCCTCGCTTCGTGTCTGGGGCAACCGTATCGAGCTGGAGCAAGTGATCGTCAATCTGGTTCGGAACGCCTTGGAGGCGATGTCCTCGGAACCGGAACCGAGACTGACCATCCGAACCGATCGGCGTGCGGACAATACGATCGAGGTGGCGGTCGCGGACCGAGGCGCGGGGCTCTCGCAGGCGACCCGAGAAAACCTGTTCAAGCCCTTTTACACGACCAAGGCCGGCGGAATGGGAATGGGGTTGGTGATCAGCCGGAACATCATCGAGAACCATGACGGCCGGTTGTGGGCGGACATCAACCCGGATCGCGGGGCGACGTTCACGTTCAGATTGCCGGCCTATCGGGGGAACTCCGAAGATGGCGATTGAGACCCGGGTGCACATTGTCGACGATGATTCGGCGGTGCGCGACTCGCTCCGAGAACTCGTCGAGTCCGCGGGGTTACGGGCTGAGCTCTACGCGTCGGCCGAGGAATTCATCGAGTCGTGCAGTCCTATTCCCGCCGGCTGCCTTGTCTTGGACATTCGCATGGACGGGTTGAGCGGTCTTGACTTGTTGAAGGTTCTGCGAGAGCGCGAGTGCAACCTGCCGACTATCATCCTCACCGGCCATGGTGACGTCCCGGCCGCCGTCCGAGCGTTCAAGCAGGGCGCCATCGACTTCGTTCAGAAGCCGTACGATCCCCCCGAGTTGCTGCGGTGCATTCGCGCGGCCGTCGAGCGCCATCGGCAATTGTGCGAACGGGAGGTGACCCGTCGCGACGTGGAGGCTCGTGCCGCGAAGCTGTCGCCCCGTGAGCGAGAAATCATGAACCTGGTGGTGGACGGACTCGCCAACAAACAGATCGCCGCCCGGTTGCGCATCGCCGAGCGCACCGTTGAGGATCACCGTGCTCGGGTGATGCGAACGATGGGGGTCGATTCCGTCGCCCAACTCGTCTGGCTGGTCGCCGCACACTGCAAGTAATTCCTCTCCTTCCTCCGGCGCGGGAGGAACGCGATCGAGGTTATGGGACGAGGGTGCCCAGCGCGGCTCGCAACCCCGGGTGAGAATTCCTATTCAGACGGCCGTCGCGGTACCGCAACCTTGATCCTGATTTCATCCGCTCATCGATTATCGGATAGGGGAGAATGTGGGATTTGGACAGTAGTCTCCCGCGTTTGTACCACCGATTCTTTGTGGCGTCGGCCGAAGCGTCCCTCGTTGGGGGAATGAGAATCAGGCGAAACGACCGGATGAATGAGGGTTGGCCATCATGTTGCTGTCCGTGGAACCGGCCCGTGCAAGGGCCTGACAGAGGTGAGGTCTAAGGAGACATCCCATGAAGCTCGGGACAAAGATTGGAATGGGATTCGGGTGTACGATTGCCATCGCGATGGTATTGGGCGGAACAGGGTACTACAGCGCCCTGAGGAACGCCGAGTCGATCCATGAGGTGGGGAATGTTCGACTTCCCAGCGTACAGAGCCTCGACATCATCAAACTGGCCGGGACCGACATCAAATCGGCGCAACGGACGCTGCTTAACCAGGATCTGGACCCGGCCACTCGCGATCGCCAACACGACATCGTCGCCAAGGCGCGTGACGCCTATGAGGCGGCATGGAAGACTTATGAGCCGCTCCCGCAGACGCCGGAGGAGGCGAAGCTGTGGACAGAGTTCGTTCCGGCCTGGCAGGCTTGGCGAAAAGACAACACGGACTTCTTCGCGCTTGCCAAGAGGCTGGACGATCTGAAGATCGGGAACCCCGTCAAATTGGAGCGGGACTTGGCGATGTTTCGCGGCGATCACTACAAGCTGCAGATGCGGGTCCTGACCATGTGCGACGACAAGAAGGTTTTCGAGGGAGGCGACGACCATACAGCTTGCCCGTTCGGAAAGTGGAGGGCGGCACACAAGATCGAGAACCCCGAGCTTGCAGCTGCCCTGAAGGGGACGGATGAGCCGCACCGCTGCTTCCATGAATCGGTCAAGAAGATCAAGGATTTCGCGAAAACCGGCAACATCGACGGGGCGAAGAGAGCTTACGCCCAAGACATGGTCCCTGCTGCGGAGAAGACACTCGCACAGTTCGAACACATGATCAAGATTACCGGCAGTGCCAGCGAGCAGGCGGAGCGGCTCAACCACCAAGCGATGGAGGTCTGCCGCGCGACACAGACAAAGGCGAACGATCTGCTGGACAAGATTATTAAGATCAACGTCGACGTAGGGGACGAGGCAACTAAAGACGCCACAGCTAAGGCCTCCTTCTTCAAAGTCTTTTCGGTGGCGGCTATGGGCATTGCTTTGGTTGTCGGCGTCCTGTTGGCCTACTTCATCACCCGCGGGATTACCAAGCCCATCAACCGGATCATTGCGGGACTCGACGAAGGCGCCGATCAGGTCAATGCCGCCGCTAGTCAGGTGGCCTCGGCCAGTCAGTCGCTGGCGGAGGGCGCTTCCGAGCAGGCCAGCAGTCTGGAGGAGACCTCCAGTGCCTTGGAGGAGATGGCCGGCATGGCCCGCCAGAATGCCGACAACAGCAAGCAGGCCAACGACTTCATGACTCAAGCCCGAAATGTCATTGACGATGCCCACTCGGCCATGAAAGAGGCGTCCGACGCCATGGGGCAGATCTCCGAGGCGTCGGAGAAGATCAGCAAGATCATCAAGGTGATCGAGGAGATCGCGTTCCAGACGAACCTGTTGGCGTTGAACGCGGCGGTCGAGGCGGCTCGTGCGGGTGAGCACGGCAAGGGCTTCGCCGTGGTGGCCGATGAGGTGAGGAATCTGGCCCAACGTGCGGCGCAAGCGGCCCGCGAGACGAGCGACCTCATCGAACAGACCGTGACGCGCGTGGGTCGCGGGGTGGAGTTGAACCAGACGACCGCGGCCGGCTTCACCAAGGTGGGGGAGGCGGCCGGCAAGGTTGCCGACCTGATTGCCCAGATTTCCCGAGCCTCGGCCGAACAGGCGCAAGGCGTGGATCAGGTGAACACGGCGGTGGCCCAGATGGACAAGGTGACGCAACAGACCGCGGCCAACGCGGAGGAGTCGTCATCGGCATCCCAGGAGCTCAGTGCGCAAGCTCAGACGGTCAAGGGCATGGTCGAGGAACTGGTTGCCCTGGTCGGCGGCAGCGTAAGCAAGGGTGTTGACGCCGCCGATCGTAGTCCGACCGCCGGGTCGAACAAGTCGTCCAATCGCACCGTCCGTCCGGTATCGTCCGGCTCGCGTCAGTTAGCGGTCAAGTCGAATGCCGCCGCCACGAAAGGGTCGGACGAAACGGGACCGGTCGGCGCCCCTTCGCACTCGGACGAGACGTTCGAAAACTTCTGATCTCCTTCAGCGTCAGGTGATTCCCCGACGGGTGGTGAGCCGAATGCCCCTTTCGTCTCCCACCCGTCGGGCGAAGAGCCATCGGCTTCCCAGCAGACGCCGCTTGCCGTACCGACCGGCCCGACTTGCGCGGGTGCGAACGATCTGCCACGATGAGGGTCCCCCCCGGAAAAACCTGCCTTGATGTAAAAGCCTTTGCTTCCTGCTGGGGACATCTCGGTCGATTCGGAGTCGCCACGGGTCGTGGTCTTTGGCCCTCCTGAGGCCACCGACTGAACTGGATATCTTGCCGAAGTCCGGGTGTCTCGTGCCCCGCGTGCGGGGCCGAACTCGTTGGGCGGCAATCATTACATGTGTAAGGGTCAAAAAATCTTAGGCGTTTTTCGCATCCGGCGGCCTCTATGACAGCCTCTTATGAGACTCGTGGAAACCCACGATAAACAGACCCCCAATTCCAGTCCGACCCATTGGCCGGACAAGAAGGGGATTCAATGCGGTGGCATCGGGACGGTCCCGGGGCCCGAGGATTCAAAAAGCGCAATTGGAGAACGAACTCATGGGGTCTACCTGGACAATTGGCAGGAAGTTAGTAACGGCTTTCCTGGGGGTTGCAGGCATTACACTGATCCTGGGAATCGTGGGCTACTACGGGGTATACACGGGTAGTGAGTCGGTGAATAACGTCGGAAACACGCAGTTGCCGAGCGTTGAGAGCCTCCTGCAAATCAAAGAGGCCGCCTCGAGAATCAAGGTGGCCCAGCGAACACTGCTCGCCGCCGATACCGACGCGGAGCTCGCCAAGCGGCAGTACGACAACATCGGCAAGGCGAGGGAGCAGTATGAGGCGGCGATGAAGACGTATGAGTCGCTCAAGCATCCGGAAGAGGAGGTTGCGCAGTGGAAGCAATTGCTCGGACCCTGGCAGGAGTGGCGGACCGCGAACAATGATTTCACGCAGTTCAGGAAGGCATTCGATCAGAAGGGGATCCCAAACACCGCGCAACTGAGGCAAGACATCGAACGGTTTCTCGTCGGACACTACAAGTTGCTGTGGCAGGTCTCGGATATGCTTCACTCCAAATCCCACTTCGAAGGCGGCGACGACGCGCACAAGTGCGCCTTCGGGCAGTGGAAAGCGACATTCAAGTCGGATAACCCGGTGCTGAACAGCGCCGTAGCCGACGTGACGGATCCCCACAACAGATTTCACGCGTCCGTCGGGAAGATCAAGCAGTTGATGAAGGACGGGAAAGCCAAGGAGGCGATGGATCTTTACAGCACGGAGACAAGCCCGCTCATCGCCAAGCTCGCGGAGCAGTTTGAGCGGATTCGCAAGGAATCCGATGAGGCGGACAAGCTCTTCGCCAAGGCGAACGAGCAGGCGATGACGAAGTGCCGAAAGGCGGAACAGGAATCCAACGCGATGCTGGACAAACTCGTCGAGACGAATACTCGGACGGCCGGCGCACAGGTCGCGCACGCCGTGTCACAGGCGAACGCGCTCAAGGTAACCATGGTCGTGGCCGTGATGGTGGGCGTCGTTCTGGCCGTCGGGCTCGGACTGGTGATTTCTCGCGGGATCAACAAGGTCCTAACGCGGATCGCAACGGGGCTCGGCGAAGGTGCCGAACAGGTGAACGACGCCTCGGCGCAGGTGGCGACGGCCAGTCAGTCCTTAGCGGAAGGCGCTTCCGAGCAGGCCAGCAGTCTGGAGGAGACCTCCAGCGCCTTGGAGGAGATGGCCGGCATGGCCCGCCAGAACGCCGAGAACAGCAAACAAGCCAACGAGTTCATGACACAGGCGCGAAACGTCATTACCGACGCCGATTCGGCGATGAAGGAGGCATCGAACGCCATGATGCAGATCTCCGAAGCGTCGGAGAAGATCAGCAAGATCATCAAGGTGATCGAGGAGATCGCGTTCCAGACGAACCTGTTGGCGTTGAACGCGGCGGTCGAGGCGGCTCGTGCGGGTGAGCACGGCAAGGGCTTCGCCGTGGTGGCCGATGAGGTGAGGAATCTGGCCCAACGTGCGGCGCAAGCGGCCCGCGAGACGGGGGACCTGATCGAACAGACCGTGACTCGCGTGGCTCGCGGCGTGGAGTTGAACCAGACGACCACGGCCGGCTTCACGAAGATCGGGGAGGCGGCCGGGAAGGTTGCCGAGCTGATCGCCCAGATTTCTCGGGCCTCGGCCGAGCAGGCGCAGGGCGTGGATCAGGTCAACACGGCCGTTGCCCAGATGGACAAGGTGACGCAGCA
>CAZQTW010000089.1:0-21563 GCA_964596165.1 uncultured Planctomycetales bacterium | reverse complement strand
CAGCGAGTGGACGGGGCGAATCGCTAAACTCGCTGAGGATGACGACCCGATCGCGCACCTTGTAATGGAAGGCGGCGGCCAGCCGCGGGATTGGCCTCGTTTCGCTCCCCACCGGGTTCCCCAATAGTACGGGTCACACCGATCCCTAAGCCGCTATTGAGACCTGCGTACCACTGAAGATGTGCCGTCGCGGCTCCATCGAGGTTGAAATCCGCCGGGACGCTTACGTCATCGTAGTAATCATCGCTCTAGTCGTCTTCCCAGTCGCCTTCATAGTCATCGGCGTAGTCGTCGAACCAGTCGTCGTAGTAATCATCGTCCCAATCATCGTAGTAATCATCGTCCCAGTCATCTTCCCAATCGGCTTCCCAGTCATCGTAGGAGTCGTCGGACCAGTCGTCTTCCCAGTCGCCGTAGTACTCTTCGTCCCAGTAGCCATCGTCGTAGTAGGCCCCGCCCCCGTCATAGTCGACGTAGTAGCCGTCCTCCCAGTAGCCGACGTCTTCGTAGTAATATTCGTCCCAACCTTCCTCATAGCCCCAACCGCCGCCCCCCCAGAAGGGCACGAAGGACTCCTGTGTGCCGCATCCATAGAGAAGGATCAATCCCAGAATAATGAGCGCGAGAGAAAGAAACCCGATCGTACCTTGAATTCGGGAACGCCTTGCGTGTGACTTCGAGAACATGACCCGCTCTCCCCATCGTTAGAGGTGAGCCTCTACGCGGCCCGTGGACCTGAGGATGCTACCGCGCGTAGCTTGTTCCATCGGCCCGGTATATCAGACACCTCCACAGGCGTTGGGGTTAGCGACAGCTTTAATACAGAGTCAAAGATTCCCGGAATTGCGACGGCTTGTCCGGGTCGGCGAACCCAGGGATCAGAACAACGGACATGATCAGGCAGAAAGGCGTTGTCTCGCGGAGCGATGGTGTCGCGCAAGATCATGTGGCCACGGCGATAACCGACGCGTTCCGTTCGACGGAAAGGGCCCCCAAGCGCGTGGTCGGAACGGGTTCCCATTGTCTTCCGCGATCGACCGGAAACAGGCGAGCCCATGGTCGCTTGACCATGGGCTCGTTCGAGAAAGCGCGCTTCGATTTCGAAGGATTCCTTGCTACTTGCTTTGCAGATAGAGGAAATGTACTCCTGCCCGTCTGCTCTTGACGGTAATGCGAATACCTTCCGCGAGGGCTTCCTTGCCGGTCAGCTTGCGGAATTCCTCGACCGACTTGACGGGCTTGTCATGAACCTGGAGGATCAGATCGCCCACGGAAATGTCACGGCCGGCCACACCCCCGGGGTCAACCTCCGTTACGAGAAGGCCGCCCTCGGTGCCCTTCCAATCGTACTTCTTGCCGTTGGTTTCATCCAGCGGGACCACCGTTATCCCCAGGCTGTCGATCTTGCCCGCCACCTCATCCCCCGATTCACCGTCGCGCGGCAGCGGACCACCACGGGGACGGAAATCCTTGGGCTGCTGGCCGACAGTAACCTCAATGTCCTTCGGCTTGCCCTCGCGCCAAACCTGGAACTTCGCTTTCGTGCCCGGGCGGAGCATCGCCACCCGACCCGACAGTTCCGTCGTCGTGGCGACCTCCTTGCCGTCAATCCCGGTGATGACGTCGCCGGCCTTCAGACCCGCCGCCTTGGCCGGGGAGCCCATGACATCGGTAATCACGACACCCTTATCCGACTTGAGTCCGAAGCTCTTGGCCAGGCCGGGCTGGTCCTCGAGGTTCTGAATCTGCACGCCCAGGTAGCCTCGAACAACCTTGCTGTGCTCAATGAGCTGGGTCATGACCCACTTGGCCATGTTCGACGGCAAGGCGAAGCCCACGCCGGCATACTGTGCGGTGCCCGAGGCGATCGCCGTGTTGAGTCCGATGATCTCCCCACGCATATTCACCAGCGGTCCGCCGCTGTTTCCGGGATTGATCGCGGCGTCCGTTTGAAGGAAGTTCTGGTAGTCGATGGCCAGGCCGAGCATATCGCGGCCCTTTGCCGAGATGATGCCGAAGGTCACCGTCTTGCTCAGGCTTTCTCCGAACGGGCTGCCGACGGCAATGACCCAATCGCCGACCTGAACCTTGTCGCTGTCGCCAAGCTTCAGCTCTGACAATCGCTCAGGGTTCTTCAACTTGATCACGGCGACGTCACTCATCTCGTCGGTGCGGATCCACTCGGCCTTGAACCGTCGCTGATCGGCCGTCGTGACCGTGACTTCCTTGGGATCGGCGTCGTCGACGACATGGTTGTTCGTGAGAACGTAACCGTTCCGAGCATCGATGATTACGCCGCTGCCCATGCCGAGGCGCTGCCTGAAGTCCGGCATCCGCCACTGGCGCGGAATATCGGGCAGACCGTGGTCCCTAAAGAACTTGCGGAGTTCGTCGGGGATGTCCCGCTTCTTGGAATCCTTGGAGTCTTCCGCGTCTTCCTTATCCGACTTCGCCGTTCCAGCCTCAACTCGAATCCGGACGACGGCGGGGGTGACCTTCTGAGCCACCTTGCGGAACACGCTGCTGATCGCCTCAACGCGTGCGATCTCCTCCTCCGTCGGTCCGGCAATCGTCGGCTGCTCCTGGGCACGGACGTCTCTAGAGCCAAGACCCACGTAAGCGCTCAGGGCAACAACGGCAGCAAGAAGCCCAAGCCCGCCCAACACGCCAACCCGCTTGTACCTCGTCTGACACATATCTGTGTGCCTCCTTAATGCTTGTCGAAAACTCCTTATCGACAATACCTCAACCTGTCTATTAGATCCTCTCGCACCTTACAAGACGGCAACCTTTCGATCATCCCGTCAAAAAAAGCCATGCCGCCTTCACCCACCTTAATCAACAAGTATTATAACCTTATTTATCGTGAAACGCAGAATCGGGCCAATACCGGCAACAGAACCAGACCAAGCAGCGAGAGAAGAGCTGAGCTGGTCAGGATCTTCGGCAGGAACGCGAAGACAACCCGATGCTCACCCGGCGGTATGAACACGGCTTGACCCATGCCGTCCGCCCGATGGATGTCGACAGGCCGGCCATCGATTGTCGCGCGCCAGCCCGGGTACCACCGGTTGAGCCACACCAGCAGCGTGTGTCCGCCGGACTCGACAAGGAATTCGGCCTGATTCGTGCGAATCGACTGACTGAGGATCCTCGCCGTTCCCTTGCACTCGGGCATTGGGCCGCCACCCCGAAGGATGCACGTCGGGGTTGCCTCTCCCCGCTGCGATCGAAGCGCCGCGAACAACTCGCTTTCGGTTTGGAGGGCTACGTACCGATCGGTTACGTACCACGGATGGGCGGGCACTCGATTGCGGTAAACTTCGATGTTCGCTCTCGGCTCGCGGACAGGTTCCCAGCCGTTGCCGAGCGCTTCGAGCGGTATGTTCGGATCGCGAAGCACGACGTAACCGACACCGAGGCGCGCCAGCACCTCAGGGCGAGCCAACCACCCGGCTGCTTCATCCGAAACACCCCACGG
This sequence comes from uncultured Planctomycetales bacterium, assembly GCA_964596165.1. GTDB lineage: Bacteria > Planctomycetota > Phycisphaerae > UBA1845 > JAFGLZ01 > CAYUQT01. Next base: position 18,082 of record CAZQTW010000089.1, on the reverse strand, counting down.
TTCAAACCGCATCAGTTCGCGATGCTCCTGGGGAAGCAGAGGCCCGTAGCCGTTGAACGTCGGTATGTCGTCCAGCAGATTCGTTGCCGGCATCAAGCAGTCGCGTGGCCGAACATAGGGATCACCCGGCAACGTCCACACCCGACCCCGTTCAGGACGGTAGTCGGCCTCCAGAAGGGTCTCGGCCGCCGACGAACGCGTAATCGCTTCAACGCCGCGCGTGGAGACATCCAGAAACGGCGCCACGGTGGCCAGGTCGACGATCGACAACACCACCAACACGACGTACCCGATACGCCCGGCGGACCGACTCAGACGCACGATCACCAGACCCGTGACAACCACCAAGAGGAACGGCAGCGTTACGGCCGGGTCTCCGAAGCGGGTGGTCGGGCCGGTTGTGAAATACCAGATGCACCCGTAGAGTCCCATGCAGACCAAAGCAAGACACGATGTACCCTCGGGGACCCAGCGTCGCCAGACCCGCTCGAAGAGGTCCTCTGAGCCCATTCGCCTGATCAATGCGTCCGCGCCCGCCGCGGCCAGAACGATCAGCCCCAGGTCGACCACCAACAGCCACCTGGCCGGCGTGTGCAAGACGTCAAACAGCGGAATGAGCATGAGGACGAGATAGAGGTACGCGTTTCGACCGAGGGCGAGCACCATCGCGACACCGGCGATGGCGACCCACGTCCGCATGCGGCGGTCCTGACGCCACAACATGATCGCCCCCCCGGCTGCCAGCGCCAAACCGAGAATGGTGACGTACCCCGTCTGTTCGCATTGATGCGACGGACCAAACCACGGCACGGAGTAGAAGTTCGGCGTCCGCTGGCCGAACAACATGGGGAAGACGAAGAGGATCAGCGATCGCCATGCCAGCGAGTTCCAGATCGTGGCGTTGTAATCGCGCCGATCGGCGCTGTTGGCCATCAGTTGCAGGGCGGGAAGGATCTGCACCGCGCAGATCACGCCGGCCACGACGAACCCCGCGACGCACCACAACCACATCCTTCGGCGGCGCGGCGCGGCGGCGATTACCAGCGCCAGCGCGACCGGCGCGGTCATCAGTGGAATCTGCACGTGTCCGGCCAGGATCTGCAAAACGACGAGAATGACACCGACAGCCCAGTGGAGCGGACGGCCGGTCCTCGCCCACCGTTCCCAGGCCCATAGGACGCCCGGGGCCCAGGCCGCCGCGTGATGCATCGTGAGGTGTTCGCGGTGGGCCAACATGAAGCCGCAGAGCATCCAGAGGATGCCCGCCAGGACGGCAGCCTGCCTCGTTCGACCCATCCCCCGACACAGACGATACATGAGCCAGCCGGCCAGCGAGTGATGCAGCGAGATCGACAGCGAATACGCCCACGGGGATGGAAGAATCAGGAACAGCCAGGTGAAAGGATAGTACATCGCCGTCTGCGGGTCGGCGAAGACCGGAAACCCGCCGTAGGTCCCGTGCTGCCACAGGGGCCACTCGCCGCCGCGAACGATCTGTGCGAACCACGCCCGCTGGGGGAAATAGTAGAGGAGCCCGTCTTCCAGTGCGGACAGCCCCCACAGCCGCCACGCAGGCGCGAGCATGACCGCCGGCAGAAGCAACAATACCCCTGCGATCAGGCCGGCGGCCCTTTGACGAGGCCATTCGCTGTGTTCAAGGGTGTTCACGGGTCGTCGAGCCGCTCGAGGGTCCTCTTGCGCATGCCTTCGGGTTTGCGACACCGAATAAGATATGAGGCAACACGGCACGAGACAAGGCGGGTGTCGCCGGCCGAACGACGACATTCGGGACAAGCGGACCATTCGGCTTGGGCCCACATCCGGTTTGTTCGGCCACGGCTTGAAGCTCCTGGGATGGGAGAATCGTGCGAACGGGTGTAAACTCGAACCGTTTGTGAATCCTGCTGGTGCCGCAGGGCGAGGCGTCGAGATCGGACACAAGAAGACCTTCCCGCCAGGACAGGATAGATGACGGCCGACCGGTGATTACCTTAAGCACTTTCCTTTTAGAGACTTGCAGAGTTCCTCATCGGCGAGCCTTGGCCCCAAACCGTGGGGCAAGCGCCCCCCGCGGTGATCGAGAGCGACCGGTGAACAAGTCTGCGCCGCCAAGGATCCGCCAATGCACACGTCGTTACCGCGCGGAAGACTAGTTGTACCGGCAGCGGATCATTGGTAGTATGAAGGATCTTGGGATAAGGGGCTGTGTCATGAAGGAAGGTATTCATCCAAAGTATGTGCCATGCAAGGTCACCTGCGGTTGTGGGGCCTCGTTCACGACGCGGGCGACGGTACCCACGCTGAACGTGGAAATCTGCTCATCCTGTCACCCGTTCTACACGGGCAAGCAGAAGTTCGTCGACACCGCCGGCCGCGTCGAGAAGTTCCAGAAGAAGTTCGGCGGAACGTACTTCAAGAAGTCCGAGGCGCCCGCCAAGGGCAAGGCCAAAGCAGCAAAGGGTTAGCGTCGGCCGCACATGACCACGCCGTGTGATCCGTGCGAACGGGTGACACGGCGTGACTTTTCGTTCGGTGAGCACGACGCACCTTTCGACGACCGAGGAATGCCAGGGATGACGGCTTCCGGTGGCCAGAACGCACTGATCGCCCGCCTCGATGAAATTGCGCGCCGATATGACGACGTCCTCAACGAGATGAACCGCCCGGAGGTCGCCTCCAATCCGGTCCGCATCGTCGAGCTGAGCAAGGAGGAGGGTTCGCTGCGGCGGATCGTCACGCCGTTTCGGGCCTACCGCCAGGTGGAACGGCAAATCGAAGAGGCCAACGCGATCATGTCCGATCCCCAGGGCGACCCGGAATTGAAGGAACTCGCCGAGCAGGAGCTTCCCGAACTTCAGGCGAAGGCCGCCCGGGCGATCGAGGACCTGACGGGGATGTTGGTCATGGGCAACGAGGCCGACATCGACTCGATCATCATGGAAATCCGGGCGGGCACCGGCGGCGAAGAGGCGGCATTGTTCGCCCGCGACCTCTACGAGATGTATCTGCGTTTTGCCCAAACGAAGGGCTACAAGTACGAGGTGCTCGACGCCTCGCCGACGGACATGGGCGGGTTCCGCGAGATCATCATCAACTTCAAAGGCCAGGGCGTCTACTCCGACCTAGGCTACGAGGGCGGCGGTCATCGCGTGCAGCGCGTACCCGAGACGGAGGCGCAGGGTCGCGTTCACACCTCGGCGGCCACGGTGGCCGTCCTACCCGAGCCGGAGGAAGTCGAGGTCAAGATCGACTGGGAAAAGGACGTTATCGAGCATGTGAGTTGTGCCGGCGGTCCGGGCGGGCAGAACGTCAACAAGGTCAGCTCGGCGATCCGCCTCGAGCACATTCCCACCGGCATCACGGTGTCGATGCGCGATGAGCGGAGCCAGCACAAGAACCGGGCCAAGGCGCGGCGGCTGCTGATGTCGCGTGTACTCGACCTTCAGATGCGACAGGAGCAGGAGAAACGCGACACGGCCCGCCGGACCATGATCGGGTCGGGCGATCGCAGCGAGCGGATCCGCACGTACAACTTCCCGCAGAACCGGTGCACCGATCACCGGATCAACGAAAACTTCACGCTCGATCGCATCATTCAGGGCGAGATGGATGAGCTGATCAACGCCTTAAAGGCGCACGACCGCGAGCAGCGAATCAAGAACCTCCAGTTGCAGAATTCGTGACGTCATTCACGGTTGAGTGTCGTACCCCTCTGTTGAGCGAGGATTGCCGGCCGGGATCTGGGCTGGTTTCGGGAATCCGATATCATGCCGCCCTGCGTGCCGATGGTCGGACTGTCTCCAAGGGCTCGCAGTCGCTCGAAGCTTGCCGGGGCCGTTGCGACCTGTTCCGCAAGACTCGTTCCGAGCCCCCTCCTGTCGCAAGATGAAAGGTCATTGTGGAACCTCCGGGTGCCGGGCGAAGGTGGGGTGAATGAAAGGGCCATCCGTTGAAGCGTTAGCGGCCCACAGCGGCCCCGAGTTGTGAGTCCCTACCCGCGAGGGCATGGGCGAAACCTCGCCAGGGATACGTCCGGACCGGGTATTGAGCCGCGAGAGAAACCGCTGCCTTCGGGCAAACGTTGGAGTGGCGACGCCGTGGTCGGAGGCGCGAACAGACTCGCTCCCTATCCCGGGAACGGATGCAACGGCTTATTGACCGGTGACTGCCACCTGTTCGTGTCCGCCATTCCTTATCCCCTACGCCGGGTGGGCGTCATCGCCCCAGGCGCGAGTCCCGCAGGGTGGTCCCGCCCGTTCGGATGTGTGGACGAGGTTGTGGACCAACCCTGATTCCTACTCCGTCGTTGTCGGTCCGATTCGGACGTTCGTTTCGTTCACGCCCCCTATTCTCCCGCGTTGTTGGCGATCCGCACGTTGCCCTTGCTGTTGTTCACGATCCGTTCCGGCCCGCGGAAGATGTTGTCCGTGATCACCGCTCGGCGGACGCCCTCCTTTAGCTCGACCTGGGCCTTGGGTTGCTGGAAGTCGCAGCCGCGGACCAAAACGGTACCGCTTTCGACCTGGATGGCGTGGCGGCCTTCCTTCTTCTCGTCCCACTGCGTGAACGTGCAGTCGCTGAAGCCGACCGTCCCCCGGCCGGCGATACGGGCGATCTGGTTGCACGGTCCCCAGAAGGCGCAGTTGACGAACCGCACGGCGCCGTGATGCGTCTGGGTCACCTCGACCATCGTTGGGTCCGGTCCGTGAAATGAGACAAACTCGCCGTTGGTGATCAGTAGGCCACACGGCGCGCTCTGCTCGACCACGACGGCCGTCCAACAGTCGTCGGCGCCCAAGCCGAGAAAGTTGCCGTTGCAGACGCCCGCCTTGGACCCGACGAACTTGTAGCCCACCTTGTAGCCGAAGCAGAAGGTGTTCAGGACGTACTGCCAGTCGGTCCGTGCGAAAATGAACGCCTCGCCGTTGGCCATCTGCCAAGCGAAGGCCTTCTTCATGCTCCACCAGGGGTTGAAGTGCACGTTCTCGATCCGTCCGATGTCGTAGATGGCGTCGACCCAGATGCCTCGGCGGAGCGGTTGGCCGGACACGTTGCGAATCAGATGCCGCTCGCTACCGGCCGTGTCGATTCCGTTGTACGGGTTGAGCAACTCAACGTCCAAGACAGCCGGGTTCTTGCCGCGCATGGCGATCGCGTAGGGATAGGGCTTGGGCGTGTCGTCCTCATTCTGTTTCGGGTAGTAGATCACGACGCCCTTGAGGGTGCCGTTGGTGTTGAGCGTGATGAACGGCGGGCCGTCTTCCTTGCCCTCGCCCTCGGTGACCAGGAAGGTCGTGCCGTCGTCGGTCGGCTTGGGCAGGCCCTTGTCGCGGATCCCATTGTGCGCCGGGACGGATTCCCAAACGCCCTTCAGCGTGACGGCCGGCGGGACGTTCAGATGTCCGGCGAAGAAGTAGTTGCCGCGAGGCGCATACACCACCCCGCCGCCCGCCTTGGCGGCCGCATCGAGCGCCTGCTGGAACGCGGCCGTGTCGTCGGCCTGTCCGTCCCCTTTGGCGCCGTGTGATCGGACGTTCAGTACCTCCGCCGCCGACTGGGCGAAGGCCGTACCGAGAAGCGAGCATGTGATGCCCACGATGCGAACGTACGTCCGCAACGAGCCGCGCATGCCCTGAAACATTCGATGTTCTTCACGTAATGCGAACGGTGACGCAGGACGATTCTTTGCCATCATCAGTTCCTTTCCGTACGGACGAGTCTCACAAGTCACTCTTGACGCTTCTTCCCCCCTTGAGCTGGGGGGATTGAGGCGAGTCCTGTCCACGGTGCATCCGCCACGGTGTTTCAGGAAAGCCGCCTCGCGTTCCGCGTATCGGGGCGCGGCGCCATACCCGTCGCGTCGTTGATTTCCGGAACCCAGGACCCGCCTGTTCGCGGTGACCATACTCGCTCGCAGACGGTTTGACCAGTACAATGCTCGCCGGTATCGGACGGCATCGGGCCGTTGCGAAAGAGCGAGGTGGCGTCGTGATCAAGGAGCGACAGACATGCAGAGCAAGTGGTTCATGATCGGGATGTGCGTGGCATTCCTGCTGATCGGCTGGGTCATCGGTTCGCGCGACGGCGGATCGACCGGTGGGCAGGCGCTCGCCGCCGCCGCCGGCGACAAGGCCGACCAGGGCGTGGTGATCTACAAGGGACCGAACCGCTTGGTCAAGTATGAAGTTCACGGCAAAGACCTTCAGGTGCCCAACATCGCCGAGATCATTGTGTATGACAAGAGCGTCGTCGTCTTCAAGGACAACCAGGATGTCGTCGCAGGCGCCGGCGTCTACGGACTGGGCAACTTCAAGCTGACGGTCGAGTAGTCCGAGCGTTCGTTTTTTTGGGGGGCAAGCACGCGTGGTTGGTCGCCCAATGCTTGCCCCGGGAAAATCCGGGCGATTCCGCGCCGACGATTGACCGACGGCATATAATCCATCGGAGGACAGGGGCAGGCTCCGGAGACGCTCCACGGAACCGAGGGGGGAGTTGCGGCCGTTGGCCACGATCAACGCTATATTTCTAATACTGTTTCGCTTTATTGATTTTTCTGCAACGGTTTGTTGTGACGGGGTTATAAGCTTCAAACCCAGGGCATCGACGGGGCATCGTAAGTGCGCGCGCAAGCGCCTATCTGAAAGGGTCTTGTACGAAACTTGGTGGAAGAGGGGAAAACCGGTCGAAATGGAGGTCGGCCCGGCGCATTAAGCTTTTCAGGGAAAGGGTGGTGTTGTGGCAGGGTCAGTAGGCAGTGTAGCGGTCAATGTCGGTGAGATGCTGCTCAGAAAGGGCAAGATTTCCTCGGCCAATCTGGAAGAGGCGATGGCTGCCCGGAAGACACCGACGGATCGCATTGATCGTATCCTGGTGAAGATGGGCTTCGTCGACGAGCGCGACGTCCTCGACGTCCTCGGCGAGCAGTTGTGTTTGCCCGTCGTCGACTTGTCCGAGATGAACATCGACGTCGAGATGCTCCGCGCGATGCCCAGCAAGCTGGTGCACAAGCGCGGTCTGATTCCGATCGAGCGGACCGCCGACGCGCTCAAGGTGGCCACCAGCGATCCCTTCGACGTCTATGCCTTCGACGAGTTGCGGATGATGACCGGGCTGAAGGTCGAGCCGGTGCTCGCCGCGCAGTCCGAGATCGATCGCGTCATCAAGAAGCACTACGGGATCGGCGGCGACACGATCGGGGAAATGATCGATGAAGAAGAGATGGAGATTCTCTCCGACAGTGTCGACGAAAACGGCGACATCGAGGCGATGGCCCAGGAGGCCAGCGTCGTCAAGCTGGTCAACGAAATTCTGGAGGAGGCGATCACCGAACGGGCCAGCGACGTTCACATCGAGCCGTTCGAGCACGATCTGAAGATTCGCTATCGGGTGGACGGCGTGTTGCACAACACGAACGTCCCGCCGCAGATCCGACGATTCCAGGCGGCAATCATCAGCCGCATCAAGATTTTGGCCAACATGAACATCGCCGAGAAACGTCTGCCCCAGGACGGCGGCTTCAAGGTGAAGTTCAAGGGTCGCGAGATCGATTTCCGCGTCAGCGTCATCCCGATGGCGTTCGGCGAAGGCGTGGTGCTCCGTATCCTGGACAAGCAGCGGTCGCTGGTCGCCCTGAAGGATCTCGGAATGGGCCAGCGGACGCTAGAGATGTTCGATCGCCTCATCAACCAGCCTCACGGCATCATTCTCGTGACCGGACCGACGGGAAGCGGTAAGACGACGACGTTGTACGCGGCACTGCGAACCATCGTATCGGACGAGATCAAGATCCTGACGATTGAGGACCCGGTCGAATACGTGCTGGAGGGCGTCAATCAGGTTCAGGTGCTGCCGAAGATCGGGTTGACGTTCGCCAGCGCCTTGCGATCGTTCCTGCGGCATGACCCGGACGTCATTCTCGTCGGCGAAATCCGCGATGTTGAGACGGCCGAAGTGGCGATCAACGCGTCGTTGACCGGTCACCTCGTCTTCAGCACGTTGCACACCAATGACGCCGCGACGGCCGCCACGCGGTTGCTCGACATGGGTGTCGAGCCGTTCCTGATCAGCAGCTCGGTCGAAGGCGTGATGGCTCAGCGGCTGGTCCGGCGCATCTGTCCGGATTGTCGGGAGGCATACGAGCCCGATCCGGCCGCCCTGCCGCCCGACTTCGAGTATCAGCCGGGACAGAAGCTCTACCGCGGCAAGGGCTGTCGCACGTGTTTCAACAAGGGGTACGTCGGCCGAATCGGCATCTATGAGCTGATGCTCATGAATGAGGAGCTTCGCGAGCTGATCGTCCAGCGGGCGTCGGCCGGCAAGCTTCTGGAAGTCGCCCGCCGTAATGGCCTGAAGCTGCTGCGAGAGGATGGCTTTGACAAGGTGCGCGAGGGACAGACCACCATCGAAGAGGTCGTACGAGCCACCCGGTCGTAGCCGCTTTGATCCGCGCGGATTTGAAAGGACAGGACAACGTTGTCATCCGACCATGACGCATGCGGCCCCGCCTGATGGGCGGGGCGTATGTTTTTATGTGGGGCGGCGATGTTCGTGAAAGGGGTTGATCGTGTTCGTTCGGGAAACGTCCGTCCCATAAGAATTTAGCGATTGCCGACGCGTTTGCTTGCCCTCGCTCGACCGAGCCGACCTTTGCATCTGCCCGCCGTCGGGTGCGTAGAATAGGGTGATGGGACGATTTGAACCCATAGGTTTCGGACCCGTTCATGCCCGATTCAATCGGTGCTACCTGTCAGCGACGCTCGCCCACTGACACCACCATTGACTGGCTCGCACCAGGCGATAGAGTAGGGGGCAGTAAAGACGCGTAAGATTGAGAAATGCCTACATTTAGCTACATAGCTCGGAATGTTCGAGGGGAGCAACTGACCGGCGTGTTGACCGCCGAGAACCAGCAGGCTGCCCTGCGGAGCCTGGACGATCGGCAACTGTTCCCGATCGAGGTCCGCGAAGGGGGTCTGGCGACCCGTTCGATCGTTCCCGGGCGGCGCAAGCGGATCAAGCTTTCGCTGCTCGGACAGGCCTACGGGCAGTTGGCAGACTTGCTCCGAGCGGGTGTTCCGGTGCTTCGGGCGCTGGATGTGTTGGCGAAGGCGAACGCCAACGCCGCGATGGTGGAGATCCTCCGCGAGGTCCGGGACGACGTGGCCGGTGGGCTGGGACTGGCCGAGGCGATGGAGAAACACCCGCATGCGTTCAGCGAGCTGCACGTTTCGATGATTCGGGCCGGCGAGCGGGGCGGGTTTCTCGAAGAGGTCCTTTCCCGTGTGGCCGTCTTCGTAGAGCGACAGAACGAACTCCGCAACAAACTGGTCGGGTCGATGGTCTACCCCATCATGCTGATGACGGCCGGTTTCGGCGTCGTGATCATGATGCTGACGTTCGTCGTGCCCAAGATCCGGCCGTTCCTCACCAAGCTGGAATCGCAGGGACAGCTTCCGGCGCTGACGAAGATCCTGTTTGCGGTCACCGATTTCCTTCGCAGTTACGGGGTGTTCGTGCTGGGTGGTTTCATTGTGACGATCTTGTCGATTCTGCCCTACATCCGGAGCGAAGCCGGTCGCAAGATGTTTGATCGGATCAAGCTCAAGCTTCCGGTGGTGGGCAAGATCGTGACGATCGTGGCCATCTGCCGGTTCTGCCGCATTCTGGGGACGTTGCTGGCGAACGGCGTGCCGATCTTGCAGGCCCTGAAGATCAGCAAGGACTCCGCCGGCAACCTGGTGCTCGGCGAGGAGATCGACAAGGCGGCCGAAAGCGTGCGCAAGGGCGAAACGCTTTCGGGTCCGCTGGGGCAGAGCGGCCTGTTTCCCGTTGACGTGATCGACATGATCGCCGTCGCGGAGGAGGCGAACACGCTGGACACCGTTCTGGTGACCATCGCAGACGCCAACGAGGCCCGCGCGGCGCGGGTCATCGATCTGGGAGTTCGGCTGCTTGAACCGGTTCTGTTGTTGGTGATGGCCGTCATGGTACTCTTCATCGCCCTGGCGATTCTGGTCCCGATCCTGACAATGAGCACGACGGCCGCCCGTTAGTCTGTGTGTGCGAAGGTCTGGTCCTCGGAGGACCGGGCCTATCGAACGGAAAGCGTCTGACACGAGGAGTTGAAACACAGGAGAAGTCATGATGTCCAGCAAGAAGCGACGTGGGTTCACGCTGTTCGAGGTGTTGCTGGTGATTGCCATTCTGGCACTGCTGGCGGCGTTCGTGTTGCCGCGGTTCATCGGCGTCAGTGACCAAGCGAAGATCGACACGGCCAAGGCGGCCATCGGCCGCACCGGCCCCATCGCCAAGTCCCTCGACCTCTACCGGATGGCGATCGGAAAGTATCCCGAGGGCGAAGACGGCCTCAAGAAACTGATCGAGAAGCCGGAGGATGACGAACAGGCCAAGAAATGGAAGGGGCCGTACATCGATGGTGAAGGCTCGCTGAAAGACCCGTGGGGTTACGAGTATCGGTATCGCTTCCCCGGCGAACGCAGTGAAGACACCTATGATCTTTGGAGTGTCGGGCCGGACGGCGAAGACGGTACCGAAGACGACATCAAGGGCTGGCAGGACGATTCCGAGACGTCCCGCAGGTAGCGTGGTCTTGGCTACTGCCGGAGGTTGATGCGTTTGGTTTGGCGCGCCGAGCGGCAGTCCATGGTGACGCGAAAACGATCCATTCGGCCGGGAGGGCTGGGTCCGCCGTGCGGATCCGGCCCTTTGCGCGGATTCACGCTGATAGAGCTGCTGATCGTGATCGCGCTGGTGCTGATTCTGTCGACGCTGGCCATTCCGGTGTTCACGGGCGAGATGAAGCAGCGGCGGATCGACGACTCGATTTCGCAGATGCGGAGCCTGATCCAAATGACCCGCGCCCACGCCATGAACGACGGCAAGCGGTACCGCATCCGCTGGGCCGATGAGAGCGCCTACAAGGAGGCCGAGGAGAAAGAGACCACCCTTCAGCCGATCGTCGAGGTCGAAGAGGATCCGCTGGGCCAGCCGGGCGTCTTCACCCCGGTGAAAGGACTGTGGGCCTATGGCGAAACGCTTCGAGAGGGGATGCAATGCCTAAAGGTCGTCCTGGGTCGGCCGGAGCCGAACGAACCCAACGAGCTGGAAGATGAAATGCGCCAGATCGCCAACGGCATCAGCCAGATGTTCGATGAGGAGAGCGAAACGGAGGAGATGTTCGAGGAGGACATGACCAACGCCGGGACGGAGGAGGAAAAGGACCTTGTTCGCCCGGCGGTGGTGTTCGAAACGGACGGAACGGCGGAGTGGGCGACGATCTACCTGACCGACGGCACGGAGAACGAGGACGGCGAGTTCCAAACGTGGGAGATTTCCATCGACGGTCGGACGGGCGCCGTCGGCTGGCGACGGACACCGACGGAGTCGGAGCGAGAGGAAATCGCCGCCGAATACGAGGCGAACAAGGAGGAGCACAAGATCGTTCGCGGGCGAGAAATAGGGGCAAGGTAGTGAACGCCGTGGAAGAACCCAGAATCCGGAATCCGAAATTCAGAAGGACGGGTCGTGCACGGACGACCGGTTCGTGGATTCCGGCTCCGACATGTCCTCGGACCGGCTCCCGGCGCCGGCGGGCCGCCATGCTGCTGGAGGTACTCATTTCCATCGCCTTCTTGACGATGGCGATTGCCACCATCGGCGGTCAGGTCAGCGCCTCGCTGCAGTCGGCGGAGTACACCGACCAGTTGAACCGCGCCCTGATGCTGACCGAGTGGATCATCGCCGAAATGGAATTGGGGCCGGCCATCGACGATCGCGGCCGCCTCATTCGACTTCGCGGCGAGGAGGGCGAGGGGACGTTTGAGGAGCGGTACCCCGGGTTCGGCTGGCGGGTCAAACAGGAACCGACGGAGATCCCCAATCTGCTGCTGATCACGGTTGAGATTCTCCATGGAAATCCGGAAGAGAAGTCGGTGGAGAACTACAAGACCCTGCACACGGTGCACACCCTTCGGACCACGATTCCGCAATTGGATCGGGGAGGGCTGGGGATCCCGAGCGATGATGAGGTCGCTTCCCTGGGGCTGAGCGAGGGGACGGGCGGGCTTCCGATCCCGGGGATGAGCGGAGGAACGGCGCAGATTCCGCCCGAGCTTGAACAGGTGCTGGCGGCGCTGCCCGGTCCGATCCAGGAGATTCTGCAGCGATTTCTGTCGGGCGAGCAGGTCCCGTTGGACGAGATCCGAATGGCGATCGGCGAACTGACGACGGACGACGTGTTGGGGCTCATGATGATGCCCGGCGTCCTTTCCCTGTTGGCGGGCGGCGGGATGAGTGGCCTGACCGGTCAGATGCCGGGTGGCGGTGGGTTCGATATTTTCCAGCAGATGCTTTCGGGCGCCGGGGCGGGCGGGCTTCAAGGGCAATGGGGGAACCTGATGGGGATGCTGGGAGGCGCGGGCGGCGTGCCCGGACTCCCCGGAATGCCCGGCAGCGGCGGAGGCGAGGGGAGAGAGGGCGGCGAACCCGGCGGTGAGCCGGAGGCGCCCGGTTCCTTGCTGGACCAGGCGACCCGGGCGGGCTACGACGTGGAACGGATGCGCCAGTATGCCCGGCAGCAGGGCATGGATTTCGATCAACTCCTCCAACAGGCCGAGCAATCCGGTCTGAGTTTCGACGAACTGGTCGAACACGCACGGATAGTCGGCGTGCCGTTGGACCAGTTCAGAAGCAACGCGCCGACGGGAGCCGCCGGCGCGGGAGCGAGTGAAGGCGGCGGGGATGCGGCGCCGGTGCCTCCGTGGAGGAACCCGGACGCGGAGGGACGGCGTCCCCGAGGGGGCGGGCGTTCGGGTGGAAACCGGTTCGGCAGGTGATCCCGAGGGCGCGGGTGAGAGGTCGAGCGATGGTATCGCGACGAGCGCCGAGGATCGCGGGCGTGACGCTGCTTGAGGTGCTTTTGGCCCTCATGCTCATGGGGCTCGTCTTGGCGGCGCTCTACGTCTTCACCGAGTCGACGATTATGGCCGACGCCACCGGACGCGAGCTAGCGGCCCGTTCGCAGCTTGCCCGCGTGGTGATCGACCGCATCGCCAATGAAGTCCGCCAGGCGGCGGCGTTTGGGTCGTCGATTTCGGGCGACAAGAACTCGATCCGGATCTTGTGTATGACCGTGCCGGATCGCGAAATCTACGAGCGTCGCAAGATTCAGGACCGTTATCGCACGCTGCAATACGATCTGACGGAGGTGCGCTACTACCTGAAGATCTACGAGGACGAATACGCCGAATTGGAGGACGGCACGGAAGTGCCGGCGGTCGCCGGGTTGTTCCGCCGCGAGTGGAGGATCCTGGGTCACGAGGGACGCCCCTCGTTGACCCAGGGGATGAGTTCGCTGCCTCAGGCGATCAAGATCACCGTGGGCTATAAGCCGATCGAACTCGAACCGGTGAACGAAATGACGGACGAAAACGTTATCGACCTGAATCCCGGCATCGAGGAACCGTTCGCACCGGAAATCAAGTGCCTGAAGTTCCAGTACCATGACGGAAAGAATTGGGTGTCGCGCTGGGCGTATCGCGAAGACGAGCTGACCACGGCGGAGGATTCGGAGGAGGGCGAGACGACGGCGCCATCGCAGACGACCCCCTCAATCCCGTTGGACGAGGAAGAGGAAGAAGAAGAGGAAAAGACGTTCCACCCCGATCGCTACACGATCGTGGTGCGCCTTTACCAGTCGGATCCGCTGGGCTTGGGAAGCAAGTTGGCGCGGGTGACCGACGAGCTTTACGAGCAGTTCGGCAGCCTGTCGAACGCCGGGCTCGGTCCGCTGGGGTCCCTCATGGAGGGCGGCACGCAGGGGCTGGGCGACCTGAGCGGGAAACTCGGACAGTTTGAGGGTCTGATTGGAGATCAGCTCAGGAGACTGGGCGGGAAGGGGACCCCGCCCGGCGGGGGACCATCGGAATCGACGGGCGGTGAAGCCGGTCGGGCGGGGGGCATGTCGGACGGCGAAGGGATGCCCGAATCGAGCGGCGGAGGCGGCACGCGGAGCGGATCCAAAAACAGGGGACGTGGCCGGAAGTAGGTCACGGAAGAACTCGTCGGTCTTGCCCCGGCCTTTACCGGGCGGACCGACGGGACAGGCGTCGGCGGCGCATTATGACGAACGCAAGGTCAAGACATCACGGTGATCGCGGGCTGATTCTGCCGGTGATCATGATCATCCTGATGTTGCTGGCGATGCTCGGCGCGGTCTTTGCGTTCTTCACGTCGGCCGAGTTGGGGGCGGCCGAGGCGCGTGCGAATCGCCTGCAGACACGGCTGGCGGCGGAGGCCGGCCTCGAGCGCGTCAAGCTCCTTCTCCGCGAACACCGGGCGGAAATGGGCTACTGGTGGAACAATCCGGACCTTCACGACGCCCAGTTTTGGCCCCCGGCGACGGAGGGCCAGGACTTCGAGAGCCACGACCGGGGCTCCGACCAAGGGGGCCAGAGCGGTTTCAGGGGGATGACCCAGACGACATCGCGAGAGGTTCGATGGCGATACAGTCTGGTCGCGGCGGACTTGGACAAAGTACACGAGGAGGGCGTGTGGCCGGTTCGGTACGGTCTGACGGATGAATGCGGCAAACTGAACATCAACTGGGCCAGTCGCGACCAGCTAATGATCCTGTTCCGGAACGTCCTCGATCCCGAGCTGCCGATCGAGGAGCTGGTCGACTGTCTGATCGACTGGCGGGACCCCGACAATACCACCAGTCCCGCGGGCGCGGAGGCGGACTACTATGCGCAGTTGACGCCCCCGTATGCCCCGGCGAACGCCCCGCTCAAGACGGTCGAAGAGCTCCTCATGATCAAGGGGTTTTCGGCCCGAGTGGTTTACGGCGAGGACTATAACCGGAACGGCATTCTGGACGCCGGTGAGGACGACGGCTTGGCCACCTTTCCGCCGGACAATGCCGACGGACGTTTGGATCTGGGGTTGTTGCCCTATGTCACCATCGGTTGGGGAGTGGAACATACGATGGGATGGGACAAGGCGAGCGACGATCGTCCCAAGATCAACCTGAACGGCGATCCGAACTTTCTGTCGGTGGCGCTGCCGCAGATTGTGGGTTCCGAGCTGGCGGAATACATTGTCAGGGCCCGAGCGGGCGGCGTGGTGTTTGCCAGCCCGGCCCAGTTGGCGCCGGGCTATGAGAACAAGATCGGCCAGGAGAAGGTTCCGTCGCCGGCGACGCCGGAGGATTTCCTGATCGTGATGGACCGGTTCAGCACGCTGCCGCAACCGCCCAACGCGGTCTATGCCCTTTCGTGGCCGTTACGGTACGTGGTCAATGTGAACACCGCGCCGGCACCGGTCTTGCTGGCGTGCCTGGGGATGGATCTGGACCCGGAACAAATCGAGCAGATCGTTGCGGCGCGGCGCCAACTCGGCGATAAGGAGAAGCTCTCTCCGGCGTGGCTGGTCAACGAAGGGATCCTGACGCCGGAGCAGTTGATCACGTACACCGGGCGGGACCCGAGCCGACTCCGCGTCGTGACGCATTCGTGGCAGTACACCGTGGAATCGGTCGGTTACGGGGACCACATCGGAATGATGTGCCGATTACAATGGATCATCGACGTGCAAATGCAGGGCCAGTTGGTGATCGTGAAGTATTTTCGCGACATCAGCAAGCTGGGACCGGCGTGGCCCATTCGGGCGCAAGAGGAAAGCCGTGATATCCATACGACATCTGGTTGACCGACGGGTCCTGGCCATCGACTGGGACCGGGAGTCCATCCGTGTCATTCACGCGAGGACGGGCCGGAAGGGACCGACGCGCATCCGCGCCTTTCTGGTTCCGATTCCGGAAGTGGTGGACGTGGAGGATCCCGAGTCGCTGGGCCAGTTCATCTCGCGAGCGCTGAGGCAGCGGAGGATTCGCACGCAACGGGCGATTGTGGCGATTCCGCGCGAGAAGGCCGTTCTGAACATGCTGTCGCTGCCTCAGGTCCCGATTGAAGAGATGCCTTCGGTGGTCCACTTCCAGATCACCAAGGAGCTGCCCTTCGCGTTGGAGGAGGCGAAGATCGACTTCGCCACGTTCCCCGCGGCGGCGGAGGCGGAGACGGTGGACGTGTTGGTCGCCGCCGTCCGCAACGACGAGCTGGAGCACTACAAGGCCGTCTGCGAGAACGCCGGCTTGGAGCTTCAGCGGATCGGCTTGCGGCCTTACGCGAACAACGTCGCGGTGAACCACGGTCGCGATACGGAGCAGATCGGCTGTCTGCTCTTTGTCGACGTCGGACCGGTGCTGACCGAGATCAATCTGATTCGGAGGGGCCACTTGGCGTTCTCGCGGGCCGCGTCGGTCAATGTCCCCGTCATGCCGGTGGTGCGCGTTCAGGGAACCGACGGCGTCGAATCCGGCGCTCCCACCGAGACCTCCCGCGGAGAGCACGGACCGGTGCGAATCGCCCCCACGGAGGTCGAGCAGCAGGAGGCGTTGAACAATCTCTTGTTGGAAGTCACGCGGACGATCGAGGCCTATCGGATCACCAATCCCGGCGCGCAGATCGACCAGATCATCGTGGCCGGATCCTGCGGCATCGAACAGCGCCTGTGTTCCGAGGCGGCCGAACGGTTCGGAGCGGCGGCGAGGCTCTACAACCCGGGCGAGACGCTTCCCAAGCTGGCCGATCGGGGCGAACAGATGACCGCCTTCAGCGCGGCGTTGGGCCTGGTCATCGGGCACGGCGGCGAGGGCACGCTCCACTTCGACTTCCTGCATCCGAAGGAGCCCACGAAGGTCGTCAGCGCCAAGGTCCGCAAGATTCCGGTGATCGCCGCGACGATTATCCTGTTCATTCTGGCGGGCGTAGTGTTTCAGTGGCGCGTCGCCACCGCCGCCAATGAGAACCTGAGGGTGTACAAGAACAAGATCGCCGAGCTGAAGAAGGAGGAACAACTGCTCAAGCAATTCACGAACGAGGTCAAAACGGCCCAGGCATGGGACAAGCGGGAGATGGTGTGGCTGGATCACCTGGTCACCATCACCGAGTTGTTTCCGGACACCCAGGACGCCCACGTGACGTATCTGACGGCGAAGGACGACGGGACGATCCGAATCAACGTTCGCGCCCGGCAGATGGCGATCCTGGAGGAACTGCGCAAGACGTTCGAGGAAAAGGGCCCGTATTGGGCGAAGTTGGGAACGATATCCGAAAGCGCGCGGGCGGCCGGAGTGGGGTACGACGCGGACATCACGCTGCAACTGAAGTCCAAGGTGTCCTCGCAGCCGAGTCAGGCCAGGGGCCAGAAGAAGACATGAGCGGGGACGAATCGGCGTCCCCGGTTCTTGGTGAGAAGCGATGGAACGACGACAGAAAATCCTGATGATCATCCTGGGCTGCGCGGCGCTGGGGGTCGCGACGGTGCAGTTTGGTCCGGGGCTGATCGCGCCGTTCACCAAGGCGGATCGCGACCTGAAGGCGGCCAAGAAGGAGCTCGATCGGCTGACCGCCGTGGTGAGCAAAAAGACGGAGCTGCAAGAGGCCTACCGCGCGCTGGCGATCAAGACGATCTCGCTCAATCCCGAACAGGCCGCCAAGGACCTGCACGCCATCATTCAGGGCGTCGCGGAGTCCAGCAAGATCCACCGTCCGACGATCAACAAGGCGATCATTCGCCCGTCGAAGGACCCGGTCACCAAGGCCTTGACGACGGTCGTGACCGTCGTGGTGACCGGCGAGGGAAAGGTCCAGGACGTGGTGGCCTTTCTTGATGCGTTCTACCGGTTGCCCTACATGATCTACATCACCGAGCTCAAGCTTACCCCGCAGCCGTCGCGCGTGGGGATGACGACGACCATGAAGTTCGAGGCGAAGGTAGAGACGTTTGTGCTACAGCCCAGTCCGATGGTGGGCAAGCGTCCGGTGGAGACGGCCAATCTGGACCCCAAGACCCGTCCGAAGGCCGAGCGATTGGCGGGCAAGTACCTCTCGTCGTATAGCACGATATGGTCGAAGAACATCTTTTCGCCCCCCGGGCCCCCCGGGGGGCGCCGGCCGCCGCCCCCCCCCCCCCCCCCGACCCCCCCCCCCCGGCCGGGCCCCCC
>CAZQTW010000088.1:0-22092 GCA_964596165.1 uncultured Planctomycetales bacterium | reverse complement strand
GGTGCTTATACAAAACGACTTACGTTTCGTCAATGCGGGTTAGACAGTAGAACTAGAGCAACCCATTTGGGAGAATCTGTTTCCGGGGCAGGAGTTGCTCTTTCATCCGGACGGCGAGGACCTGCCTGCAATCGTCCTTCCCTTGGGCAGCGAGGTGGTTTTCTCCCAGCAGGAGGCAACCCAAGTCGGATACTACACCCTCACCGAGGGGGGCGTCCCTCAAGACGTCCAACACTACGTGCATCGGGTGGCTGATGAGGACGTCGTAACGGTTGAGATCGCGCATCCTACTGGGCAGTACTATCCAATCCCGCAGTATACCTTTCACGCAAAAGAAGTGGGTGCCACGACACTGACGGTCGGCTTCGACCTTGTAAGCGGCTTCACGCGGCGCATCTTAGTTCTTCCGGAGGAGATCTTCCGGCGTGACCACTGGTACGAGTACCCTGAGTATGATGACGTGCCTTGGGGCGGCGTGAACGCAGCGGCTAAGAACCTCCAGGTCTACGAGGCCGACGGTGACCTCCAAGGGTTCGGTGGCCCTCTCACGGACCCATTCTTCGAGGGCTGTGGTGTCTACTACAACCCCTATCTCGGTGAGAAGGCGGCAGCGTTTCCGTACGTCGTGCCCGTGCCTTACTCGGGCGATCTCTCCATGTTCACGACGTTGCCGACGATGGACCTCAACGGTGATCTGATCTTCGCCACGGCTCCCAATGCTCATGGCTCGGCGGAGTTCGAGGTGCATCTGGCGCTTGTGGACTCCTATGGACGTGTGGTGGACCGCGACTGGGGGTGGAGCCCGACTTACGAAGATAATGAGCATTGCCGCTTCACGATCGAGGTGATTCCACAAGACGACCAGCCCACGGCGAACATCGGTGGACCCTACGCGGTGACGGTGGGCCAGGCGATTGCCCTGAACGGGTCTCGGTCGCGGGATCCCGATGGTCGGACAACCAGTTGGTCGGATCTGGCGCGGCCCTCGCGCTACGAGTGGGACCTCGACGGCGACGGGATCTTCGGCGAGACCGGCGCGGACGCCGCGCGGGGGAAGGAGATCGGGGAGCGGCCGGTCTTCGCCACGGCGGGCCTGGCCGCGCCGCAGGAGTGGACGGTCTACCTTCGCGTTTGGGACGTCGACGGCGACTGCTCGGACACCGTCAGCACGACTATCTCCATCATGAACGACGTCCCGGAGATCACCGCGGGCGAGGACGTGACGCTCCACTCCGGGGAGCGACTCGTCCGGGCCGTCGGAATCGAGGACCAGAGCCCGGGCAACCTGGAGATCACGATCGACTACGGCGATGGATCGGATGAAGAGACCCTGACCGTCGCCACCGCGGCGCGCTCGCTGGGACTCAACCACGTCTACACGAGCGTCGGCCAGTACGTCGTGACCGTCCACGCGGAGGACGACTACGGGTTCTACAACGAAGCCACCTTCACCGTCGAGGCGATCAACGCGGCGCCGAAGTTCCAGAGCAAGCCGGTCCAGGAGGCGCTCGTGGGATACGAGTACTCCTATCAGGCGCTGGCCTACGACCTCGAGGGCGATCCGCTCGCCTTCAGTCTCCTGGGCGCCACGCTCGGCGGCCAGCCCATCCCCGACTTCGTCTGCACCTCCACCGGCCTGGTCACCTGGATACCCGGCGTCGCCTATCTCAACCAGACAGTCGACGTCCTCCTCCAAGTCGACGACGACCAAGGCGGCCACGACGTGCAGCTTTACAGTATCTACGTGGGGACGGATTGGGAGAATCAGAACCCGTACTTCACCAACGCCCCGAAGACCACGTACAAGCTGGCCGCGCCGCCGGATCTCCCGACGGGGGAGGTGTCACCCGATTGGATTAACGCCAATCTCGACTTCCAGGAGGAGCAGACCTACACGGTGACGGTCACGCGATCTCCGCAGGGGAGCTTCGTGGGCGACACTCCCTACGTGCCGCCGGAGGGAACACCCGGTGTGCTGGAGGTGTACCCCGTCGCGGGCAACGGCGATCCCAGCGACGGCAGCGACTATGAAGACGTGGGGCGCGAACTCGTCAACGCGCTGTTCTACGGGGGCAACTCCGGAGGCGACGCGAGCAATCCTGGAATCACGATCAACAACGTCGTTTACACCCGCGTTACGCAGAGCAACACCGTAGAGTGGAAAGTGTTCGAGGCGGCGGACGGCTCTGACTGGCCTAACCAGGCAGCATGGGTTTACCTAGGTGAGGGTGTGTTCCAGCCGCTCACTGAAGAAGAGCGTCTGCAGGCAAGCACGCTGAGCTGTTTCCGCGATCGGAGCGATACGTATGGCCTCGGGCCCGTCGGCATCGTCATGAGCACCGGCGATGCCAACATGTACGGATCGAAGTCGGACGACGGGGTATACAGCCTGCGCTATGATTCCTGGGAGGAAAGTGGCCAGAACCCCGATTATCCATATGTTCTGGCGGATGGTACGACCTGGGACAACATGCTGCACACTGCCTGCGGTGATACAAGTGGCACCTTCAAATTCTATGATCCGACGGTCCTTGAGATTGACCTTTCAGCGGGCGTATGTGAACAGCTCCTCTTCGATGTCGTGTATGGTTCCGAGGAATACGAGGGTAATGTCGTTCGCTCCGAGCAAGGGGCTATGCCGTGGGCCGACGGATTTGGGCTCTTTCTGCAAGAGCTGGACGAATACGGTCAGCCAACGGGTGCACTCCTGAATCTGGCCGAGGTGGCCGCGTTTGGCCCGCCCATGGAGCGCGGAAACCAAGAAGTGCCCAACTTCGAGCATGTGACTCGTCAGTTGGTCCCCGAAGTAGGTGATCCATTGCCCTCGATCCTGCCCGGTAGAGACGTCCTCCCCGATGGGCAGGAGCTTGACGAGGCGTTTGTGCAGTACATCGACAGCCTCAATCTTCCCGATTTTCCTCCGGGGTCTATTCCGGTAAGCCCGTGGCCCATCAACACGTGTCACCCGCAGATGCGGTATTCCGATGGAACGGAATTGAACGCGGTCCTGGTTCCCTATGGCCAGACGGACGCGCTCATCCACATCCAGAGCGCCTTGACGCCCGGCAAGGACTATCGACTCACGATCCTGCTTGCCGATTCAAACGATCCGAAAGTTGACACGACGGTCTACGTCTGCAATCTCGGCGGCAAGAGCGCGGAGCCGATTACGGTGGGCGTCGAGGCCGTGGGCGAGAATCTGGACGACGTCTTCGAATCGATTACGCCGTCGGTGTCCGGCGTCTGGCATGGAGAAGAGGCGGTCTTCGACGTTGCTTTGCGGGGCGACGGCGTTCCCCGCACGTTCTTCCTTCAATTCACCGACATCACGCCGGGGCACGCAGGCGACATTCTCGGCACGATCCCGGTGGCAATCAACACCGACTACTATTGCGATCTCGACGCGGGCGACAACAACCCGGACGACGTGCTCACGTACACACTCACCGCGAAGCCGGACGAGACAGCGACCATTGATTCGCTCACCGGGGAGGTGTCCTGGCGACCGACGAGCACGGGGGTGTTCGACTTCTGTGTGGTGGTCGAAGACGGTCAGGGCGGTTCGGCCGAGATGAGTTGGAGCGTCGAAGTGACGTCGGCGCTGGAGAACAACGCTCCGGAGTTCTCCGAAGCGGAAAAGCCGCCTGTGGATGTACCGCTTGTGGCCCAGGTGGGCCGTGAGTTCGCGCTACAGGTTGAGGCCACGGACCCGGACGCCGGAAGCCAGCTTGAGTATTACCTTGTCGACGGCACGTTTCCGAAGGGGTCTGGCGATTCGCAGATGCGGATCGATCGACACACGGGACGCATTTCCTGGACGCCTTCCCCGGCTCAAGTCGGATTGTGGCAGGACGGGTTGGGTTCGCCACTCGACGTGACGGTTGTCGTGTTCGACCGGTGTGGCGGAATGGACCAGTACACGTTCCGAATCGAAGTCTGTGCACAAGCGATCGCTTTCAACGCTCCTCCGGAGATCGATCCGCTGGAGGAGGAGATTACGCTCTGGCTTGGCGACGATCTCCGTCTTCCCGTTCGTGTGACGGATCCGAACCACGACGCGGTTGCCATCCGCGTCAACGGTCCGGAGGGCCTGTTCTACGACGAGCAATCGAGCACGATCATCTGGCCGCGTGACGCCGTCCGTCTGGGGACGTTTTCCGTTACGGTCTGGGCCGACGACGGCCGTCACGGGTACGATTCCGACGTCGTACTTGTCAACGTGTACTCGGCCGACGACCCCCCCATATTCTGCACACCGGAATTGCCCCCGGCGTTTCAGGACGCGTTGTTTGACGTCCGACTCGACGTCCGCGATCCACACTGGTATGCAATCACGAACTTCGAGATTGTGCGCGATGGCTCGCTGCACGCGACGAACGTCCCGGTGAGTGAGGACCTGGCCATCAATTCGACCACGGGGCGCATCACATGGACACCGAGCAGCAACATCGAGTGGTCCGGCGGTGCGGCAATATTCTGGATCAAGATCAAGGCAACGAACGAACTCGGGGTCGCCGCAGTCCGCAGCTACGAGGTCGTTGCCTATGAGAACGCGCCACCGGAGTTGCATACGCCGCCTACTTTATTCCCGAAGGCTGGCGAGAGCTTCTCGTATTCGTTCACGGTGACGGATCCCAATCCGGGCGATCAAGTCAACATCGTCAGTGCAACATGCAACATAGCACAAGAGACCCTGAACGTCGCGAACGTTCCCGGTACCGATGAATGGCTGCTGACGTGGATTGCTCCCGAGTGGTCTGAGGGCCGTCAGGTGTGTTTCGAGATCGTATTCGAGGATGACCATGCCGCGCAGTCTACATTCTTGCTTGACCTGTCCGTCGTGGATCAGAACGCTGTTCCGAGACCAATGCTTGCCGGCCCCACCCCGGCGATCGAGATTCTGGCGGGCCGAGAGTTCAAGTGCCCGATGTGTGCTCCCCTACCCTCCGACGTCGCAATCGGGGACATCTTCTTCTCGTTGGCAGTCTTCACGGATGAAGAATGCTCGACTCTGTGGGACCCGGCGGGACCTGTGCCCACGATCGATGGAAAGGGCCTTATCGAGTGGACGCCCGTCGCGGAGCAAGCCGGCCAGGTGTACTACCTGAAGAGCTGGGCCGAGACGTTGGACGGCAGCAACCGATGGATTCCGCCGATGGTAGTGGCGGTGGCCGTGAAGAACGCACCCGAGCGCACCCCCGAGATCATCTCGCCGGCTCCGCGGGAAGCGACGATCGGGTACGAGTTGGTCTATCAGCCGGAGCTCGTTGAAAACACCGATACGGACCTGGATTGGTATCTCGATGAGAAGCCGGAGGGGATGGTAATCAACCCCAGCACCGGTGAGGTTACCTGGACGCCGACCGCCAAATTCTTCGACAAGACCGTCGACGTGCGGATCCGAGTTATCGATTCCGTTGGCGATGGTTGGTTCCAGAAGTTCTCGATCCGGGTCCGCGGCAGCGTCCACGAGCCGACGATCGATACGACGTTCCCCTCCGTTTGGCCAACAGGCGAGTCATTGGAGTTCCGCGTCGCGGTGGGCAATCCGGACGAGCTGTGTCTGACCTACCGTCTTCTTAACGAAGTTGAGGAGCCGCTTTCAGGCGACTACGACATTTCCATCGACGAGGATGGCTGGATCCATTGGGATTCGCCCACCGCAGGCGAGCACACGTTTGTGGTTGCCGTTGCCGACAAGTACCAGCCTGCCTGCTGCGCCAAGAGGACCTTCACGTTGACCGTGGTCGACGCGATCGTGAATCGGGAGCCGATCATCCGGGGTAATCCCGATGGGCGGTGCGCCAGCGTGGGCCAGGAGTTCGAGTATGTGTTCGACGGTTACGACCCGGACGACCCCGAAAACGGGACGATCACGTTCGAAATCGTCGCCGGCCAGATCGGCGACATGGCGTTTGACGAAAACACACCCGGGCGATTCACTTGGACGCCCACCTCCGAGACGGACGCCCAGATCGTGTCGATTGTCGCCAGGGACGACCAGGGCGCTGCAAGCGAGCCCGTCATGTTCATCCTGAAGGCTATGAACGACGCCCCGCCGATAATGGCTGCTGAGCGCCATGCCTACCCGGTTCTCGGCCAGCAGTTCTTCTACGAGATCGTGGCCAGCGATCCGGAGAACGGACCGTTGACCTTCACCATTGATCGCGACCCCGACCGGGGCAACGTGCCGGCGGCCGTGCGGATCGACCGCGAAAAGGGTTTCCTCTGGTGGCAGATTCCACAGGATGGCAGCGAGCTGCCCGAGGACAATACGCCCGGCGACGGGACCTGGACCTACAACGTCCCCATTGTGGTCAGCGACCAATATGGCGCGACCGCCACACAAACACTGACGATCGAAGTATCGAACGAGGACACGGTGGCCCCGACGATTGTCGCCCGGGTTATTGATGCGGACAACAACATCGTCCTTCCGGGCGAAGAGCTCGATGTTAACTCGCGGTACTGGGTCATCGTGGACATTTCCGACAACTGCGGCGAGGCGGCCCTTAATGGTGACGCGACGGAGATCACCATCTTCGACGTGGCCGCCCTCGAGATACCCGGCGAGTATCTTCCCATAGGCGGCAAGCTCGAATACGGCTGCACGTGGGTCGATTTCACGGTCGGCGGCCTCAACCAGGGGAACATCCATTTCAGGATCACCGCAGAGGACACGAGCGGCAACAAGGCCTCGCGATCGTTCACCTACTACGCCAGCGACACGTCTGAGGCGCCTCCGGTGAAGATGCTGGAATTCCAGGATGCAGACGATCCCTTGACGACGTTCGCCTTCGACGAGCCCATCACGAAACCGATCAACGTGCTTGGCGTCGCGAACATGGGCTATATCGATGAGTATGAACAGCCTCAACCCTACAACTACGAACTGATCCTGTACACGGCTGACGATGATTACGAGGTGGTCACGATCGAAGATGAGTCGCAGAGATGGTATCAGCTCGAGTGCAAGTCTGACTACGTGGTGATCAGTAGCGGTTCCGCAGAGGTTCCGAGCCCAGCGTGCCTCGGGACGCTCGATCCCGCCCTGTACGGCTCGGGGATGTACCGCCTCGTGCTGGCCATCGTGTCCTCGAGCGCAGAAGGACATTACTACCAGGCTATCGACGAACGATTCATCGAGATCCAGAACGATGCGCGCCTGCAGGACTTGGACCTGTCCTTCACCGATCTCGCGGTCACTCTGGGCGGCATTCCGATCTCACTCGTGCGCAGCTACAGCTCCGCGGAAGTCGGCCTGGGCGCCGACGACTTCGGTCCCGGATGGTCGTTGGACTTCGCCCGGGCGGGCATCGACGTGGGCCATTTCAACCGGGCGACGAACAGCCTCAACGAGGCGATGGCCCGTGACACCCGTGTCCTGGTCACCCTGCCCGACGGCACGATCCAGCGGTTCACCTTCGATCCGATTCCCGTCGGCACAAGCGAGTACGCGGAGCCTTACTTCCGCCCCGACGACGACACCCAGTGCACGCTTGAGATCGGCGGCTTGGACGACTCGCTGTTGATTATGCCCGTGCAGCATGGCAAGGCGGACTACCAGGGTCCGTATACCATCGCCAATTCCGGCGAGGAGTTCGTTCCTCATCAGTCGGGCTCCGTTTTCGTGCTGCGGACCCCGGGCGGCCTGGAATACCACTACGACATGCAATCCGGCCGCCTGACGGCCATCCAGAACGACAGCGGTCAGCGGGTCGAGATCAGCCCAATCACGGACGACAGCCCCGGCGGGACACAGCCAACCACCACCACCCAGACGATCACCACGGCCGACGGCGCGCAGTCCATCTCGATTATCCGCAACGAAGCGACCGGCCGCATCCAGAGCATTTCTGACCTCAAGTCGCAAGTCATCCAGTATGGCTACGTCGACGATGAGGCGGGCGACGTCTACAACATCGTGGCCGCTCCGGACGGCCAGCTCGGCTGGGTTACGCTCCGCGATGCGAGCACGGTGAAGTACGGCTATGAGAATGCCGCGTTTGCCGACCATCTCACCGGCATCATCGACAACACGGACGTTGCCGTCCTCACGGTCACCTACGACCTGGACGGTTTCGTCGAAAGCGCCTCCAGCGCAGGCGGAGCGTCTTCCAGCGTTGAATTCAACCGGGCGCTTGGTGGCGGGCTGACCGAGCGAACGATCCAGCCGAAAGACGCGCTGGACAACGTTCTCGGCGTCACCAAGGAGATCTACAACGCCCGCGGAAACCTCGTCTGTCGGGCCCAGGCATTGGAGATCGATGCGCAAGGCGACGGCGCACAGTACCTGGTCACGTCCTACGTCTACACGAAGCTCAGCGGCCTGCTCCTCCGCGAGAGTGTGCCCTACATCGTGGCGGCGGAAGACTACGGCACGGACTTGGTCATCACCGAAGACGAGCTTGACGACGTGACGGACGTCACCTGGGCCCGGATCCTCACGTACGATCAGGACAAGAACGACTCGAACGGCCGGTTCGGCGTCCTGACCTCCTCGACCGACGCCTTGGGCAACACGACGGCCTACACTTACGACTCCGACAATCGGCTCCTCACAACAATCGACCCGGCGGGCAACACGACCCACAACGTCTACGATGCCTACACGGGCAACCTCCGCGAAACGTACACAACCTCCCCTCGCCCCGCGGGAGAGGGCCAGGGTGAGGGCGGTTCAACGGTCCGTCTCAACTGGACCCGCTACACGTACCTCTACGGCATGCCGCTGGCCACCTACCGCGTCTCGTCCGACGGCCAGACGGAGACCCTCGTCGCCCAGACCGAGTACAATGACGCCTGGCGCGTGGCCAGCACGACGGACGCCTCCGGCGTGACCCGCTACTTCGGCTACGACGCCAACGGCAACCAGACCCATTCCTGGCACAACTGGACCGATCCGGCCGGCGCGGTCCACACGATCGTCAGCCGGACCACCTACGACGCCAACGACCGCGTCATCGAAACGGCCGAATTCGAACTCGTCGGCGCCGCGGCGATCACGAGCCCCGCCGCTCTGGACACCGCGCTGGCGGGCGCCGAGGAGCTCTGGACCACGTCGACCCATTACAACGACCGTGGCCTGGTCGACTCCTCGACCGACCGTTACGGCGTCCAAACCCAGACCACGTTCAACGCCGACGGCAACGCAACCGAAACCCGCACCGAGGCGACCGACGAGAACGGCGTCGCCGGCTGGCTCGTCAGCCGCACGCTCTACGACGCCCAGGGCCGCGCCGAGTTCGCCACCGACGCCCAGTTTGTCACCGAGACCCAATACACGGCCGGCATCGACGCCCTCCCGTGGTTTGGCTCCCGCACCGTCTACGATCCCGCGGGCCGCACGATCCGCACCGAGCGCCACGCCGGGATCCTCATCACACTCGACGCGGGCGCAACCGCCCTGCCTGCCGGTTTCGACTGGGACACGTCCGGCACGGAGATTTCCAACAGCCAGACCTTCTACGATGCCCACGGCCGGACCGACTACACGGTCGACGATTACGGCATCCAGACCCACTACGTCTACGACGCCTCGGGCCGACAGATTCAGACCCACTATCAGTCGCTCGACGAGGACGGCCAGCCCTGCTGGGTCGTCACCCGCACGATCTACGACGCCCTGGGCCGGGCCGCGGTCACCAGTGACCCCTTCGTCGTCGCCGGGGCCGCCGAGCCCCAGTCAGATGACCCGATGCCCGCCGGACTGGGCACCCTCACCACCTACGACGCCCTGGGCCGGTCGGTCAAGACCGAGCGACTCGACGGCCTGGTCATCAAGTTCACCGATCCATCCGATCCAAAGTGCACGCCCAACACCCCGAGCTGGACCACCACCGGCGTTCTCTGGTCGACCGAGAGCGTCTACAACGCCCTCGGGCAAGTGATCCAGTCCGTTGGCCGCCATGGGCCTGATGAAGCGGGTCTGATTACCGAATACGTCTATGACAGCGACGGCCGCCAGATCGAGTCCCGCTACCAGTCGCGGGACGAGGACGACAACCTCTGCTGGGTGGTAACCCGCACCGTTTATAATGACCGTGGCCAGCCGCTCTTCACGACCGACCCGTATGTAGCGGGCAACGGCGTAGACGCGCCGCCTGCGGAGAGCCCCGCCGTGCTGGGCACGCGAACCACCTACGACGCCCGTGGACGCGCGGTCCAGACCGAGCGGATCGAGGGCCTCGTCGTGGACATCACCGACCCGGACGCCCCGGCCTGGTCCGTCTCCGGCGTGCTCTGGTCCACCGAGACCGTCTACAACAATCTGGGCCAGATGACGCAGTCGATCGACCGGCACGCGCCGGGCGAGAGTGGGCCGGTGACCGACTACCTCTACGACGCCCAGGGGCGGCAGGTGGCCGTGATTCACCCGTTGGCCACCGACGCGGTCACGGGCCTGCCGGAGCATACCGACTCGCTGGGCCGCCCGGTGCGCCACCTGGTCGAATCGGTCTACGACGGCAACCGTCGCCTACACTCCACCGTCGAGAACATCACCGTCGTAGCCAACGCCGACGGCAGTCTCTACTACGACGCCCAGAGCGAATTGGTAATCGACCGCAGTGACGCCCACACGACCAGCTACACCTACGACGACCTCGGCCGCACGATCCGCACGACGCTGGCCGACGGCAGCTTCACGGCCACGACCTACGACGTCCACGGCCGGCGGATCGCCGAGACCGAGCAGCTCGCCTCGGGCACCAACGTTGTATGGTCCGAGGCGGACGGGTCCTACATCGTGGTGGGCTCCAATCCCGTCGAGCTGGTGCCCACCCGCTGCTTCGAGTACGATGCGGCGGGCGGGCTGGCGGCGGTCGTCCTGCCTGAGGTCGAGCATCCCGACCCGGCCATCGACATGGTCCACCCCCGTTACGAATACACCTACGACGCGCTCGGGCGCCACGTGGCCACCCGCGACGGCGTCTATCAGATCTTCACCGGTCCGTCGGCGGGCATCTATCGCGCCGACTCGCGGGTCACCGAGTTCGGCTACGACGCCGCGGGCAACCAGACATCACGTCAACTGCCCGAGGGCGTCGCCGCCGCAGACGGCTCGTTCACCGAAACGATGGTCTACGACGATTTCGGCCGGCTCGA
Source organism: uncultured Planctomycetales bacterium (assembly GCA_964596165.1). Classification (GTDB taxonomy): domain Bacteria; phylum Planctomycetota; class Phycisphaerae; order UBA1845; family JAFGLZ01; genus CAYUQT01. Next base: position 10,986 of record CAZQTW010000088.1, on the reverse strand, counting down.
CTATGCCGTCTCGTTTGAAGAGGTCGTGACCGACCACGTCTACGACACCGACGACGGGCTCGATCCCGGCGACTCGGGCCGGTTGGCGGCCACGCACTACTTCGCCACCGTGGCCGCCCACCAGGCTTGGCTGGCCAACCCGACGACGGCCACGCCGCCGGCGGAATCCACGTTCTACACGTACGATGCGTTTGGAAACGTGCGGAGCGTGATCCAGGACACGGACGGCGACGCCGACCCGGACACGACCACCGGCCAGCGCCGCACGGACAACGACTACGACGCCGAGGGCCGGCTCGTGACGGTCGTCTCGCCGGAGGGCACGATCCACTACGAGTACGACCCGATCACCGACGAGCACGTCCGCACCTGGACCGGCGCCGACCAAGAGAGCATCATCACCGACACGCACTACGCCTACGACTCGCTCGAGCGGCTCGACACGGTTACGCTCGATCGCCGCAACGGAGTCGCCGTCACGCCGGAGGTGACCGACTACGTCTACGACCTCCTGGGCAACCTCGACGAAGTCCACCAGTCCAACGGCGTCACGAGCGATTACACCTACGACGTGCTCGGCCGCCTGGAGCTGCTCCGCCATTACAAGGACCTCAACACGGACGGCGATTACGACCCCGGCGCCGACGCGCTCCTGACCGAGTTCGATTATGACCTGCTGGCCAACGGTCGCCGCTCGGGCGTCACGGAGAAGCAGTACGACCCGGTGAGCGACACGATCAAAGAAACCCGAATCGACTGGCTCTACGACAACCTTGGCCGGTTGACCCGCGAGATCTACGACCTCGACCCGACCACGGCAACCGACGACGATTTTGTGGCCAACTACGTGCTCGACCTGGTGGGCAACCGCCTGGAGAAGAAGACCGATCTTGCGCCCAGCGCCGCCGACATGGCCGCCTATCATGCCGACGCGGCCGACGTGGCGCTGGTCGAGACCAACGAACAAGTGTCTTCGACGTTCGACGCGAACGATCGTCTGTTGACCGAAACGAAGGACGCGGATGGCACCGACGACGATCGGTTCACGGTCTACCATTACGGCCCGGACGGCAACAGCGACGGCCACGACGACTGGACCCAACAGACCACCAAGATCGTGCACGAGGGCCTGGACGACACGGGCGACGTGGCGGAATCGACGACCTATGCCTACAACCTGCAAGGCCGCATGTCACAGGCATCCGTCGATGCCGACGGTGACGGCGCAGGTGCGGCGGTCGTCACCGAGTACACGTACGACGCCGACGGCATTCGCGTGAGCCAGACGGAAGACGGCGTCGAAACGGTTTACCTCAACGACAAGAACAACCCAACCGGCTACAGTCAAGTCCTGGAGGAGAAGAACGCCGCCGGCACGGTCACGAAGACCTACACGCTCGGGCACGACGTCATCGCCCAACAAGCGGTGGCGGTGGTCGACGGCTCGACGGTGACGCTCCTCTACGACGGCCACGGTTCAACGCGAGCGCTGCTGGACGAAGATGGCCAGGTCGTCAACTCCGGCGGCCCGCAGGTCTTCCGCTACGACGCCTTCGGCGTCCGGCTGGACGCCGTCACCGCCCTGACCTCGCTCCTCTACTCGGGCGAGCAGACCGACGCCCTGACCGGTCTTCAATTCCTCCGCGCCCGCTACTACGACCCCGCCACCGGCCGGTTCAATCGTCTCGACCCCTTCGCGGGCAATATGCAGGACCCAATGAGTCTGCACAAGTACTTGTATTGCATGGCTAATCCCGTCATGGGAGCCGACCCGACGGGACAATCGCCCCTGGCGCTGACGCCCCTGGGGCTGATTACTGTCCAACGCGCCTTAGATGTCGGCTCTGCATCCATATTCACCGTTGGAACGTACGCATTCCTGCTGCGCACACTCTTCGATTTCACCCAGAATGAGGGACCCTGGGCCGGAAGAGAGTCTGATGCATACGTCCTGTCGTTGTCGGCTTCTGCATTGGCGTCGCTTTTGCCAAGAAACAGAATCCTCGGCTCTGCGGGCATTGGCTTTACGACGAAAGTTGACGTCTTGTGGATCAAGAACGACCCTGGACGGGTTCACGTGTATATTGCCCCAGGCGTTACCATAGGAACGTGGGGAGTGATGGGCACTTTGGAGGTTGGGGTAGTATGGGACGTGGACGGGCCAAAGGACTACGCGGGGCCGTTCATTTCATGTACTGCTACAGCCACTTTTCCCGGCGCTAGATTCGGTAGTGGGATATGGAGTAGCCCGTTCTTAAGCACTGCTGCGCAGGGCGGATCCGCGACGGTTTTCTACGCCCCAAATGATTTCTTCGAGGGAGCGTACGGCGTGTCCTTTGGCTATGCGGCGGGCGGCACATGGCAGACTACACGCATACCGTACACGCCGCCTGTCTTGATGCCGATTACCGGCGGAGTTGGGTATGGGACTACTCTGTCGTATTACTTCCACCTCCGGAGCTTCGCAATAGCGCCCGCTTTGCAGGCGGCATTAGGTGCAGCACAGAGCATAGGTCGCGTTGGACCTCTCATGCTCGACGCTCTCCGATAACGGACCTTCTGCAGGAGACCATCGCATGGCACACTCCGTCTACACAGTAGCGTCACTTGTTGGTTTTGTGGTGCTCTATGTCGCGGTTGCCGCGGTGTTGAGTGTGCCACTTCGGCGGTCCAAGGTAGCGCATTTTCTTGCGGCAACAATGGTCGGACTCGCGTTTCTCGTATGGATGATTCTCCCTGAAGAAAAAAGGCTTGTCTTCCTGCCGTACCTGATGATCACTCTGTTGGTAACACTGTTCTTCCTCACAGCGTTGTTGATGATAGTCGCTCAAGGTTGGCTTGCCCTCCAGGGGCTCCGATTCAACGATGGCAACGACGGCAACGATGGCTTTCTGAAGAAGAGCGGTACAATACTACTCATAGCGGCGGCACTGAGTTTTCTGATCTGGGCGATCGTGACCTTCGTGATATTCGGCGCATTCCTCGGCGGTCATCCCTACCTTGGAAAGGTGGTTGGCGACGCCTACTATTTTGGGCAACACGGCAACTACACACGTGTAACGCCAGCGACCTGGTGGATCAGTTTCTGGATCGTTACAGCGCTTCACATCATCCCTCCTGTGTGTCTGGTGAGCGGACTCGTTCTCATCGGGTTGTCACGTCATCGGGAGAAATCCAAATCTGGCGACACGAAATCCTGTCCCGGTCCAGCGAGTCGTGACAACCGGAGCGAAGGAGAAGTGAACGCCGAGGAGCGACGGCGGAATCCGGTGCGGTAGAGGCCATTTCCGACGCTGTTTCGGAAGGCACAGCCATGGCCCAAATCGGTCTTTGACAATTGAGCATAAGAACAGGTCGCCGCTCGGGCGTCACCGAGAAGCAGTACGACCCGGCGAGCGACACGATCAGGGAAACCCGGATCGATTGGCTCTACGACAACCTCGGCCGCCTGACGCGAGAGTCGTACAACGCTCCAGGCACAGCCGAGGACTTCATCGCCGATTACGTGCTCGACCTCGTCGGCAACCGGGTGGCGAAGAAGACGGACACGGACCCGACGTTCTCCGGCGATCCGACCTACAACGAGACGATCGACTACGTCTACGACGCCAACGACCGGTTGTTGCTGGAGAAGCTCGACGGCAACGCCGACGCGACCGTCGACCAGACGACCGCCTATTCTTACGGACCCAACGCCGATCTGAGCGACCCGCAGGATCTCTACGGCGGCGACGGCACCGAGCAAACGACCAAGACCCTTTGGGATGGCGATAACACCGACCCGGACACGGGCACGAAGGTCCGCGAGACGTTCTATGGGTACAACCTGCAAGGCCGCTTGGCCGCGGTCGAGGAGGACACGGACGGCGATGGGACTGCCCAGGATCCGGACCTGGAGGAAGGCAGCTACTACACCTACAACGACGAAGGCGTCCGCGTCGGCGTCGTTGAAAAGACCGACGGCAACGACGACGGCGATCTCCTCGACCCGGAAGACAGCACGACCGCGACCGACTACCTGGTCGACGCCAACAACCCGACCGGCTACGCCCAGGTCATTGAGGAGCACGACGGGGCGACCGACGAGCTCGAGCGTTCCTACACGCTCGGGCACGACGTGCTCGTGCAATGGGACGCGACAACCGGCCTGGTCTATCTCCTCTACGACGGCCACGGCTCGACCCGGGCCCTTCTGGACGCGGCCGGCCAGGTGATCAACGCCGCCACCGCCCAGGTGTTCCGCTACGACGCCTTTGGCGTCCGGCTCGACGCGGCCACGGCCCTGACCTCGCTTCTCTACTCGGGCGAGCAGACCGACGCGACCGACCTGCAATACCTCCGCGCCCGCTACTACGACCCGGCCACCGGCCGCTTCAATCGACTCGATCCCTTCGCCGGGAACGTGGACGACCCGCTGAGTCTGCACAAGTACCTGTATTGCCACGCCGATGGGGTCAATGCGGTTGACCCGAGCGGCGAATTGGGTTTCCTTCTGACGGTGGGGATCGGGGCGGCAAATGGCCTCTACTGTGGAGCGCTCATGGGGGCAATCAACGGATTGTTCGGATACTTTTCAGGTCAGATGACTTCTGAGGAGGCGTGGGGCTCCTTCGGCAAGTGGACGCTGGCCGGGTTGATTGCGGGAGTCGGATGTGGCGCAGGAGGGTATCTTGGCGCGTGTCTTTATGGCTTCCTCGGAACGGCGGCACGATGGGCGTTCATGACCGCGATGCTGGGGGCGTGCGGAGGAGGCGTACTCTGCGCTGGCGGTGCTGATGCGCTGCTGACGGGCATGAACCAGAGTTACTCTGGACGAAGTGGCTGGGCAGAACTGCTACAGGATGACATCAAGGTTGCGGCAAAGACACACGGAATGCCGGCGGAACTTGTTGCGTCTGTTCTCATGGCCGAATTACTCGACTACAATGTCACAGACTGGTTATTCGACGACCTTGTCTTGTACAAGCCGGAGGCCCACAGCATGGGACTTGCACAACTCCGGATAGATAACATGCGAAAGTGGGGCATACGCGGCTGGAACAAGAAGACACCCGCGAGTGAGATCCGGACGGCGTTGATGGACGAAAGGGAGTCTGTAGACATTCTCGCTGAGGTGCTACGATACTTTTATGACAACGGGACGGGCACGGCGCGCGAGCGCGCAAGGCAGTACTGGTATTCGTCTGATGACATCAAGAAGGCGGATATTGTGGCTCTTTTCTGTGGTGCAAAGGACAAGGGGGTTCTTGACTACTCTGGGGAGCTTGCAGCGTTGGCAGAGAAGGCTTATGGATTGGTTCACGCAAGCGGCGTATATGCTGATGGCGACTGAGGCAACGTGTGCAGTGCACCCTCAGGCTCAAGGGGTTCATTCCGCACCGAGAAATGGGTGAATGCGATGCGATTGACGACGCGTCGTTCAGCAGCGAGGCCCATTGTTGTGTGCGCCGTTATTTTGGCACTTGTCTGGCTCATGTGGCCGATGATTGGGCTGCTGTATGCGTTGTGGTGCGCGCCTTCAATCGTACCCACGTCTCCACCTGATGAATTTCACCGAGTCAACGGCGGCGGTGGGTTTTCCCTCGTGGTTCCGGAGGCATGGTGTTCCACAGCTACCGATACTCTCATCAAGGCGAGCTCGACAGAACCGTCATCTTCACAGTTCCCGTGTGGAAGACTCCTGGCGTACGAGAGCCTGCCTGAAGAGCTTGATCCGAGACTGCTTGAGGCATCGAAACAGGTTATGTTTCAGGGCAATCCTGCACGCCTGCATTACGAGGAGACAATGCCGGACTCAGAGCGTGTGTTTGCCTCTCCGCACTTCACGTACCGCCTGATATTCGAGCGATCTCGAACGTGGTACACACTCGCGTATTGTGGCAACAGAGACATGGATGAGGTGCCTCCAATTGTCATGCAGTACTTTGCCACGTTCCGCATTGAACCAAAGAAGAACGTGGACAGGAGGGAGCACTAACTAAGAACCTGACCATTCGTCAAGTCGTGACTCTCAACATCCACATGGGAGTCACCTGCCTTCGACCATAGGAGAACCGGAAGGTGTAGCCATGAAGCGGTGGATCGCAGGTATCGGATGCGCCGTCGAATCAGCGATACTCGTTGCGCTCTTTTGGAAATACTGGGAGGCTGGTCGTCAACTCCGCTTGTCCAGTGGATCGTGGGCGCTCTTGGTCGCGTGTGTGGCGTACGGACTTGGCGTGCTCCATCAGGGCATGATCTTCCGGGACAAGCGGGGCACGCTCTTCTCTGATAGGCGCTTTGAACGGAATGTCTGGATGCGACTGTCCTTTCTGACGGGCCCATGCGCTGTCATGTCCGTCTTTCTAATTGTGATGCTGACCTTCTATCTGGAAAGGGGCTACTCTAAGGGAATCGTGGCGGCGGCCAACCTCAGAGGCGTGCCGCGTGACTTCGTCGATCAATGGTGCAGAGACCATCTTGACAGAATCCGTTCAGAAAGACTAACTTGGGTTCTTCTGGCTGCAAGCACCTGTCTCCTATACGTGAACAGGTATTTGGCAGCGAAGCGAGATCAATCCTTGTCATGACCTCTTGATTCGCGATCATGCACGCGCCCTATCACACGTCACCAGCCTGCCGGACGCACCGGCTGAGGCAACTTGGTCTTTGACAATCGGAACATCGACCCGACGTTCGTAGGCGATCCGACCTACAACGAGACGATCGACTACGTCTACGACGCCAACGACCGATTGTTGCTGGAGAAGCTCGACGGCAACGCCGACCAGATGATCGACCAGACCACCGCCTACGCCTACGGGCCCAATGCCGACCTCGCCGATCCGGGCGGCCTGTTCGGCGGCGACGGCACCCAGCAGGCGGCCAAAACCCTCTGGCAGGGCGACGACACCGACCCGGCCACAGGTACGAAACTGGCCGAGACGACCTACCAGTACAACCTGCAAGGCCGGCTGGCCACCGTCGAGGAGGACACCGACGCGGACGGCAACGTGGACCGCGCGAGCCAGTATGCGTACAACGACTCAGGCGTCCGGGTCGGCGTCGTTGAAGCGATCGACGGCAACGACGACGGCGACCTCTCGGATCCGGAAGATAGCACGACCGCGACCGACTACCTGGTCGACGCCAACAACCCGACCGGCTACGCCCAGATTATTGAGGAGCGCGACGGGGCGACCGGCGAGCTGGAGCGGTCGTACACGCTTGGACACGACGTCCTTGTGCAATGGGATGCGACGACCGGCCTGGTCTATCTCCTCTACGACGGCCACGGCTCGACGCGAGCGCTCCTGGACGCGATCGGCCAGGTCATCCACTCCGCCGGCGTGGCCCAGATCTTCCGCTACGACGCCTTTGGCGTCCGGCTCGACCTGGCCGCCGCCCTGACCTCGCTCCTCTACAGCGGCGAGCAGACCGACGCCCTGACGGGGCTCCAGTACCTCCGGGCACGCTACTACGACCCGGCGACCGGCCGCTTCAATAGACTCGACCCCTTCGCCGGCAACCTCGACGACCCGCAGAGCCTGCACAAGTACTTGTATTGCCATGCGGACGGGGTGAATGGGGTTGATCCAACTGGCGAGTTCTGGCCGGTCGGAGTAGGACTCGTTATTGGGGCGGGTCTTGGTGCAATTATTGGAGGGTACTTTGGTGGTTGGGAAGGCGCCATATACGGAGCGATTTTTGGCGGGCTTTTCGGGGCAACTCTTGGGTTGGGATTCGTCGTGGACCTTTCCATGGTAGGTGGTCTCACGAAGGCTCTGTATGTGTCTGCTGCTCTTGGTTTTCTGGGTGTAGGAACCTATTCCGTGTGGAAGAGCCGTGCGGATGACTTTGCTGTCCAGCAAACGACAACGCCCCAGAACATCGCAATTGTCTCTGGAGATCTCGGGCGGATTATGGCGGGTGAACTCGAGACAGAGAACATGTCCGTTGGAGCCTTCGTGTCAGCCCTTTCGAATGCAGGTCACAACGTCAGTTCGCATTACAACCCAGACGAACAGCAGTTCATCCAGATCTGCAACGACAACCAGATCGTGTTCGTTCTTGCCCACGGTTCCGGTCTAGTTGGCACGAAGTCTCAATTGTACGATCGTTCAGGAAAGGTCCCCTTCAGTGCGGTGCGTCTGGGAGGAAAGACCCTTGACACACGGGATAGCACGGTCTACAACGTTTGTGCGCCTCTTAAGATCGGCCGTGATTGGATCACAGCGAACGAGATCGCAGGTAAGATCAACAATCCGAATCTGACACTCGTCGTGGCAGGTTGCGAAGTCGGGCGGACAAGCAGGTTTGGCGATGCTGCAAATGCACGGCATTTTGTGAGTGCGTCGAAGTTGGTCGGTGCGGCAGAAGTGAAATACCTGTTCGAGTACGTTGTTGATCTTGTGAATACTGACCACAAAACGGCTGCCAGCAACCTGATCGGGAAGAACAAGTCGGGCCTTGTGGTTGACCCGGAGAATCCTGACTACACGAGGTGATGAGGAGTTCTGGCTTGCGTGTCTCTGCTGTAGATGCGGAGTCGTTGGCGGCCGCAGAGAACGGGAAGGCTGACAATTCACGGGAGGTGAACTGATGACCGACGAGCGCAATACTGTCCGGGCCGAGCGGTCCTCTGGAAGTGCGTCGGGTGATTCCGGCGGTTGCCCACCCTTAGCCAATGATGCGAGCTCGCCCGTGAGCAGCAACTCTGTGAAACGAAAACTGCAGGACCATTTCTCGGCGATTGTTGGAATCATCGTCACATATCAGTTGCTTGCTTTGCTGTGGACAGGTATCATTGCCTGGGGCGGGATACCTTCATCGTTTACTGTTCGTGGAGGCATCCTCGGTCTCTTTGACTTGGTCAACCCCGGCGCGGTGTATCTTGCGTCATTGCCTTTCGGGCTGCTGGGAATAGGTGCGTACTGCCTGGGAGTGCGGCACGAAGGAAGACGCCGGGGTTCGAGAGAGGCCTGAACGTTGTGGCGGGGGTGCGATAGCGCTGATTTCAGCGCACCATGAGCAGATGCAGGAGAAGCCGCGTGTTCGCAGCTCATTTTTGGACCAGGGGCTTCGGGCCGGGCACCGTTCCACCAGCCGCCTGCGAGTCTCCTGATTTCTGCTCCCGGACGTGCTTTCGCGCCGCCCGGGCCATCCGCACAGCGTGCCGGCTGAGGAAGCTTGGCCTTTGACAATCGGAACTCCGTTGGCAGCAGGGCGGCTGATAAGCGCTTCTGCCCCAGTTCGACTACGACATCCTGGCCAACGGTCGCCGCTCGGGCGTGACAGAGAAACAGTACGACCCGGTCAGCCAAACGACCAAGGAAACCCGGATCGACTGGCTCTACGACAATCTCGGCCGGCTCACCCGCGAGATCTACGACCTCGACCCGACCACGGCCAGCGACGACGACTTCGTGGCCGACTACGTGCTCGACCTGGTCGGCAACCGGCTGGCGAAGTCGGTCGACCGGCTCGGCTCGGCCGGGCTCGACGAGGCGACCGAATACGTCTACGACGCCAACGACCGGCTGTTGCGTGAGCAGAAGGACGATCTCACGGCCGCCGACGCGGATTCGACCAGCTTCTATGGATACGATGGCACCCAACAGACGAGCAAGACCACCTATGACGGCATCCTCACCGAGCCGGCTGGGCCGAAGACGTCTGAGACGGGCTACGCCTACAACCTGCAAGGCCGGATGTCGCAGTCGAGCGTTGATGCTGACGGGGATGGCGAAGGTGCGGCCGTCGTTACCGAGTATGCGTATGACGCCGACGGCGTTCGCGTGAGCCAGGCGGAAGACGGCGTCGAAACGGTCTATCTCAACGACCCGCAGAACCCGACCGGCTACTCGCAGGTCCTGGAGGAGAAGAACGCCGCCGGCGAGGTCACGAAGACGTACACGCTCGGCCACGACGTGATCGCCCAGCAGTCCGTGGCGCTGGTCGACGGCTCGACGGTCTATCTCCTCTACGACGGCCACGGCTCGACGCGAGCGCTCCTGGACGCGATCGGCCAGGTCATCCACTCCGCCGGCGTGGCCCAGATCTTCCGCTACGACGCCTTTGGCGTCCGGCTCGACCTGGCCGCCGCCCTGACCTCGCTCCTCTACAGCGGCGAGCAGACCGACGCCCTGACGGGGCTCCAGTACCTCCGGGCACGCTACTACGACCCGGCGACCGGCCGCTTCAATAGACTCGACCCCTTCGCCGGCAACCTCGACGACCCGCAGAGCCTGCACAAGTACTTGTATTGCCACGCCGATGGGGTGAACGGGGTGGATCCGAGCGGGGAGTTTGTAGGCTTCATGGCTGCTGCAGGGATTGCGGCAGGCGGTTTTGTTGGGTACATGATTGGCGGTTGGGAAGGTGCACTATTGGGGGCTCTTGCGGGTGGTGGCTTGTTTGGCGTGGCAGGGTGGGTCGCGGGGATCGAGGGTGGTCTCACGGCGTTTCAGACAGCTATGGCCACAATAGGCTTTACAGGGTTTGGGCTAATCGGTGGAGTTGGCCTTCTTTATAGCATGACGGATGAATGGGACGTGTCCAAGACAACGAGCCCAAGGAACATTGCGATTGTTACAGGCGACTTGGGGTGGAAGATGCGTGGTCTTATGATGTGTGAACTAACCAGCGAGTATGGGCTTTCGGCAGCCCTCAATGTGGCGGGGCACAACTCACAGGTCTTTTACCGTCCGAATGAGCAGAAGTTCATTACTCTGTGCAACCAGCACGACATCGTTGTTGTCTTGACCCACGGTGCCGGTGCCCCGATTGCTGCAGGTGATTACTATGATCGCAACGGCAGGCCCTTTGCCGGCATGTTGTTGGGGGGCGTCACCACTGATCCAGCAGATCGCGTAGATCTGGGCACGGCGGGTTCCGGAGTCACGACAAGCGTCGGGAAGGAGTGGATTACCGCCAATGAACTGCAGGGCAAGATTGTATAACTCGGGGTTAATGGGAATCGGCGTGTGAGAGGTTCCTCTGAGGTAG
>CAZQTW010000087.1:0-22143 GCA_964596165.1 uncultured Planctomycetales bacterium | reverse complement strand
AGCCGTTCGTACTGCTTGATGACCTGGTAGGTCGCCTTGGCGACCTCCTGCTCCTCGGGCTTCTCAAAGAGCTTTCTTTGTTCGGTCGCGGGTTGCCCGCCCACTGCAGGACGAGCGGGAACGACACCGCCGGAGATTGCTTGCTCGAACGCGCTCTTCACCTCGACGGCCTTGCGGCCCGCCTCGGGGATGTCCCGCCCGATCACCACACCCGCCCGGATGATCGAGTTCGGGTCGTTCGCATGGTCCACAATCTCCTGGAACTTATCGTGCGAAACGATTGTCAGCCGATCCACGGCTGGCACGCCCACACGCTTGCCGTAGGGCAGACGCAGGCCGCGACCGATGGACTGCTCGACGAGCGTCCGCGAGTTCGCCGCTCGTAGGGGGACGATGGTGTAGAGGTTCGTGACGTCCCAGCCCTCCTTGAGCATGTTGACGTGGATGACGATCTCCACCGGGTTGTCCGGATGCTCGACGGTCAACAACTGCTGGACGACGTCATCCTTCTCCTCGCCCCGGATGTTCGAGTGAACCTGGATGACCTTGCCCTTGTACCGACCCTCGAAGAACGCATCGCTCTCGATGACCTGCTGGAGGGCATTGGCGTGGGTGGTGTCCGTCGCCACAACCAACATGAACGGCTTGACGATCGGCTTGTCGTTGTTGCGGGCATACACCTCCAGTTCGACCTTGGTGTTTTCGTGAATCCGCACGCCGTCTTCCAGTTTGACTTTCTCCAATCCATCGGCCGAGTAGGCATTCGGATCGAAGTTCTCGCGGGTCGCCACGGCCGGTTCCTTGACGAACCCGTCCGTCATGGCCGATGCCAGCGGGTAGCTGTAGATCACGTTCTTGAATGGCACGGTCCGTCCACCCGCCTCCACCTGTGGCGTGGCGGTCAGTTCCAGACCCAGGATCGGCTTGAGTTCATTGATCGCCCGTACACCCGCCGTCGCCCGATAGCGATGGCTCTCGTCCATCAGCATCACCAGGTCGTCCAGGCCCGCCAGGTAATCGAAGTAACTCTGGCCGATGTACTCGCTCAATCGCTTGATGCGCGGGGCGCTGCCGCCGCGCACCTCGCTGTTGATCTTCGAGATGTTGAAGATGTTGACGTGGACGCCGTCATCGAACAGCCGACCGCCACGCACGCCTGCCCCGGACTCGTAGTTCTCGCCGGTTATGACCACGGGCGGGTTGACCGTGAACTCGCCAATGCCCTTGAAGACGTACTTGGGCGTGTTGGGCGTGAAGTCGGCGATCAATTTGTTGTAGATCGTGAGGTTCGGCGCGAGTACGAAGAAGTTGCGGATTCCCTCGGCCAGGTGCAGGTAGGCGATGAACGCGCCCATCAGCCGCGTCTTGCCCACGCCCGTGGCCAGGGCGAAGCACAGCGACGGGAACTCCCGCTCGAAGTCCTCGACCGTCGGGAACTCGCTCTTGATCGCCGCCAGCGCCACGGCCGGGTCGGCATCCTTCGACAGCTCGATGATCTCGCAGACGCGCGCCAGGATTTCGACGGATTCCCGCTGCGGAGGCCGCAGGCTCAGTCGGTTGCTGATCGCGTTGATGTGTAGGATGCTCATGGCCGGACCTCCTGGTTCACGCGGAGACGCGGAGTCGCGGAGGAGGAAGGGATATAGTTGTTCACCACGCGAGATAAACCCTCCTTGAGTGTCGCCGCGCCGAAATTGACCAGCAGCCCGACCGGCAGGTTCATCAGGCGAAGGTAGGTCAGTAGCTGCTTGGAATGCACCGGAGCAATCTTCTCGACGGATTTCAACTCCACAATGACGCATCCTTCGACAAACAAATCCAGCCGTAACCCATCCTCGAAGCGCATTCCGTCATACTCGAATTCCACCATTTTCTGCCTTTCGACCCGCAATCCCCGGCGTTCCAGGTCACGGGCGAGCACCGTCTCGTAAACGGACTCCAGTAACCCCGGACCAAGTCCCGTGTGCAATTTGTACGCGGCGTCTACAATTTCTCCGGTAATCTCGTCGATCTCACGCGAAGGCGCGGAGGACGCGGAGTTGTTCTTATGTGGATTCATTTGGGACCTCCGGATTCGATGCCCGCCATATCGAATAAACTCGGCCCTTGCTCATTCTTGCCCTTGCCGAACTTCCTGCCTTTCTTTTTCTCATCTCTCGGCGTCTCCGCGTCTCCGCGTGGCACGTCTTCTTCCGGGGGCGCAGGCAGGTTCTTGATCTCCAGCGAGTAGTCGTCGTGGCCCCATTCGCACTTCTTGAGGACTGCCTTGGGGATCTTCTTCACTGTCAGATTCTCGAACTGGCTGACATCGCAGCGGAAGGCGCTGCAACAGATCAGCAGGCTGCGGTTCGGGCCGACCTCGTCACTGAGCTTCGTCAACATCTCCTTGGTCATCATCTGGGTCGTCACATAGATGAAGTCAGTCTCCGAACTCCGGCCCTGCTGCCAGTACACGTCCGGGTTCGGATCGAAGGTGAAGCCCTCCAGTTTGCACATGGCTTCCGCCAACATCCCGGCGTTGAACGCGCGGTTGATGACGGGGTTACCCCACTGGTCGTTGACAATCAGCGACGGCCCCAGCCGGTAGTAGCGGAACCCGCCGCCACCTTTCCAGTTGACGGCTTTGGTGATCCCGCCGGGGTCCTCGCCGTCAATCACCTTCTTCAGACGCGGGATGATGTGCGTGTGGCAGTGCTCGCCAAGCTCCACCATGATCCACCGGCGGCCCATCTTGTGGGCCACCGCGCCGGTTGTGCCGGAACCGGCAAAGGAGTCGAGGACCCAGTCGCCGGGATCGCTTCCAACTTCAAGAATGCGCCCGAGCAGACGTTCAGGCTTCGGTGTACTGAACACATCTCGGTTGTTGAAGGCCATAACCTCACGTTTTGCATCTTGATTGTCGCCAACTTCAGTCCTCAACCAAACTGTCATGCAAACAATCCCTTCTTGCACTTCTGATAGGAATCGTTTTATCCGAGGCACATTGTTCCCGTTAATACCGAACCAGATGCGATTGTCAGCCAACAGTTCAAGGTACCGCTTTCTTGACGCACCCCAACAACGTCCTCTCGTAGGCATTAGCTTGCGACCCGACGGAGTTTCTATTTCGTAGATGTTCTCGCTCTCGCCGGTTCGTGCAAATTGCGCACCGCGTTGACCACCTGAGAGGCTGATGGTGAAGTCGCCAGACGACCATGGTCCGCGGGGGACATTGTCGGCATTGGAATAGCGCGCATCAGCAATTTCGGATCGCTGCAGGAGATTGGGACGCCAGACGGATTTGTCTTTGGCATAAACAAGGATATGGTCATGGCTATCTGAAAGCCAAACAGCATTAGCTTGCGGCGAGAATTTCTTCTGCCACACCACATTCGCCACAAAGTTGGCCCGTCCGAAGATTTCGTCGCACAGAATCTTCAGGTAGTGACACTCATTGTCATCAATCGTAATCCATAGCGACCCGTCATCGGAGAGCATCCGGCGAAGGATTTCTAGCCGGTCCCGCATCAACGACAGCCAGAGCGAATGCTCGACGCCGTCATCGTAATGGCTGAAGGCACTGCCCGTGTTGTAAGGCGGGTCGATGAAGATACACTTGATCTTGCCGGTGAACTCCTGCTCGAGGGCCTTGAGGGCGAGGAGGTTGTCGCCAAAGATCAGCCGGTTGTCGAAGATATCCTCACGCGAAGGCGCGGAGGACGCGGAGGAGTTTTTGCCTTTTCCGCTCTGCGTCTCCGCGTCTCCGCGTGAGCCATAAACTCTATGCTTCGCATGATACGACTTGGTGGGATCCTCGATGAGAATCCGCGGCTCCAGCTTCGGCCGGTTCTCCTTGCCGATCCAGGTCAGTTCCAGTCGTGTATTGCTTTTCGCCATGTTTGCTTCCTAACCATTTATTCCCTTGAAAATGCCTCCGAAGATGAGGGTGAACTCCTTCTCCTTTACCAGTGCCCTATCGCGCATGAACTCCTGCTCACCGCAACAGGCAAGGATCGCATCGCGCGTGGCAACCTTGGCACAGAAGTCTTGGGCACGCGACGGCTTATCCGCTCCCGTGATGGTGTCGGGGTAGTACTGCTCGATCGCGCCGCGTTCCAGCACGTAGACATCGACCGCCCGCAGCATCTCCAACAAACGGTGCTTCAACTGGATGATCTGCACGTCCGAACTGGTCTTGAGGACAGCCAAGCGATCGGATTTCTGCTGCCATGCGAAGAATGCCTCAACGGCGGCATCATGCTCTGCTTGGGTGCATGTTCCAGCTTGGAGCTTCGCCTGGGACTCTCTGACCCGTCGCCACAAGCCCCGGAGTTCGCCGGAATCATGGGCGTCTTTGGCGTCCTTCGCGGAAGGGCCGTTGGCATCGGGCACGATCAACTCATCGACCTTTGCCAGCAGATTGTTTCTGGCGGTCTTAAGGGTATCATCGGGGGCAATGTGATCGAAGCCGTTGACCAGCAGGTCGAGGTCGGCGATGACCGGTACTCGCACACCGAATCGTTTGAAGAACTCCCGATATCTCCGGATATTGCCTTTTCCCGTGATCCGAGCGAATACAAGCGGCACTTTCGCCACGTCCCACGCGGGGTCAAGGGTCCTGGCGATGTGTGGCATAAGCAGATAATCGCTATCGCCCTCGACCAGGACCACCGTGTCCGCAAAGAAAGCAGCGTTGTTGTTCTCAAAACAGATAATCTGAAACTGGTCCTTGGCGGTCATGTCGGACAGGTCAACCGGCTTGACCAGCGTGAATGGTCTGGGCGCTATCGCGTCATCCGACACCTTGCGTAGCTTGACAAACGTTTCCGTCGCCCCGGGACCGAAGAACATCGGAGAGTGAGTCGTGACGAGAACATGGTGTTCTTTGGCGAAGACCCGCAGAGCATCGAAGAGGATGTGCTGGGCCTTGGGGTGCAGGAACAATTCCGGTTCCTCGAACAACAGCAGGTAGGACGCCGGGGCGGGTTCCACTTGCGGCTGCGCCGGTTCGGCAGCTTGGGCTGGCTCTTCGACCGTCGTCGTGGCGGGCACGAGCTTTGCTTTGAGTTCCACGTAGGATCGCAGGATGGAGAAGACAATTGCGCGACGCAACCCGTCGCCCTTGGAATCAATCAGGCCGTCAACACCATCGTTGGCGAAGATGCGGGCGGACGAGAAGACCGTCTTCAATTCCGGCGGCGGGATCGTGATACGGAGTGCGACGTCGGCAAAACTCTCGCGGACGTACTTCTCGACGGTGGACTCGATCAGTTTTACCTCATCGAGCCGCCCGTCCACGACCGTTCCGTCTGGCTGCTGGACGCGGTTGAGCTTGGCGTTGAGTTCTTCGAAGAGCCGTTGCGCATCGGGCAACTTGGACTCGACGGCTTGCAGAAGGATGGCCAGGATTTTGCCGAACGGGGTGCTCTCGGTTGTCTTGATGTCGTCAGCAAGGTCTTTCACCGCCGGGATATAGATCGGGTCAGGCAGCATCGGCTCGATGCTCTTGTCAATGCCCGTCGGCAGAGGTTGATCGGCGGCAGTCTTCCGATCGTCAGGCAATGAGTCGGCGAGTTCCTGAATATTCTGCTTCACGGCATCCTGATTCATGGTCGTATCGACGTTGCCGCTCAATTCCGGGAACACCTTCACTACCTTATCGACGAATGCTTGTCCTGGACGACCGCCTCTGACAAGAGCGGCAATGTTCTCCGCAGAAAAACGGGCGTCGTTAGGCGTGAGCGTGTTGTAGAGCAGCGCACTCTTCCCAGTGGTGTCGTAGGTACGGACGAGAACAAGACGGCCATTCTTGGTGATCCCGGTAACCCGCGTGCGATGCTCTTCCGCCAATCGAGCTAAGTCCGCATCAGTAATATCTTCGAAGGTTACCGCGATGCGAATCGGCTTAGACTCATCGAAGAAGTGGCTGGCGGCCAACTTGGTGCCGGAGAAGAACAGCGACAACGCCTGCAAGAAGGACGACTTGCCCGAGTTGTTCTCTCCGATGAGGCAACCAAAACGTGACAGAGGGATCGTTACCTCCCTGAGTGCCCGGTAGTTTGTAATGGACAGTTGTGTAAGCCGCATAGGTGCCCCTTTCAGTGAACCTTCCACCGGATGGTGAACAGCGTCTGGATTGCCCTGCTGTGTTTCAACTGCTTCTCGATCTTGCCAATCAACTCTTCCCGCTGCGTGTCAATGGCGTCCTGGGCGTCGAAGAGCTCACGGCGCTTGGTATTGCGGCGGCGTTCGAGTTCGCGCAGTTGTTTTTGATGGTTCAGCTTGTCCTGCAAGGACTGGGCCAGGGCGGCCGAGCGCCGAAGCTCACGAATCTGCTTGTCGAGTTCCTTGATCTCGTGTTCGAGCGACAGCTTGAGGTCTTCGCTCCAACGGTCGAGCTTGAGGACTTCCTCGTCGAAGAGCCGACCGTTGCGGGTATCGATCTCGCCCAGGCGGGCGGCGACCTCGGCCTTCCGCAGGTCGGACAGGTCGGGGGCGTCTGTGGTTTCGGGGCCGAGCGTGGCCGGGAGCGAGAGGAGCTTGCGGCAGATTTCCTCATCGAGAACCTGCTTGTGGTCGGTCCTGGCGGCGAAGACGAGGAACTCGTCAACCTCCACAGCCGACACGCTGAGCTTTGAGACCTCCAGCCAGCCAGACTGGCCGACCAGCGGCTCGATGACGCTGATCTTCGAGGGATGATTTGTGTAGTCCAGCGTGATCTCGGCAACCGGCAGTTTGCGGGCGATAGCCCGCTCGATGAGCCGCAAGGCCAGCGGATGGTCAGGCCGGTAGAAATGTTCTCCGGCCGTTTCGGCAGCCTTCCAGTCGAGGTTGTACCAGCCCTGAGGAGCCTCGGTTCCGTTGTAATGGAATCGCGGGCGTTGGGTGTCGAACTGGGCCTGCCCGTCGAGTTCGACCCGCGTCAGGTCCAGCAGCCATCGCTCCCGCTGCGAGAGGCATTCGAAGGTCTTGTCGCGGCTGATCTTGAGCCGCGAGCGCACGTCCTCGTCGAAATGTTCGAGCAACGCTTGCCGGGTCGCGGCCAGGCGAGCCTGAATCTTGGCGTCCAGTTCCGCCTGGAGGGCGTCGAAGGCGGCTTGAATCTCGGCGTTGGTTCGGCAGGTCTGGTAGACCGCAGCGATGCGGCGCTCGATATCCACGCCGGATTCCAGCGCCCCAAGCACCTCGTCGGATGCGCCAAAGACGCCGTCAAAGAGGCGGAACTTCTCGCTGAGCAGCTCATACACCCGCTTGTCGGCCTCGTTGCGGCGGTTGAGGAAGTTGACGACGACCACGTCGTGCTTCTGGCCGTACCGATGGCATCGGCCGATGCGTTGCTCGATGCGTTGCGGGTTCCAGGGCAGGTCGAAGTTGACCACCAGCGAGCAGAACTGAAGGTTGACGCCCTCGGCGGCGGCTTCAGTGGCAATCAGGATTGTGGCTTCGTCCCGGAAATGCTCGACGATGGCCGCCTTCATGTCCACGGCACGCGAGCCGGTCACGCGGTCGGTTCCCTGGTGCTTGGCCAACCAGTTTTCGTAGATGGCGGCGTGGTGAGGCTGGTTGTTCGTTCCGTTGATCGTGGCAATCTGACCGTCGTATCCGTTGGCAGTCAGCAGGTCGAAGAGGTACGTCTGGGTCTCACGGGATTCGGTAAAGATGACAGCCTTGCGAGGCGCGCCGAGTGCCTCGGCTTTGGCGAATGCCGTTTTGAGGGCGGGCAGCAAGGCGTCGCCCTTGGCGTTGTGGGCAATTCGGGCAGCGAGGTCGGCGTAACGCCGGAGGTCTTCCAATTCGCCTTTGAGCTTCGCCGGGTCGATCTTTTCTTCCGCTTCCTCCTCTGCGTCCTCGCCATATTCGTCGGCCAGTTCGTCGATCCCTTCCAGGTCTTCATCATCAAGCAGATCAAGCTGGCCCTGGAGGTTTTCGAGGCGATCCGCCAGGCGGCGGAGCGTCCGGGCAATGGCGAACGTGGACGAGGCCAGCAACTTCCGCAACACCATCGTGATGAGTTGGCGTTGGCTTGCGGGCAGTGCGTAGAGCACTTCCCGCTGGAGATAGCCTGTGATTTCGTCGTAAAGGGCCTGCTCCTGGTCTGTAGGTAAGAACTCCTGGGTGATCGGGACGCGATTGGTGAACGGGATGTACTCGGTCACCTGTTTGCGGAGCGTCCGCGTGCAGACCGGGGCGAGTCGCTGTTTGAGTTGGACGTTGCGGCTTAGTTCGTCATTGTTGTTGATGAACTGCTCGCGGAATGACGTCGCGTCGCCGAATACGTGGGGATCGATCACACTGACCAGGCTGAACAACTCGAGGAGCGAGTTCTGCAGCGGCGTGGCGGTGAGCAGGAGTTTGGGGGCCTTGCCAATAGCCTCGACGATACGGTGGGCCATCGTCTTCTGCGCGGCCGGGTTGTTCGCAAGCCGTGTGCGCGAGCGGTGGACGTTTCGCAGGCGGTGCGCTTCATCGATCACAACCATATCCCATGGGACTTGCGCAAGAGCAGCCGCCTTGGCGGCAGCGAAATTATATGAACAGATGATGGCCTTGTCCTTCTGATCGAACGGGTTGCCGCCGCCATTCTTCCGCAGCCGTCCGACCACATGCGTGTCCAAGACCTCGGAAGGGATGAAGAACTTCTCGCTCAACTCCTGCTGCCACTGCTTGCGGAGCATGGCAGGCACGACGATGAGGATGCGACGGCGGCGTTCGGCCCACTTCTGGGAAAGCACGATGCCCGCCTCGACGGTCTTGCCCAAACCGACCTCGTCGGCCAGGATCGCCCCGTTGGTGAACGGCGAGCGGAGAGCAAACAGCGCTGCATCGATCTGATGGGGATTGAGGTCAACCCGCGCATTGGCAATGGACCGTGACAGCGCAGCAATGTCGCCACCAGACCCGCGAAGGGTCAGGGCGTGTGCCCAATACTGGCTGTGATAAGCGGTCTTCATTTGCCGTGTTCCTTGGTCAAGCGGGCACGACCCTTGTTGGTCAGTCGGTATTTCTGCAACCTGCTGTTCGGCTTGTCGGGAATCGTGTATTCGATAAGTCGCTCATCGATGAGTCGCCGTAGCCCCTTCTTGAAGTTCCCTGTGCGATTTCGGTAGCCCGCAACAGCCAAGAGTTCCTTTCCGGTACTCTCGCTCCGAGAACATTCGGTCAGGATGCTCATCTGCCACTTGGTCAGTTCGACTTGGGCCTCGACTTGGGCCTCTACGGCGGTTTGGGGCCGCCAGAGGGTCTGGATGAACTGCCCACTCTCCTGCCGGAATTCGGGCGGGCGGAGCTTGGCCTCCTTGCACAGGCCGATCATGTCCAAGATGCCGGTCCCGGCCTTTTCGATGTACCGCGTGAGGAACAGCGGCTCGGCGATGAGCGGGTTACGAGGAATCGAGGCATGGGGAGCTCGGAGGGACTTGGGCGTGAGCGAAGGCGGAAGCTCGCCGGGATTCCATATTATTTCCAGCCGGTTGGCGAAAAGCATTACTTGGACGGAGGCGTTGGAGGAATAGTCACGGTGGGCAACGGCGTTGACGATGGCCTCGGAAACCGCAAGCCGTGGCAACTCATAGGTGTCCGGGGCGCGATTACTCTGGGCCCGCGTGCCGACTGACGCCGCGACCTTCGACATAACGAAGCCCACCGCCTGATCCACCAGCTCGAAAACAGTGCCTTTGTAAATCTTGTAGTCCGGAATCGGCTTGGCGACGGTCGTGCCGTGGAACTGCAGACACTTGACTTCTGATGTAGTGAGAAACTTTTGGGGCTCTTTGCCAAACAAGAGGATCGCCGCATGACTGGGCTTTCCAGCATCCAACAGGTTCAGATGCGCCAGAGCCTTTTCGGTTGGCGTGCGGGGACCAATTGTGTAGTTGCGCTCTGCTTGGGCACGAGCTAAAAACTCCTGTACCTTCGCGCGGGAGAGATCGCCAAGCGTAGCTTCAGGACAGGCTGCGGCGTCGAATGGACGTGTGCGGACAGTTCCGGCTCTAACCAAGCATTCGACGAGGCTGGAGTATACGAGTGCGGTTAATTCAGGGATGCTTCCGAATCGTCGCCGAATCAGTTGATTCCCGGCCTTGTGCACGAAAGCCTGCATCTTCGGGTGGCGTGAGGAGTCCTTGTCGCCCTTGACGAACATCAAGCGTTCTTTTCCGGCTGCAGTAGCCTGGTCAAACTCGCGCTCTGTGGGGGATAATCCTTTGTCGTCTTCATAGCCGTACTCATTGCCCAGTAGGCCCAAGTACACATCGGTCCACTTCGCTGAGATAGACTTTATCGGCGCGACGGTCAGAGGCAGGCTGATCCTCGAACAGGAATACCTCGAAGAACCGTCCCAGTAGCGCATCCCCCTGGATGTAGTCCTTCAGCGCCCGCCGCTCGGCAGCCAGTTCCTTCTGCACGCTGCTGATGAAGATCAACCTTTTCATGGTTCAACCTCGCTGGTCGTCGCATCAGGGCCGTGTTTTACCCACTCGTCGATGGCGTCCTTGTGAAATCGCCATCGCTTGCCGATCTTCGTCCCGGGGATCTTGTTCTCGACGGCGAGCTTATAGAGCGTGGACTTCGAAATCTTCAGGTATTCCGCCAGCTCGTCCATCGTCATGATCTCATCGCGTTTGACCGCCATAGGCTGCTCCAATGCACGCCGTTCCGTGTAGTCGCGGATAGTCCACCTATCACAGCGACTATTATCTGTATTTCGCCGGTGTTCACAAGTGTAAACTGCTGAGCTTGGCGAATCTGCTGAATGCGGAGAGGCGCGCCGGATAAACTGGATGCCGCTTCGGTAAAGCCTTTGCTAGCGGTCCGGCCGTGCTCATGCTGAGAGTCGTTCGGCTAGGGTTGCTCCTGGGGAGTTCTGAAATCCGTCGCGGACCCACGAAGTTCGTGAGCCGACGATCGGCGCATGGGGAATGGGAGGTGTAAACCTGCCGTTCCCCATTGTCGTCTCGGGCGGCGGCGAAAGCCCCCCTTGGAAAACCAGACAAGCCCGGCTCGATAGGCGACCGAAGTTGCGCGCGACGACGACCCCCGTGAGGACCTGGGGGGTTCGGTGGTATCATCTTATCCACGGACGGCACCGGTCGGAGTGAAGGGCCATGAACGAGCAGCGTTTGAAATCGGACGTCGTTGTCGTCGGCGGAGGGATGGCGGGGGTGTGTGCCGCGTTGGCGGCCGCACGCAACGGGGCGAAGGTGGTCCTGGTGCAGGACCGTTCGGTGCTCGGCGGAAACGCCAGCAGCGAAGTCCGGATGCACATTTGCGGCGCCGACGAGAGCGGACATCGGCCCGGTTGGCGAGAGAGCGGCATCATCGACGAAATCCGACTCGACGACGCCGTGCACAATCCACATCGGTCCGCCGCCCTCTTCGACCTGCTGCTCTATGAGAAGGTCGCCGCCGAGCCGAACATCACGCTCCTGCTCGACACCGCCTGCTGCGGCGTCGAGATGCGGGGCAAGGACCGAATTGCCGCCGCCGTCGCCCGAAGCGACCTGACCGAGGATGTCTTCCGCATCGAAGCGCCGGTTTTCTGTGATTGCAGCGGCGACGGCCGTCTGGGCGCCGAGGCCGGCGCCGAGTTCCGAGTCGGTCGCGAGGCCAAGAGCGAATTCGGCGAGTCGTTCGCGCTCGACCGGGCCGACCGCCAGACGCTCGGCAGTTCCATCCTGTTCACCGCTCGCAACCACAACCGGCCCATGCCGTTCGTCGCCCCGCCGTGGGCGCGGAAGTTCACCGAGAACGACCTGCGGCTTCGCGGGCATCGCGAACTGGAGTATGGCCACTGGTGGATCGAATGGGGCGGCCAGCTCGATACGATCAAGGACAATCGGATGATCCGCCACGAGCTGCTGCGAATCGCCCTGGGCCTGTGGGACCACGTCAAGAACGGCGGCGATCACAAGGCCGATACCTGGGCCCTCGAATGGATCGGCATGTTGCCGGGCAAGCGCGAGTCGCGGCGGTTCATCGGCGACCACATCCTTCGCCAGCAGGACCTTGAAGAGGCCACCCTCTTTGACGACCGCGTAGCCTACGGGGGCTGGTCGATCGATTTGCACCCGCCGGACGGCATCGACTCCCCCCATGTGGCGCCTTGCATGCAGCATCACGTCAAGCAGCCGTACAGCATCCCGCTCCGGTCGCTTTATTCGCGGAACATTCTGAATCTGTTCTTCGCCGGACGGAATATCAGCGCCACGCACGTCGCGTTCGGCAGCACCCGCGTGATGGCAACGTGCGCGGTGATGGGCCAGGCCATCGGCACGGCAGCCGCGATGGCCGTACAGGGCAAGCTGATCCCTCGCCAGATCGCCCGCGATCCGGCGGCGATCACACGCCTGCAGCAGGTATTGCTTCGCGATGACCAGACGATCCTCGGCTGCAAGAATACCGATGAGGCCGACCTGGCGCGGTCGGCCCGAGTGACGGCATCGACCGAGCAGGCGGGTTACGCGGCCGCGAACGTCATCAACGGCGTCGCCCGTACGATCGGAGAAGAATCAAACCAGTGGCGATCGCAGGCGATGCATGGGCCGGAACACATTGAGCTGACGTGGGGCAGCACTCAACGCATCCGTCGGGTCCACCTGACGTTCGACACGGGGTTTGAGCGATGCCTGACGTTGTCCCACAGCAACGGGTACACCCAGCGGATGATCCGCGGTCCGCAGCCGGAAACCGTGCGCGACTATGAGCTCCGGATTCGCGACGGAAGCGACTGGCGTCCGGTCGCCCGCGTGACCGGCAACTACCAGCGCCGGCGCGTTCATTCATTCCAGCCCGTCGAGACCGCCGGCATTCGGATCGTGATCACTCGCACCAACGGCGTTCCGCCGGCGAGAATCTTCGAGATTCGTGCGTATGCGTGATGAGGTTGGGACCGAACGGTGCCGACACGGTCGGAAAAACCAGCGCCACGGAACGAAGAATGAGAGTTTGCGAACGCGCGCCCCATCCTATGTCACGGAACGTATTTCACGTTCCAGATTTTCCGACAGACTCTTCCCCGCCCGGTCAAACCGGGGCGAAACGACCCGGCTCGGGAAAAAAACCTCGTTTGCCTCCCGTCAAGCTCGTACCGGTCGGGTCGTGGTCCCGAGCCGGACCGCTTGCCGCGGCTCGACCCGAGGCCGAGTCGGGGTCCCGATCCGGTCGTCGTTGTAGACTGTTCGTCCCTTGACACCCAGCGTCCCCGGTTTAGAGTGATTGACCCGAATTGGGGTGTTGGAGTCGCGGTAAGTGCTCGCCCATGGCGGACTCACGACACGATCGGTAGCGCGCCGTTATTCGGAGTCATCCCGATATGTTCGACGTCTTGACCTGTCGCCGTGTTGAATGGACCCCGGTTGTCATCGTGTGTCTTCTTGCGGGTTACGCCGATGCCGGTGAGACCATCCCCGCGACGCAGTCGCAACCTGCCGTCCGGCCCACCACCACCACGACTCAGGCGATCATCCGGGATGCCGCGACGCAACCCAAACAAACCGCGGTCCAGGACGACGTTGATCTGGCCAAGCTGGGGTACCAGCGGAGCGACCGGGGCAACATCGCCGTCCTGAACGGCAATTGGGCGGGGCAAGATCGATCGGTAATCGATACGCTCACCGCCGCGTTGCGAAAGCGGGGCTGCAATGTCGTGCTGATCGACGCCGACACGTTCCTGAATCCGCGGGTCGTCACGCCCGAGCGGTTTGATCTCCTCGTTGTTACGGGCGGACGGCGGCTACCCGTCGAGATGGCGGGTACGCTAAAACGCTATCTGGGGGACCGCGGCAACCTGATCGTCCTCGGCACGCCGTTGTTTGCCGAGCCGCATTGTCGCGTCGCCGGCGGCTGGATGACGGGCGCCGAGATGAAGGCCAAGCTGGATGCCACGCCGACGGCGAAGATGCTCTTCGACTTCGAGTCCGGCGGATTGGAGGCGTGGTCACGATCGAGCGACAAGCCGGCCAACCCCGTTACGTTCGACGTCACCGCCGGGGGAGCCGCGGGCTCGAAGCGATCGATGCACGTCACTATCGCCGACCTGACGGGCTGGGAGACGTTTCAGGGGCCCGCGCTCCCTGAGGGCACGCTGCCGTCGGGTCATGTGTTGACGTGTTTTTGGGCCAAGGGCGGTCCGCGAACCCGGCGTCTGGCGATCGAATGGAACGAACGCGACGGCAGCCGCTGGATCGGAACAGTGCCTCTGACAACGCAATGGCAATACTACGTGCTCCCACCGGGGCGCTTTCCCTACTGGCACGACAGCATCACTGGCGACAAGCGCGGCAAGGCGGGTGACCGATTCAATCCCGCCAGGGGTGTCCAGATCAAGTTCGGCCTGTCGTTTTCGCACACGGGGCCCGACAACGGGGCGCACGAATTCTGGGTCGACCAGGTGGGCGTGGCGCCCTGTTCCATCGGCGATACGACCGAGCCGCCCCGCGCGGATTTCCCCGCGACCGACCTGCTCTGGCCGACGTATAAGTGTTATCCCACGAGCGATATTCGCCACATCCGTCCCAATGGGATGCAGGCAATGATCGACGGGCGCGACCTGCCCACGGCAAATAGCCTTTGGTGCCCTCACCAGCGACCCCAGGGCACCGGCTTCAACAAGGGTCGCGCGTGGCGGATGATTACGGTGGCCGAGGCCGTCGGGTCCGGTCGCGCGTTTCGCGGACCGGCTTTGGCGGTCATGGTGAGCCAGCCTCCACAGGGCCGCGCCCATGCCTGGGCGACGCTCGGTTCGGAAGATCCGACCTTTCTGACGGCACCGAGGACGGTCGACGCCCTCGTTGGCGTGGCCGAACGGATGATTGATGGGGTGTTCCTGCTCGAAGGCGGCAGCGAGTTCTACACCTACTTCCAGGGCGAGACGATCCGTTTCGGGACACGGGTGGTCGGCACCCGTCGCGGGGGTCAAGAAGAAATCGGCCTTCGCCTGCGGATCAGCGCGGGAGGGGCCGAGGTCTTCGCCCAAACGGCGTTGATTTCCGTTCGTTCGGGCGGCCCCCCGACCGTTTTCGAGAATACCTGGGGTCCGGATCGCCTCAATCCGGGCGGCTACACCATCGTGGTGGAGTTGTTCCGCCGCAACCGGGTCATCGATCGCGTCACCCATGAGATAGGGGTCTGGGAACCGAAGGCCAAGCCGCAATTCGTGACGACCCGCGACGGCGACTTCTACCTGGACGGCCGGAAGTGGTATGCCTACGGCGTGAACCATATGCCCTCCAGTGGCATCGGCATCGAGGACGGATCCTACTTCGAGTATTACCTAGGCAGTCGGAGTTACGACCCGGAAATCTTCGACCGCGAGTTGGCTCGCATTCGGGCGATGGGCATGAATATGGTCAGTGCGTTCATCTACCATGGGGCGAACGCCGACCGAAACCTGGTCGACTATATCCGGCGTTGCGACAAGTATGGCCTGAAGGTAAACCTCTCACTCCGACCGGGTACGCCGATGGACTTCGAGTGGCCG
Source organism: uncultured Planctomycetales bacterium (assembly GCA_964596165.1). Classification (GTDB taxonomy): domain Bacteria; phylum Planctomycetota; class Phycisphaerae; order UBA1845; family JAFGLZ01; genus CAYUQT01. Next base: position 6,689 of record CAZQTW010000087.1, on the reverse strand, counting down.
AAGATACGCCAGATGATCGTGGACAACCGACTCGCCCAAAACGATACGGTGTTTGCCTATGATCTGGCGTGGGAACCGTTCGTCGGCCGTCAGGCCGAACGGACGCGGTGGGACAAACAATGGGGCGAGTGGGTGCAGCGCCGCTATGGTTCGATCGACCATGCCGAACAGGCATGGGCATTCAAGGCGCCGCGCAACAAGGAGGGGTACATTACCAATCCGACCGACGCCCAATGCGGCGCCGACGGTGAGTGGCGCAAACAGGTCGCGGACTACCGCCGGTTCATCGACGAACTGGTTGACACGCACTATAGCGAGGCGCGTCGGCTGGTCCGCAGCGTTGACTCAAACCACTTGGTCAGCTTCCGAATGACGGTGGCGGGCGATCCGACGTACAACCAGGCGAGCAACATGCCCTACGATTTCCGAAGCCTGATCAAGGGCGTGGACATCTTCGAGCCCGAAGGGTACGGGCGAATCGGTGATTGGCAGCGCGTCCGGCCGGGACTGTTCACGGTGGCCTACGCCCGCGCGGTCGATCCGACCAAGCCGGTAATGTGGGCCGAGTTCGGAATGAGCGCATGGGACGGCGAGGCCATGCAGCCCAGCCCGAAGGGCTTGGAGACCGCGGGCAAGTTCTACGACGACTTCCTCAAGATGGTCGTGCAGAGCGGCGCGAACGGGGCCGTGTGTTGGTGGTACCCCGGCGGCTTTCGCGTGGGCGAGAACAGCGATTTCGGCATCATCAATTGCGACGGGACCGACCGGCCGGCCGCCAAGGTGATCCGCAAGTACGCCCGGCGAATGACCCGGCCACGCGATATTCCAAAGCCGAAGGAGTGGATCGAATACGATCCTGACCATCCCGCGGGTATCGAGGGAATATACAAGCAGGTCGAACGGAAGTTTTGGCAGGCCGTCGACGCGGGCAAGCTCCCCGGCCTGAAAGCGAAGAAGTAAATCGCGCGCCCCCTCTGCTCTGGACCCCGTCTTCGAGCATCATACAATGGGAGGGATCGTTGGAGATCTGCCTGACGTGAACGCTCAGAATCCTCCTCATCCCGGAGATGACCGACCCGAAATCCCTCTTGCTCCCGTCGTGGAGGCACTATGCAAAGAGACCGAAGGCGTCGCCCGGGCGAGCGATCGGGGGGCATGCCGGCGGGTCCTACCTTCACGGGACACGCTTGTGGAAATCGTTGAGACGCTGCGCTCGGTACTCTTTCCCGGCTACTTCGGCGTGTCCGACCTCGGTCCGGAGAGCATGCGGTTCTACGTTGGGGCGTCGCTCGATCGTGTGGTCGGTGTTCTTCAGGAACAAATCAAACGGGGCTTGTGCTTTCTCTGTGACATCACTCCCTACTGCTGTGCCGATGTCGAGCATCGCGCCCGCAACGTCACTCGCGAATTCATTGCCCGACTGCCGGCCGTCAGGCACATGCTGGCCACCGATGTCCACGCGGCATTCACCGGCGACCCGGCCGCCAAGAGCCCGGATGAGGCCATCTTCTGCTATCCCGGTATCCAGGCGATCACCAACTATCGGCTGGCGCACGAACTTCACCAGCTCGATGTGCCGCTCATCCCCAGGATCATCACGGAACATGCGCACAGTATCACCGGCATCGATATCCACCCCGGCGCGCGGATCGACGAGGAGTTCTTCATCGACCACGGCACCGGCGTGGTTATCGGCGAGACATGCATCATCGGCAAGCGCGTGCGGATCTACCAGGGTGTTACGCTGGGGGCCAAGAGCTTTCCGCTCGACAAGCACGGCAACCCCATCAAGGGTATCCCCCGACACCCCATCGTCGAGGACGACGTGATCATCTATTCCGGCGCGACGATCCTGGGCCGCGTGACCGTTGGGCGCGGTTCATCGATCGGCGGCAATGTCTGGCTCACGCACAGTGTCCCGCCCGGCAGCCGGATCACCCAGGCCCTGGCGCGGGAAACCGTTTTTGAGGGCGGCGCGGGGATTTGAGGCACGGCGGTCCTCGCGTGTGTTTGCCCCCGTTGTTACCCGTTGTGCGAACGTGCGAAATGGCCCTTCGTCGCAACAAGAGGAAATACATCTACAGCCATCCGCGTCCGATGGTAACGGTCGACCTCGTTGTGCTCGTAGCCGAACGCTCGGGACGACGTGTGTTGCTCATTCGTCGTCGTCACCGGCCGTTTGAAGGTCGGTGGGCGTTGCCGGGGGGCTTCGTGGAGATGAACGAGTCGCTCGATGAGGCCGCTCGCCGCGAATTGGCCGAGGAGACCGGCCTGGTCCTGCCGAATCCCGCAGCCCGTGGCCGGCGGGAACGAACGAGGGTGCGGATGGAACAATTGCACACGTTCGGCCGGCCGGATCGCGATCCCCGAGGCCGGACGATCACCGTCGTCTATCTGATTCTGATTCCAAAGGACAGGATTCCGGCGACGACCGCGGGTGACGACGCCGCGGAGACGGCGTGGTTCAGTTGCCGCCGCTTGCCCCGGTTGGCGTTCGACCATGATGAGATCATCCGCTGCGCCCTGGAGCGACTGAATAAGAGAGGCAGGGCGCGATCCCCCCATTCGTCCTGACCTCGGCTCGGCACGCCGAACGCTTCGCATGCGGCGCGAATACCTTGCCTCAAGGGACCGCCGTGCCGAGAATGACTGTGCATCGTCTGATGCGTCCGTAAGACGGCCCGGCGGCAGAGGACAGCGGTGAAGAGCGCCTCTCTGAACCCATCGTCACAGTATCGCTTCCCCGCGGCTGGGGCCACGCGTGCGAAGTCGTGGCCGTCGCGAGCTTCCATCCTGTTGATCGTCGTTGCGGCGATAGGCGTCTACGCGAACAGCCTGCCGAATGACTTCGTCTACGACGACGACACAATCGTTCGCGGCGACCCCCGGACACAGAATCCCTCGCTCTGGCGTGAAATCTTCACACGCGGTTACTGGTACCGTATCAGCACGGACCCGATCTATCGCCCCGTTCCGCTACTGAGCTACCTGGCGAACTATCAGATTGTGGGGCTCCGTCCGGCGGGGTATCGCGTGGTGAATACCGCGCTCCATGCCGGGGTTTCGGTCCTGGTGTACCTGATCGCCATGGAGTTGTTCCGGCGTCGGCTCACCGCCACGGCCGCGGGCTTGCTGTTCGCGGTTCATCCGATCCACGGCGAGGCCGTCGTAATCATCGTGGGCCGAGCGGACCTGCTGTGCGCAGTGTTCTACCTGCTCGCGACGTGGCTCATCCTGCGCGAGCCGATGGTGTTTCCTTCGAGGCAGGTGCCGCGGCTGGTTGCGCTGTTGGTGTTGTTTGCCCTGGCGATGCTGACGAAGGAAAACGCCGTGACATTCGTCGGCGCGGCGGTGCTGGCCGATCTGTGGCGGCGGAGTCAGTTCTCAGTCTCAGAATCCGCTTCCCCCCTTGATAGGGGGGGATTGGAGCGGGGTAACGCCGATGACCGAGCCGTCGGTTCCGCTGAGGGTTCCGCCGTTCCCCACGCTAGACCCCGCCGCCCCTCCCTGAGCAAGCGGGGAAAAAAAACGACGGCCCCCCTCTCCTGGCGGGCGTATCTGATCGACCGTCTTGTTCGGCGGTATCTGCCGATTCTGATGGTGGCGATGGCGGTCCTGCTGATTCGGTATCAGGTCTTCGGCTACCTGACGCGCCCTCGCGGCAATTTCGGCGGCGGGATCGAAAACGTCCTCGATAACGCGAACCCGGTCGAGCGAGTTCTCATGTCGTTCGTGCTGTGGGGCAAGTATTTGAATCTGCTCGTCGTTCCGCACCCACTCTGTTACGACTACTCATACAACGCGATTCCGCTCACGAGAAACCTGCTGGATCCGCGGGTCTTGATGGGGTTGGGCTGGGCGGTGGTGACGCTTGTCTCGGGCGTGCTAAGTTGGCGGCGCAGCAGTCGGCTGCTGTGGTGCATCGCCTTCTTCCTCGTCAGCTATTCGGTGGTGTCGAACAGCGTCGTGCTGATCGGGACGCTGTTCGCCGAACGGGCGATCTACCTGCCGTCCGCGGCGTGGTGCTGGGCGGTCGCACTGGGCCTGACGGCCTTGTTCGACGCGTGCGAGAGGTGGAGCGGCGCCGGGCGCATTGCCCGCGTGGTTCTGTTGGTGGGAGCACTCGCGGGGCTGGGCGCCTTCGCAACGAAGACAGTCGTCCGCAATCGTGTCTTCCGCAACAATGAGGCGCTCTACGCCGACGGCATTCGCGTGAATCCCGGCAGTTCCCCCTGTTGGTCGTTTGCCGCGAGAAGCCATGTGGCGCGAGGAGATCACAAGACGGCCATCGACTATTTCGAGCGTGCCCTGAAGATCGACGACACCGTATGGTACGACCACCTGCTGATCGGGCAGGAGTACGCCCTCGACGGCCAGGTCGGCAAGGGGCTCGAGCATCTGCATCGTGCCTACGGAATGGCCACGGGAAAATACCGTTTCGAGCCGGCATTTCTGCTGGGGCAGATCTACGTCCGGATCGGGCGCTATGCCGAGGCGGCCGATTGGCTCCGCAAGGCGCTGGCAATCCGGCCGGACCACGCGCTCTGTGCGGCCAATCTCAAAGCGGCCATCGAAGGACTCAACACTACCGCAACCCGAGCGGCAACCTCGCAGGCCCAATCGTCGAGATAATTGAGCGGGGGGCTTCGCCCGCCAAACGAGAGGGTCGCGCAGCCCTATGGGTCGTCTTCCGCGCAAAACGCATCGGATGACGCGCGTTGCGGTGCCGCAGTTGCCCGGTCGTCAGCCGGCAATCCGGCGGATCTTCCGGGAGGGCCTTGGGTTGACCTGGCTCAATTCCCAATTCTTCTGGAGGTTCAGCCAGAGGTCATTGATTCTGATGCTGCACTGTCTCTTCCTGTCGCCCTTGAGGTATTCAAAGCGATTTCCGGGCAGAGTGGCCAGGTCCAAGATGCCGAGTGGCGTTGTCCTTCGAATCGTGATGTCCGCCTTGGTCGTGCGGCGATTGCTTCCGTTCCTTCAGCTACCAGCCGAGCTTCCACGCGACCGCTTGAGGTCTCGAGCGATCAGGCGGTCGCAAAGCTCGTCCGTCATACGGAAGTTGGTCGTTCGTAGCAGATCGAGCTTCCGACGAAGGTCGATGAGTCCGATTTGCGCTGCCGCGTCAAGGACGCCCAGAACGCCGATGGGCGCAAGACCGTTTGCCCTTGCAATGCGGACCCCTCGGCGATCGTCCATCAAGATACGCTCAGCGCGGATCTCGACCGCAAGGGCTATTGCCTGAGCTTCCCCCGGGTGCAGACCGAATGACGGGCCCGAGGTCGTGGGGTCCCTCCGTATGATCCAGCTCGGAAGGCGTTCGGCCCATGCGCGAACAGGCTCCGGGCTCCCCTCGGCAAGAAGCTCCAACAATACCGTTCCCGGAACGTGGATCTCGTGGTACAGGGCCGGAAGGACATACACACCGTCTATGAGAACGAGGTAGTTCAGAGGCGAGGTGTTGGAGACAACGATCATTGTGATCCGGCCGGATCAAGGGGTTGCTCAAGCTGCTGTTCAAACTCTTCGACGGTCGGCAGGTCCTCGGTCACGCCATGCCGCTTGAGCACGCCGTCGGTCTGGTACCGCGAGAGGCCAAGGGCCTGTGCCAACTCGAAGTGGGTGATCTTGTCCTGACGATAGAGTTCGACGAGGGCCGCTTCCTTGGCGGCCAGGTTTGCGTCCGGCCCTTGCTCCTGCAGGAGGCGCTCGACGTTCTCCGGAATGGTAAAGGTGATGGTCATGGGCCTTCCAACATCCATCCATTGTAGTCTAGCAAGGGCATACCATCCCATTCAACCGCAAAGTGGGACGTTGCGGAGACTCGGCACGGCGTGCGACGGACGCTCGCTCATCCGCCGAGCACCGATGTGGCACGGCCATATTGACTGCGAGCTGAGCACGTCATATCGGATGACGCGCGTTGCGGTGCCGCAGTTGCCCGGTCGTCAGCCGGCAATCCGGCGGATCTTCCGGGAGGGCCTTGGGTTGACCTGGCTCAATTCCCAATTCTTCTGGAGGTTCAGCCAGAACTGCGGACCGGCCCCGAGCGCCCGAGAAAGCTTGACGGCCATCTCCGCGCCGATTCCGCGATTGCCCCGGCAGATCTCGTTGATCGTCTTGGGCAGGACACCGACATGAAACGCCAGCGTGGACTGACGGGGCTCTTCCTACGAGGCTGTTTGCTTTTCAATCAACCGCCATTCCGGGACTCTACACGTGCGTTCTCAGTCGAGCCACTTCTGCTTCTCGATTGCCCCGTACTCATCGTAGTAGATTCGAACGGGCCGACCATTGAGCAGGCCTTCGACCCAATCCAGCGTGCCCGCATCGTCCCCGTGGGAATGGTAACGCCGCCTGGTCTCCACGAATGCGGGAACCGCACCCGGGACGAAGGGCTGGGGCTCAACGACGACCGGTTCCCGGACCACGATGGGATAAGCGTCGGGGTAAGCGTAGGAATAGCTCGGGCTGTATCCGAAGGCGAAACCGACAGAGTAACCCTTGTTATACGGGCGGTATGAATAGCTGCGGCAGTTGGATCCGGAGTAGTACGGACGTCGGTAGGCAGGGGTGTGCAAGGCGCCGTGAGACCCGCCACCATGACCATCACTAAGGAACCTGCCACCGCGAGCCCCCGAACTACGACCGGCATCGGATAAGCTCCCCCCGCGGATGCCACCGACGCG
>CAZQTW010000086.1:0-22200 GCA_964596165.1 uncultured Planctomycetales bacterium | reverse complement strand
ACGAAGACGATGATGACCAGGAACATGAGCGACAGGTTCTTCATCATCTTGTTGACTCGTTGCTGGGCGGACACGATCTGCGCAACGGTAATCACCTTGGCTTCGGGCAGCTCCCGCTTGATCTTGGTCACAAGCCCGTTGGAGATCTCCTGGCAGCATCCAATGATTTCGATGGCACTAAGGACCGAGCCTTTCTTGCTCAACTCCTGGACCGTGTGCAGGTGGGCGAACACGCGCGAGTCATCGACGGTGCCGGTCTCCGGCAACACGGCGATGATGGCGAACTTCTTGCCGAGCACTTCAATCGAGTCGGACTTCTTCAGCCCAAGGTCGGCAGCAACCTCGTTCCCGACCAGGACCTCGTTGTCGCCCAGCGTGTCGATGACCTGTTTGCGGGAGAGCGTCTTCTTATCATCCGACTGCATCATTCCGACGGACGCCCCGCAGCCGACCGGGCGCGAGAAGATGCCCGCGCCACCCCAGGCCGCCTTGGCCTGAAACTCGCTCTTGGGCAAAATGCCGGTGAGCGTGTAGGCTTTGCCGCCGAGTTCGACCGGCACGGACAGCTTGGGCGAGACATTGTCGAGTCCCTCAAGGTTCGACATGGCGAGTTTCGCCACCCACTCCTCGGGGATCGTTTCGCCCTGCATGTCGGCCTGATAGTATTCCTGCAAGGAGGCCGACTCGGGCAGCACCAGGACGTTGGCCCCCAGCGTGTCCATTTCCTGGGCGATGGCCATCTCCGAGTGGTAGGAAATGGTCTTGATCGAGACGATCACGGTGATTCCCAGCAGGATTGCCACGAAGCTGGTCAAGAGTTGACTCTTGCGCTCGAAGATTTCGCGCAACACGAGCGTATGCAATCGCATGAGTTTGATCTCCTATTTCTTTTGTCTTTGGCTCAAGGACTGCCCTGCTCCGTGGAAAACCCTGATCGCGGGCGTCCGTGTCACGGCGAGGCGATGGCCCGGGAGCCTGTAACGCCGGACCTTCGTCCCGCCCGGACGCCGGGCAGCCCTCTCACTGTACGATGTTTTCCACGGAGCGGACCGTCCCCTTTGCGTTCCGTCACTTCTTGGGTCCGCAGCCGCCGGGGCCGCATTTTCCGCCGGCGCACGGATTCGACATGGCCGATACCAGCTTGGCCACGATCTGTCCCTTCGTTGCCTGGCCGTCGAACTTTCCGATCATCGCGCCCGGCGGTGCCAGGAACACGGCGACGGGTTTTGGTCCTTTCGGATCAACCTGCATTTCCTTGAGAAGGTCCACTTCCTTCTTGTCCGTGGCACTGACCAGGATGATCTCGGTCGCGCGACCGTATTTCTCGTCCGCTTTGAAGTCCTCGACTCCCTGGGGTATCGTCACCTGGCCTTGAGGACCGGGCTGGTCCACGACGCAAACAAACACCAGCTTGCGGCTCTGGAGGGCCTTCATGCAGCGCTCGGTGCAGCGGCTCACAAACGCAGTGCGAAGTTGCGTCTCATCAAAGGTCTTGGTGAATCCCTTGGTGATCGCGCCGCAGGGGGCAACAGCCAGGACCAGCGGCATCGGGGCGCGGCTGACGCCGTAGCGATTCACGATCGGCTGCTCGGCCCCATCGGTGATCTGGATCGAGACCATATCGGCCGACTCGGCCAGCTTCGTGGCCGCCGGCTCAAAGACGCTCCACGCCTTGTCGGTCTGCTCGTTCTTCTCCTTCCAGAAGAACAAGAAAAGGTACTTCTGAGCGTTCGCCGCCCGATCCAGAGCCGTCTGAGCTTTGCTGACGGGGATTGTTGTGGGTAGCTGAATTGCGCCAGTGTCTTGAGCCGTCGTTGTAGTCGCACTTGCCGCGAGAATAGCGGCGGCAATCGCCAGGTAAAGTAGCCTCATTCTTCGAGTCCTCCGAGGGAGAGTATTGGGAAACACGGGTCGGTGAGTACATATTGGTTGCGGCAAGTCGGCGGTTACTACCGCGGTCCGCATCCACCCGGGCCGCACGAGCCGCCCGCGCAGCCGGAACTGGCCTTTTGAAGTGTGGCGGCCAGTTCCTCCTTGTCGGTCGCGCCCTTATACTCGGCGATTGCCGAGCCGGGAGGGGCCAAGAATGCGGTGACGGCTTCTTCCGTCTTGGGGTCGATCTTGAGGTCGGCCAGGAAGGAGGCTTCGGTCTGATCGGCCGGGTCCAACATCACGATTTCAGTGGCGCTGGCGAAGCGTGCATCCGCCTTGAACTCACGAACGCCTTTCATCGCTTCGTCGTTGGATTTCGTCTTGTCGTTCTGGACGCACACAAACACGAGTTTGCCGTTTTGGAGTCCCTTCATCACTTTTTCTGTGGTCGGAGTGGCAAAAGCCTCCAAGAGTTGCTGCTCCTCGAATTTCGTGGGAAAGCCGCCCGTAATGGCCCCGTTGGGAGCCATCGCCAAGACCAACGGCATCGGAGCGCGGTCCAGACCGAACTTGGCTACAATAGCCTTTTCCGACGAGTCGGTTGTGTCCACTGCGACCCACTGGGCGCGATCGGCTGCTTTCTCCATTGCTGTGTCGAAGACCTTGCGCATGTCGCGAGTCTCGTCGTCATCTGTCTTCGAGAAAAAGACGAACAGATACTTGCCCGCGTCGGCCGCCTGCCGGATGGCCTCCATACCCTTGCCTGACCCATCGTTTGTTCTGTCCGGCACGGTTGTCGTGCGATCCACGGCCGCACGCTCCGTATTGCCCGTCTGCGCCGAACTACTGCCGCAGCCGCTCAGGGCAAGCATCCAGAGACTGGCCGCGAGCAATGTCAATCCAAGGCCGCTAAGAGTCAATCGCCTCACGGTCTGGTTCTCCTCTTCATACACGGGGATGAACTGCTGCCGCCATGCAGGAAAGCGTGGCGAGGTCCTTCTCCCCAGCCGACACGCGGTATATGCGCCAAGACGTATATTAGCAAACATTCGGATGCGCGTATATGGTAACTTTAAGCCGCTTGTATCGAATTCTCCGCGAGAGTCAACTTTGCCTATTGCGTGCCCCCGCTCGGGGTGGTATGCTTTGGGACATCAGTCGAAGCAGCTCCAACCCACAAAGGCATTTGCCATGAAACCCGAATACCACCGTTTGGGTTGTCCGATGTGCGGGCAACGAGTGGATTGGTCACGGGTATGCTTGGTCGGTTGGCTTTGGTCACAATGGCCGTGCAAATGCTGCGGCACCTTGTTGCGTTTTCATCCTACCAGCAGACTGCTCTACGGATCGCTCTGCGGTGTTTGGGGTGGGTTTCTGTTCACCTTCATGCCGCCGCGAGATGTCGGACTCTGGGTCTTTCTTGTCGTGGCAGGCGCGGGCTGTCTAGGCATCTCTCGGTTGGAACGGATTTCGGTGGCCCGGCCCGAGGAAACCGCGGACATGCACAACACGGCATGTGTTACGCCGCCTCTGCACGAGCCTTGTCCCTAGTCGCCTTGCTTCTCGCCGCGTTTCGGGCGGTCGATGAGGAAGCCTCCTTCGCTGCCTCGCTGGTTGTAGGTGTTGTTCTCGACGCCGCAGCCGTACTGGTCCTTGCCGCCGTAGTCCACAACGAAGCTGAAATTGCCGCCGCAAGACGATGGTGAGTGGTAGGTGACGCTGGGCGAGGCGTAGCCTTGGTTCTGCCCCAGGTATGTGTCGTCTCCCTCGTAGTCGAACAGAATGCCGACGCCTGCCTGCGCGCCGCAGCCCTGGGTGTGCTTTCGCTCGGCTTCGTAGCGGTCGTTGCCAGCGAAGTCGCAGAGCGATCCGACGGACATGTCCCAGGCAAACCCCAGGCCCATGATCGTGCCGCCGTAGGTGTCGTTGCCCGCGTCGTCGAAGCAGAATCCCAGCGCGTAGTGACAACCCCAACCGCACGAGTATCGCACGAAGGATGGCTCGGTCCGCTTTCCTCCGTCAAATGCGTTTCGAGTCCCACACACCCGGCGGTCGTTTCCGCCGAAATCTCGGGCCAGTCCCAGGCCGAACCAGTATCCGCCGCCCTGCGCCATGTAGTCGTACTCGTACACGTCGTCGCCGCCGCCGTCCAAGATGACGCCAATGCCGCCGTTGGCGGCCGACCGCAGACCGGAACCCACGCCCTGGCCCCAGCCCTCGTAGCCCGGCGTCTCCGGCGCGAAGGAGTTCAGATAGAGTCCGCCCAGCACGTAACGGTCTTTTCCGGCAAGATCGTCCAACAGGCCGAAACCCAGCGGGCCGCCGAATCCTTGGCCCCACATGGCGGCGTGATAGCGGTCGCTTCCGTCACGGTCGATCAGGATTCCGATTCCGCCAACCGCTTGACCTTGAACACGGCGATAGCCGGCATAGCCATCATCCCCCGCGTAGTCCACGAGAATGCCCACTCCGCCCAGGGCCGATCCTTGAGCCACGTCACGCGCTCGATAAACATCGTTGCCTTCCAAATCGAGCAGCATCGAGACTCCGAGCACTGCGCCGCCCTGTACGCCGGGCGTCGTGGCGATGTGGGTGTCGTTGCCCGCTAGATCAATCATCACCAAAATCGGTCGCTCGGCCGACACCGCTCCCTCGCGGTATTCGTCGTCTCCGCCCACGTCGATGACCGCGCAGACACCGGGCATCTTGTCCAGTTCATAGACGTTCTTGTCTTTGCCGCCAATGAGAATATCGCCGGCCGGCGTGGTGATTCGCTGGAGAACAGTTCCCGTAGCGCCTTCCACGGTGACACTGCCTCGCTCGGGCAGCTTGCGGAGTTGCTCCAAGAACCTCGCGCTGGTCAACGGCATAAGAGCGCGTGCGGCAGAGTACATGGAGGAACGGTCCATTTTCTCCACGAGATCGAGCAACTGGCGTCCGCTCGTGCGATCGGACACGGTGTGCCCGAACCTGGCCTGCTCGGTCAACACGGGGTAAAGCCCTTGCCACAATTGACTACGCTCGGCGGGAGTGAGCGGTGCAAGGGCGGCCTGATAAGCCGTCTTTGCGTCCGTCACCGCTCGCTCGACCGCAGTCAAGGCATCTTCCGGCGATGCCGCTTGGACCGGCGAAGTGCCCTGCGGCAACTTCACGTCCAGTTTCTCGGAGGCCATTTCCAGGACTTGCCCCAGTCCCGAATCACCTGCCAACACGGCCTGGTGCAGTTTCCGCGTGAATTGCTCGGCCTCGATCGTGGACTTGCTTGGGTTGCGGTACAGCTTGTCATACCAATTCAGTCGGCAGTTTCCCGCTAACTCGGACCAACTACGTCGGTCTGCCGTGTTATCGAGTGTTGCGCCCGCGTAGCTGGTGAACTGAGCGAATCGGGATTCGATCCCGCGCTTCTGGAGTCCCTCTTTGATCTCGTCCTCCAAGAGGGTAATCATCGAAGGGGCAAGACGGCAGCCGACCGGCTCGGGCGGCTGGGCGCTCTTGGCGCTGTCTGTCGGTGCCGTACCTTCGTCCGCAAACAGGGTGTCCAAGCCAGCCCATGCCCAAACGACAAACACCAGCACAAACTTCCAGACTCTGGACTTCATCCGTGATCGTCTCAAATGGCTCACGATGTACCTCGCTTGACTCGCTGTCGGTTGATTCCCGGAACACTCACCCGGCCTTGGCCATCTGCAACACGTCGTTGGGTAGCCTGAACGTCAGCGTTGTCTGGAGCCTATCAGCACCGACGGGCGCTTCGATCAGCCACGGGACCAGGGCAACACGCTGCGATAATCCGTCCACCACTTCGCGGATGTAACCTGCTTCGCACGCCTTTCGGGCAACCAGAACCGGATCGAGCACGTCAAGCGGCGAGAGGCTCTGGTTCACTATCCAGGCGAATGGATGAATGTCCGCTCTCCGCAGGTCTTCCTGCAACTTGGCGGCCTCGTGGACCGGTGTGGCCTCGGGAAGCGTCACGATCAGCACGCGGGTAAACTGCGGATCACGCAGACGAGGCAGCAACTCGCGGACGGCGCTAGGCATGTCCGATGCCTGACGCGACAACTCTCGGTGATAGGCCAGGGCGGCATCCAGCAGCAGGATCGTGTGTCCGGTCGGGGCCGTGTCGAGCACGACATAGCCGTCGTTTCCGGCGTCCACCGCCTGGGCAAAAGCACGGAACACCGCGATTTCCTCGGTACACGGCGATCGCAAGTCCTCTTCCAAAAGTGCTCGTCCCTCGGCGTCGAGGCCGGCTCCGGCCGTTGCCATGACCTCGGCCTGATAGGCTTTGGTCACCTCCTCGGGGTTGATCCGACTCACGGTCAAGCCGAGCAGGCCCTCGCCCACCGTGTCGTGGACGTGGGCCGCCGGGTCCGTGGTGGTCAGATGAACCTGACGGCCGCGTCTAGCCAATTCGACGGCTATCGCGGCGGCCACCGTGGTCTTGCCCACGCCGCCCTTTCCCATCGTCAGGACAACGCCTCTGCCCGATAGAGCGATTTCATCCACGAGTTCCATCAAGGGCGACGGTAGCGTCATCGTTGCGGCGAGTCTCGAATCCAAGCCTTCGGGAACGGCCCTATTGAGTGCTTGAAAGAACGCTCTCAGAGCAGCCGCACCCAGGAGATTCCGAGGAACCAACGCCAACTCAGTGCGTGGAAATGCGGCCAGTGTCTCGGCCAGTGCCGACAAGGCATCTTGGCAGCGACGTTCCATTGCGACGGCAATCGGGTCATCGGCCGCCGCCGCGCGAAAGATGCCGTTGACGACCAGATGTTGGTTGCTCACGCCCAACGATGCCAGTTCCCGGCTGCACCGTGCGGCCTCGCTCAAGGCGGACGACTCGGGCCTGCTGACAAGAACGAGCGTTGTCAGCGCTCCGTTGGACAGGGCCTCGATCGTGGCCTGGTAGAGTTCTCGCTGCCGCTGCAACCCGGCAACTGGTCCGAGGCAAGAAGTGCCCGTGGTGTTGGCCGCGATGAATCCGGTCCAGGCCGACGGGAGCGAGAGCAATCGCAGGGTGTGGCCCGTGGGGGCCGTGTCGAAAATCACATGATCGAACTGGGCAGTCGCCCGGGGATCGCCCAGGAGCCGAGAGAACTCGTCGAAGGCGGCGATCTCGGTCGTGCAGGAGCCGGAAAGCTGCTCTTCCATGCTGGCAATCGCGGTGGCGGGCAGGACCCCGCGATAGGGTCCGACGACTCGCTCCCGGTACTCGCGGGCCGCCGCTTCGGGATTGACGTTGATCGCAACGAGACCGGCGACTTCTGGTACGGGCGTTGGGCTGCCGCTTAACGCAACGCCGAGTACCTCGTCCAGATTCGATGCCGGGTCCGTGCTCACCAAGAGCACTCGCTCACCGCGATCGGCCAGTGCAACGGCCGTGGCGCAAGCCAGCGTGGTTTTCCCCACGCCGCCCTTGCCGGTGAAGAAGAAGTTGCGGGTCGCTTTTTCAAGATAGTCCATCGACGCATTTCCTTGTTGTGTTCACTGGCAGCAACCGCTTCCTCCGCAACACTCTTTTCCGAGGTTCTCGGCAAGGGAACCGTGTCCTCGGCCCTTGGCTCGGTCGAGAATCGCTGGGTAGCTCCTGCCCACCGGCCTCTTCGTAGGAGTTCCCACAAAGGCTGCCAGAGTCTCTTTCGACGGATAGACCCCTTGGCTCACGACATGGCCATCGACGAGGATCAGGGGGAGGCATTCCACGCCGACCTTGGTGAGCATCTGCTCGACCACCAGGTCATCGGCGAAAGCGGCCGGCTGTTGCGCGAGGTTGAAGCGTTCCACGCGGACCCCTTGGCACTTGAGCCAATGGAGGTCGGCCGCGAATCTCGCCAACTCCGGGTTCTCCCGAGGGCCACACAGGCCGCTCGAACAACACATCGGCGGATCAAAGACACGGAGCACTGCCATGGACCGTTCTCCTTCTACGCGAGTTGCTGCCAGGGGAGGTCGCCGCTTACGAACTTCTTTGAACTTGACCTCCGCCGCTGGGCATTCCATATATGCGGCAAGGCAGATATACTAACATATATTCGGCTATCCGCATATATGGTCCTGAGGCTTCTTCGCGGTTTTCGCGGGATGGGCACCTGGGAGCCACTTGGCAGGGGCAGAAGACCCCCTTGAAGAGACCATTGGCCAGACCGGCTCTTCATGCCCTGGCACCGGGTATGATACTGAACAGCTTAGGAATCCTGTCGCAACAGGTTCTATTGGCCGAGAGCAGGCTCCATGACGGGGCCCGGGAGAGCGGTTTGCGGCCCAGCAAACATTTGGAGCGGTTTCGGACCACAAGAAGTGCAGCCGGGTCCACATCCGCTGGATGGTGCTGGTGAAGTGACGGTTGCCATGCCCGGCTGGCCATAGATCGGCCCCGTTGCGGCCGGTCCGCCGAACATGGGTGTCTGCGTTGTTGGAGGCGGGCTACCTCGCCAGGGTTGGAATCGGTCAGATCGACAACCGAGGCCGGTGGTCGTCAAGATGGCGACCATCGCAAAGATGGCAAATGTCTTCACAGCCCAGTCTCCTTCTCGTGCAGACTTGATTTCACCGAGTCCCAGTGACGGCCTGGCACCTGCCCGTGCGCCGCCTACTGCGGCTATTGACATATTCGCACATGCGGATATACAGGATATTCGTCTGTGTGTATATGGCAGCTTGAGCCATTTCGTTTCCCTAGACTTGCTGACACCCCCCTTGGCAGCGGTCAGTTCGCTACTGTTTCCGGCTAAATGGCGAACCAGCGAATACCCGCGCCAGGGAAGGCCTCGGGGAAAGGCGGGAAAACGTAACCCCAATTCTGATTCGGAGGTGCTTGATGTCCAAGCAAGGTAGAAGTCTGTCTCCGTGGGCTTGGGGGCTGGGAATCATGGGAGCTTGGGTCGTTGTGGGGCTGGCACTCCAGCAGGCTCACGGCGAGGCAGACAGCCCGCGCCCAACATCCGATGCAACAGCAGCCAAACTCCTCGCCGAGGAATATGTCAACCCGGTTGAAATTGCGGAACATTTTTGCAGGCAACTCGGGGAGGCTGCAAAGGAGAAAACGTTGCCTTCTCCGCAGGAACTTGCCTCGCAACTGACGAACAGCACGAATGTTCCCATAGCTGCTGAACCTGATCCCGGCAAGAGACTGAGTTCACAGGAGGTCTACGCCAGGGCTCGGAAGGGCGTGGTTGTCATTGGCGCGATCTCGCCGTGTCCGGCACAGCCGCATTGGCACGGAAAGTACGCAACCGGATTCGTAATCGGAAGAAACGGGATCATCGTGACGAATGCACACGTCATCGAGGCATTCGAGGACTCCGAGGCAATCGGGGTGATGACGGCCGACGGACGTGTGTTTCCCGTGAGGTCGGTCCTGGCAGCCGATCGGACAAATGATGTGGCAGTGCTCAAAATCTCAGCCGAGGACTTGGTTCCACTGCCTGTCGCAGCCACCGTTCCGATCGGTGCAACAATCTACTGTCTGTCGCATCCCGCACTGGATTGTGCCGGGACAAAGAATGCCTTCTACACGTTCACGCGCGGGATAGCCTCTGGGAAGTTCCGATTGAAACTGGGCGGAAAGAAGTTCGTCAACGCCCTGGCCATTACGGCAGACTACGCTCAAGGTTCCAGCGGAGGCCCGATCCTCAACGAGCACGGCGCAGTGGTGGGCATTGTGTGCCAGACGCTGTCGCTCTGTGCGGGCGGCGATTCCAGCGGTACACAGATGACCTGGAAGATCGCCATGCCCTCCAGCAGCATCCTTGCATTACTCAAGGACTAACATGCGGGTTACGCTGAACAGACTGTCGGATGGGCTACGAAGCCTTGACGTTCTGTGAGAAGCTCTTCATACTTGTCCGAGACGGCAACAAGCACGATCTTCGTGAAATCGTCGAGCAGCGCACCGAATGCTTACTCAACGCTCCGCTAGTCCGCTGTCACGGCGACACGGAAACCCAGAGTCAGGTGGCGGTTCTCGGGCTGGCTTGCGCTGCGACTCGTGGATCGGCAGCCCCTGGTGCAGTTGAACCAGCCGCCGCCACGGTACGCTCGTTCCTCGCCGGTCGCGGTTCCCTCTGGATCGTTCGTCGGCGACTTCGCGTAGTATTCTGGATCGTACCAGTCCATACACCACTCCCAGACATTTCCGTGCATGTCGTACAAGCCAAATCGGTTGGGCAAGAAGCTCCCAACAGGCGCGGTATATGCGTACCCATCATCGGCTTTGATTTCTCCCTTCAACTCAGGAAATTGCGTCTCGAACGCCGCATCAGCCATGTTCCCCACCTTCACCAATCCTTCGGGGTCATCACCGTGAGCATAGCGTGTTGTCGCACCTGCTCGGCACGCATACTCCCACTCCGCTTCCGTTGGTAGACGGTAAGATTTACCATCCTTGCTACTCAGCCACTTGCAGAACTCCATCGCATCATTCCAACTCACGTTCACCACGGGGTGGGTATCCGACTGGGTAAATCCCGTATTCCGCCACGAATACGCCGAGTTCATTTTGAACTCCTTCGTGTCGCGATTCCAGCCAAAGGCACCCTGGAAGCCGGTTCCCTTTTCAGCATCTGTCGCGTAGCCCGTCGTTTCGATAAACCGACGGAACTGTTCGACTGTAACCTCGTGCTTTCCGAGATAGAACGGTTTGGTGATCGTCACCTTATGGGCCGGTTTCTCGTCGTCTAGGGTGCTGTCGTCCCCCATGACGAACGACCCCGCTGGAATCAGCACCGTCTCCAGCGTCATGCCATCGCCCAGGTCAACGGTTCTCTGTGAAGGTGGCCGAGTCCCACAACCGGCGGCCAATGTGGTGATGAGCGCCGCAACATACCATGTTTTCATTGTCCAGTTCTTCATTTGATGACCTCTCCCCACCAGGGGTGTTTGAGTTCGATGTCGTTGGTGTCCGAGCGATTGATCCGTCCGAATTGACGGAAGAAGTCGGGTTTCCACGGCTGGAGTCTCAGCCTCACCCGTTTGCCGATCGGCCAAGAGAAAGCCGGCGTATTCTGCTGGTTCCTCATGCTAAACAGATACACGGCGATCTTCGGCTCGGTGAGCATTCCGCTGTGAACCTGCAAGTCGGCCAAGTCGAGTGTGAAGATATGATGGGCATAGGGCATTTGGCCCGCACGCGGGGCTGCCGACTTCGCGGCGATGGTTCCGCTGACGATCAACTCGCGGCCCATTGGCGGCGGGCCGTTGGCCGGCTTGATCGACGGCTTGATCGCCATGTCCAGCAGTCTCCAGTCGCCGACGGACAACTCGCGCGCGGCGAATTGCCAGACGACGACCTTCTTGCCGGCCAGGCGGTCTTCGCCTTGAGACAATTCGCGGCTGAGCATCTCGCGAGTGGCATACGCCCCATCGTCGTTCCGCAGGATTGCATCCACAGGGCGATCGAGCGCAAAGCTCAGTTGTTCGGCCAATCCAGCCGCGATACCCCAGTTCATCATCTCCAGCGAGTAGATGTTGGCAAAGCTATCGCCTAACACGAGGACTTCGGCAGTCGGATCAGGCCGCCACTGGTGGCCCGCTGCGTCCGTCACCTGTCGGATTGTTACGGCTTCTTCGCCGAAAACGCCTTGGTGTTCGCGCAGCTTGAGCATCATTGCGATGTCGCCGAGATTCTTGACGTTCCTGGAAGTCTGTCGCCCATTGCGATCTGCAACAGTCCGATCCAATACGATGTTCCTCTCGATGGTCCGAGCCAACTCCACCGCAGCCAACTCCATCGCTTCGGGCCGCCAATGCGTGTCGGTAGCCAAATACACAGGACGGCCAGTACGGTCACGATACTGCGCCAGCGCAGCAGTCACGTCACAAACCAGCACGCCGTTGGCCTCAAGCTCATCGAGGAACTGCTGGTACGACGGATTGTGAACACTCATCCGCTGGCCTTTATAGCGCGAGGAGAACTCTTCGGGGTGGATCGTGGCCTTGTCGGGCGTCGGCATGAGCACCAGCCGGATATTCCGCTCGGCAAGCTGCCGGTGGAACTGGAGGATCGCCGATCGCGGGTCGGGCTGTGGGGCCGGCTGCCATTCGGTGCCGCTATCGGCCCGGCGGGCCATGTACTGCGGATTCAAGAATCCGGGACCGGTGCAATAGTCGATGCCCGGCCGATAAAACAACCACCGCCGGCGGCCGACATAGCCCTTCTCGTTGCCACTGCCGGCATAGACCAGAAGTTCTTGGGTCGGAGGCAAGACGAACTGCGTCAGGAACGACTCGGCCTTCAGGTCCTTCTCGTACTTGTCGATGGCCTGCAAGAGCACCGCGTTGCCTCGAAACGTCTTCGCGATCCAGTCGCCATTATACTTGCTGTAGGCCGTCGCGGCCCGTGGCAAGGCGTCGAAGATGTCGAAGCACTGCGGCCAGGGGTGTTCACGCCGGCCCTCCGCGTGCTGCCGCATCTCGTGATAGGTCTGCACGGACGGAACTGCGAACAGCGTGAACAGCCCGACCACGAAGAGCGTCCACTTCACGCCAAGGCTGATTTCGGTGTAGCCGATTTCGAGCGTGGCTTGCTCTTCGCGGGTCTGGGGCTTGAGTCGTTCGGTCATTGGTCTACGTTGGCAAAACCGCCGTCAGAAAATGAAGTAGATGAACGGATTGAACTCTTGCGTAGTCATGGCCACGATCGCCAGCCAGAAAACCGCCGTGATCCACAGGCCCTTCTTCCAGGTAATCTTGCGGGTGAAGTCCCAGGTTTGCGGGCAGAACCAGACGACGATCGCCGCCAGCAGCATCGAAAACACATAGTACGGCTGATAGATCAAACCACCGATCAGCCCCGCGCCCGATTGCGGCGTCGTCATTCCCAACATGCTTCGGCAGTATTCCGTAGCCGCGGGCAGATCGGCAGCGCGGAAGAAGACCCACGTGAAGCAGACAATCACGAACGTGATCGCCATCTTGGCAAAGCCCGGAAGCCGTTCATAGAGCGTGTGCTTTCCGCCGAGCCGCTCCACGATCAGCATCAGTCCATGGATCGCGCCCCAGATCACGAAGTTCCACGAGGCCCCATGCCAAAGGCCGCCGAGGAGCATCACCAACGCCAGGTTGATGTAAGTTCGCACAGGGCCTTTCCGATTTCCGCCGAGCGGATAGTAGAGGTTGTCGCGGAGCCAAGTCGAAAGGCTCAAGTGCCACCGACGCCAGAATTCCGTAATGGACTGGCTGAGGTAGGGTGAGTCGAAGTTCTTGGCGAACATGAAGCCCATCATCAGCCCTAGGCCGATCGCCATGTCGCTATAGGCGCTAAAGTCAAAGTATATCTGAAAGGCGTAAGCGACCACGCCGACCCAGGAGTCGATGAAGCCGATCGAGCCGGCGTCGAACGCCGTGTCGGCCACTTTGCCGCACGGATTGGCAAGCAGAATCTTCTTGCCAAGGCCCAGGCCCAGGAAGGCGATGCCACGGGCGAATTTTTCGATCGTATGCGTCCGCTCACGAAGCTGGTCGGCCACGTCCCGGAAGCGGACGATTGGCCCGGCCACAAGCTGCGGAAACATCGCCACGTAGCACCAATAGTCAATCGGATTGCGGATCGCCACAGCTTCGCCGCGATAAACGTCGATTGCATAGCTCATCGACTGGAACGTGTAGAAACTGATGCCAAGCGGCAACGTCACCTTGAATACGTTGTCAAGCCCCATGCCGGTCAGGCCGAGCGATTCCACGAGAGCCGTGTAGTTGACCGTGAGGAAATTGGCGTACTTGAAGAACCCCAACAGCGAGAGGTTCGAGATCATGGAAATCGCGAGTACCGAGCGCTGACGCTTTGTCCGAGGTTGGCCCGGTGACAATAGGGGGATCGGGGCACGCCACGTCGAGGGCCGCAATTGTCCGACCAGCGCCAATCCACAAAGGTAGTCGATGAGTGTCGAGACAAACATCAGCACCACAAACAGCGGATTTGCCCAACCGTAGAAGACGTAGCTGACCGCCGTGAGCGTCAAATGCTTGAGCAATCGCGGGCTGAGGTAATACAGCACCAGCGAGGCGGGAAGAAAGTAGAACAGAAACAGGTGGGAACTGAATACCATGACGTGCCGACATTGTGGATCGTTGACTCTATAGGCGGCCGATCGTTGACTTTTGTTGCCCAGCATCTCTGCACGCGGCTCGGCGCATACGCTGAGATGTATTCGGCCAGCCGCATATCCCTTCGTGAGGCATTAGTGCCCTTTTGACCAAATGGGCGCTTACGCAACCACTGGCCAAGCGGGCAAGTCACTTGAGCAACCCACTGCGCAATTGGCTTCACGTGCGGCACGCAAAGCGCCAACACGGCGTGGCCAACGGATGGCGGCACAACGCCTCTACTGGACAAGAACCGGTCCTGTGTCAGAAGAACCTTGGAGAACCGTCTGTGGCCTAGAAGGCAATTAGAGTGGCGCGCCTCCGCAAGAGGTGCAGCCGGGCCCGCACCCGCTGGAGGGCGCGGCGGGAGTCGCGGTCACCATGCCCGGCTGGCCAGAAATCGGTGGAGTCAAGGCCGTTCCGCCAACCAGGGGCGGCCGAGCCGTTGGCGACGACGAGTTACGCCAGGGCTGGAATCGACCAGACCGACAGCCTGGGGCGGTGGTGACCAGGATGGCAATGATGACGAAAAAGGCGAGTTGCTTCATGGTCCGTACTTCTTACGCCGAGTCTCTTGACTCCACCGTATCGCGGCTGTGCCGCATCCTGACACTCCGCACACTCTGGCCAATGCGGTCATTTGCGCATTCGCACACGCGCATATACAGTATATTCGTATGTCCGCATATTACAACTTGAGCTGGCACTCTTCCTTTTGCGGCGTCCTCCCAAGGGAAATCAGCCTTGCCACCCAGGCTGAGGGTAGGGAGCAGAGGGGAAACGGTTCTATTGGGGGAAGGGACGCCATGCGACACAGCGAACATCGCGGTTGACCCGTTTCCTGGAAATCAGTAGAATCAGAATAATCTGATAGAACTGATCCATACTCACGCGGGGAATTGCAGCATGGGCAAGACAGCGAGCAAGCGGCGGCGTGGTTCGCCCAGCAAAGGTCCTATTTCGCACCAGATCGAAGCCATCATCACGATCGACCAGCGGGGACAGATGGTGCTGCCCAAGGAGACCCGCGATAAGGCCGGCATCCGGGCCGGCGACAAGCTGGCCCTGGTCGGGTGGCGCAAGGGCGATCGAGTGTGCTGTCTCTCGCTGGTGAAGGTCGAGGCAATGGCCCAGATGATAGGCGAACTGATGGACTCGCTCAAAGATCGCTCGGACGAATCCGAGACATGAACACAGAAGTAACCGAATTGCGACACGTTGACCGTGCGCAGAATCACATTATGAAGGAGCGCGACATGGATCGTGATATTGTTGACGTAGTGCGTGACCGATACGGCTCGGTGGCTAAGAGTAGTCTTTCGAGCCAGAACGAGGGCGTTCGCGCCGTGGCCGAAGCGTTCGGCTATTCGGCCGAACAATTGGCTTCGATTCCGGCCGAGGCGAACATGGGCCTCTCGTGTGGGAACCCCACGGCGTTCGCGGGCCTGCGGCCGGGCGAGGTCGTCGTGGACCTAGGCTGCGGCGGCGGGCTGGATGTGTTTCTGGCGGCGGCCAAGGTCGGGCCAACTGGCAAGGCCATCGGCATCGACATGACGCCCGAGATGATCGACCGCGCTCGGCAGAACGCCGCCAAGGGCATGGGCGGCAAACCGTTTACGAACGTCGAGTTCCACCTGAGCACGATCGACCGCCTGCCGCTGGCCGATGCGTCGGTCGATTGCGTCATCAGCAATTGCGTCATCAACCTGGTGCCCGACAAACGGGCCGTTTTCCGCGAGATCGCGCGAGTGCTCAAGCCGAGTGGCCGGCTCGCGGTGAGCGACATCGTTCTCAAGAAGCCGCTTCCGCCGGAATTCGCCGCTGACCTGACGGCCTACGTGGGCTGCATTGCCGGGGCTATCGGCGTCGAGGATTACCGAAACGGCTTGCAGGAAGCGGGATTCGGCGAGATGAAGATCGTGGACACCGGCGCTGATCTGAATTCCTACGCCCAAGCCGATCCAGAAGGCGGGTGTTGCTGTGGTGGTTCGCCACCAGTTGTCGAGCCTACCACGACTTGCTGTTGCTCGCCATCATCCGCCCCATCGCAGAACACCAGCCTGCACCAGGGAATGGCCGACCTCTGCTCGCGTCACGATTTCAACGAGTACGCCGCGAGTGTGAAGATATACGCGATCAAACGATGACTACCACAACCGCCGTGCCAGAGGAGTAAGAATGCCATGAGCGGAAGCGCCACCACTCTGCGGGCACTGCTGGCCTCGCCCGAAACGCTGGTCATGCCCGACGCCTACGATCCGCTCAGCGCTCGAATCATCGAGAGCCTGGGTTTCAAGGCGGTTCAATGTTCGGGCTACAGTTTTGCCCTGGCTGCTTGCTGCCCTTCCGAGGCCGAGTTTGGATTCGAGCGGAACCTAGCCCTGACCAAGAGCATCGTCGAAGCGGTCCGCGTGCCCGTCATGGCTGATGGTGAGGACGGTTTCGGCGATCCGCCCGTGGTGGCTGAGACGGTCCGTGCTTTCATTCGTGCAGGAGTGGCTGGTATCAACCTCGAAGACCAAGTTCTCGGCCAGCCAGGCCCGAGGCGTGTGATCGACCGCGAACAGATGGTCGAGAAGATCATGGCAGCGCGCGAGGCGGGTCGGCAAGAAGGCCAGCCCGACCTTATCATCAACAGTCGCACGGATGCTCTGGTCGTGGCGACGGACCGCGGCGCGGGTCTGGCCGAATCCATCGCCCGAGCCAACCTCTACCTCGACGCCGGAGCCGACCTTGCGTTTGTTACAGGTGTTGCCACGCTTGAGGAAGTCAAGATGCTGGTCCAGGGCATCCACGGCCCAGTGAGCATCGCCGCCGGGCTGCCGAACAACATCAAGGCGTTGTCGATCTCCGACCTGGCAGCCTGGGGTGTTCGGAGAGTGAGTCTTCCCACGGTCGCCGTCTTGTCAGCGGTCCAGGCCATGCGTCGCACGTTGGCTGCCATTCAAGAAACGCGGGACTTCTCCACAGTGCTGCAACAAAATCTGTTGTGCTCTATGGAGGACGCATCGAGATTGTCCGTTCAGAAATCACCCATACAGGTGAAGGCGTAAACCAGCCAGTGAATCTCGTCAACGAAAAGCGGACCCCTTCTTGCTGAGCATCTCCATATTCGTTACGCTGAATATGAGAGTTGCTCTCCCTCCTTTTTTCCTTCCGAGCGAGCCCCTACAATGCGACATTCCGTCAGACTCCTGCCTTTCGCCCTAATTCTCCTCCTTCCTCTGGCCGTCAAAGCCGCCGACGTTAAACAGACGGACGTTTACGCCCGGCTCAAGAAGACGCTCGACGCTGTTCCGGGTATCGACACCCACAGCCATTTGCCCGGCCCCGGAATTCCCAAGTTCGTCGTCGAACACGACCTGCGTGGCAAGAAACGACTGGACTGCGCCCTGCACCGTGTCTGGGACGCCAGCTACTTCACGTGGGGGCACTATCTGACGCCCTGGCCAGCCGATGCCCACTTCGAGACGTGGTGGAACGCCGCCCAGGCCGACTTCGCCAACTCGCGTGCCCGATCCGCCTATCGCGCCATGTTGCCGATTTTTCAGGACCTCTATGGTGTTGATTTCGAGTCGCTCGACGTGAAAGAAGCCAAGAAACTCGATGAGCGGATGGAAGAGAATCTGGCCGACCCCAACTGGGCTGCCGAGGTGCTGGTCAAACGGGCCAACACCGAACTCATCTTGGTCGATCTCTTTTCGATGTCGGCCGCCGACAAGAACCGCTATCCGTTCGTCCGTCACACGTGCAATGTCCGATGGTTCATCAATGGGTTTCATCCGTCGGAATTTGATAGACTTCCCGCAGACGATCCCTATGCGTTCGCGGCTAAGCACAAGCTGCCGGTCAACTCGCTCGACGACTATGTGGCCGTGCTCGACCGGATCATCACCGATGCCAAGAAAGCCGGTGCCATCTGTCTGAAAAGCCAGACCGCCTATGACCGCACGCTGCAATCCGATCGCGTGTCCAAAGAACAAGCTGAGAAGGTTTTCGGCAAGCCCCGGAACGCACTCACGCCCGTCGAAATCAAGGCTTTCCAGGACTACATCTATTGGCGGCTTGTCGAACTGGCGGCCAAACATGATCTGCCGCTGCAAATCCACACGGGCCACGCCCGCATCCCGGGTTCCAACCCGATGAATCTGGTGAATGTCATCCAGGCCAACCCTAGAACCAAGTTTGTCCTCTTTCACGGCGGCTTTCCCTGGGTCGGCGAAGCGGGGATGGTCGCCCTGAAATACCCCAACGTCTGGCTCGATTCCGTCTGGATGCCCGTGCTCAGTCACACCATGGGCAAACGCGCCTACAAGGAATGGCTCGACATGTTCTCGTCGAACCGGATTCTGTGGGGCAGTGACATGTTCACCATCGAGGGAACTTACGGCACGACCGTCTACACGCGGCAGTGCATCACCGAAGCGCTGGCCGAGAAGGTGATCGACGGAGAACTGCGTGAAGAGGACGCCGTGCGGATTGGCCGTCAAATCCTCCGCGAGAACGCCTTGGAGTTGTTCCCCTCGCTTCGCAAGCGGACGACGACAGGAACGACTTCGCCCGAAAACTGAAAACGGCATCTGCTGGGGAAGGTGCCGCTCACATAGCATACTCTTGCCACCGCCATTTGCCTCGCGGGCGGCTTGGTATTCTTCTTGCGCACGCGCCGCATTCCGTGCAGGCATCGAAGCTGCCGACAATTGGCACCCGGATAGGGCAACGCCACTCCGCCGTAATTCCCTCAGAGAATCAGATTGCCGAAAAGCCAGCCGACGAGCGTCCCGAGAATGATGATCGTAACGACGTAGACTGCGGCCTTCTTCACGCCGAAGACGCGGGCGATGGCGATCCAATTCGGCAGGCTGAGTCCCGGGCCGGTCAGCAGCAGCGTCAGCGCCGGTCCTTTGCCCATGCCGAGCTTCATCAGCGTGTCCACGAACGGGGCCTCGGTCATCGTGGCGAAGTAGCTCACCGAACCGATCATCGTGGCCAGGAAGCACGCCACGATGCTGTTGCCGCCCAGCCAGGTCCGAATCCACTGCTCGGGCAGGAGCTTCCCGATGATGCCGACGAGAAACACTCCCACGAGCAACAGTGGCAGGATGATCCGAATGAACCACCAACTTTCCCGCAGCCACGAGGAGATCTCCTCGCGTGAAAGGGCCTTCCAAGCGTATGCGGCGAGCACGAGCGTGGCAATGCCCCAGATAAGGACCTTCGTCAGATAGGGCCCCCTCTGTCCGATGTAGTTGGGCAGCAGCAGGGACAGAAGGATTAGAATCAACAGGCCCAGGTGACGCCGGGCCACAATGCCCTTTGGAGCGTCGTTGCCCTGGAAGGCGGCGACGGTCTTCCTTTCTTCCTTGCCGAAGAAGACCGTCATAATCGAGCCGACCAGGAACGCCATCAACAGTGACGCCACAATCCGGGCGACGACGATCTCGGGTCCCAGGATATTCCCGGTATAGATGAGCGACAGGATGTTCGCCGACGGGGCCACCCAGAGAATAATGAAGGCCACGCCGACCGCCGCGCCCGTGTAGTACAGTCCGCTGGAGACGGGAATGACCGTGCAGGAACAGGCGGCCACGAAAAAGCTGGCTATGCTGGCCAGCGAAAAGGACTTCCACTTACTGGCTTTCTCCCCCAGCACGGTCAAGACCGCCTGCTTGTTGATGAAGGCCACCATGGCACCGGCCAACAGGAAAGCCGGGATCAGGCACGTCAGTACGTGCGTGGCCACATAGTCTTTCAGGGCGAGCAGCCCCGCAACGAGCAGATCAATAGCGAATTGCATGTCGATGACCCTCGTCGGTGTCCATGTCACGGACCATCCACAACCGCGTAAGCGGGCACTTGGAGAACGGCCGAACCGGAATCCGTCTGAATACGGACGTTCTGCTCGATCCGTCCGGTCTTCTCTCCGGCCGTGAACTTGACCGGGACGAGGTAGAGCGACTTGGCTCCGTCAGTCTTCGGAGCGGTTGCCTGGAGGCATTTGCAGTCGGCACTGATCGACTCGATGCGGAACGGCTTCTGTCCGCGCACCACGATCTGTTTGGTGATGCTCTCGCCCGGCTGCAATACACCCAAGAACAACGACGCTGGACTGAACGAGATGTCGGCTTGGACTTGCCCTTCGACCGGCACGGGTATCTGCTTGGCCTGCGGATGATTGGTCACCAGTGACAAGTATTCCCGCACATGGCCCACCGGCACGTCTTTGTCCAGAACGACCTTGAGATCATACGCAACTCGACCGCCCTGGCGCGAAACCTCGGTGGCCGTGCCAACTACGTGGGGGTTGTCGCTCTTGACCTTGAGGATTCGCCAGTCGCTGCGGCCGGTGTACGTGACGCGAATCGTTCGCTCGGCGGGCGCGCCCTTCCCGACGCTTCCCAGCACGACGCTGGCCGGCTCCAGCAGCACGTCGCTGTAGACGTAGACCTTGACATTCAGCAGAACCTGTGCGTACTGAGGTTTGTCGATGGTCACAACGGCCGTCGATGCCTGGCTGCCCAGGAATCGGTCGCTATTGATGTGCGCGACGATGGTTCCCTTCTCATAGGTCTTGAGTGTATCCTTCTCAATCCGAAACGTGGTGCAGCCGCACGTGGCCCGGATGCTGGCGATATGCACGTCGTCCATGTAGATGTTCTCGAACTCGAACGCGAACTCAGCCTTGGCTGCCCGCGCAACCGTGCCGAAATCGTGGCTTCGGGTCTTGAACATCTTGTTGGCCCACTCCTGGGCAGCGCACGGGGCTGCCAGGAGGACCACGACAATCAGAACTTTTGGGCCGATGCGGATCATGGCTCGATCAGATGACCTCAAACGCATACTTCATGGAAAACCAAATGCCGGCTAATACAAAAACCCAGCCGGTGATCTGACGCGCCCACCACTCGACTTTCGAGAGCACGTTGTACGTCTTGCCGACCGATTTGGCGCTGTAGGCTAGCAGGAAAGCGACCAACAGCACGGGCACGCCGGTGCCGATGCCGTAGACGATCGGCAAGACGATCGTCGCCCCAGGCAACGATGCTGCCGGCAGGCTGATGCCGACCTTGGTCAGCACGGCCGTAATCGCGCCAGCCTCGCTGCCCAGCATGAGGGCCACCAGCCCAAAGAACCACGCGGCCGACGTGGGGCAAAAGGCAAGCGCGAAGAGCACTCCCAACAGAAACGCGCCCCAGATGCCCATCGAGTCAACCCGCTTCTGCATTCCCTCACTCATCCGCGCGCCGCCCCCGCCGATCGTGACCAGGCCGACCAGAAACATCCCCAAGAGCAGAAAGATGGGCGCGAGCACTAGGTGCATGTACTTCTGGAGGAAGAGCGAAACGGCCGGGATCGACATGGCCGTGACGGCCAGCAACACGGCCAGACCCAGGTAGAGCAAGCACCGCCCCAGCGTGTAGAGGAACCCGGCCGCGATTACCCAGCGCGAATCGCCCACCTTGCGGCCGACGTAGGAGATGGCCGCGATGTTCGTCGCCAGCGGACAGGGGCTGATCGACGTGAGCAGCCCGAGATAAAGGGCCGCCCCGATATAAAGCGCATAGGTAACCATCGAGTGATCTCCTATCTTTGACTCGACACGTGGTGCGCGACGCTCAGAGAACGGCGTGCATTACATCGCATTGGGGGCCGACTCGCTGGCTTTCGGATTCCGTGCGGTTTTGGGCAGGGGCTTCTGGAGGGCTACGACGTTATCTCGCACATACTTGAGAAACGCATCCTTGTCACTGTTCTTCGCCCATATCTCCGTCAGGTTCTCGCCCGCCGCGGCCTTGTTCTTCTCAATCTTGAGCACGACGAGGGTGGGCCCGCCGATCTTATAGGCTTTCACCATCGCGGCGTTCTTGGGGTCCTGGAAATCGACGTAACGGAATTCGACCGTGCCCTTCTTGATGTCCTTCGCAAATCCCTTCACCACGGCTTCCTCCGAGTAGCTCCCCATCCGCAGGCAGGTTGGGCATCGCTGGGTCCGGTGGAAGTAAATGACAACCACTCGGTCGGCCGGCGCGTTTGCCAAGGGCTTCTGGAGGGCCACGACGTTATCCCGCACGTACTTGAGAAACACTTCCTTGTCGCGGTTCTTCGTCCATATCTCCGTCAGGTTCTCGCCGGCCGCGACCTTGTTCTTCTCGATCTTGAGCACGACAAGCGCCGGACCGCTGATCTTGTAGGCTTTCACCATCGCGGCGTTCGCGGGGTCCTGAAAATCGACGTAGCGGAATT
>CAZQTW010000085.1:0-23390 GCA_964596165.1 uncultured Planctomycetales bacterium | reverse complement strand
ACCTCGAACTCGGCCACCGCAGCGTCGTATATCGGCTTGCTGGCCCCGCTGGTCACCGAGTGAGCGAACCTAAGAACGACCTTAGGCTCCTAACCTCGCCTACACCCGCACGCCGCGGCACAGATGATGAGTGATACCGCTACCCTCTTCACGACGATCACCCCGCCTTCCGATCATGGTCCCAATGCATGGAACGTCTTCCTTGTACGGGGAAAACAGGACATGGGCAAGGCAGGCAGGGGCTTGCCGACTGCCGTCGGAAGACCATCGCAATATGAGCGCTTCTTGTATGGAACAAGAGGTCACGCGTCGACGCACTCGAGCTGAAGGTCGGACGGATATTCTGCCTTCATCTCGGTCGCCCGACTAGGTGGCCGCCTGGGCCTGCGCCAGGACGGTCTCCAGCGTGATTGGCACATCGCCTCCCGCGAAGAACATAACGAATCGCGCCGCCGATATCCCAACGCCGGCGGCTTGGCGAAGCGGTTCATCCAACACGGCGGCGCTGGGAGGTAAGTTGCCGGCCACCAGGACAATCACCGAAGCAAAGCCCACAAACATGAACGTCCCCAGGAATGCGACCAAGGCGGCCGCCACGAACTCGACGCGCTTGTCAAAGTCGATGGCCACATCCCCCGCAAAAGAGCGGGCGAGCGAGCGGAAGACCATCCACACGACGAGAAACAAACCCGCCATGCAGCCCGCCCCTTTGAGCGGGTGCGAAAACGGGATCATCTCGGCCACGATCCGCGTGTAGGCCAACGCCGCCGCCCCGCCCAACAATACGCCGAGGGTGTCGCACAGGGCGATATAAACCCCCAAGAGCCTTACGCGCCAGGCTACGAAAAGTGCGAACAGCGCGCCTCCCAACATGATCATGATAGGTCCTCTCTCAGCTTCCTTGCGCCCTGCGACTCTCCTTCCGCCGAAACGGACGTCATGTCGTGACCCTCGTCACCTCCTCGACCGTCGTGATGCCTTGAAGGACCTTCTCCATCCCGCGCTGCCTCATCGTGAGAACGCCCTCTTTGACCGCCTGCGCCTTGATCGTTGCCAGCGAGGGACGTTGAGTCAGCAATTGCCCCATCTCATGACTCAGTGGAAGAATCTCGAAAATGCCCGTTCGTCCCATGTAGCCGCTGTTCTCACACTCTTCGCATCCTACCGCCACGCTCACCTTTCCTAGAGCGATGTGACGATGTGCCGCCCCGTGCCGCAGCGCGGGCGTGATCTCAGCCGGTTGCTTGCACTTCGGGCACAGAACCCGCACCAACCGCTGCGAAAGGACGGCGGCCAGACCCGTCGTGATGAGGAACGGCTCGATGCCAAACTCCACAAGGCGAGCCAACGCAGTCAAGCCGTCGTTGCTGTGAATCGTCGACAAGACGAGGTGACCCGTCTGCGAGGCTTGAAGCGCCGTCTCCGCCGTCTCCGCATCACGGATCTCACCCACCAGAATAACGTCCGGGTCCTGGCGCAGGATGGACCTCAGCCCCGACGCGAACGTCATCCCCGCCTTGACGTTGACCTCCGTCTGGCTGACGTGTGGGAGTGGATACTCTATGGGATCCTCAATGGTAACGATGTTACGTCCTTGACCCGCTAGAAGGTTCAGCGCCGCATAGATCGTGGTCGTCTTGCCGCTACCGGTGGGACCGGCGACCAGCAACATGCCGTCGCTTCGCCCCATGAAGCGAACGATCTGCAACCTTTCCTCGGCGTTCAAGCCAAGGTGGTCCAGCTTCTTCAGGCCGGCCTGGACGTCGAAAACCCGGATGGCGATCTTTTCGCCGTAAAGTGTCCCGGCTGTCGCCGAACGAAACTTGATCTCGCGATTTGAGAGTTTCGCCAGAAAGGCGCCGTCCTGCGGACGACGCTTCTCGCTGATGTCCAATCCCGAAGCCACCTTGAAACAATTGACGACGGTTACCCCCTGATCTGCCGGGAATCTCGCCACTTCGTGCAGGATGCCGTCCACCCGGTACCGAATCAGATAGACATCGCCATCTCGAGGATCGATCAACACGTCGGAAGCCCGCCGCTCCAAGGCCTCGTAAATGACTCGTTTGGCCACGTCGAGTGCGTCCTTACCGTGCGAACGCCACCCTCCGATTCCGCCCACCGGTTCGCCCGACGACGTGCAGAGCGTTATGGGAAGGGACTCCACCGGCGAAACCGCGACGCTATGGCGCGGCAGGATACGGCCCAGAAGGTCCTCGAACTGTGTCTTGAGTTTCGGATTGCGCTGAATGATCACCAGTCCGAGAAGCCCGATCGGCCCGGTGAGCAGCAGGATCCAGTTGATCGCCGCCCTCTTGTCCGCCGGAATCGACGACTGCCTATGAGACCAAGTCGCACAATAAAGGCAAGCTGCCAGCCAACCGCAGAAGATCCCAAACGCCGGTGGACTCAGTAGGGTCACGACAGGTGGAACAGGTTTCACCGGTTTGGCTGGGATCGTTGGCGCTGATGCGGGGGCGGAAGCGGGTGCCGACATGGGCGCGCTCGCGGGCGCCGAGCTAGCCCCCTGCTCCGCCGTCCCGCTTTGAGCTGCGAATGCCACGGATGCCAATGTAAGGACAAACCACAGCGTATGAGGTGCGGCGGCTCGCATGAGCCCTCCTTACTTACCCGCTTCGTGAATGCGAATGATCGTCCTACCGATTCGGACGATATCGCCCGGAAAGGCTTCCTGCCCCTGTATGGGGCGATCGTTGATCGTCGTTCCATTGCGGCTCTTGAGATCTTCCACCATCAGGCTGTCCTTGTACAATTCAACGCGCAGATGATGCCGACTCACACCCGTATCCGTCAGCACAACATCACTATCCTGGCCGCGCCCAATGATCAGGGGTTTGTCCCCCACCGGGATGGCGCGTTCCGTCTGATTCGGCTCGGCAATGAGCAGAACCATTCGGCTGCGATTGGGCTCCTTCCCCCTTACACGCGAGGGTTGGGTGCCCGGCGCTACTGGTTTGCCCTTTTTGACCTCGAAAGGGACAATTGGCGTATCGCCTAGCTGTGCCTGTTGATCTTCGGTCTTACCGGGGAATGGCCATTCCAGCTTGTCGGTGGCCGGTGCCGAACTCTCGCGTTCCGGCTCGGCAGCTCTCCGGTGACGCCTCTCATTCTGGCGCCCCCGTGCCAGTTCGAGACTAATCCTTTCGTCCTTAAGCGCTTCGCTTGCCTGGTCCCGCTCCTTCCAGGTTCCCGACAGATGGGTGTCGGGACTCTTCGTACTCTGGCCCGAGAGTTCCTGAATCATCAACTTGATGAACTCATCATCAAGCCGGGCGGCTAGTGACTGATCCCCTGACATGGTGCCTCCGCAGCGGCTCTTACAACCCGTCCCATCCCGTAGCAGTGTACGTCACTAACGACGTTAGGACAATGCCCTCTCTCGCCGTGTCGTGTTCAGTTCCATCATTTGCCAATGCAGAAATTGGCGAAGATCCGCCCCAAGAGATCGTCCGTAACGACTTGACCGGCAATCTGGCCGAGATGCTCATTCGCTTCATGCAGCTCAACGGCAATGATTTCAGCTGCTTCCAGCGTCTCCGTCAAGCCTTCCGCCAGCCCTGACGCCCGTTCAATCGCAGCCAGTGCGTTCCCGAAAGCATTGCGATGACGTGTGTTAAGCGCTATTGACTCACCGCCGGAATCAGTCGCGCCGGCAAACAGTATCTCCTCTATGCCGACGATCAGGCCCTCAAGTCCCATGCCGGTCCTGGCGCTCACAGCCACGACCACATCCGACCCGCGCCGCTTGAGGCCCGCAACCCGCTTGTTCAGTTCTTCGGCCGCGACAAGGTCTGCCTTGTTTGCCAGAATCATCATGCGCCGTTCCGGAAGCCCTTCCAGAAGCTCATAACATGGCCGCACAGGGTTCTCACTAATGTCAACGACGAACAAGATCATTTGGGCCTCGCTGACCGCATGATGAACCGCCGCATCCGCCAGTCGGTCGATCAGCGTCTCCGTCCGGCCCATCCCTGCCGCATCAACAAGAACTGCCTCACCGCTGGGCATCTCGAGCGGTGCCGTCAACACATCGCGCGTCGTCCCAGGCAACGGGGAGCAGATCGCGCGATCCAGTCCCGTCAGCCGGTTGAGCAGGCTGCTCTTGCCTACGTTGGGCGGGCCGAGCAGCATAATCCTCGGCAGCGTCTCGATCCGTTCGGCGAGTAGGCTCGACGACAGAAGTCCCCGAATGTCATTCGCAAGCGCGTTGAGTCGCTCGCGCAACTGTGAAGGTGTGATGAAATGGATCGCTTCGTCGGTGAAATCGATGTCCGCCTCGATGAGTGCGAGCAGGTCGCTCAATCGGTCCTGCAATCCCGCGGCACGTCCTGACAGCGCGCCGTGCAGCAATCGTTCGCCCGCCCGGAGCTGGGCATCCGACTCCGCGTGAATCAGCGCAGCCACGCCTTCCACCTCGCTCATGTCGAGCTGTCCGCTGAAGAACGCCCTGGCCGAGAACTCGCCCGCTTCGGCTAGTCTCGCCCCTCGGGCAAAGCAATGCTGAAGCACTACAGACAGAATCGGAGGCGAGCCCAGGGTGTGCAACTCAACGATATCCTGCCGGGTGTAACTCCGGGGGCCTCTGAACAGATAGGCCTCCGCCGGCACTACCGGCGATGCGTTGGGCGGTGACAACCTCAACCGGCCCAGACAATGGGCATGCCCACCCCGTTCCCCCAACGGCGGCATCTCGTTCGGACGGAATAACACGTCTGCGATCGGAATGGCCTCCGGTCCGCACAGCCGGATGATCCCGCGCGGACTGTAGCCGATCGCAGAGGAAATCGCCGCTATCGTGTCATCCAGAACGTTGAACATAGACGGTTGATCCGTAGTCGTCATATCATCATACCGTCCGGCTCTCCTTCAAGAACAGGTTTGGCCGTCGAACGGCCGATGATAGGATATTCAGCCGTGCGATTGCGACCATTGATTGGCGGATTGTGAGGCACGCATGAGGATCTTCGTTCCGGGTCGGATCTGTCTGTTTGGAGAACACAGCGACTGGGCCGGCGGCTACCGCCGAATCGACAGCCGCATCGAAAAGGGTTACACCCTCATCACCGGGACCAATCAGGGAATCCACGCCAATGTGGACTCCCATCCCGACAAGCTGATTCTGACGGCCACGCGCCCCGACGGCACGCGAATGGGTCCGTACGAGGTCCCGATGGACCTTGCCGTTCTCCGAAGCGAGGCCGAACGCGGCGACTTTTTCAGTTACGTGTGCGGCGTTGCCTACCAAATCGCCACCCACTACCACGTTCGCGGGTTGTGCATTGACAACTACCTGACCGACCTGCCCATCAAGAAAGGCCTCAGCAGCAGCGCCGCAATCTGCGTCCTCGTCGCTCGTGCATTCAATCGTATCTACGATTTGAAGATGACCGTCCGCGGCGAAATGGAATATGCCTACCAGGGCGAAATCGTCACGCCGAGTCGTTGCGGCCGGATGGACCAGGGCTGCGCCTACGGTGATCGGCCCATTATGATGACGTTTGACGGCGATCGGCTCGACGTCGAGGAACTGCCCGTCCGAGGGGAACTCCACTTCGTCATCGTCGACCTCTGTGCCGGCAAAGACACCATGGAGATCCTGGCGTCGCTCAACCGATGCTATCCACGGCCCGCGGACGACCTACAGCAGAAAGTCCAAGACTACCTTGGCCCGATCAACAAGCGGATCACGCACGAAGCACGCGATGCCGTCATTCGCGGCGATGCCAAGCGAATCGGCGAGCTCATGGTCGAGGCGCAATCGCTCTTCGACCGGCATCTCGCTCCGGCCTGCCCATCCCAACTGACTGCCCCCGTGCTCCATCGCGTCCTGACCTACGCCCCGATCCAGCCCCACATCTGGGGGGGCAAGGGTGTCGGTAGTCAGGGTGACGGCACCGCACAGTTTATCTGCCGCAGTCGGCAGGACCAGGAGCGCACGGTGGAACTGATCGAATCCGGCCTGAAAATGCCCTGCCTGAGGCTTACCGTTCGCGCGGTCCAGAAGGTTCGCAAGGCCGTCATCCCCGCAGCCGGCTTCGGCACCGCCCTCTACCCGGCGAGCAAGGCAACCAAACGGGAACTCCTCCCGATCATCGATCGCGACGGTCTTGCCAAACCCGCGATCCTCAACGTCATCGAAGAGGCGCTGGCCTCGGGAATCGAACAGGTCTGCTTGGTTGTACAGCCGGATGACGAACGGTTCTTCGAGGAACTGCTCCACCGGCCGCTCAAGATCGAGCAGCTCAACCGCCTTCCACAGAAACACCGCGACTACGAAGCAAATCTCATGGACGTGGGTCGACGCGTCACGCTCGTCAAACAGGACGTGCAGGATGGATTCGGCCACGCCGTGTTCTGCGCTCGCCAGTGGGTCGGCAACGAGCCTTTCCTGCTGATGCTGGGCGACCACATCTACGCCTCCGACACCGACGTCCCTTGTGCCCGCCAGCTTCTCGACGCCTATGAGGCCCATGCCACGAGCATCGTCGCACTTCGCCGGACGCCGGAGCAAAGCATTGCACACTACGGTGCGGTCGCGGGTACGTGGCGGCAACCCCGGCTGCTGGAGATCGGACAATTCGTCGAGAAGCCCGATGTCGATTACGCTCGACAGCAGCTCCGAGTCGCCGGACTCCCCGACGGCGAATACCTTACGCTGTTCGGACATTACATCATCAAGCCCGCCCTCTTTGACATCCTTCAGGAGCACATCGAACACAACCTCCGCGAACGCGGGGAGTTCCAATTGACCTCCGCCCTTGAACGCCTCCGACGAAACGAGGGATTCCTCGGACTGGAGGTCCAGGGACAGCGTTTCGACATCGGTGATCCGCTCTCATACCTGGCGACGCTGCAAGCGTGGCGACAACGCTAACAGCCTCGCGAACCTGACGCATTAGCGTCTCCCCCTTTTCCCGCACGCGATGCCACGGTATCCTGTTGATATGTACACGATCGTTCTGCTCACCATACTTCTGCCTCTGGCCGCGAGCGGATTGACCGCGCCCCCGTGGTCCTGGTCCGCACGTGGTCGGTGGGTTCAGGACCCGGTCCGAGAGATCACTGTTGAAAGGCATATCGTCGGCCCCTTGGCGCATCGGCACAGCCGAGCGTTGGGAGGGGATCATCGACACTGACGGGCCCTTTCGACGGGACGTGACTATCGGTTTATGGATGCTCAACCCATAGGCAGAACGGCACTTGCGGAACTAGAGGCAACCGGCCGGGAGACAATCCCTGCATCGTTGTCTTAGCCGATGACATCAATGGAACAACGGTTCACCCAAACTGATGCCGCGGCGAAAGCGAGCTCCCATTCGCGGCGGCGTCTCCCTCAATGGCTGAAGAGGCCGCTGCCCAGCGGTCGGGCATTCTCCGAGACCGTTGAGCGAGTCGCTGCATCCGGCGTGGCCACCGTCTGTCAGGAGGCCCGATGCCCGAACCGACCTGAGTGCTGGTCGCGACACACGCTAACATTCATGATCATGGGCGACGTCTGCACTCGCGCCTGCCGTTTCTGTGCTGTTCGCCGTGGTACCCCAAGACCGTTGGACCCGACCGAACCCGATAGACTCGCCGAGGCGGCGGTGCAGTTGGCGGCGCGTCACGTCGTTGTCACGTCCGTCACTCGAGATGATCTGCCCGACGAGGGAGCCGCTCACTTCGCGACGACAATTCGCGCAATTCGCGCGCGAATCCCCGACGCAACCGTCGAGGTTTTGACTCCCGACATGCATGCAAAACCGGAGCACATTGACCTCGTGTGTAAGGCCCGGCCCACCGTCTACAACCACAACATTGAGACCGTGGCCAGGCTCACGCCCGAGATCCGGTCCCAGGCGGATTACACCCGTTCGCTTGCGGTGCTAGCCCATGTCACGCAGCGACACCCGGATATCTCCACCAAGAGCGGACTGCTCGTCGGGCTCGGCGAACACCGACACGAAATCAACCAAACCCTCCAGGACTTGCGGGCCGTCGGCTGCCGGATCGTCACGATTGGGCAGTACCTGCAGCCGACACCGTCGAGCCTTCCCGTTCACCGGTACGTTCCGCCTGACGAATTCGAGGATATCGGGGCTTATGCCCGATGCCTTGGCTTCCAGGCGGTCGCGAGTGCTCCGTTCGTACGTTCCAGTTACAATGCGGCCGAGGCACTGGCGGCAGCCGGACGGCGCGTCGATACGCGCGGTCAATCGTCACCGTTGCTCGGGGAAAGTGAGGACTCCGGTGGATAGTGTCCTGACAGACAAGCTCCGCGGCAAATTCATCGTCTTCGACGGCCCCGACGGCTGCGGAAAAACCACCCAGTTGGACCGTCTGGCCGACGCCCTCACCGCCGCCGGCGAGGACGTCATACGCACCAACGACCCCGGCGGCACGGACATCGGCACGAAGATCCGACATCTGTTGCTCGGCTACGACCTCCATAGCATGGACGTCCGATGCGAAACGCTCCTCTTCATGGCCTCGCGGGCTCAATTGGTCGCGGAGATCGTGTCGCCCGCGCTCAAGGCCGGGCGGATCGTGCTATGCGATCGCTTCATCTCCTCAACATGCGCCTATCAGGGGGCCGGGGGGTACGACCCTCACGAAGTGATTCGCCTGGGCGTGGCTGCCGTTGGGGACGTTTGGCCACACATCACTTGCGTTCTGGATATTCCGCCTGAGGAGGGATTCAAACGAACGCAGCGTCGCCCCTCGCAGGCCGGCAAGAATCGTAAGCATTCCCAACAGGGCGAACAACTACTCCTCATCCCGGGTGTCGGCACCGATGC
The DNA here is from genome assembly GCA_964596165.1 of uncultured Planctomycetales bacterium. GTDB lineage: Bacteria > Planctomycetota > Phycisphaerae > UBA1845 > JAFGLZ01 > CAYUQT01. The sequence goes on along the minus strand of CAZQTW010000085.1, from coordinate 14,592 downwards.
GATGGAGGCCCGCCCCCTGGCGTTTCACCGAAAGGTGCGAGAGCTGTTTCTCACGTTGCCTGCGATCTATCCCAAACCGGTCATTATCGTCGATGCACGCGGATCCGTGGACGAAGTTCACGAACGCCTGATCGAGGGGCTTGGCCATGCCGATTTTTGACGTTCGACACCAGGCACGAGCCCACTGCATTCTCCAGCGGGCCATGCGAAGCAAACGCGTCCCGCACGCCTATGTGTTCCACGGTCCCGATGGTGTGGGCAAGCGTATGCTGGCCGTCCGGTTCGCCCGCCTGCTTCTCTGCGTTCGCCCGACCCATGTTGCGGCGCCCCCGGAGTTGGCCCAAGACAAAGCCGTCGCGTGGCGCGACGCCTGCGGGGAGTGCGAAGCTTGCCGACTTACGGCGGCTGAAACGCACCCGGATATGCAGGTGGTGTACAAGGAACTCAATCGCTATCACCCCGCCCCGGAGGTTCGTGCCCGCAAGGCACTCGATCTCGGCGTTGACGTCGTGCGGCACTTCATCATCGATCGTGTCGCCGACCGCCCCTCGCACGGACACGCCAGGGTCTTCATTGTCGTTGACGCGGACCAGATGAGTATCTCCGCTCAGAACGCCCTGCTCAAAACGCTTGAGGAACCGCCGTCGGCCGCGTTTATCATCCTGGTGGTGCGATCGCTGGATCGTCTCTTGCCGACCACGCTCTCTCGCTGTCAGCCTGTGCCCTTTGTCGCCCTTCCCGACGCTTTCGTCGAAGAGCAACTTCGCGCCGGCCGGCCCGACCTTCCTCACGATCACCTGCGATTCTTGTCCCGTTACTGTAACGGACAGTTGGGCGTGGCCATCCGTCAGGTGAAGGGATCCCTTTTCGAAAACAAGATCGTCATCAACCGGGCTCTCGCCGATCTGCCTCAGTCGGGCCCATCGCCCTTCGTTCGGAGCGTCCAGGACTGCGCTTCCTCGTTGGCGGACGACTATGTCGCCGAAATGATCCAATCGGGCCTCATCGACAAGGCAAGTGAGACTTCCGGTGCCGAGCCGACTCGACGTGGATTCCTCGAATCGCTTAACCTTGCCGCCGGTTTTTATCGTGACGTGATGCAGATCGGCTGTGGGCGCAGCGACGTCGTCGTCAACACCGACCAGATGGCACTGCTGAACGCCACGGCCGAACGCCTGCCGCCCGAGGTGGCGGCGTCCGCCATTCGTGAGATTCACCGAACGGAATCGGATATCGTCAACAATGCGAATGTGGTGCTCGCACTGGAGGCGCTGGCCATCCGCCTGACTCGTCTGGAGGGCCTCCCCTCCGATCACGGTCACCTTCGTTCCAGGAAAAAGGATGCATGATGACAGACGAATCCCAGTCCATCGAGCGATCCCTGGCCGAATCGGCCTCCGTGCCGTCGCCTTGCCCGAAAACCGACGCGTCTGAACTGTCCCCGGAAAATCGGACGGCGTCTCCGCCGACGCCTCAGGAAGGCGCCGCGCCGGCCGCCCCTGCCCCCGAAGAGCGACGCCCGAGGCTGATCGTCCGGTATGGGGCACTAACTACGGTCGGCGAGTTCACGTATTCGCCGAACCTCCGATTCACCGATGGGGCCATGCTTGTCCTTCAGACCGACCGCGGCATCGAAATCGGTCAACACGTACCCCTCACACCTCCCAGCTCCTGGCGCAATGCCATCTCCCAGCAGGCTATTCGAGATTATGTGGAGCGGAGTGGACCCGAGTACCTTCAGCCCCGTTGCGGACGTGTCCTTCGCGTCGCCACCGATCAGGACCTCGCCGAGCAGAACAGAATCAACGAGGATGCCGCCGAAGAGCTTGCCTTTTGCCAACGCCTGGTCAAGCAGCATAACCTCCCCATGAAATTGATCACTTGCGAGCACCTCTTCGGCGGTGAACGCGTCATCTTCTATTTCATGGCCGAGGGTCGCGTCGACTTCCGTGACCTCGTTCGCGATCTCGCTCGCCAGTACCAGACCCGCATCGAGATGCGCCAAGTCGGTGCCCGCGACGAAGCGCGATTGGCCGCCGACTACGAAATTTGTGGGCGCGAGTGCTGCTGCAAGAATTTTCTTCGCACCTTGCGTCCGGTCAGCATGAAGATGGCCAAGATGCAGAAGGCCACGCTCGACCCCACTAAGGTCTCCGGGCGTTGCGGCCGACTCCGATGTTGTCTGCGATACGAGCACGAATGCTATGAGGAACTCAATCGGCGTCTCCCCAAGAACAACGCATGGGTCAGAACCCCCGAAGGAGAGGGCAGAGTCGTCGACCGTCACATCCTCGCCCAATTGGTCTCGGTACAACTTGATGAGCAGCGACAGTTGACCTTTCCCATCGAGGAAATCGAGCTGCTTCCGGACAAGCCGCTTCAAAGGTCCGTTGGAAGGAATGCCGGCAACATCGGAGAGAAGGCACGCTCTCCCAATGGCATCTCGTCGCGTCCGGATCGAACCGGCTATGATGGACCCGGGCCCAATGACGTTTCCCGGCCGGGCCGCCCCTTCCTGCCGTCGGAGCGGCAGCCCGACGAGTCGGCGCGCGAGGAAGGCCACTCGCTCCCGGAGGGCGAGAGCTCCGAGGACGCCCACGAGGAAAGCGTGGCCGCCGATGAAACCGGCGTGACGCAAGTGCAAACAGGAGCCCCGCCCATCGGTGAAACCGTCAACGACGAGCCCGATACGCCGACCAATCCGGCTGACCCGGCGCAACAAGGTCGTCGATCCCGGAGCCGTCGGCGCAGAAGGCGATCGCGCCGCGGTGTAAACGGAAATGCCGGCGGACAACCGTCGCAAGGAGCGCGGTGAGTCTTTAGGGCATCCAATGGAACGAGACCCCTGACGACCAGGGGAAGGTGTAGGGCACACATGCCACGGCAACCGAGCAAGACACTCGAACAGGTGGTAGCCGAAGTCGGCCGCTATCCGATCGAGGCCTACCAATTCGTCAGGGAAGGGTTGTCTTTCACCGTGGAACGCGTTCATGGAAAGGAGACTCCCATGGAACGTCGCATCCACAAGTTCATGCAAGAACACGATCTCGACCTTACGAAACTCCAACAACTGCACAGCGCCGGGCAACTCCCGGAGAGGATGTCCCGATACGTGGACAAGGTCGGAGGCGTACAAGCCCTCAATCGCCATGTCAGCGGTCAGGATCTTTGCCGGGGGCTTCGCGACTTGGCGCTCAAAAAGTGGGGACTGATGGCCAGTGCCGTGCTCCGCCGTTGGAACATCACGGCGACGATCGACTTTGGACGAATCGTCTTCGCCTTGGTCGACAGCGACTTCATGCAGAAGGAGCCTCAAGACTCTCTGGAAGACTTTCGGAACGTATTCGATTTTCAATCCGCATTCGACCAAGGATTCACGCTCGCGATGGGCGAGGAACAATCCTCCTGATGCTGGGATCGTCCCATGAAGCTTCGCACCGAACCGTCCACGCTCAAGGGAACCGTGACCATTCCGGGCAGCAAGTCGCACACGATTCGCGCCGTTGCCATGGCCTCATTGGCCGACGGTGAATCGTCCGTCCTGGCTCCCCTCGACTCCCAAGACACCCGTTCGGCCGTCGCATGTTACCGGGCATTGGGGGCGAGGATCGACGCCGACTCAAGCGAGATCTGGAAAATCAGAGGAATCGCGGGCCGCCCCGAAGCGCCGGAGAACATCATCGACGTGGGAAACAGCGGAACCACGCTTCGCATCGCCGTCGCCTCCGCCGCCCTCCTCTCGCAAGGACTCGCCGTCTTTACCGGCGACGACCAGATTCGCAGGCGCCCGATCGGACCGCTGCTGGAGGCCCTTGCTCGCCTCGGAGCATATGCTCGCACCACCCGCGGCAATAACTGTGCCCCGGCCATCGTCGGACCTCGATTGGTCGGGGGGCGGACCGCCATAGCAGCCGTGACGAGCCAGTATCTCTCCAGCCTCTTGATCAACTGCCCCCTCGCGGAGCGAGACACGGAAATCGTCGTCACGCTACTCAATGAAGCACCGTACGTCCAAATGACCCTGGATTGGCTCGATGCGCAGGGTGTGGCTTACGAGCGAGAAGGCCTGGAACGATTCATCATCCGAGGCGGCCAGTCCTACCGCTGCTTCCGGCGTCGCATCCCCGCCGACTTTTCGTCGGCGACGTTCTTTCTGTGTGCCGCGGCCATTGCCGACGCCGACGTCACGCTCGAAGGTCTCGACCTGAACGATGCTCAGGGCGACAAGGCGGTCATCGACTACTTACAGGCTATGGGGGCCCGGATCGACGTCCGACCCGACGCAGTTCGCGTCTGTCGCGGCAGTCTCCGCGGCATGGAGATCGACATGAACGCCACGCCCGATGCCCTTCCCGCCATGGCCGTCGTCGGTTGCTTCGCCTCCGGCACTACTCGCCTCGTAAACGTCCCCCAGGCCCGTCTGAAGGAAACCGACCGCATTCACGTGATGGCCACCGAACTCTCGCGGCTCGGCGCCAGGTGTGAGGAGCTGCCCGACGGCCTTGTAGTCCACGGGTCCTCCCTCGCCGGCGGCGAGGTCGCCGGGCACGGCGACCACAGGGTGGTCATGGCCTTGTCGCTTGCAGGCATCGCAGGCAACCAGGCCGTGACCGTCGACACGGCCGAGGCAATAAACGTCACATTTCCACAGTTTGCGGATCTCATGCGATCCCTTGGCGCAAGGATGATCCTGGATTGACGTTCACACCCACGCCTCATCCGGCATAATCCTCCTTTCACCCACGTCCGTTTTGATCAGTGCCGACGAGACATATATTGACTTCCGCAAGCGGATTCGCGAACCTACCAGATGGTTCCCGTAGTCTGGCGAGCCGCACATCCAAGGGGCATCCCATGAACTCCAATGAACGAAGGAACAAGCCGTCTGGGCGCAGGACGACGCGACGGAGTTTCATCAAAGCCGGAGCCGCGTCCTCGGCGCTGTTGCTCGGCCGCCGCTTGGCCTCGCCGGCGATCGCCGCGGAGGCCGCTTCCGAGACGCCCGTCCTGCTCAAACGTGGCCTGATTGTTGACGGCACCGGCGCCAAAGGTTTTCTGGGCGATCTGCTGATCAAGGGTTCACACATCGAGGAGGTCTCGCGGACGCCCATAACGATCGACTGTCCGACGCTGGACTGCGCGGGCAAGGTCGTCGCCCCCGGCTTCATTGACGCCCACTCCCATATGGATGCCATACTCGCCCTGCCCGGCAACGGTGACCTGAAGTACCCGTTCACCGCTCAGGGCTGTACCACGTTCGTCGCGGGCAACTGCGGCTTCGCGCTCAGCGGCTTCCGAAAGGACAGCCCCTACAAGAAGAAACTGAACCCGGGGCTCTTCCCTGAGTTCGACATTACGTGGGATACGATGGCCGACTACTTCGCCCAGATACGCAAGGTCGGCATGACTCACAACCTCTTCACGTCTGTCGGCCATGGAACGACCCGATCCTCCATGCGGTGGGATGACCCTTCTCCGCTCAGCGACGCCGAAATGAAGGAACTGCTCGCCTTGCTTGAGGAGGCGATGGACCAAGGCGCACAAGGCGTCTCATTCGGCCTTCAATACACGCCCGGAATCTTCGCAACATCCGATGAGATCAAGCAGATCGCCCAACTGGTCCGGAAAAAGGACAAACTCCTGAGTGTTCATGCCCGTGCCTATACGGCCGTCGCGCCCGGCTATGACGTGCAACCGGGTGGCGTGCCTCACAACGTACTTGCGATCAAGGAGATGATCGATCTCGCACGTGAGACCGGCGTGCGCGTCCAGTTCTCTCACCTGATCTTTGTCGGAAGACTCACTCAGAAAACCTATCCCCAGGCCTTGGAAGTACTCGACAAGGCGATTGCTCAAGGCATCGATATCGCGATCGATACCTACCCCTATCACTGCGGTTCCACCGCACTAAATGTAATCCAGCCCAAATGGTTCCGCGAGAATCTCCCGGCGAACTACCATGACCCCAAGGCCCTGAGAAGGCTGGAACTTGAAATCGCCTCCATGTCTGCCGTCCTCGGCTTCGGCTACGAGGACGTCCAGATCACCTCCGCCGGCCACCCGGACCTCAGCCAATACAACGGAATGTTTCTCCCCGAAATCGCAAGGAAGCTCGGTAAGAGACCCTTTGAAGCAGCGATGGAGTTCGGCGAGAAATGCGGTAGCCGCGGCGCCTGGGTGCTACTCCACAACTACAGCACCATGGAGATCGTCGAGGCCCTGATGAAACACCCGGCGTGCATGTTCATGACCGATGCGGTGCCCGCGACATGGCTGAGGAATCCGGCGGGCTACGGTTCCTTCCCGCTCTTCCTGCAGTACGCGAGGGATCGCAAGGTGCTTTCGCTCGAGGATGCCGTTCGCAAGATGACCGGCCTGACCGCCCAGCGGTTCCGTATCAAGGACCGGGGCGTGCTCCGGAAGGGCCTGGCAGCCGACATCACCGTCTTCGACTGGAATACCATTCGCGACAACACAACCTTAGTTGAATACGATAAGCCTCCCAGTGGCATCGAGGCGGTGTTCATCAATGGCAAACAGGCCGTGAAGGCCGGCAAGGTAGACGAGACGGTCAAAGCCGGAACGATCATATAAACCCATCTTCCGCTTCGGCCCCTGAGTGGGGTGTACGTCCCACCCGCCCACCACCTGACTGGGAAGGAATCACCCCAACAGTATCTTGCCTGACCCGTCGTGCCCGGTCACCGGTGACTGGAAGGTAGCTCTAGCCCTGGGCGGCGGTCACCAAGGCGGCGCGATCCTGCATCTGACCGTCACCATCTCCTGCGTAGCCATCCGGGACCCCGACGATTGATAGGGCGGTCTGGTTGCCTGCCCGACGCCAAGGCCATGCCGGCACGGGCGCTGTAAGGAAACGCAATAGACTGCAAGCCAAGGCAGGAAGGGGTCGCTCCCGCCTTGGCTTGCGTTACATCATCCTTATGCAGGGACTTACGCCTGTCTACAGTTGGTAGTCCTCCGGCTTGATCTCAATCCACGTCTTCTTCTGCATCGCCTCGTTCGCCTTGATGCAGGGAACAGCCGCGTTCAGCGACACCTGCCATCCGGTCTTCACCTTCTCAGGCTTGTTCTCACGAATGCAGTTGGCCCAATCAGCCAGCGCGGCGCGGTAGTCCTTGAACGGGTCCTTCTTGCCACCTTCGGCCCCCTTCAACTGGTCGCCCTTTTGCGCACTGCCGTCCGTGACGGTAGAGCCGGTCTTCAGGACGATGCCCGACTTACCCTTCTCGTCCTTGGTCTTCGTAGCATGCTCTTCCCAGGCGAGCTTCGTTGCCTTTGGCTCGCGGAAGACGGTACCGCCTGCTCGACTCAGTGCAACCGTTCCGTCCGGGCCCATGAATTCCTCGCCCTGGCCCAGGTGGCTATTCGTACTGATTGCCTGGTAGGTCAGGGTGACACCCTTGGGGTACTCAAAGATGCACTGGACATTGTCATACACCTCACCTTGCCAGTCTTCCCGTGTCGGACCTCCGCCTCGGGCGATGACAAGCGTGGGCACGGCGCCGGCATACCAGTTGGCCATGTCAATCTGATGGCAGGCAAGTTCAGCCATCAAACCGCCGGAGGTCTTCCAGTACATCCGCCAGTTCCGCAATTCCTCAACATCCTTGTACCCATACTTCGACGCGTCGATCAGCGACTTCTCGTCGTCGCTGACGGGCCTCCGCCATGTGCCGTTCCGGAACCACCATGCACTCATATGGGTGAGCTTCTCGCCGCAGACCTTGTCGTTGTAAATCAGCTTGTAGCCCAGCTTGTACCAGTCGTTCCAGTGCTGCTGGTGGCCGAATTGCACGATCTTCTTGCTGTCGCGCGCGGCGCGACCCACCTTCTTGCAGTCCTCAATGGTCTGCGCCATCATCTTCTCGCAGTAGACGTGCTTGCCCGCCGCAAGCGCCGCAAGGAGGATCTCGGCGTGCGTGTGCAACGGCGTGGCGATGATCACACCTTCGATGTCCTTTTCCTTGTCGAACATCTCCTTGTAGTCGGCATAGCCCTTGGCGGCCTTACCGATCTTCAGCGCCTCTTCCAGGTCGGCATCCTTCCGGAATTCGGCATAGGTCTTCTCATCCCCCGCCGTCTTCAGACCGCTTTCTTGGCTGGGCGGCCAGATGTCGCAGACCGCCTTGCAGAACACGCCCGGCGACTTGAGGGCCTGGCCCAACAGCATGTTGCCCTCGCTCCCGCTGCCGATGATGGCGATATTCACCGGACGACCGGGAGCCGCCGCAGCGGCCTCTTCAGCCGCCGCGGCCTGCTCGGCGCGAAACGCCTCGAGCGCAGCGGCGAATGCCGCGGACGCCGCAGCCGACTCCTTCAAGAACGAACGCCGGTCCAACGAACGAGATTGAAAATTCATCCAATGACCTCCACCTGTTGCCTGGTTTCAACCTTTCTAGCTGGCCTTCAATACTTACCCCGCGCCGCAACACGTGCCGCAGGGCATTTCATATCGTCTCGGCGGAGTGCTCACACCCCGATCGAACACCTGATCGTCACGGGCAAGCACGACGCGGTCAGGAGTCGAATCGCTCGCCCTCAACCAATTCCTAAGACGTCACCGGGGGGCCGCTGTAGGTTGTCCGTTCCCGAGCCCAACTTAGGAACGGCTAAAGTATAGTCGAATCCGGCGCTCAATGCCAAGCAGCCGACAAGTCCGTACAAGGCCCCGCCAACAAGTCCCCCTAAAGCTGACAGCCCTAAGGCCTTATGTCAATCCACGTCTGCTCTTGCATCGCTTCGTTTGCCATGATGCACCGAACCGCTCCGTTGAGCACCAACGGCTGGTTAGAGCGAGTCGTGCGGCTAGCCTCCGTCTTCCGAGAAGAAGAAAACCTGCGCTGCGGGACACACTCGACGAACCAGATGCGCTCCCTCTCGCCCCAGCACCAACAGCGCCGTCGAAAAGGCATCCGCCTGTGTCGCCGACGACATCACAAGGGAAACGCTCACTTGCGCCGACGCGGGCCAACCTGTCCTCGGGTCAATGACGTGCCCCAGGCGTTTCCCCTCGTGTTCATAGAATTGGTTCTGCTGGCCGGAGCACCCGATCGCCTCATTGCGGAGAACCCATCGATCGGTTGCACTCTCCGGATCCCTCCCGCCCCCCAAGCCGACGGGCCAGCCCTGATGCTTTGAGTCTACGGTGCCCCGAGCGGCCGCGCTGCTGGTTCCGCCGTGAACCAGGAAGTGCTCAACTCCGTATCCTTCCAAGACCCGGACGGCCTGGTCCACCCCATAGCCCTTGCCGATAGCGCCAAGGTCCAACTCGACGCCGGGCTGATCGAACCGGACGCTGCGAGAACGAACGTCGAGGATCACATGCGACATTCCGATCCGCTCGCGAAGGGACGCGATCTGTTCCTGATCAGGCGCAATCCCGGCAGTCCGCCAGCCTCTCCAGAGCCGAACAAGTGGTCCTATCGTTAAGTCAAACGTGCCTTCGGTCTGTTCCCAGGTTGTGGCCGCAGTCAGCAGCAATTCGAACAACTCGTCCGACACCCGCACGGGCCCATCGGCTGCCATTCGGTTGATCTGGGAGATCGCACTATTCGGATCGTGCATGTTCAGGAGCCCCTCCACCCGGTCGATTTCGTCGAGGGCCTCGATGGCAGCACGCTGCATCCCCTCCGGATCGCTGCCTCTCACGATGACTTCAAAGCGGCAAGCCATCGCGGATCGGTCGAACTTCAGTATCTCTTCGTTGCTCACAGGGGCCCTTCGTGGCAAGAGAAGGCTTGGCAGTCCCAGTCCGAATCTGACCTGATGCGAAGGATACACTCGGGGCTCGCTATCACGTTCTCTGCCCATCAGGCTTCTACCCGATTGTCTGCAATGCGCCGCAAGGGGACGTGAGCGCAATGACCGGAAATCGTACCACCCTACTTGACACGCAGTCCCTTGCCCCCTATAGTTATTGGTTTTAAGGATCTACCGCCCTTTGTTTACAAGGGGTTAGGCGTTTTCCTAGGGGGTCGGGACACGATAAGTGGCGAAGAGTAAACCATCTAAAGGCGTTGGCAAAAAGAAGGCCTCCCCAAAGGTTGTGGCCGGCAAATCCCCTGCGAAAGCCGTCGCTACAGCCAATCGGGTTAAGCCGCAGAGCGGTGGCTTGACCGTACAGCCCAAGGACCGTGGCGGTCTGACCCCCATGAAGGGATCCAACGCCCCCTTGCATGCCAAGGGTGGGCTGAACTCCAGGCGAGGCGATAGGGGTATGTTCGTCCCCAATGAAGAAGCTCCACCCAAACCCATTAAGTGTCCCTTGAACAAGAGAGAACTGGCTTTCTTCAGAGAGCAGTTGCTGGCCAAACGAGCCACGCTCATGGGCGATGTGAGCAAGATGGCCGATGAGGCCCTTCGCAAGAGCCGACAGAGCTCAACGGGCGACCTGTCGAACATGCCCATTCACATGGCCGACTTGGGCAGTGACAACTTCGAACAGGAATTCACGCTTGGCCTGATCGAAAACGAGCATGTCATACTTCGCGAGATCGAGGAAGCGCTCGCTCGCATCGAAAACGGCACCTATGGCATCTGTCTGGCGACGGGCAAGCCCATCAGCAAGGCCCGGCTGAAGGCCAAGCCCTGGGCCAAATACTGCATCGAGTACGCTCAGCGCCTGGAACGAGGCTACTAACCTCAGAGCCGGCTGGTCCATGCCCGAATCCAAAGAACAAGGGTGTCCTTTCTCTGCAACGACGGCCGACAAGTCCGTTTCGAGTCTGAGCCACCTCCCCAGTCATGCCCGTCTTTGGATTGTCGCGGCGCTCGGCGTGGCCATCGATCTCTGGACCAAACACTGGGCGTTCTCCTCGTTGAGAGGACACCGGATCGTCATTCCCCACCTGCTGCATTTTCAGCGATCGCTGAACCCCGGAGCGCTCTTCGGCTTCGGCCAGGGAATGACCCCGGTCTTCATCGCCGCATCCGCACTCGCTCTGATCTTTGTCCTCTATCTCTTCATCCATACCCCCCGGTCGCGCTGGAGTATGCACGTCGGCTTGGGCATGATTCTCGCCGGTGCGCTGGGCAACCTCTACGATCGAGCGTTCGTCACGGCAGATGCCATCTGGAGGCAATCCGGACACGGTTGGCGTAGCTGGGTCGGCACCGAAGTCGTCTTGACGGGCAAACTCGTCCGAGAAGGTCCGGCAAGCTGGCTCTTTGGAGAGTGGCCGGAGGGCGGTGAGCCCCGAAGAAGCATCCCAAAGAACAAGGACCTCTTCATCCGCCCCTCAACCGTCGTGCGAGACTTCATCAAGATCGATACCGCTTGGCTCAAGGGCTATCAGCTCTGGAAATGGATCTTCAACGTTGCCGATGCACTCTTGGTCGTGGGTGTCGGACTGCTGCTTCTGAATTTCTGGCGAGATCGACACCAGATGAAGTCTGCCTCGCCCAGCGATCGTTAGAGCGGTCGACCATTCAAGGTGGCGGTTGGAGACGATGGCCTATTGGGCTGATTCCGCCTTCGTCGACACATGGGATCCGCCATGCCTTGACCAGTCCGTCGCGAGACTGCCCGACTGGCCTGGGGCGACACGCTCTCGGGCCTACGGAACGTGAAACAAAGCGAGGCAACACGAGATCGGCCCCGTTTTTCGCAACCCCCTTGCCAATGGCATCAAGAACGAACGCAATATTGCCAGGTGCGGTCCGTTAAACCATGTGCCACTCCGTGCGGGCTTGTGAGTGGGCTCCCTGCCTTTGAAAGGAGAATGCGATGAATCGTTTGCGAAGTCTGTCGGTGCTCGTAGTGGCAATGCTCGTGGGTGGCACCGTCGCCGCCGCCGTTGCAGAAGAGGGGCCCGGGGGTCCACGGCGCGGAGGCGGCAGAGGAATGGCCGGTCCGCGCGACAATATGCTTGGCCTGCTGGCCATGGAACGGGTGAAGAAGGACCTGAACTTGACGGAGGACCAAGTGGCTAAGGTCAACGCAATCAGCGAAGAATTACGGGGGCAATCGCGACAGGAGTTTGAGGGACTGCGAGGAATCCCGGATCCGGAGCAGCGCCGGGCGAAGATGGCGGAGCTGGCGGCCAAGTCCGATCGCGATGCACGCGCGAAGCTGGCCGACGTGCTGAGCAAGGAGCAATTGGCACGCCTCGATCAGATTCGTATTCAGTCACGCCCGATCGTGGAGAACCTTGCCCTCAAGGAGATTGCCGACCAGTTGAAGCTCACGGACGAACAGAAGGCCAAACTGGAACAGATCGGCAAGGACATGCGCACAAAACAGTCTGAGATATTCAGCTCGATGCGAGATGCAAGTCCGGACCAGCGCGGCGAGATTTCCCGGAAGCTTCGGGCCCTGCGCGGCGATTCGGACAAGCAGGCACTCGAACTGCTCACCGCAGAGCAGAAGGAAGCCTTCGAAAAGATGCAGGGCAAGAAGATCGACCTGCAACCAGAGCGCCGCCGACGGTAAGACCAGTCAGAACCGGGCCTGTGCCCTATGGACTCGGTCAGAGACGACTTTGTGGAGTCCGGTCGGTACAATTGCGGGTGAGCCGGCGAGAGGTAAGGGTACCGCCGATGGCCGGACGATGCACACATCGCGGATTCACGCTGATCGAATTGTTGGTCGTGGTGGCCATCATTGCCCTGCTGATCAGTATCCTCTTGCCGGCATTGAACAGGGCGAAGGAAAACGGCCGTCGGGCGGTGTGCCTGAGCAACCTCCACCACCTCGGCATCGCGTTTCAGCAGTACCTTCATGAATACAACGAAATCCTCCCACCGGCAGCCCTGATGCCGTCGGTTGACGGGGCCGATCCCAATGCGGACGGTTATCACCCACCGATCACGACATACCTCAAGCCCTATGCGAAGAACCTCCAAGTGTTTCGATGCCCTTCGGATACGCCCGGCAAGATCGAACGGGTGACGGCAGACCCCAACAAGATCGGCCGGAGCTTCTGGGAGACCGAGGGCACGAGTTACCAATACACGGACATGCCCGCCACCGCCATGGATGCCGCGGCCATGGTCGGCAAGGCGGGAGCCGTCTGCATCAGCGACACCTTGGTCAAGATCACTCCCGAGGGTAGCAGCCACCCGTTTCACCACTCCGGAATGAAGACGTCCGACATGTATATCTTTACGGAATACGAATCGTTTCACGGCAGGCGCGGCAGAGCACAGATCCGTAACACGCTCTACGCCGACCTTCGCATCGAGGAGTATGAACTGAGGGATCCTAATGATCCCAACTACCGCTAGGACGAGGGTCCTGATCGTCACGAGGGCCGAAGCGCTGGCTCGCGTTGGACCGATCGAGGCTTGAGGAGCATCGCTATGTTGGTGCCTGTAGTCGACTGGAACGGACTCTGGGCGAAGCGGGGAGTCAGGATCACGGTGATGGGCCTGGGGACGCTCCTGGCCTGCGGCGGCCTGGGAATCGTTGGCTACTACCTCTGGCCTGAGCCTGGTCCGAAGCCTCCGCCTCCGGTCGAGACCGCCACGACGCAGGAGGCTCGCGACTACCTTGCCAGCGACGACTTCCGCCGGCTGCCCCTCGACCAGCGGCTCAACTGGCTCGATCAGCAAAGGCAGGCTGTAGCCAAGATGGACCCGGAGCAACGCCGCAGTCTCTTTCGGGACGTGGACGAGGAGAAGCGCCGCCGGATCTTCGAGAATATGGGGGAGACGATGGAGGAGCGAATCAACCGCGACGCGCTCCAATACAATTCGCTGCCTGTCTCGGAGCGACAGAAGTTCCTCGACCAGAAGATCGACGAGATGCAACAGTCCGGGTTCAGAGGTGGTTTTGGAATGGGAGGCGGTCCTGGAATGGGGGGAGGTCCAAGAGGCGACCGGGGACCGAGGCCCGAAGGACAAGCCCGGGCGGCCGGCCAGGGGCCAAGACCGGAGGGATTCCAGGGGCGCCCCGACGGGCAGCGCGGCGGCCCACCCCCAGGCGGTTTTCGACGCGGGCGCAGCGGCCCGGGCGGACCGGGCGGCCGTATGGCCAGAATGCCGGCCGACCAACGAGCCGAATTCTCACTCTACCGAAGGGCCATGGCCAAACGGATGGCCGAACGCGGCCTCACATCTCCGGGCCGCCCCGGTCGGTAACGACGACCAAGGCTCCTGCTTGGTCGTCTCTAGATCTCAATTGAGAGTCTTTTTCGACGTCGCAAGAATATCTCCAGCCCGAATGTCTCGCGGCACATTTCGCAGACTCGTCTCGTTTCCCTATCACGCGATTGGTGTCGTTGCTCACGCTCGAGCCGTGTAGGGCGCGGGGGCGGGTTTTACCCGTCACAGAGCTGTGTCAGCCCGGTGTCCCAATCAGAGCCGTGTCGCGCAAGCGACCGGTCCCAATCCCCCCCACTGTTCATCGCCGGGTTGTCGGGAGGGCGAGCCTTCTGGCGTGCCGCAACCCTTTGGGGCGCGGGCGTCCCGCCCGCTGCTGAGCCGTGCTGTCCTGAGTCTGTCGGAAAATGACACAGACAGAAGCGGGCGATAAGTCTCCCTGGAGGTGAATTGTGGTGCGTTGTTGTAGCGGGTCCCGGATCGGTTGCTCAAACATCGTCTGAGCAGTCCCTCTTGCCGTGGCGACGGATC
>CAZQTW010000084.1:0-24101 GCA_964596165.1 uncultured Planctomycetales bacterium | reverse complement strand
CAACGAACCGGATCTTATCGGACAATCCGAGCGCACGTCGCCGCCGACGCGAAACTTGACCCCTTGTCGAAAGAACACCCCCTCGCCGAAGGTCCCAGTTCCATTGACGATGAAAACTGATGCGAGAAGAGGACCGAGTGTCGTGGAGTCAGGAGTAAAGAATCCGGAACTCAGAATCCGGAATTCAGAAGCCGTAGGGTCGGGTTTCACCCGCCGAGTTCACCATACAGCAACCTCACGCCAAGGCGCAGAGGTGAAGATCTGAAGATCACCTGTAGGGCAGCGCCGAATAGCTCCGCTGTTTTTCTGGATTCTGAGTTCTGAATTCTCGTTCCGTTGGCCGTTCAATCGCAAATCCAGAATCGGAAATCGAAAACGGTCTTACGGTCCTGTCGTCGGCACGGTGAAGTTGGCGATGTCGTCGCACATTCCAACACCTGGCTTCCTTGGCCCAAAGATGTGATCCGGTCCCGCCGTGATCAGCAAGAAGTCTTCCGAATTCTGAACCCGGGCTGAAAGAACATCTCGCTTCCTCTCGATGGGTTCGGTCTGGGGTACCATGCGACTCCCTTCAATCTCAATGTAGTCCGCGAACAGAAGCCGTCTGTCGACGTTGACGTACTCCGGACTCAATCTTGGTTCATTCCGGAAGGACGGGTTGAATCTTCGATCTGCATCCTGGCCTGTGTAACTCCAGAGCCACCCGGTGAACGGACCGAGGTTTCCCAATGCAGTCGGAAACGCGTTGTCTGTCCCCGTGATCATCGCATTGTCGGAGAGATAGTAAGCAGCCTGCGTTTGAGAATTTGCCACGCTCTGGCGGCTGAATTCCACCGCCCGATAAACGTCGAGATCAGTACTATATTTGGCTCGGCGGTTGGCCCGGTAGTAAAGGATCGGCGAACCATAGGACAGGTCTCGCAACACATACATCGTCAGTGAAGGTGGAAATGGTCCGCATGGGAACATACCCCATTCTTGTGGCTCAGGATTGTCGGCCCGACGTGCCCCACTCTTGTCAACGGCAAGGTAGGGCTTCTTGTTACCAAGGGGTGTCATGCCGCCCGGCGTTCCGACTAGGGCCATCGCCAGGATATGTGCTCCAGTGGGCATATAGTTCGGATCGATCATCGGGTCCCCGCTAAATGGATCACTCGTCGGGAAATCGCCCATGTCGTTCGCGAAGGCGTGCAGGCCCACCGAGATGACCTGAAGTTGTGCAGCGACTCTAGACCGTTTGGCTTGTGTTCGCGCCCCCGAAAGCGCGGGAACCAAGATCGCGAGCAGTAGGGCGATGATGGCCACCACCACCAGCAGTTCGATCAGCGTAAAACCTCGACGCGTTATCGGTTTCATGACGAAGACTCCGTATGCACGACAAAAGTCAGAAGAACGGCCACAACACGGCGCCTCCTCCTTCTGAATTCTGGGTTCTGAGTTCATCCTCTGCATCTTCCTCTCACATTCGTCAGTTGTCCCAATACCTCACCAACGACAGGACGCAGAAACCTCGCATTCCTTGCCGAGCCGGGCTGTCCCCAGCCCGGTTGACCGGCGTGCCTGCCACGGAACGGCCCGCCGGCCACCCTGGGACGGCCACGGGCCGTTCCGTGGCGGGCGGCAGGGCCGAAGGACGTGCCAGGGTGGCCGTGCCAGGGAGGACACGCCGGTTCTGATCGCTCCGTGCGCCGGGTCGAACCCGCTCCACGTGTTCTTCTCCCGGATTCCGAATTCTCTCTCTATCAGCGCATGTCGTCACAGAGAAAACCGCTCCCTTCAGGACCGTTCGCTCGCATCCGCAAGCACACTCGCATACAACTCGCCGGAGACTCTGAATCCGTGGGCGACCAAAGAGTCCACAACAGACCGGATCGCGACCAGGAGGCCCCTGCGTTTGCAGGCCAATAGAATCCCCAGCGTTCCAATGACGGAAAGGCCCAGTCCTTCGGCCACTCGCCGAGCGGGACGATCATCCAAGAGAATCCATCGAGCGTCCGTCTCCAGGGCCAACGCAATCGCCTCACTTTCGCCCTGGCCGAGTGATGCTCGGAGTACTCGGGTGCCTACCGCCTGCTGAACGGCCCGCTCAACGACCCATGTTGGTAGTGCGACCGTTGGTCGTGTCTCCCGGATCACGGCCGGAGGCACCCAGATCGTCGAGAAGAGCCGGGACAATAGCCCCCGTTCCCCGATCGGATCCAGGGCGATGATCGGGCTCGAATTGGACACGATCGGCCGCTCGTTCACAGTTGCTCGCTCCGGTCACGCTCGGCAGCCCACTCGTCTTTTGTCATGTCAAAGAACGCCACACCCACCTGCCCCGCTCGGTGTATGAAGGCCAGGCGGGAGATTCCCAGCAGTTCCGCCGCCTTGCCGCTCGAGACGGCCGCCCGGCGATAGAGCTCCATGACGATCAGTTCCCTGGCCGCCTGTTCCGCGGTCCGACTGGACTGATGCAGCAGTGCGACCAGTTCCTCTTCGAGTTCCAAATGCGTTGCGCCCATTTCACGACTTCCTTGAGACCATGAGCTACCAGCTTTCAGCGGTCCATTCCCGGTCGTTAGCTGACTCCTGGCTTCTGTCTCCCGACTCGTGTTTCTGTCCCCTCTCTCCTGTCTTCTCTCTTCCAGCTCCTCGTACCGTACGCTGCCTTCTGAATTCTGGATTTTGAATTCTTCTCCACTCAGCGGGTGTCGTCGTAGTAGTTCGTATCCACCCTCCCAAAGATCACCGGCAACTCGCGCGGATCGCGGAAGCAATTCACGCGATCCAGCGTGAACTGGCAGCGCCGCAGGTATCGGGGCGTGCCGTCAGGTTTCGGCTCGCCGTCGATCAAGGCGATGTAGACCGTGTAGCTATCCGATCGAACCGTTAGTAGATTCGCCGAGCGAGCCAGAAGGATATCCCGCTCACGAACGTCGTTATTCAATCCCGCCCCCCAATTGGGGTCGGTCGCGGCGTCGTAATCCGGCCGTACGAGAAGCTCCCCGTCATCCCTGGCATGAAAGTCGATCAGGCATCCTCGCAACATCGAATTCATCTGAGGATTATTCCGCCGCAATCTGGAAAGGTCGCCCAGCGTACGGAACCACTCCACGCGCTCCCGTATCGGCGGCGACAAAGAGGTCAAGCATGGTAATGTCAGCACCGTCGGCGTTACAACCGGCCGCCCTTCGCGAAACGTCACGATTCCAGCGGCTAGATCGACAACCTTGCTGGGGTCGTATGGCGGATTCTCCAAGACGTGATCATCATAGAAGAACGGCAACGAACGAAGAACATACTCTGGGGCCGTGTTTACATTGATCCGGCCCGCGACCCGGTAGTTGATCTGAATACCCTCTCCTGGCTCATCCGCATTGGGATCAATGGTATCGTTGTTTATCTCGTCAGCGTACGCGGCGATGGTGGTGAAGTAGTCAAAGGCGTTCGTCGGTACCCCATTAGGATCGTTCGGATCGACCGGGACACTCGGGTTGCGGTCGGGCCTCATGAAGTCGAGGTGACCCAGGCCGGTCCGATTGTTTGGATCGACGTCGCTCGGGTGGTTATCCCGATATTGCTTCTGCAGAAGCGCAAGGTGCTGAGGAGCCGTCACATAATTCGGATCGGTCGAGGTCGGAAGGTTGCCTACCGCAAGAACCCTAGACAGGTCGCCAGGTGAATCAAACGCCCAGTGGTTTGGGTCGTTGGGATCCAGCGAATACGGGCGATTCATGAACCACCACGGACAGGGATCGACCTCAGTATCGAGAGGACCGTTCGCATTCACAGAACCCAGACTTGCAGTGTAGGTGGGCGAAGCTCCCTCCTCGCTCTGAATCTTATGAATTGCCACGGTCCAACGCCAACCGGTTGTGTTACGCTGGAGCACGCGGACGTATGTGGTGTTTGCTACAAGATCGGGTAGGGTCGTGAAGACGGTGTCGGTCGCCCGATCCACCGGATAGGGTAAAATTGGCCCACTTATGCCATCTGGATCGCAGGTCAGTTCAATCCCCCCGGTGGGAATCTTGAAGGTTGGGCAGAATTTCGCGCCGGCCGGGATGACGGCGGGTTCCGGATCCTGCCTATTTGCGAACACATAGAAGGTCCCCGTAGAGGGCGCCCCGGTCATTGGCAGCGTGACACCGAAGCCCCCACCGCCGACCAGGCTGATGCCATTCAATGCCAGCCTGTTGGGGTCGATGGACCACCCGCTGGGAACATACAACTCGACGGCATAGAATTCGTCGACCGTGCTCACGTCCTCGCCAACAATCACTTTGATGAGCCCCTCGGTAATGAATGGTTGCTGCTCAACTCCGGCAAGGGCTACGGTAGTCTTCGCGGCCGAGGTCGTGAGTACGGTCGGCACCTTGTCCCAATCACGGTAGTCGAGGATGTTGAGCGCGAGCTGCCACGCGTTGCGCATCCGATCCACTTCCGTTGGCCCGCCGACGACCCTACCGGCGTAGAGATAGTTCGCCACACTCTGCAAGAAGATGACAGCGCCGGTAGGGGTCTCCACGTTGGCGCTGTTCAAATCGAACTTCTCGTAGCCGATCGCCAACCGCAAGCTATTAGCAGAGCCAACTCCGATCGTGACCGGGTTCTCGTCCTTCCCGTAGTAGAGAAGGGTTTCGCTGGTCGTCGTATACCGGAGGGGTCCTCGTCTCAAGACGTCGCTGCTCTTAGTGGTGAAGAGAGATCGGCGGAAGAGCCCAGTCGGGGCTCCCGGAAACGAATACAGGAACTCGTCAAAGTACTGGAGGGGGCTGTCAAATCGCCGCCATCTTGGAAAGGCTGGAGCCAAGCTAGGCAGGGAACGCTCCACGAAGGAGAACTCTGTACCCGGCGGTGGGACCAAGACATAGCGCCGTGTAAGCTTCACTTCGTCGGACAGCGGGTAGATGCCTGTTGTCGGCTCGGCATACAGGGGACCTCTTGCGACGGCATTGTAGATGTTCGGATCGATCGCCTGGGCCGCGGTCAGCCCAAGGCGGGACATCCGCCGACCAAGTATCGCGTTCGGATCGAATGATCTGAACCAGTTGGGATCATCCATCACCGCCCGCACAACGCGAGCATTGGGCACCGTGTTGGGGTCAAGCACAACTTCAGGAATCCGCCGCCCACGCCGTTCAAACGTGGAATCCGCCAGCAAGTTCAGACCGGCCGTCCCAACATTGAGCTTTGAGCAGTTGTCGACGATCCGGATGGCCACGTGGACCCGCTTGGGCTGGTCGGTCGGCGCGGGCGTGTCGATCGGGAACGTGAAACTGATCGGTGAGTCGGGGATTCCGTCGCCGTCGGCGTCGAAAAGCAGCAACGGAAAGAGATTCGGATCGTTCTTCACAACAGTCGAGCTGACGGTCAGCAAAAAGTTGGGGTCGCCTTCGACAGTAAGCCGATTCGTCAGTGCCGAGGGCTGGAGGATGTTCGGTGGATCGCCGCGCACAGGAGGCCAAACGGGCGAACCCTGCCGCTTCATGATTCGCATAACGAGGTTGGGGTCCGGTCCCAGGTAGCTCACGCGGGGCCACACAAGGACGTTGCCCGCCGCCGGAGCGATCTTTCTCAAAGCGTAGTTCGGGTCCCATCCATAGTTGGGATCCCACGACAATGCCCATGGTATCGTGGATGCGAGCCACGGATCCTTGTAACACGGGGCGTCAAAAGGCTCGCCCTCGGAATGTGGGTCGTTTGGATCGCCGCCCAAAACGTCGTTAGGATCAAAGAGATCGGGGTTGACAATGACGTTCGGATCGCGAATGCGGTTCGGATCACGCAAGATGTCGTCGCGCAGCCGTTCGCGGACAAGCCTGACGGCACTGTCCATGACCGCCTCGAGCGCGAGCGCCTCGCGCTGCGGCGTCAGCTTCTGGCGCTCGCCCCGGACGGCGATCATCATCCCCAACCCCAGCAGCGCCAACAACACCAGAACGGCCATGACGAAGACGAGCACGGTACCCCGCCGCCGGCGTGGACCGCGCGAGAATCCAGAATCCAGAATCCAGAATCCGGGAGAACAGCGCAGTGCCCCCTTCGCATTCTGAATTCTGAGTTCTGCCCGCCACGGGACGGCCTGTGGCCGTGCCAGGGAATTCTGTATTCTGTCCGCTTCCATCACGGCACCTGCAACACAAACGAATACTCACGCCCCAGCCGGTTATCGTCGTCACGGATCCGCTTGTTGCTGTCGTACAACCGGACGATCACACGGATCGCCTTGGGACGGTATTGCCATGTTCGCTCGGACCACACCGCAAGGTAGCCGGCGCTGTTGGGGCTGATCGAAGAACCGTATCGCACAGCCGTGGGACCATCATCACGGGTCTGCTCAATCGCCAAAACGGGCAGAGTGAACTTCAGACTGTAGGCCGTCCGCGACATGACGTCGGTGACGGGCAACGTACTCTGGTTGTGAAGCGCGAGGGTGCTGCGGATGACACCATCCCCATCCACATCGCGCCCCAGCCCAAACCACTGAAGTCTGCCGTCGTAAGTACTAGGGCGGGGATCAACAACGCTTCCGTCGGTCCACTCGACGATCACCTCGCCGACGTGTGGCATGAGATTAAAGCAGGACCGCCCACGATCGTAGAGCCGGTTCAGATCCTCGGGCAATCGGCGCGGGGCATAGTTGTGCATGATAAACGACGCATAGCCAGCCAACGGACCTCGAAGTCGGGTAATGAGGTCGGAGGCCGTATGCCCTTGGATAACGTCTACCCGGGAATACATCAGTCTGGTGTTGAGCTGGTTGAACGCGGATGCATCGTTCCAGGGCGCTCGCCCCAGGGTGCTGGGCGGAAGGTAGTTGGCGTCGTTTAGGGGGGGGCCGCAGGCTCCATTTCCCCAGTTGGGATCTCCCGGTGCATACGATTCCGACACCAACAGGATCGCCCGTCGGCATAGGATTCGATCAAACAGGCTGAGCGGCAACGCCAAGTCCCCGTTTGGCATTTCGTCACCACCGTGGGCATAGAAGATGATGGCATCCGAACTGACCGCTTGCGGGTTCCAGAATGACTGGAACTGCCCAGGCGAACCCGAGGCGAAGAACAGCAGGCCGTCGGAGCGCGTCTGAGGCACAACCGGTTCGATGGGTAAATCTTTGAGGTTGATGCCCGGTACGATTGCCCGAATCATCATCCCCCCCGGCAGCAGGACATCCAGGTCCCGCTGCATCGTCTTCTGGAGAACGTCGGCGGCGTCGGTCAGCTCGATCGTGGCCGTCGTGATCCCGCTCGTCTTGGTCACACTCGAAAAGATGTAACCGACCGCCAGCATGGCCACGACCAGGATCGCCACCGAAACCATCAGTTCGGCGAGGGTAAAGGCCGAACGACCGGGACTCGGGACTCGGGACTCGGGTCTGGGTGTGATCCCCATTCCACGGAGGGTTTCAGTTTGTCCGGTTCCACAGGTCATGACACGCCTCAAACGTCCGACGCCCTTCCGAGCCGCGTAGGGCGGGTTCAACCCGCCACGTACTCCCGTTCCAATCCTTCGCTGGCCCCAGGTGTCCGGCCAGCTCTGCCCCCTCAGAAGTACAACACCGCAACCAACGGGCTCTGATCGCCGAAGTCAACCGCAGGCCAGGCCACTTGGGTTCCAACCGGAATCCCCGTTTTCACCGGCGGCGGGAAGAACATGAAAACAGGAAACACCGGGTCAGTTGGAAACTGACGCTCCAGCTCAGCGGGCGACATCTCTTCGCGGAGCGTGACCGTGTCCAGCCCACCCACGATGTCGACGTCGAGCACCGAATAGACCAGGCCTGATCGCTTACCGATCAGCTTCGACCCCGCAGGCAGTAACGATGACAACCGCTTTGACTTCCACGGCTCCATAGTGGTTTGGACGGGCGCCGGAAGCTGAAGGACCTTCGATCCAGCCTGTGCAAGCGGCAGGCCCCAGACCATCCAGTGCCCGGCAATCGCCCGCGGCAACGGCGTCACGTAGGCAATGTTGGAGTCTCCGTCGTTAGGAAAGTTAAGGAATCTCTGTCCGGGCATCACGCGGCAGACGGCGATCATGTACTGCGTGACACCGCCCGACGGACGCCCGAAGAGGCACCAGACATAGCGGACCTCCCGCCCCAGTTCGGTGGCAAAGTCATTTATGGTTTCCTGATTGAGAATCGGGTTGGGCGGTGTTCTGTTTGGATCCATCGGCGGCAAGATCATGGTCCGCCAGTTCATGAACGGGTCGTACTCGGGCGCACCATTCTCATTATTGAGGATGAGTTGCCAGACTTGTCTGTCGGAATCAAGCAGCGCCGGCCGAGCCTGTGCCGACAAGACGTAGCTCTTGGCCCGCTGCGCGATCTCCATCGCCCGCTGCTGGATCGTCGTGTCCGAATGTTGGGACATCGCGACGGGAAAGAACATCGCCACCATCGTCATGCCGATCCCCAGGATGCCGATGGCGATCATCATCTCGGCGAGACTGAACGCGGGACGACGACAAGTCGAAAGATCGACAAGTCGACAAGTCGACACAACAACAGGGGTGCAGCAATCCCCGGCTGAAAGCTGACAGCCTCTCCCCATGTCGACGTTTCGACGTCTCGACGTTTCGACATGTTCCAGCCTGGAGGTCATTGCTGCTCCTCCTTCAGCATCGCACGCCCCGTGTACTGATTGAACATGAACGGCGTCTGGCTGATCGCCCGCCCTCGAATCGTTTCGGGATCTCCCATGTCGGCGGGGGTGAGGAAGACCGGCGGCACGCTGTAGGCCTGGCGTCCCTCGGGCGGGACATAGGCGATACCCCCGCGTGAACTCCTGATGTAGAACCAGGCAAACTGGTACCCCGTCACTCCACTCGCAAGCGGAATTCCGGTAAGGTCGTGCCCGGGTCGAAGCCCAACCACTCGCCTGCCATAAAGCGGCGGTGGAATGGGAATTGGCGTCGCCGGGTTGCCTACGTCATAGAGCAACGTGAAATCTTTCACGACGAGTCTGCCCTGTGGATCGAAACACAGAGCAAACCGGGCCAGAGCCTCGAACCTCCAATCGTCGGCCGGCTGGCCAGGCGTACCGTTGTCGTAGTCGATCGGGGCGATCCGAACGGCCAGATTCTCGCTCAAGCTGCCACCCTTGCGGGGCAATCGGGCTGTCTCATCAAGGACGGGAGCGTAGGCGTACCTTGAGTTGGGCAGGATGGCGTAGGTCCCATCCTTGTTCCGGACGCCTTCTGTATCCCACACCCACAACTCCAACTGCCCCGTATTCGGGTCGACCGTCAAGACGGTTTCGAGCTGGTGGCGCATCGCGTAGGCGCGGGCGACCGAGGCGTAGGCGCTCAGCAGGTTGATCGCCTTCGCCTCGACGTTCGTGTCGGTGATCGACCGCCACGCCGCGCCGACAACAACCAGCAGCATCACCATGATGGCGATCACGACGAGCAACTCGATCAGCGTGAAGGCCGAACGGCCGGGACTGGGGACTCGGCACTGGGGACTGGAACGGGAACCACGGGGGCTCGACCCGCTCCGGCCCGAAACCCGAAACCCGAGGTCCGATACCCCGTCGTCGTCAGTCTGTCTCGTTCTCCCCGTCATCGGATCACGCTATCGCCCGTCGCCTGACGTATCTCCCGTTCACCGCCCTAAAACGATATCGTCCTCAATAAGATCATCCTGGGTTCCAAACAGCCCGTCTGGACCTGTAGCATCCACTTTCAATGTGCCGTCGGGATAGAGAAAGTAGAATTTCATGTCCGGTCCAGCCGAGATTATCGCGATGTCTTTGGCCTGGTTAAGTAAGTGCCCATAGTTGTCCCTATCGTGTCTGCCCATCGCATCCAATCTGTCAAAGTTGTCTTGCACGAGCCACATGCGCTCAGCGTTGACCCAGGAATAGAAATAGGGCGTACCCCAGGGATCGAAGAGCATGACGCGCTGGACTGGCTGGGCGAGGGGCGGATTCGCCGGGTAGTACGTATTCACGTCGCCTGTGTTCAGCGGTATGTAGGCCACCAGAGCCCCCACCGGACGAATCCTATAGCCAATTTCGACACTTCCGATCGAGGCTTTCTTCAGGTAGGGACCCGTTCCGACTTTCGCGGTCAGACAATAGGCGAGACACTGGTTAGACCACCGGAGGTGGTCGATATTCGCTAACCTATACAGGTAGTTGGGCGGGCCAAAGTCCACTCTGTTCCAGAGGTCCGCGAAGCTCCAGGGGGGCAGTCCACGAGTGCTAACGCACTGACCGACGAACTCCTGACCGCGGGACGGCGGCCAGAACCTTGCGTATTCGTCGATCGCCATCGCGATCATCTGCATCTGCGCCCTGGCCGTATCGGTCTTGGCCTTGTCGCGGAGCTTCGAAATCGCCGGCAGCAGGATCGCCAGCAGCAGGACGATGATCGTCACGACGACCATGATCTCGACGAGCGTCAGCGCGGAACGACGACACGTCGAAACGGCGACACGTCGAAACGGCGAAACGGCCATGGGGACACCGCGACCATTCGAACCGCCACGGCACGGCGACACGGTGACCTGATTTCGGATTTCCGATTTTCGATTTTCGATTGAACGGCCAACGGTCGAACCACCACGATACAACGGCCTCTCTCGCAGCCCGCCACGGCAAGGCCTGCCGGCCAACCTGGCACGGCCACGGGCCGTTCCGTAGCGGGCGGCAGGGCCGAAGGCCCTGCCAGGGTGGCCGTGCCTGGGAGGCGCAGAGCCCGCAGGGCGACCAACAGCCCCGGATGGGGCGTCGGACAGTAGCCCAGGGCGCAAGCCCTGGGTCAGATCCCGTCCAATGGCCACACAGCCCCGTAGGGGCGAAGGATCATCCCGTAAGGTAATCAACCGCGGCACGTCCGGGCGAATCCCGAAACTCGGAGAACCGGGCCGCCGGGCAGGGCCTTCCATCGCCCCTCCGGGGTTTGGGGACATCTTTGAGGATGTCGCCGACCCAGGGCTCACGCCCTGGGCTATTCTCTTAAGCCCCTGTCGGGGCTGACGGTTCCGAAGGGTTCTCATGGTCAATCTCATTCGTTCTTGAACGCCGGCATGAATGCCGGCCCTCCCGGCCTGTCAGAGCCGGCGTGTCCTCCCTGGCACGGCCACGCGCCGTCCCGTGGCGGGCACGCCGGTCATCCGGGCTGAGGACAGCCCGGCTCAGCCTGCCCGCCGCTTGCGCGGCGGGTGACTATTGCTCCTTCTTCCCGCCGCCGCCTTCGCCGCTCACCGCGTTGATCAGGCTGACCAGCGGGAGGAACAAGGCGATCACGATGAAGCCGACGACCGTGCCGAGAAACACGACCATGATCGGCTCGAGCAGGCTCACCAGGCCGGCCACCAGCGTCTCGACCTCTTCGTCGTAGTTGTCGGCCACCTTGATGAGCATCTTGTCGAGGTCGCCCGTCTCCTCGCCGACGTCGATCATGTTCACCACCAGGCTGTCGCATACCTTCGCCTGCCGCAGCGGACCGGCGAACGTCTCGCCCTGGCGGATGCTGTCGTGCACCAGCCCGAGGGCGTGGGCGTAAACGCGATTGCCGCTCGTCTCGCGGGTGATGTTCAACGCCTCCAGGATCGGCACGCCGGCGCTGATCAGCGTGCCCAGCGTCCGGCTGAACCTCGCGACGCTCGTCTTGGCGAGGATCTGCCCGATGATGGGAAACGCAAGCAGCATCTTGTCGATGCCGAAGCCCACGCCGCCCTTGCCCATGCCGATCAAGGCGGCGATCCCCGCCAGCGGGGCCACGCCGATCACCGCGTACAACTGCGCCGAACCCCAGACCGTGAAGATGGACGCACCGATCGACTGGAACGAGCCCTCGATGAACTGCAAATACAGCAGCACGGCGGCGATTACGCAGAACACCAGGGCAACCGCCATCACCATGACGACGTATTTGAGGATCTGAATCGCCCCCTTCACCACCGTGTCCGCCTTGCGCAACATTCGCAACATCACGACGAACGACGGCGGCGTGATCAACACGACGACCCAGCCGCCTCCCATGATGAACCAATCGCTAATGTCCATCAGCAAGACCGTCGGACCCGGCAGCTTGCTCCCGAAGTCCGCGAAAATCTCCTTGAACTTCGGCACGACGACGATCATGATGCCCGACACAATCCCGACGGCGAAGGTGATGACCACCGCCGGATAGATCATCGCGCCGACGACCCGCTTCTTCAGCCGCTGCGCCTTCTCCATGAAGTCCGCCAAACGCTGGAGAATGACGTCGAGCACGCCGCCCGCCTCGCCGGCCGCGACCATGTTGACGTACAACCGGTCGAACGCCTTGGGGTGCTGCGCCATCGCCTCGGACAACGTGTTCCCGGACTCGACGCCCTCGGCCACCTCGCGGAGGATCACCCGAAGCAAACCGGGCTTCTGCTGCTGTTCAAGAATTCGCAGGCTTCGCAAGATCGGCAGCCCGGCATCCTGAAGCGTCGAGAGCTGCCGGGTGAGCTGCGTCACCTGTTTGACCGATACGCGGCCCAGCATGCCCCCCCCGCCACCCTTCTTCGTGCGCTGGGCCGCCGCCGCGGCGGCGCTCTTCTGCTGCTTCTTGTCCTTCTTGGCCTTTTCGCGGATCTTGAGAAGAAACAGACCCTTGGCCCGGATCTTGGCCACCGCCTCGTCGGTGTTGGCGGCCTCGATCTCCTCTTTCAGCTCCTGCCCCGCGGCATTCATCGCCTGAAACTGATAGTTGGGCATGACACCATCCTCACGTGAAGCCCTCGGCTAACCGTCGGCCGGCGGATCGGAACCCGCCCCGCACGTCCCGCCCTCTACCCCTCTTCCATAATCGTCTCGCGAACGACCTCCTCAATGGTCGTCATTCCGTCGTATATCGACAGCAATCCGCTCTCGCGGAGCGTTCGCATGCCGCGTTTTCGCGCCTCGGCCCGCAGAATGTTCGTCGAGGCGTGTTGCAGGATCATGTCGCGAAGCGTATCGTCCAAAATCATGAACTCGAAGATGGCCGTCCGGCCGCGATATCCCGTGTTGTTGCAGTTGTCGCAGCCCTTGCCCGCATAGAAGACGCGGCCCTCGACGTCCTCCGGCCTCAGGTCCAGTTCCATGAGCATCTCTTCGGTCGGCTTGAACTCCTGCTTGCACTGCGTGCAGATCCGGCGGACGAGCCGCTGGGCCACGATCGCCTCCAGCGTGGCCGTCACGAGAAACGGCTCGAGCCCCAGATCGAGCAGACGGGCGATGGCCGACGGCGCATCGTTCGTGTGCAGCGTGCTGAACACCAAGTGGCCGGTCAGCGACGCCTGCACGGCAATCTGCGCGGTCTCGTTGTCGCGGATTTCGCCCACCATGATGATGTCCGGGTCTTGCCGCAGAAAACTCCGCAGGCAACGGGCGAACGTCAGGCCCACCTTTTCGTCGATCTGGCACTGGATCAGCCCGTCGATGTCGTATTCCACCGGGTCTTCGGTGGTCAGGATCTTCACGTCGATGCTGTTCAGCTCGCGAAGGGCCGAATAGAGCGTGGTCGTCTTGCCGCAGCCCGTCGGACCGGTGTTGACGATGATGCCGTTCGGCTTGCTGATCAGCCGCCGGAACGTCCGCAACTCATCGTCGCGCATGCCGATCTTGTCGAGGTCGAGGCTGACCTGCGACCGGTCGAGAACACGCATCACGACGCTCTCGCCGAACATCGTCGGAAGCACGTTCACGCGAAGGTCGACCTGCCGCCCCTGGACGATCAGCTCGATACGCCCGTCCTGAGGCATGCGACGCTCGGCGATATCCATCTCGGCCATCACCTTGATACGCGACGCCAACGCCATCGCGATATGACGCGGCGGCGGAACCATCTCGTACAAGACGCCGTCGATGCGGTAGCGAAGCTTGAACTCGTCCTCGAACGGCTCAAAGTGAATGTCCGAGCTCTTCTCACGAATCGCCTGATGCAGGATCAAGTTGAGCAGCTTCTTGACCGGGTTCGATTCGATCATCTCCTTCAGTTCGTCGAGGTCGATCGATTCGCCGCGACCCTCGTATTGAGCCAGCGTTTCGTCCGCACTCAGCTCCGTGAGAACCTCTCCGATGCTCCCGCCCTTCTCCTCGGGATAATACTTCTGCAAGGCCGCGTTGATCTGT
Source organism: uncultured Planctomycetales bacterium (assembly GCA_964596165.1). Lineage (GTDB taxonomy): Bacteria > Planctomycetota > Phycisphaerae > UBA1845 > JAFGLZ01 > CAYUQT01. The sequence continues at coordinate 10,020 of CAZQTW010000084.1, read as the reverse complement.
TCGATGCTGGCAACCTTCGCCTCAACGCGAAAACCCATCATCTTCAGGTCGTCCGTCGCCTGAAAGTTGTCCGGATTGACCAGCGCAACCTCGAGGGCATTCGTCTCCGGGTTGTAGGCAATCGGCACCAACTTGTGCATGTTCGCCATGTGCGCCGGAACCTTCGCAATCACCTCCGGCGGAATCTCCATCGTCGACAAATCCACCGGCTCCATGCCCATCTGCGCGGCCAGCGCGAGGTGCAGATCACTCTCGGTGATGAAGCCCTTCTCAACCAAAATCTGACCTAGTGGGCCCCTTTTCTGCTCTTGAATTGCCAATGCCTCGTGTACCTGCTCCCGCGTACACTTCCGCATGCGGATCAGGATGCGGCCGATTCGAAGGCCTTTGTAGCGATCACCGGGGGATCGTCCGGGTCTATCTGCCATGGACGGGGCTCCTTGCCACTAGCATCTTTCGGAAAAACCAAGTGTCCGGAAACGGAGACAGCGGGATGGATTCTTGCTCGATCAGCGGATGGATGCCCAATGTAAGTCTATAGCTCAAAAGCATTACTGGCGATTGAATGCATTCCGAGGAAAGACGTTATCCCGATCGGCACCCGCCCATGGTGCGATCGCGGCAATCATGGCTCACCCAGAGTACATGATCGGCATGCCGATTGCGCGCCACCCGGATGGGCCTATGCCGGCCAACTCCAATCCACCGCAGGCCTCGGCTAGTGTCCTTCCTCGCCCTCCTCATCGGTCTTGACCGTACCGCCGATCTGATCGCCGACCTTAGCGGCCGCCTCCTGGTCGTGCTTCTCGAGCTTCTCGCGAAGGGCGCCCGGGTGACGGGCGGCGTCAAGCATGTCCTCGGGATCGATCACACCCTTCATATACAGGTTCCAGAGGTACTCGTCGAGCAACTGCATGCCGAACTTCTTGCCGGTCTGGATGCTCGAATCGATACGGTACGTCTTGTTTTCGCGAATCAGGTTCGAAATCGCCGGGGTGACGACCATGAACTCGTATCCGGCGACACGCCCCACGCCTCCGGCCCGCGGCATGAGCACCTGGCTGAGCACGGCAATCAGGTTCGTACTAAGCTGCACGCGGATCTGCTCCTGCTGGGCCACGGGAAAGGCGTCGATGATCCGGTTGATCGTTCCCTGGGCGCCCGTCGTATGGACGGTGCTGAAGACCAAGTGGCCCGTCTCGGCGGCGCGAATGGCCGACTCCATCGTCTCCAAATCGCGCATCTCGCCGACGAGGATCACGTCGGGGTCCTGACGCAGCACCCGTCGCAGTGCCTCGCTGAAGCTCGGAACATCGGTACCCACCTCACGCTGGCTGATCACGGATTTCTTGTGCGTGTGGTAGTACTCGATCGGATCCTCGACCGTCACAATATGCCGGTCCAGTTCCCGATTGACGTAGTCGATCATGGTTGCCAGCGTGGTCGTCTTGCCCGATCCCGTCGGTCCGGTGACCAGGAAGATGCCGCGGGGACGTCGGCAGAGCGAGCGGACGATCGGCGGCAGGCCGATGTCCTCAAACGTCAATAGTTTCGACGGAATCAGCCGCAGCACGATCGAAATGATCCCCTTCTGCCGATAAGCCGAAACTCGAAAGCGCGCGGCGTCGCCGAAGGCGAAACCGAAGTCGGTCGTCCCTTCTTCCTGGAGCTCTTGCTGGTTGCGGTCGGGCGTAATCGACTTCATCAACGCCATCGTGTCGTCCGGTTCGAGAACCTTGGTCTCGAGCTGCCGCATGCGCCCGTGCAGTCTCAGCACCGGCGGCCGACCGCAGTGAATGTGCAGATCCGAAGCCCCGCGCTTGATGCAGGTTTCCAGCAACCGATCAATGTGAATCTGGGCCATTGCTTCTCCTCACGAACCGGGTCGGCCGGCGAAGACCGGTCCGCGGTTCTCGTCGCTCACGCCTCCTCTTGAAGCACCCCCTCGGTGTAAGCGTTTTGGATGACTTCGAGCGGTGTGGTCACGCCATTCAAGACTTTCCTTCGACCGTCTTCGGCCAACGTCCGCATGCCGGCGGCACGGGCCGCCTCGCGAAGCCGATTGGTCGGCGCACGTGTGAACACCATCTCACGCAATTCGGCGTTCATCACCATGAGCTCGAAAATCCCGAGCCGCCCCTTATAACCGATCCCGTTGCACGCCGAGCATCCACGCGGCCGATAGATCTTGCGGTCCCCCAAGTCCCGTTCCGAAATGCCGAGCATCTGGAGGTGGAACTTGTCCGGCGCCGGGTCGACTTCCTTGCACTGCTTGCAGAGGGTGCGGATCAGCCGCTGGGCCATCACCGCCTGAATGCTGCTGGCCACCAGGAACGGCTTGACGCCCATGTCGATCAGACGGGCCATGCTGCTCGGCGCATCGTTCGTGTGAAGCGTGCTGAACACCAAGTGCCCCGTCAGAGCGGCCTGAATCGCCACCTCGGCCACCGCCAAGTCACGAATCTCGCCGACGAGAATGATGTTGGGCGCCTGACGCAACATGGCGCGCAGAATCAACGGGAACGTTCGTCCGATTTCCTCATGGACCTGGCACTGATTGATGCCGGTGAAGTTGTACTCAACCGGGTCCTCGGCGGTGATGATCTTCCGGTCCGGCCGGTTAAGTTCCTGAAGCGCGGCGTACAGCGTGGTCGTCTTGCCGCTGCCGGTCGGCCCGGTGACCAGGAAGATGCCGTTCGGCCGCTTGATGATCCTCTGAAACGTCTGGTAGTCGTCGTCCTCAAACCCGAGCCGCTGAATACCCATGTTGGCGGACTCGGGACGCAAGATACGAAGGACGATGCTCTCGCCGTGATACGCGGGCAGGCAGCTCACGCGGAAGTCGATATCGCTGCCGCCGATGGTCATCTTGATGCGACCGTCCTGCGGCACCCGCTTCTCGGCGATGTCCAGCCCCGACATGATCTTCAGACGCGTCGTGACTTGCCCCTGAAGGCTCTTCTGGATGTTGTCCCGCTCGATGCACACACCGTCGATGCGATACCGCACCCGCACGCGATCGGCCATCGGCTCGACGTGAATGTCGCTCGCCCGCCCGCGGACGGCCTCCGTGATGATCAGGTTGATCAGGCGGACAACGGGGGCATCGTCGCCGGCATCCTTGCTCAGGGCGGCAACCTCTTCCTCGAGGCTCTTCGGCTTCTCCACCTCCGGCTTCTGCTCCTCCGGCTTCTCAACAACCTCCTCGGGCTTGAAACTCTCATCGATGAACGCCTTGATCTTACTGGGCGATCCGAGCGTCGGTTGCACCTCGACGCCCAACCGAAACCGCAGCATGTCCATCGTCTCGAGATCGAGAGGATCGGACAGAACGACGCGGAGCTTGCCGCCCTTCTGCGAAAGCGGAATGATCCGGTGCTTCTGAATCAACTCCGGAGGAATCAAGTCCATGTTGGCGTGAACCTCCGACGGCTTGCTGAGGTCCACGTATTCCATGTCGAACTGGGCGGCCAGGGCCTTGGTGACGTCGTCTTCCGAACAGAGTTCCAGATCGACCAGCGCCTCACCGATCCGCTTGCCGTGTTCGGAAGCGTACTGAATCGCCTGACCGATCGCCCCGGCCGTAATGATGCCCCAACTCTCAAGAATCTCGCCGAGTTTCTTCTTACGCCGGGCCATTCACTCGATCCCCCATTCGGCGCGATGCGCGACTGCGATTGCCCGCCCAACGGCCTGGATCATTCGTCCCCTGAGTGCGATTCGTGGCATGGCGACCCAGATTGTCTCGGCGGAGTCGGCCTCCCTTTGCTCACCGGACCCGCCGCAGAGGATTGCCCCACGCCCCATCGGGCGGCACAGGCCAGGGCACCTGCGCCCTCTCCAGACGCCCCCGACCGCAGACACAACTCCAATCCTGCGCATTCTATAGCGATCCGGATGGTCGGGCAACTACCAGATTCCATGACCGAGGACGTTCCGCACCGGCAGCGCTTGACCGCGTCCCCCCCAACGATAGACTGGGCGGAAGTCGTTCATTGGAACCGTCAGCCAGACTGGATACGAGGTTCGCAACATGGCCAACTACGCAATGCTCACTGCCATGGGCAAGGATCAACCCGGCATCGTCGCCGGCATCTCCGGCGTGCTGTTTGAGAAGGGCTGCAACATCGAGGAATCGACCATGGCCCGCCTCGGCGGCGATTTCACCGTCATGCTGATGCTACGAATGCCGGAGGGCGTCACCGCAAGGCAACTCGATCAAGAATTGTCCGTCCTGCGGGGCAAACTGAAGATGACGATTCAACTGACCGACCTGCGGCCGGAAGATGCGATGGAGCCGCCCGAGGCGCCCAAGCACGTGGTCAGTGTCTACGGCGCCGACAAGAAGGGAATCGTCGCCCGAATCAGCAAGCACCTGGCCGACCGAAGCGTCAATATCACCAACCTGACGACACGGGTCGTCCACCACGCTCAGCCTCTGTACATCATGCTGATCGAGGTGGAGATACCGCCCTATGTCGATCCGTCCGGCTTGGCGCAGGAATTGGTCGGGGTCGGTAAGGAAATCGACGTGACGGTGACCCTCAAACCGAAGGACGCCGGACACGGGGACCTGTAGGCCCTGAAAGTCGCGGCCCACGGACACCCGAGCAATCTCAGGTTTCGGATTCCGGAAGAACGAACGGAACCACCACGACTCTACGGCAGGGCGGTCTGATCCCTGATTCTAGGTTTTCCCTTCCGGATTCTGCATTCCCGCCCCCCGGGTCATTACCGCAGCTTCTCCCCCAGCCAGAGAAGATTCCGCGCCAGGTCGTCCAGTGTCTGCATGCCCTCGGCATCCTCTAAGACCTCGCCCTCCTTGAGGCCCCGGGCGATGTTCCAGTAGCTGCTGCCCGGTACGATCAGCCCGTTGATGAGGAACCACATGTTCAATTCAGCGAACGTGAGTAGCGAACCGGCCCGCCGGACGGCCACGACCGCCGCGCCGATCTTGCGAGCGAGAAACTGGTCGGTGACCCGGTTGACAAATCCGACGCGATCCATGTACGTCTTGATCTGGCTGGTGACCGAACCGAAATAGACCGGCGAGCCCAGCAGAATCACATCCGCCGCAATCGTACGTTCGATCAGACCATTGAGGTCGTCCACATAGCCGTGGCACTTCCGGTCCTTCTTCCGTGCGCACGCATAGCACGCCGAACAGGGCGACAGGTCCATCCCATGTAGATACACTTCGTCAACCTTCGCCCCGGCCTCCGCGAGGGGCCTGCAGACGCGTTGAAGCATCTGGTACGTGTTGCCGTTCTTCCGTGGACTCCCGTTGATGCTGAGGACCTTCATCACGTGGATCTCCCGTCAACTCATCCGCCGTCCGTCCCATCGTCCCTGTCGAGGCCTCTTCCCGCAGGCGGTATTATAGCCGGAGGTTCCGTCCGGTCGAACCATGATCGGCGAGGTCGATGCCGGTCGACCCCCCTTGTCCCGCCGGCCGGAAGGTCGCTATCGTGTCGTTTGGCCATGCAAACGATCGCCCGCGAAATCGTCGGCGAGGTGCCGCTCTGCGACCCGGCCGGAAGACTCAACCCCGAGGCGGTCGGCTGGTCGCGCCACCCCGTCCACATTTGCAACCTCAAGGGACGTTTTCTCAGGAAGAAGCAATGGGACTACTGGTGTATCACGTCGGACCGCCTGGCCTTCTCGGCCACGATTGCCAACGTTGACTACATGGCCATCGGCGCCGCTTATCTGCTGGAATACGGGACGAAACGCTTCGTCGAGAAGACGGTGACCCGACCGTTTTCCCGCACGCCGACGATGCCGCCGACCGTATCGGGCGACATCGATCTGGAACATGGGAGACTGGCCTTGTCTTTCAGGTCGACGCCGACCGGCGTACAGATGGAGGTCCGATCCGATGACTTCGGCGGCAAGCGGCTCCATGCGGAATTCCGGATCGTCCGACCCCTCGGACACCAGACCCTGAACGTGGTCGTCCCATGGGACTCTAAGACGTTTCAGTTCACCTCCAAACAGCATTGTCTGCCGACGACCGGCACCGTCACATGGGGCCCAGAAACCTTTGTGTTCTCTCCGGAAACGTCCTTCGCCTGTCTGGACTTCGGACGAGGCATCTGGCCCTATAGAACGGCGTGGAACTGGGCCGCCTTCTCCGGCAGGTCCGGGAAGGACGTCATCGGTATCAACATGGGCGCCAAGTGGACCGACGGCACGGGGATGAACGAGAACGGTATTGTGCTGAACGGTGCGCTTCACAAGGTGTTCGACGACATCCTCTTCGAATACGACCGACGCAACGTCACGGCGCCGTGGCGAATGAAGACCGTTTCGTCCGACACGATCGACTTGACCTTCATGCCGTTCTACGACCGTGCGACGGCCACCAACCTGCTTATCCTTCGCTCGGCGGTCCACCAATGCTTTGGATACTACTCCGGCGTGCTGAAGATTGACGAGAGATCCGTCCGCGTGGATCGTGTCGTGGGTTGGGCCGAGGAACACCTGGCTAGATGGTAGAGAATCCCCCTCTGTGAGCACGGCGCTCGGTGCCGTAGGCCTTGATCTACGTAACCATCTCCTGCAATATAGAGAAGCATATCAGCGATGAAGGACTGCAACCATGGCTCAGATAGAGTGTTTTCACTGCCGACACAAGTGGGACTTGGGGACAACGAGCACCAATCAGTGCCCCAACTGTCATTGGATCATCGAGATTTACTACGATGACGCGGAAGCCCAAGAAGTAGCCAGAATCTACAACAATACCGCTTCCAACCTGCCCCCCTCGGGAATCCGTCCCCTGATTGGAATCAACGGGTACGCCGTCGCGTTTCCCGACCAAGGGCACCTCTCGGAAATCGCGGATCAGCTATTGCTGAGAAGCCGAGGATGAATCCCCTCTTCCTTGATACACCGGTCGCGCGGGCATGCGTGCTCCATTGGCTTTCTCAGAAATCACGCCGCCAGCTCCGGGACAAGTGGAACGACAGAGCCCGAAACGCGACTCAAACGGTTGTGGCCTATCGTCTGAAGCCATCCTGTACCGTGGGCACCGCCGCCGAGATCATCACACAGCTTTACAGACAGACTGACGGCTATTTCGTCGGCAAGTCCTTCGGGTTCTCCGAACGAAAGGCTTTGGGACGCGACGGCGGACTTCTACTCGCGGACAGAGTGGAGTTCCTGGCCCCCTCGGCGGATCACTTCCGACTCGCCCAGACCCTCTGGTTCGACTTGTGCCGGGACGAGGTCAAGGAGGCGTATGCCCAATTCCTTGACTACCTCGACTCGGCCGTCATCATGAAACCTCCGACAGGTCACACCATTTCTCACGCGGTTCTGGGACATCCTCACATCAAGTACATCCTGGGCAAGAAGCCGGCTCCGACTCAAGTGTTCGTGTTCTCAGGACTCTCGTAACACTCGGCTTCCGGCGCCAGGCGTCCGGAGTATCGCTCCTCACCCGGCCCCACGAGAACAGTCCGTCGCCGAGGGCCGGACACCGGCATGCCTTGTCCTTAACTTCGTCCACCAACAAGACCGCCGAGCGAAACACCGCTCGGCGGTTCATGGCAGACTTGAACGCGACGACCAACAGGCGATTGGGCCTATGCCAGGTTCATCGTCATGAGGAACTCGGCGTTGGTCTTGCACTTCTCCAACCGGCCACGGAGCAACTCCACCGCCTCCACGACGTTCATGTCGCTGAGCACGCGGCGGAGTTTGAACACCAACTCGAGCTCCTTCGGGTCGAGCAGCAACTCTTCCTTGCGCGAGCCGGAGGCGGCGATGTCGATCGCCGGCCACACCCGGCGATCCACCAGACGCCGGTCGAGGTGCAGCTCACTGTTGCCCGTGCCTTTGAACTCCTCAAAGATCACCTCGTCCATCTTGCTGCCCGTGTCGACCAGGGCGGTGCCGATGATCGTCAGGCTGCCGCCCTCCTCGATGTTCCGGGCGGCGCCGAAGAACCGCTTGGGTTTCTGCAACGCGTTGGCGTCCACGCCGCCGGTGAGGATCTTGCCCGAATGCGGCACCTCGGTGTTGTAGGCACGCGCCAGACGCGTGATCGAGTCGAGCAGAATGACCACGTCGTGCCCGTACTCGACGAGCCGCTTGGCCTTCTCGATGACCATCTCGGCCACCTGGACGTGCCGGCTGGCGGGCTCGTCGAACGTCGAGCTGATCACCTCAGCCTTGGTCGCCCGCTCCATTTCCGTCACTTCTTCCGGCCGCTCGTCGATCAGCAGAATGATCACGTAGTAGTCGGGGTAGTTCTTGCTGACGGCATTGGCCATCTTCTGCAGCAACACCGTCTTGCCCGTTCGGGGCGGGGCGACGATCAGCATCCGCTGACCGCGGCCGATGGGGGTGACGAGGTCGACGACCCGCATGTTGATCTCGTCGGGAGTCGTCTCAAGAACGATGCGCCCGTCGCCCGGTTTGTAGCCCATGATCTGCTTGGGACCCGGATGGACCGGCGTCAGGTCCTCGAAGACGGTCCTCTCGTTGACCATCTCGGGGTCCTGGAAATTGATCGCCTCCACGCGCAGCAGGGCGAAATACCGCTCCGACTCTTTGGGCGGGCGGATCTGACCGGCCACGATATGCCCGGTCCGCAGGCCGAATCGCCGAATCTGCGACGGACTGATGTAAATGTCGTCCGGACACGGCAGGTAGTTGTACTCGGGCGATCGCAGGAAGCCGAAGCCGTCCGGTAGAATCTCGAGCACGCCCTCGCCGTACATCAGGCCGTTGCGATGAATGCGCTCTTTCAAGATCTTGAAGATGAGGTCCTGCTTCTTGAGCGAGGTGTACTCGGTGAGCCCCTCGTTCTTGGCGATCTCGTGAAGCTCGGGGACGGTCATCTTCTGGAGGTCGGTGATGTGAAGCTCGCCTCGCTTGACCTCCTCGTACTTCTCGTGCGTCTCGCGGTCGATGGCGGCCTGGATGTCCGCCGAATCGGCGGCCTCGCCTACCACCTCGGAGACGCCCGGATCGGCGTCCACCGCCTTGCCCACGTCGCCTTGCGACGACTCCATCACCTCGGGCTGCTCGTCCTCGGCAGCCACGGGTCGCCTTCGGGTTGTTCTAGGTCGGTCTGAGCTGGCCCTCGCCATGCTGCAATCCTCCAACTCGTAACAGGTAGGAAATCAAAAGGGTTGAACTCAATACACCGTCCGAGCCTCCGGCCCGTCGGGTCACGTCATCTGAAAACTCCCCTTGACATCTCACGGTCGACCATGGGTTCCGTTCTCAAACAAGCCAATGAAGGAGATTACTGCGGAAAACGGACTCGGGAAAAGACATCCTCCACCTGTCGGCGGAGGTCACTCATGCTGGAATTGTTCTCCACAATATAATCGGCTCTCGCCTTCTTGCTGTCCAGCGGTTTCTGCATATTCTCTCGCCGACGCAATTCGTCGGCCGACCATCCCCGCTCTTCAAACACCCTCTGAATCCGAAGCTCCTCGGGCGAATCGACGAAGACGATCACGTCACACACGTTGTCCAGTCCGGCTTCAAAAAGCAGCGGGGCGTCGATCACCACGACCGATGCGGACGTCCCTCCCCCTCGGCATCGCTCCAGCGCCTCCGCCCACTCTTGGGAGATCCGTGGGTGGATGAGCCCTTCCAAACGCCGCCGTTCATCGGGGTCTTGGAAGACAATTTCCGCCACACGCTTGCGATTCACTCGCCCGTCGGCCTCCACGACCGACGGCCCCCACCATGTCTTGAGCGTCGCAACAATCTCCCCCCTGTCCAACACCCGCTGAGCGGCTTCGTCCGCGTCCAAGACCACGGCGCCCAGTTCACGCATGAATCGCGCCACCAGGCTCTTTCCCGCACCGATGCCTCCCGTCAACCCGACGATCGTCGTCTTGCCACTCGCAAGAGGACTCACACTGTGCCCCCTCGCCCGGGTGGCCCGAGGACCCCTGTCTTCACTAGACGGGGCCCCCTCGAACTATCCACCCTTGTCATAGGGCTCTCGGACGCCCCCGTCCGCGACGAGGGCTCTGGGGGGTTCCGCGGATC
>CAZQTW010000083.1:0-26046 GCA_964596165.1 uncultured Planctomycetales bacterium | reverse complement strand
AATAGGGACCCCCTGATCCACCATAGCCGGGAGGCCCTGAAGGCATCCCGATTCCTCGGTCATCTGATTGACTATTTGCACGAGGAGGGCGAGGTAGATCTGAGCCCGGAGGATCTGACGTTTATAGGATCCGAAGAGATCGACGGCACTGAGTACTGCATCTGGAGCTTCGTGGGGGACGCGTTGGATACGCGCCACGTCGTCGCCTGGCAGGAACTGAGCGGTCGAAAGCGTTTTAGGTACGAACCCACGTAGATGCGGCTTCGGCGTTCCCGCCTCGCCCGGAGCGGTCAGTACGCGGAATTGACCGAGCCGATCGCGGTTTTCGTGCCGGTATGGATTGCCCGCGGCGATTGCCCGTACGACCGGTGCCCTTTTTCGTCAGATGCTCTCGTGTTTTCCGGCGATTAGAATCGCCATCGTGAGGGAGCGGACAGGCCGGATCATTCCCAATCTTGGCTTATTGTCGCGGCGCCGATTCATGATCGGGGCCGGCGCGGACGGCTCGCACGAGACTCATTTTGCCGAAAACGGCGTTAGCTGTCTTCTCGGGCGATGACGACGTCCATGGGACCGTCCAGATTCGTGTCAATGCGGAGTATCCCGTCACTCGCCTCCTGTGAAATCGTCTTTGAACCGAGCATCACTCGATAGCATGAACCCATATGAATGCCGAACAGTCCGTCCGCAATGCACAGTCGGACACGGCCGCTGCCGTTCAACGACAGCCGGATGCCCTTGGCGTCGTATTGGGTGGCCCTGGAATTGAGCGGTCTGTCGACGTCGAACGTAATGGGCAGTCGAACGACGGCGGCCGATTGGTTCTCGCCCAGCCGCAATTCGGTGCGTGAGCCATCCTTGTCCACCGTGGTCATCGCGTCATTGCGGGTCTGCTCGCCTCGGGCATCATACGGATAGACGGCGTGCAACGATCGATCGCCCGCCCATCCGTAAACGCCGGACCGTTTGGTGATGATCCTCTCTTTTCCACGGACCACGCCGGAATGGATGGACTCGAACGTGAAGGGATACATGTGTTCGACGAGCGTCTTGTGCTTCATCAGATCGTTGTCGCCATACCAGAAGTACAGTGCGCCGTAGTCGAGCTTGCCAAGGATGTCGCGATAGACGTCCCGCTGGTTTTGGATCGCGGTGGGGCTGCCCAGAGGAGTGACCGTTCGCCCCAGGTGAAGCCCGCCGACCGGTTTGGCGTCGCCGCCGCTCGTTTCGCAACTGGCGATCACATTCAGATTCCAGAACGACCTGGAACCGGGCTCGCCGTTGGTGATCACCACGCCGCCCTTGTCGTTGATGATCTGCACGACCTTTGTCAGGACCGGCAGCGCCACATACGGCACGCACGTCTTCTTGTGCGTCACCTTCTTGGTCTTGGGGTCGATGGTGACGGAGTATCCGTCCCAGCGGTCGAAGCTGTAGTTGCCCGGGATGTATCCGCAGATAAATCCATCGGCCCACATGCCCGTGGCGCCGAGTTGGTTCACCATGAATTCGGCGGCCTTAATCATCGCCTTCCCGAAGCGGTTTTCCGATGTCGGATAGAAGAGCCACCATCGCCAGCCTTCATCGAAGCGCTGCTTCGAGAAGTACTTGCCGTAGTACTCGATCGAATTGGGACCGTAGTGGAACTGCCGGCCGTTGATGTCGAGTGCGCGCGAGTCGCCGAACAGTTCGACGGGCTTGTTCGTTGCGTAGAGGGCGTGGGCAACGTGAAACATGACCTTCACGTCGGGATACAGCCGTTTGGTCTCCGCCAGCGTCTTCTTCAGCTCCGCGCTTTCTTTCGGGTATTCGACAAACTCCCAGCCCTCCAACGACACTGCGGGGTCGTCGGGCGGGAAGCCCAGACATCCAATGCTGGCGTACTTGAGGTTCTTCAGCTCGACGAGTCCCTTCGACGGCGGCGTTCGCCGATCGACGAAGGCGAAAGCGCCGTCCACCCGCCCGTTGATGCGCTCGTCTTTGCGGACCTGATTGATAAAGTCGTAGTAGTCGTTCGTGGCCGTCGGATAAACCGCCCATTCGACGGTATAGGATGCCCCTTTGTCGAGCCCGAAGTGCTCGTCGCGGATCCCGGCAAGGCCTTCGGAATGGGTCGTTCGGTGGCGAATCTGATAGAGGTCGTCCAGGGCGACCAGGCCGAGGCCGCTTGTGTCGGTCCCGATGAAGACCGTCGGGTTGCTCATGAGCGTCACCTTGGCGTCCTTCTTGTCGGCCATATTGACGTGATTGCTCAAAAGGATGCCAAGGATATCGGATGACGTGTTGCGGATGGTGTCTCGGACAAGCACACGCGTGGGCGTGGATTCAATGGTCCGGCTTATTGCGTAGAACTGTCCCTGGGCCGCGACGTGATACCGCTTCGGATCGACTTTCGACGTCGTCACCTTCCATGCCGCCTCGCCCTTGCGGTCCGACGGTCCCGTCGACAACCGGTTTTCGCCGCCGTCCGGATAGGAGTAGCCGGACTCGACACGATACGAATGGCCTCTCACCGATATCGTGAATCCGCCGCCCTCGGCGAGCGCCAGCGTGTACGGCGGTGATGCAACCGGCGGCGGCAAGGCAGGGACAACGCGAACCGCCGGCGCGGGAACGGGCGGTTGCGGTTCGAAGGGGTATGTGAACGGCACGCGTTCGGTCTTGCGAGTTCCGTCGCGAAGGACGAGTGATGCCGCAAGCTCGTACGTGCCTGGCTTGAGTCCTTTCAATCCGAACTCAGCTTCGTCTTCGGCGTGAGCGGCCTTGACGTTCAGCTCCCTGCTGTGCAAGGCGGTGGCCCGGCCGGCCTGAACCAACTCCGCGACAAGCCGGGTGCCCTCGCCGAACGGAAGGGCCCATCGGAAACTCACGGAAAGCACGGCGCGATCGCTGTCCGGATAGAAGAACGGTTCCAGCAACAACCGGCTCGTCCGCCCCACATCATGCCGCTTCAGGCCCTTCTGCTCGGCCTCCGCGTTGTAGAAGTGCAAGACCTCATCCGGCGCCAGTGCCCGATTGTGGACACGGACGCTGTCGATCAGCCCGGGAAAGAAGCCTCTGTTCCCGGTGGTGACGTCGGTCGCGCCCGCGGGGTCCGCGATGCATCCGATCAGGAAGTGGCCGCCATGCTTGACCTCCCTGAACTTCGAGTCCGTGGCCTGCATCTCCTCGCCGTTGATGTAAATTCGCAGGGTCGCCCCGTCGAACGAGCCCACAACGTGGTTCCAGACGTCCATCTTCAGCGGACCGTCGGCCTTGTTGCCGCCGCTGGAGATGTACCAGTAGGCGTTGCCGTAGTAGGTGATCGCATAGCTCTCGAAGAACTTGCCGCAGATGCCGGGTTCGCCCCGGTTGGCGGCGTTGGGCTGAACCCACGCCTGGAGCGTGATCGGGCCGGTGATATCCAGTATCACCGAATTGCCGCAGTCCACGAAATCGTTCTCGCCGTCAAACCGCAGGGCATGGCCGCTGCCGCACGTGACCCACGTTGCGCCGTGGATCTTGCCGTCGTTGCCGTGTCCACTGCGATCGTGCAGGAGGGTTCCCGATCCTTCATCGAAGTCCCAGCAGCCGACCATGCCGTCGTTCGGCGCGGCCAACAACGGGGTTCCCACGAGAAATGCCAGCAGAAAGACAGCCGTGTCGGTTCTCATGACTTTGACCTCCATGGCAGCGGCAGCGTTGAGCGCCCGTGTCCTCGCGTACGGCAATAGTGCGGCACATCAGCGGCCATCGCAGGCCGTCCGATTGGACGGCCCGGCATGACGGGAACGACATGCCGTGCGAAGCCGGGGGGATTGTACACCATGGGAGTCGCTCACGCCCGCAAGGCAAGGACTCGGCCGGCCCGCTTCTGTCGCGGGTGGCCGCATTCAATCAATCTTACGGCGCCTGTGGTCGGTGAGTCGGCTGAACGCCGATTTCTTGTTGAGGCCCACATGCGGTGGAAACCTTACTGCCGCCACGTTGAGAACGGGTACTCAGGAAGGATGACAATCGGGCGTAATACATACTGATAATTGTGCGCTTGGTGTTACTAGAATTTGCGCTATTATATTGAAGCAATACACACCGATAAATGACAGAAGCCTGCTGAGATACAAGGCTTACGTTTTCGTTTTGTTCTTGACCAAGAGTTGACGATTATTCGCATGGATCATTGAGACTTGTTGACTGGCGGACTGGACTTTGGTAAACTAATATTGTTGGTTGGACTTGTCCCTGCCTCGGGTCGTCGGGTAGCACCGGCTTCGACATCTCCAATTGGCCACCATCAGGGTTTAGCTGATCGGATACTGAGATCGGGCAACGATGGACCAATGACTGCCATCATTGCCGAGGCAATGCTCATACACCCGCGACGCGGTCGGTGGTCATTCCGGCCTAATCGCACCGGATCCATGGAGACAGCAGCATATGGAGTTGCCACGTCGGCCCCCTGAAGACGTTTACCTGCAAGATGGGACATTTCGAGCCGCGATCGAAACCTTGCAGGAGTACAAGGCCGCGCACAAGCTTCGAATAGGAATCGTCTACGCCTTCGACTTTCGCACGCGGATGCTGCCCTACTGGTTCGCCGACAAGCGGATGGCGCCGGCCTCCGTGAGAACGCTGGGGGATACCCTCGCCGAGGCCGGCTTCAAACACATCCGCATTGTCCTTCAGCAATGGACGCCGAATTTCCGGCCCAGCGAGGCCATCCTCGACGACCGGCCCCTCGACATGTTGCTGGTGTCCAGTATGCAGGTCCACGCCGAGCCCTCCTACGACCTAATTCGGGATGCCCATCGTCTGGGTACGGCACGCCCGCTGATCCTGGTCGGAGGGCCCAAGGCAATCTACGAACCGACGGATTATTTCGAATTGGGACCTCAACCGGGTATCGGCGCCGATTGCGTCGTCACGGGTGAGGTTTTCGTATTGCTTGATCTGTTGCAGACCATCTTCGAAGCACAGGCTCCCGGAGAATCCGTCAGAACGGCCTTCGAGCGTACCCGGCTACGGGGCGACCTCGACAACGTGCCCGGACTGGTCTACCTTTCCCCCGATGCGTCCATTGAACGGCCGGTGGCCGTCAACACCGGTGTCCAACGCATCCTGCGCGACCTCGATGAGATGCCCATGCCCGACGCGGGGTATCGAATGCTCGAACCACCGCATCGAGGCACGGGGCTTAGGGCGAAGCCCTATCCGGCCCGCAAGGTCGGCAAGCGGTCGATCATCGCATCGATCGTCACAACACAGGGGTGCAAGTTCAACTGCTCGTTCTGTCCGATTCCCGCCGCCAATCAGAAGACGCTGCGCAACAAGAGTCCCGAGCGGTTCGCGTCCGAGATCAAGCATATCCACGAGGCGTTCGGCATCCGCGAGTTCTTCGGCACGGACGACAATTTCTTCAATCGGCGAGAGACGGCGTCCGCTTACATGGTTGCTCTGGCCGCCGAGACCACCGACGGCGTACCGCTGTCACGACAAATCTCGTACGCCACCGAGGCGACACAATTCGACGTATACAAGAACAGGGACCTCCTGCCGCTTTGTGAGTCCGCCGGCCTTCGCGCAATCTGGTTCGGCATCGAGGATATCACCGCCGAACTCGTCAACAAGGGTCAGAACAAGAATAAGACCGCCGAGGTGTTCGCGCTCATGCATGAGGTCGGCATCGAGCCGATGGTCATGATGATTCACAGCGACAGGCAGCCGCTCCGGTCCGAACACGGCGATCTGTCCGGCCTGCTCAATCAGGCCCGTTACGTGTTCAACCATGGCGCGGTCTCCTATCAATGCACCTATCTCGGCCCGGCCGTCGGCACGCGCGATTTCGAGCCGGCCGTTGAGAACCGTGTCCTGTACAAGAGCGTTGGCGGCGAGCCGGTACCGCAGGCTTTCTTCGACGGCAATCACGTGGCCGCCAGTCGGCATGCCGAACCCTGGCGCCGGCAGACCAATATCCTTCGGGCTTATGCCGGCTTCTACAATCCCCTGAACATGTTTCGCATTCTGGCCACCCTGGGCAGGGATCGCCTCGCATGGAAACGGCTCCTGTTCCAGATCATCGGTCAGATCGGTCTGGTCATGAGCGTCCCGAAACTGTTGAGTTGGGCGCGAAAGCTCAAACGAGGTCCCATCGAAGTCTGGGACGGCCTGCAACCTGCGCGAATCCCCATGGTCGACGCGGCCACCGGCCTGGAGATCAACTGGGCGCTTGAGCACGTCCCGTCGCTGATGGTGTCTCCGACGTTGCCGCTTTGCACCGCCCGCCATGGGATCCGAACCGAACGTCATATTTCACCACGTCGCGTGCAGGAGACCTGTTCGAAGGCCTGAGGCCCGAGACGGCTGGCCGGATGCTCAGGGGCTCCATCCCTGCTGCTCGCCTTCGCGTTGCCTTCCCTTTTGTTGCTCCGTAGCGCCGCTCGGCACTTTACTTGTCGCGGACATTCGATAACAATCCGCCGCGTCGGGCGTTCGGCTTTCGCGGACCCCTCGCCATGGAGGGCCGTGGCCCCGTCTTTCCGAAGCGCCTGCGTTCAGCACGATGGTGCGTCCGAAATTGCCTGGGGAGGGCCGGCGGTGAGTCCGTGCATGCACGGTCCGCCGAATGGGAGAGGGCTGATCGGCATGGGCATGCACTGGATCGACTGGTCGATCGTTTTGGTCCCCCTGGCGATCGTCATCCTCATCAGCGTCAAGACCTACCGGTACATCAAAGGAGTCTCGGACTTTCTGGCGGCCGGCCGGTGCGCCAACCGGTACCTCCTCAGCGTCGCCGAGGGAATGGCCGGCATCGGGCTCATCAGTGTTGTCGCCTTGTTTGAGAAGGTATACCACTCCGGCTTCGCCATCGGATGGTGGGACAGCTTCTTCATCGGCACCAACCTGTTCCTCGCGCTGACGGGATTCATCGTCTATCGATACCGTGAGACCCGTGCGATGACGATGGCTCAGTTCTTCGAACTCCGCTACAGCCGGCCTTTTCGAGTGTTCGCCGGCGTGCTTGCCTCCGTCTCAGGAATCATCAACTATGCCCTGTTTCCGGCCGTTGGCGGAAGGTTCTTCGTCTACTACTGCGGCCTCCCGGAATCGACCAGCCTCGGCGGCATGACGCTGCCGACATTCGGCATTGTCATGTTTCTCTTCCTCTCGCTTGCTTTGCTACTGGTGACCATAGGAGGTCAGCTCACCGTCATGGTCACCGACTGTGTCCAGGGCCTTTTCACGTATGCGATGGTCATCGTGGTCATCGTCACGTTGTTCGTCATCTTCAGTTGGTCTCGGATCAGCGAAGCGATCGTGGACGTGCCGGCCAACCGGTCTCTCACCCACCCGTTCCGGCAGGGAGAGATCGAGGATTTCAACGTATGGTTCGTCCTGATCAACGTCTTCGGGTGGATCTACAGCTATATGGCCTGGCAGGGGTCGCAGGGGTTCAACTGCTCCGCCGTCAACCCCCACGAGGCCAAGATGGGCAAGATCCTTGGACAATGGCGATACTACTCGATGGTCGGCACCTTCACGCTGGTGGCCGTCTGTGCCTATACGTACCTCAACCATCCCGCCTTCAACACGGCCGCGGAGGCCGTGAATGACAAGTTGGCCACGATTCAGAATCCGCAGATTCAAACGCAAATGCGCGTCTCCGTGGCGCTGTCACATATCCTGCCGCTCGGTGTCAAAGGCGTCTTCTGCGCGATGATGCTGTTCCTTCTGATCACCACCGATGTTTCGTACCTCCACTCATGGGGCTCCATTCTCGTCCAAGACTTGATCTTGCCCCTTCGAAAGCGACCTTTCACTCCCAAGCAACAGATCCTCTACCTCCGGTTGTCCATCGCATTCGTGGCCGTCTTCGCCTTCCTGTTCAGTCTTCTGTTCCGGCAGACACAGTACATCTACATGTTCTTTGCACTGACCGGCACGATCTTCTTGGGCGGGGCCGGCGCGGTCATCATCGGCGGACTGTATTGGAGGAAGGGCACCACGTCCGCCGCTTGGGGCGCCATGACGGCCGGCGGTCTGCTCGGTGTCGGAGGACTGATCCTCGAACAGGCGTGGAAACACGTCGTCCCAACACTGCTGCGGTGGTTCCCGGACAACAGCTACCTGATGAATCATCAGACGAAGTTCCCGATCAACGGCCAGTGGTTGTGGATGATTGCCATGGTGGCATCGATCGCCATCTATATTGTCGTGTCGCTCCTCACCTGTCGGGAGCACTTTGACATGGATCGACTCCTTCACCGCGGAAGGTACCGACGCCGTGACGAGATCGAGGTGCAGACCGTCACAGGCCCGCCGAGATCGATTCGAGAGTTGTTGGGTATCGATGAACATTTCACGCGAAGCGATAAGATCATCACGTACGGGATCTTTGGTTGGACCCTGTTCTGGTTCGGTGTGTTCCTCATCGGCACGATCTGGAACGTCATCCGACCATGGCCTGATCGATGGTGGGTGGACTATTGGTACGTTGTCGGCCTGATCCTGCCGGTGGTCGTCGGGATCATTACCAGCGTCTGGTTTTCCATCGGCGGCTACCGGGATCTTCGCACCCTGTTCCGCCGTTTGCGGATACTGGAGCGAAATGTCCTCGACGACGGCCGTGTGGTCGATCACCGGAATGTGGATGAGGTTGCGCCCGAAAAGAGGGCCGAGCAACTGAATGAGACATAGCGTTGCGGCCAGACCCGCCGTGGCTGCCGCGCGGCGGTGTTCGCTTCGCCGCTCACTCTGCCGATGCGGCCGCAGGTCCGGCCGCCTTCTTTCGATCCCGACGCCGGTCGGAGAAAGGCGTGCCGCCGAGCGAGCAGATCTGGTCCCGGCCCTTGGCACGCGGCTCGATTCTCGCCACGTCGCGAAGGCGCGTCGTCTTACCGTTCGTTTCCAAGCTTAGGCAACCGGTCGCCAGTGCGGATTGTACACATCGTGCATAAGGGATCCTCAACAGGATAACATCGGCACACGCCCGTTCGAGGATGAGATGAGCCGCCCGGCTCCGAGGCAATCGGTTGAATCCGCGGACAACACCCAAATGACCGGAGATGAAGGGCGGCATCGGAACGAGGCTATGCCAATTGGGCCTTGCTGACCCGTTGTCTTCCCGCAGTGCCGGCGCGGCGTCCGACCCGGTACACGAAGCCCGGGCCTCGACCTCGCCTCACGCGCCGTACCACAACGTGTTGAGGAATATGCCCACCTGGGTCGTTGATGCCTCCGCTCACCGTGCGTATGCTGCCGTGCGGTTGACGTGGCCAGGGAGGAAGCCCGTTGGATTCGATACCTGAGACGTCCCGGGCCGTGGTCTACGATCCGAAGACCGGCGCGCTGGATGTCCGCTCATTCGCGGTTCGGCCTCCGAGACCGGACGAGATACTTGTCCGCGTTTCGCTTAGCGCGATCTGCGGCTCGGATCTGCACACGATCTCCGGCCGACGACGACCACGAGGTCCCCTTATCCTCGGGCACGAAATCTGCGGGATGGTTGCTCGGCTTGGCGCCGGTGTGGTGCGCGATTCCGCCGGGGTAGTGCTCTCTGCGGGCGATCGCGTGACCTGGAGCATCGCCGCCAGTTGCGGATCGTGCTTCTCTTGCACGCACGGTATACCCCAGAAGTGCGAATCGCTCTTCAAGTATGGCCACGAGAGCATCGACGTCGACCCGCCGCTCAACGGCGGTTTCGCGGAATATGTCTACCTTGCCCCCGGCACGGCGGTCTTTCGCATCCCGGACGAACTGAACGATGAGACGGCCGTCTTCGCGAACTGTTCGCTGGCCACCATGGTCGCCGCCGTGCGATCGGCCGACATCCGAGCGGGCGAATCGGTTCTGATCCAGGGAGCGGGCTTGGTCGGCCTGTGCGCTGCGGCGCTGTGCGCCGCGCGGCGCTGCCGCATCGTCATGGTCGCCGACACGAGTTCGGCCCGGCTCGAACGGGCCAAGGCCTTCGGGGCGACGCACGTCGTCAACCCCGGCGTAGGTGACGAGACGTTCCGAGACGTCGTGGCCCGGACGCTGGGCGACCAACCGGATTCTCGCGCTCCGCACGGCCGTCCGCTCGGTTTTGACGCCGCGATAGAGGCCTGCGGTAGTCCCGAGGCAATTCCGATAGGTATCCAATCGCTGCGGATCGGGGGCCGCTATGTCGTTGCGGGATGTGTGTTTCCGGGCGCGCTGGTGACGATCGACTTTCACACGGTCATCACGCGCCTGATTCGCATCATGGGATTGCACAACTACACGCCCGAAGACCTGCGAGGTGCGATCGAGTTCCTGGTGGGTGCGGGGCGGAACGTTCCGTTCAACAGCGTTGTTCAACGCTGCTTCCGGCTCGAGGAGATTTCACGGGCGTTGAAGTCGATCGAACAGCACAAGGACTTCCTTCGCGTCGCGTTGCGGCCGTAGGGCATTTCACGATTTGTCGTAGCGGACCGAGTCCTTGCCCGATCGTAGCGGCCTACCTATGGCAGACCGCAGCTCGGTCGGTAGGGGTACCGGTCTCGACACTCAAGCGCAAACCGCTACCGAATCCGGCGTCCCCGCACGGCGTGATCGAACAACTACTCGTATTCGTGCTTTACGATCCAGGGGTCGTTCGTCTTCTGCTGCCATGCCTTCAGACGCGCTCGCAGATCGTTGAGTACCTGCTGATGCGCCGGGTCGTCCGCCACGTTCTTCACCTCGTCAGGGTCCGAGGGCAGATGGTACAGCTCCTCCCGGGGCCGACGGACGTAGGCGTCGATCCTTCGGACGCCCAGTTTGGTCGCCTTCATCTTGAGCATTTCTTGCCAGCTTGGCGACGCGTACAGATCCGACGCGAAGGGGTAGTCGAGCTTGTACGCCAGGTTGAGGATGTACTTGTACTCCCGCGTCCGGATCGCTCGCATCGGATAATACATGGTGATCTCATGGAACGTGTGCGACGCGAAGACCATATCCCATCCGGCCGGATTCTCCCGGCCCAGGATTCTGAGGAATGACCGACCTTGCAGTTCGGGCGCAAGCGGCGTGCCCGTCCATTCGAGAATCGTCGGAGCCAGATCGACCCAGGAGACCATGGCGTGGTTCACCCGACCGCCTTCCTTCAATGCCGGCGAGCGGACGATCAGCGGCAGATGAATACCGGCGTCGTAGAGATTCGTCTTGGCGCCGGGAAACGCCGGGCCGTTGTCGCTGACGTAGATGATGAGCGTGCTGTCGGCCGCACCGGCATCGGCCAGGGCGTCCAGAACCCCTCCGACCCCGGCGTCCAACCGGGATACGGCCCGGTAGTACGAGGCCAATTCCGCACGGACCGTCGGCGTGTCGGGTAGGTAGCGCGGGACGATGACGTCCTGCGGGCGATACTCGGTGACAGGCATGGACCGATCGGGTGTCTCGTCACCGAAGCCCTTCCCGGATCGGTGCGGATCGGTAAACCCCACAACCAGCAGGAACGGCTTGTCCGGCTCGGTGGTCATGTATTCGCGAGCGGCCCGGCCGATTCCCTGCACGTCCCTTCCGCCGGCCTGGATGACGTCAAAGGGATAGGCCGAAGCCGGTTGGACGTGGACCTTGGCGATGATGCCCGCGCGATAGCCGCGTGCCTTGAGCATCCCCGGCAGCGACCGGACGTGAGAGAAGGTGTTGAAGTTATGGTATGCATGCTGGTGGCCATATTGACCGTTGGCGTGATTGTGGAGGCCGGTGTAGATCACGGACCGGCTGGCGCTGCACGAGGACACCGTGGCGAACGCATCGGTGAACCGGACGCCCTGCGCCGCCAGCCTGTCGAGATGAGGCGTCTTGACGACCGGATGACCATAACAGCCGAGTTCCAGCCCATGATCGTCGCCGACCAGCAGCAATACGTTGCGCTGACTCGTGGGTCGCTCCGTGGCCCCGAACGCGAATTGTCCGACAAGGCAGGGCGCCAGTGCCGCCGCGAAGATGCGGGATATGCCTGTCATGCGAGTACCCTCCCTTGATGAGTCTGTTCACGACGCGGATTGCACGACGGAAAGGTGTACCATGCGAGCCACTCGGACTCCAGAGGTGGGGAGATTGGTCAATGGCCTGACGACAGCCCGATCTCGCATTGACAGTGCGCATCGGCATGGTAGCGTGGACTGGCGCGACAACCCAGGAGCATTCGGGGTGATCCATGAAGCGAGGTGTTCTGATTTGCACTGCCTTGGTGCTGTCCGCAGCGGCATCCGCCTCCGCCGCGACAAGGCCAAACGTTCTGTTCATCGCCATTGACGACCTCAACGACTGGGTCGGCTGCCTCGGCGGGCATCCGCAGGCCAAAACACCCACTATAGACCGTTTGGCCGCGGGCGGGACCCTGTTCGCCAATGCGCACGTGCAGGCGCCATTGTGCAATCCGTCGCGTGTCAGTCTGCTGATCGGGCTGCGACCCTCGACCACGGGCATCTATGGATTGGTGCCGGGATTTCGAACCGTGGCCGCGACTCGGGATTGCGTGACGCTGCCCCAGTACTTCGCCAGGAACGGTTACTTCACCGCGACCTTCGGCAAAGTGCACCACGACGGCTCCGTTCCGAAAGAACTGCAGCTCGCCGAATTCGAGGTGTGGGGTCCCGCACCCGGCATGCCGCTTCCGAAGCAGAAACTGGTTCAGACGCCGTCCACGATGCGCGTCATGGACTGGGGCGTGTTTCCGGAAGATGACCGCGAACAGGCGGATTGGCGGATTGCCGACGCTGCCATCGCCCAGATGAAGTCGCTTCCGGCAGGCAAGCCCTTCTTCGTTGCGGTGGGGTTTCGCCTGCCGCACGTCCCGTGCTTCGCGTCACAACAGTGGTTCGACCTTTTTCCGCCGGTCGACCAGATCATTTTGCCGCCGGTGAAGGACAACGATCGCGAGAATGTCCCCGAGTTCTCATGGTATCTCCACTGGAGACTGCCGGAGCCGCGGTTGTCGTGGCTGAAGAAAGCGAACCAATGGCGTCCGCTCGTCCGATCGTACCTCGCGAGCACGACGTTCATGGACAGCCAGATCGGCCGCGTGCTCGACACGCTCCGCGAGATCGGTCACGCCGACGACACGGTCATTGTGCTCTGGTCCGACAACGGCTGGCACATTGGCGAGAAGGCCATGACGGGCAAGACGACGCTTTGGGAGCGATCCACGCACGTGCCGCTCGTCTTCGCCGGACCCGGCGTCGGTCGAGGGGCGACATGCGTTGAACCGGCCGAGTTGCTCGACATCTATCCCACGCTGCTGGAACTCTGTGGCCTTCCGCATAAAGAGGGGCTCGAAGGCCACAGCCTGCTGCCGCAACTGAAGGATGCGAAAGCCCCGCGTCCCTGGCCGGCCATCACCACGCACAACATGGACAATCATGCGGTGCGATCGGAACGCTGGCGGTATATCCGCTATGCCGACGGTTCGGAGGAGCTTTACGATCACCGATCCGATCCGCGCGAATGGACCAATCTCGCGAAGGACCCCCATTACGCCGGGGTCATCCGCGACCACGCCCGTTGGCTGCCGAAGGTGAATGCCCCTCCGGTGCCCGGCAGCGCGTTCCGAATCCTGACGAAGGAAAACGGCGTGTGGTGCTGGGAGGGGAAACCAATCAATCCTGCCGAGAAGGACGAGTAACACGCGCCGTGCTGTGTGCTTGGGCGCCACCGGCGGATCCCGTGGGCGCGTCACGATCCCGGCTGAACCGTGAACCGAACCGCCGACTGGTTTCCGGTGTCGTCCGCACATCGCAACTCATAAGACCCCGGGGCCAAGGCGATACGTTCGATAGGGCCACGACCCAGCAAGAGGCCGTTGAGGAACCAGAAGTGTTCCGGGTTCCCGCTGGCCTTCGGCCGGATCGTGCATCGACCGTTCACCGAGATCAACGTCGCGCCTTCGTGGGGTGACACCACGCGAACGGGCCCGGTGTTGCCGTCGGGGCGACGCAGAACCGTTCGGGCGGTCCAACGTTCCGGAGGCGCCGGGTCGCTGTCGTTTCGCACCGACGGAAGCGCAAAGAGCCGCGTTAGGAGGGGCTCGGCAGCCTCGGCGCCGACGAAAGCGTCGGATCCGACGCCGGAGAAGCGGCCGACCCAAACGCCAACGGCAAAGCGGCGATTGTGGCCCGCCGCCCAAGCGTCGCGCCGACCCGAGCTGGTGCCCGTCTTCCACATGAACCAGGGCACCTCGCGGTCGGCCCAATCGTCCGTGCCATGCGGGCAGCGGTGCCGCGATGAGAGAATCTCATCGAGCATATGGCACGTGCCCGGGTCCAATACACGCGCCTCGTCTGTCGGCTCGTCAACGAACAACCGCGGCGTTTTGCGTGTCCCGCCCCGTCCCAATGTCGCGTAGCCGTTGACCAGATCGAGCAACGTCACCTCGACCGCACCGACTACCACGGCCAGCCCCCCGCGTTCTCCGGCATCGTGAGGAAGTCTGATGCCGACCGCCTCGATCTGCCCGAGACAGCGCGACAGGCCGACCGACTCCGCAACGAGAATCGCCGGGACGTTCAGCGATCGGCGCAGCGCCTCCGCGACGGTCAATTCCCCGGCAAACCGGCCGTCACAGTTTGTCGGTGACCAGCCGGCCCGATGAATGGGCACGTCGTAGACAACGGATTGATCGTTCAGTAGTCGAGCCTCGAAGGCGGCCGCGTAGACAAACGGCTTCAGGGCAGATCCGGGGCTGCGTCGCGCGAGCGCACCGTTGATCTGCCCGTCGATCGGATCGCCGACATCGGCCGAACCGACCATGGCCACGATGTCGCTCTGTGCGATGCCGATCACGACCACGGCGACATCGCTCCGGGAAGGCAACGTCTTGGCGTGCTCGACGACCAGCCGCGCAACGTCCCGTTGGATCATCGGATCGATCGTCGTCTGCCCACCGCCGGGTCGCCGGCTGAGTGCGAAACATGCGGCGTGAGGCGCAAGGTGTGTCGGTCGGTGTGGCGTCAGCACGATGGTCTCCGCCGAGGCAATGATCCGCTGGGACTCGCTGATCGCCCCCGTCTCGACCATGCGTCTCAAGACGGCCTCACGCCGACGTCGGGCGGCCTCGGGATGCCGGTCCGGTCGGTACAAAGACGGCGACTGGGGCAGGCCCGCCAGGAGCGCCGCCTCGGCTAGCGAGAGATCCGCGGCATGCTTGCCGAACCAGACCAACGATGCGGCCTCGACGCCTCGGACGTTGGCCCCGTATGGCGCGGTGTTCAGATAGGCTGCAAGGATGTCATCCTTGTCGCGCAACCGCTCAAGTTGCAGGGCACGAAATGTCTCCGTGATCTTGGCCCGCCGGCCACGCGGCCGGTCGTCCATCATGCGACACACCTGCATGGTGATCGTGCCGGCCCCCGAGACGATCCGCCCGGCAGCCAGGTTTTGCCCGATCGCCCGAATCACCGCGATGGGATCGACGCCGCAGTGCGAACGGAACCGGTGATCCTCAATTGCCTCAGTGGCCTTGATCAGCCAGGGGGACATCCGATCCGGACCGATCGGCAAGCGCCACTGGCCGTCTTCGCCGACGACCTTTAGAAGCGTTGTGCCGTCCCGTGCCGTCACCACGGGACTCGCCGGCCGGCGTTCAAGCCGATTCAGCGGGAATGGCCAAAGGCGGCACGCGGTAACCAGCCCCGCAACGAGGACGATCACCGAGCCGACGGCCAACACGGTCAGCCGCCTCAGGCCGCGCACCACGGTCGATCTCACTCGGATGGCGTTCACGGGACGATCGTCACCTCGCCGCCGCCGTTGATCGAAGCGAAGGAAACGTCATACATGCACGACGCCTCGACGGGGGGCAGCACGAATGTGCCCGGCGTCGCGGCGCGCAGGGCGTACGTGAACAGCCTTCGTTCAGGACCGACCGAACAGAACAGCAGCACGCGATCGTCGAGAAACTCCACGCGGTCCGGAAGGTCCTCTTCTTGTCCCGTCTTGGCCGATGTGGCCAGCCTCGGGTTCTCCACCTCCATTCCACCGGGAAGGGCATCCACGATGGCCACGTTTTCGACGGTCGTTCCCCCTCGTCTGTCGGGCGCGGCGACCTCGATCTCAACCCGAATGAGGTCGCCCACATGGAGCGGGCGGTTTTCGATGGACTTGCCGCCGGCAACGGTCCAGCGACGCCGGACGCGCAACTGGCGATCGTATTGCATCGTGCTGGTGGGACGCCGCAGCCCCCGCGTGGTCACCGCGAGGTAGATGGTACCGGTCCCGGATGAATTGATGCGGATGCCGGCACCTTCCCGGTCACGAACGACGACCGTCTGAGGCCGCTCTTGATCGAATGCCCCGACAAGCCGGTCTCCCACGCGGATGGTTCCTTCAAAAACGGCGTTATCCTTCGTCGTTGCTTGGTATCGACTCAGCGCGGCGACTGCGGCGGCCTTCTCGAGCGTGTTGCTCCACTTGCCCTGCAAACGTGCCTTCTCCAGACGGTCGACCAGCGACGGAACCCACTCGTGCTTCGGATCGAGCTCCAGCAGGGCATCGAGCAGGACGGCCTCCTGCTCGACTTGCGAGGTCAAGCGTCCCCCCGTCGTGGTGGCCACCTTCTGCGAAATCGAGTCCACCAGAAGGACGGACTTCGCCCGGTCCTTGCGGCCGGCGATCATCCAGGCCATTGCCAGGTGTGCGCGGCCGGCCATATCGAGTTGGTCGGCCTGTTCCGAGAGCCGTGACATCCAGCCGAGTTGCGGCTTGTCGAACGCGGCCAGCACGCGGCAAATCTGCGCCCGTGTGTTGACGTCCGGCTTCTCGTGGTCGAGCCCCGGCTCAAGGAACAGTCTCTGAACATACTTCAGGAGGTCGTCGACGAATTGCCGGTCGACGGCGTGACCGGCCCGTTTGGCCTGCGCCAGGAATCCGGCGGCGTACGTCGTCGCCCAGGCATCGGGAGCCGGCGACCCCGGCCAATAGCTCAATCCGCCGGAACGCGTCTGCATCGACCATAACCTCGCGATGCCGGCGGCGATCATCGCCTTGATGTCGCGAACGGCGGTCTGGCCTCCCGGTTCTTCTCCGAGCACGTCTCCGGCATGCAGCAGGGCATAGAGCTGACTCGTCGTCTGCTCGACGCACCCGTACGGATAGTCGAGCAACTCCTCGATAAACGGTTGGAGATGAATCGAGGGTAGCCTCCCGACGCGGATGCGTGTGTCCGTTGTCTGCCGCAGGAATTCGGCCGACGGTTCGATTGTGATCGACTTGCCTGCCTCCAACCTCATGAGCTTCGACTCGGCGTGCAACGTCGATGCGGGCCTCGCGACAAGCTCGGCCTTGGCCCGAGCGAGAAGTCGGGACCCATCCGAGGCGGTTGAACGCGCCTCGATATGCGCCGTTACGTGCCCGACGTCCGTGGCCCGCGCGCAAGCCCATAGCGTCTGGGGCCCGCCCACGCCGACCGTTGTCTGCTTGAGCTCGTTCGGGTTTTCGATCTGAATCGGACCGTCGATTCGCAGTGTCAGATCGACTGCCAGCGGTGAGGTCGTCGTATTGAACAGCCTGATGGGCACCCGGAAGTGATCGCCCGGCGCGGCGAATCGCGGCCATGAGGTTTCCAGAAGAAGCGGTGAAGTGAGTGTCAGGGGACGATGGGCCGTCCCGTAGCGATCGCCGTCCACCACGACGGCCATCAGCCGCATTTCTCCCGTCAATTCCGGCATGACGATTCGCGCGCACGCGGTACCGTCGGAGTCGAGGGGGAAGACGTCGTTCCAGACGACGGCCGATTCCCTTCGACGAGCCGGTGTCGCCCCCCGCCGCAGCGCCTCGGCATCGTCCTCCCAGCCGTCCGCCCCGATTCGAGCCATACCGGCCGGCCGCAGATGGTCGGGCATCAGGTCCGAGAAGAGGTCGGAAGACAGGACCGATGCGCACCGCGGGGCGAAGAAATGGCTCAGCGGATCCGGCGTGCGAAATGCCGTCGTCATGAGGATTCCCTCATCCACGGCCCACAGGTGAACGTAGCCCGGCCGGTTCGGGTCGGTAGGCTTCGTCGCCCGAACCGTCACCGTGACGCCGCAACCCGGTTCGACCTTTTCGGCGGCCTCTATCGCAACGGGAATGGACCGGTCGGTATGGTCCGCGAGCAGCCGGGCCAACCCTATCGCCCGATGCGGCAGCCATTTCTTCTCCGCCGGATTCACCGGCCGGACGACGGTCGCCGTCACAAACGCGCCCCCGCGGATCGCACTGGTGACGACAAGTTCCACCTCGGCGGTATTGTTTTTCAACTCCACAACCCGAGTGTCGATGACCTTGTCCGTCTCGGCCGTCAGCAACAGCCTTCCCGCGATGGGACTCCTGACGAGTACTCTCGCCTTTGTCCCCGGAATGTACTTCTCCTTGTCGAGCACGATCTCCAGCCGCTCCGGGCGCTCCATCGTCACGCTCTGGAGGTCGCTTTCGCCCTCGCATGCGTAGAACTCGACCTGAGAGGTGCTTCCTCCCGATGTACAGTCCGACACTCGCAGTCGGTACTCGCCGGGCTTTGGACACGTGACCGGCAACGTTCCCTTCGCCTTTGCCTCCGATCCCTTTCCGATCTCTCCTTCGGCGATGGGGATCAGACGTTCGGTCGATTTCCAAACGGGCCGGCCATCGATCTTCTCCAGCGTCGTATCGAATTCGACGCGGACCAGCGAGTAATGCATCGCGCCGGGGGCCGCCGGGTGGTCGTCGCCGGTCACCTGAACCCAGTCCACGTTGAAGGGCTTGGCCGTCGGGGCAATCCGACCCTCGGGTATCCGAAGACCGATGTGTCGGCCCGCGGTGTCCGCGACAACGCTGACATTCTTGGAGACGGACCGCCCACCCTCTTCGTGGACGGTCAACGCGAACGAACCGCGCCACCAGCCGGGCGGCTGGTTTCCGGGCGGGACGACTGCCAGCAACGCCTGCCCATTGACGTCCGTCACGGCCTTGGACTCCTCGATCTCCTGACGCTCCCCCCCCTCGGGGGGCGTGAACGAATACCCTCGGAACCGCTCCGATCGGAACGGCTCGCGTCGGTAGGTGCCCTCAGCCGTGGCCGTCAACCCTACGGCGGGTTTGCCGAAGAGGTATCGTACGCTCGCTTTAATCTCAACCTTGTCTTTCGGCCCATAGCGTGCCTTGCTCGGCTCGGCGCTCACCTCGATGCGGGCCGGCACGAAGGCCTCGACCAGCGTTTGCGTCTGGCCAAGGGTCTCTTTCGCGCCGGGCAGCGAGGCCACGAATCGGTAGGGCCCGGTCTGGCCCCTTTCGTCCGTCGGGTAGGCGACCTGGAAGATGCCCTGACATGTCGGATCGTGCCGCACCGGCAGCGTCGCGATGGTGCGGCCGTCGGGACGCTTCACATGAAGGCAGAGGGGAAAGGCGGGTGGCGTCCGGCCCGCTGCGTCACGAACCAAGCCGGTCAGGTGAATCGTGTCGCCGGGACGATAGACCCCGCGCTCGGTGTAAAGCATCACGTCATACGTCCGGGGGACATCGCGGCCCGACTGATCGACATCGTCAATGACCCACAGCCGATTCTCGGGCTGTAGGTAACTCATGTCCTCGCCCTTTTCGGCGACGACCACCCAGGGTTTCCCGTCCGGATGATTCTCGGCCACTTCCAACCGGGCGATCCCATCCGGACCGGTGACGCCTCCGCCAAGGACCTGATTGTTGTAAGAGATTGCCGAAACGCGGGCCTCGGACACCGGTTCGGCCCGGCTCAGGGAGGTGACCCAGACGACCAGTCCGTCCCGCTCCTGCTTGCAGGTGATCGCCAGGTCGGTCACCGCGACGATCGCCGAGTCCCTCGTCCAGGTCCGGTCGGTCGCACCGGCCGTGACGTGGTAGATCCCCAGCGGTCGACCGATGAGCTGCCTGAGGTCCAGGGCAAACTTCGTGGGTTCGTTGTAAACCAGCGAGAGGGCAAAGGTCTTGTCGACCTCTGATCGTGCGGTCACGTCCGCATCGGCCTCTCTCAGGTGTGCCAACAGGTTGTTCGCGTGGACGCGCGACGCGTGAACCTTCAGCCCGCCGACGTTGGCCACGGTCAGATCCAGGACAAGGTTGCCCTTCGGGCTCAGGACGCCCGAGCCGTTGGGAAAGCGAATGGCGGGTCGGCGGTCCGGGACGGTGAAGCTGACGGTTTGGAATTCGCCCAACCCTTCGCCTCGTTCCGAGACGACGTCCAATCCCACCGTAGCGGTGTATCGCCGCCCGCATGCGAAGCGGCCTTTGAGCCTCAATTCCGAGCCGTCGTGCGTGTAACTTACCCGCAAGTCGTCCACGGTCGGAGTGACATTCACCTGCGGTAGCGGCTTGTGCGTGTCGAGTTGGCGTGAGAATTGAAGCTCCACGGCGATGTCTTCTTCGACGCCGGGCTTCTCCACGCGGGCTCGCCGCAGCCTGAACAACTCCTCCACTCTGATCTCATGCGTTACCGTCGATCCCAGGCCGAGTTCCCCGCCGCTTCCGGTCAACAGGGCGGCCAGTTCGATCTTTGCCCTGTCGGATCCCGGTCGTTGGATGCGGATCACATGTCGCTCGGCCGGTTCTCGCATCATGCACTCGGCCTCCAGGCGGGCCCGAGTCTTCGCGTCCGTCACCCGCATATTCCGCAGCAGGTCTCCCGGATCGACGGGCTGGTTGAAGTGCAGCTCGATGTTCGCGTGCCGGCGGTCTGCCGTCTGGAGGCGACAGTCCAGGCATCTTAAGGGGTGCGTTTCGAAGCGAAACTCAGACTGTCCGACGAGCGTCCGCCCCGTCTGCGATTCGAGATCGGCTGCGGGACGAACCACAAAGACTCGCCCGGGCGGCAACGGCTTGTCCAAGACGAAATCGAGGCGGGTCGGTTCCGACCAGACCCACCGGCCGGGGGGCTGGGGTTTGACGACGAAAGGAGACTGAATCAAGGCGGTCCCGAGCGACGCCCGCAATTGCAGCGGTTCGTCGAAGACCAGGCTGAACCGGTCCGTGGTGTCAACGTCCCGTGCCGGCAGCGCCGCCAGGATTCGCAGGCGCGGCTTGGGCGTCGATGTCAGATCGTGGTGGATCCAGACCAGACCGACAAGATTCATGAGAATGAGTATGACGCGAAACCGCCAAGGACTCCCCTTCGCCAGCGGCCATTGCATGATTCGGCTTCTCCTTGAACCTCTATCCGGTTCGTGGAGGTACGCGGCATCCATCCAGTATACCCATTTCGGGTTCCCCGCCGGCAACGTCATCGACCCCGCCGCGCCGATGGGCTCGGGTACGCGAACAGGTTCCTCAATCGAAGCCGTGTCAAGGCGCGGACGAACCGGATCTACCCGCTTTCCTCACGGTTGCGACTCCGATTCAGGATTGGATTCCGCGCGGACGACTTGCACGAAACGCACCGATCGAAATGGCACTAGACGGCCTCTCGGAACTGCGTTTCGTAAAGCGTGCGGTAGAGGGGACAGCTTTCCACGAGCGTCTCGTGGGTGCCGACGGCCACGATACGACCGGCGTCCATCACGACGATGCGCTGCGCCTGGTTGATCGTGCTGAAACGGTGAGCGATCACAAATGTCGTGCGGCCGTGCATGATCTTGTGCAAAGCCCGCTGGATCTTCATCTCGCTGTCGGAGTCGATCTGACTGGTGGCCTCGTCGAAAACCAGGATCTTCGGATCGCGCAAGACCGCCCGGGCGATGGCGATTCGCTGCTTCTGACCTCCCGACAGCGATCGATCGCTGATGATGGCCTCGTAGCCGGTTCGGACCTCTTTGCCCTGCTCGCTACGGAGTTCCCGGATGAATTCGTCGGCGTAGGCGGTTCGCGCGGCGGAGAGGATCTGCTCGTCGGTAGCCTCTCGCTGACCGTACGCGATATTCGCCTTGGCGGTGTCCGTGAAAATCACGGTATCTTGTGTCACCAGGCCAATCTGTCCGCGGAGGCTGCCGACGGAAATAGTGGCAATGTCCACGCCGTCGATGAGTATCTGCCCGCGATCGGGTTGGTAGAACCTCATCAACAGGCTGCACAGCGTTGTCTTTCCGCTTCCGTTGGGACCCACGATGGCGACGATCTCGCCCGCCCGAACCTTGAGATTGACGTCAACCAGCACCGGCTTGTCGGGGTTGGCCGGATAGGCGAAGGTCAGATTCCGGAACTCGATGCTCTCCCGAATCTCGGGCAACGGGGGCAAGACGGTCCGGCCGTCGGCGACCTCTTCCGGCGCCATATCAATGATCTCAAACAGACGCTGGGCGGCCGCGTCGGCGGTTTGGAGCCGGTTGTTGACATTCGCCAGCTTGCGGATCGGGTCGAACATCCCGGCGATGCAGGCTACCAGGGCGAAGAACATCTCCGCATCCAGGCGGCCGCGGAACACCAGGTATCCCCCCGCAACGGAGATGCTGCCCACAGCCAGCATGCCCAGCACTTCGAGGATGGGCGAAACCGCCGCATCGATCATGGCGATCTTGAGTTGCTGTTTCATCAACTGCCGATGTTGCCGGAAGAAGGTCAGTGCCTCGCGGCGCTCCATGTGGTAGCCCTTCACGATTCGGATGCCGGCAATCTTTTCCTCGAGCATGTCGACAAGTCCGCCCCAGGCGATCAACGCCCGCTTCTGAGCGCGACGAATGACCTTGCCGAGTTTGCGGATGGCCACGGCGGCAATCGGCGTGATGAGGCCGATGACGATCAGCAAGTACGGACTGACCATCGCCGCGAAAATGAGCACGCCCACCGCCTTGAAGGGCTCTCGCAGCACCTTACCGAACAGGGTTGATATTCCGACCTCGACAATCGTGGAATCACGGGCAAACCGGGATAGCGTGTCCCCCGCCTGTTGCCGGCTGAACCACGCCATCGGCAGGCGAAGCATGTTCGCGTAGCCCTTCGTCCGGATGTCGATTAGCGCTCGATTGCCGATCACGTTCTCCATGTACTCTTGGAAGAACCGGCAGAATCCGCCCAGAATCTCGACAATGACCAGGAGTCCCATGATGATGGCGAGCGTCCTGATCTTGCTGGCGGGGTCCCGATCGGCCGGCAGGTAATTGGCCAGCTTCGCCAGGTAGACCGTGTACCGCTTCGCATCCCGGGGCACACACGTGCCTTGCTTCTGTTGCCCCGAAGCCGCCTCAATGACGATGGGGATTTCACGGCCATTCGGCACGCTGGACAGAATGCGCAGCATTTCGTAGTGGTCGCCGGTCTTTCCGTCGATCTTCAGAATACGGTCGCCGCCCTGCGCCAAGTGTGAGATGGGGCTGCGCTCGTCGACGTCCGTAAGAAGGATGCCGGACTTGAGGGACCGACCGGTCTGAGGATCGCGCCCCACATCCGGCGGGATGGTTGCGTGCAACCGATGCGACGTATGGCTTCGATACACCCAATCGGCCATCGTCTCGTATTGCGCGAAAAGTATCTTCAAGAACGGGGCGATCGACGAAATGCTCGCCGTATAGAAGACGCTTATGCCCACGACGGCCACGCAAGACACGACGATCAACCGCTTGTGTGGCCAGACGAAGTCCAGGCTCCTGCGGAAGTGGGGCAGGAAGTCAGGGAGTCTCCTTGTCGATTTCCCTTGCGGCAACGTACCGAATGCCTTTCAGCACCCCCCTTATGAACAACACATCAACCGCGCCAAAAGCGGTAGTATAGCAGGAAATCGACGGGGGGTCACGACCAAACTGCCGGACGGACCCCAGGAGCGAAGGAAGTCCCCGGATTCGCTTGAGGACTCCCGAGGAGACGCACGGTATGTGGATCCGCACCGGCCGTGATCAGTCGCGACGGGCCTCGTCGGAGAGGACATTGAGGAATCCGGCGGCTATCGGTCGCGTTGCCTTTTCACGTCCCATCAATCGGATTCGTAGCAGGTGAAACGCCGGGATGAGCAGCGGTCTGACCAGGAAGGTGTCGATCAGGATCCCCGCCGACATTGCGAACCCCAGCTGTTCCATCAACTTGAGGCCACTGACCATTAGTGAACCCAACGTGGCGGCCATGATCACGCCGCAACTACTGATGATCGATCCGGTCCGTACAATCGCCCGTTCCGCCGCTTCCCGGTGTCCAAAGCGTTTTTCCTCCTGGGATAGCCGCGTGACGAGGAATATGTTGTAGTCTTGTCCGACAGCTACAATGATCACGAATAGGAACAACTTGGCCTTCCAATCCACACCGGCCTGACCCAGCAGCCCGACGAATACCCATTCACAGATGCCGAGCGTCGCCAAGTAGGTGATCAACGTGGCCACCAGCATGAAGATCGACAGTGCCAGGTCGCGAGTGAGTACCACGACGATGATCAGAATGACGGTAACAACCAAGAGGGTCACGCGTCGGTGATCGGAAATACTGTACGTTCGGATATCGATCATGTACGGCGTCAGTCCCGAAGCCAGGACTTTTGCGCCGGTGCCCAGCATCTGGTCGGCCATCTTGGTGGCGCGCCTGAGGGCCGCCTCAATGGCGTCGAAGGCCGGGTCGACAAAGGGTTGGCTGTCCAACACGATGTCAAAACGCAAAGCGTGGCTGTGGTTTGACAGATACTCGTTGGCAACGCGGTCGCCCGCCAAGACGGAAATCAAGCGACCTCGTTCTCGAACGTCCTTGTCCCTCAGGCCGAGCGGCTCGGTGAGACTTCGTACATCGCTAACGGGACGGATGGACGTCAGTTCGGCGGTCAACTGCCGGCTGAATTCCCTGGCCAATGCGGCATCCGATAGCCTCGGATGTTGCACCGACATCGTGGTGACGAACGCCTCGCCCGGAGGGAAGTGGGCCTGGGCCATTGCGGCGCCCCGCGTGGATGGGCATCCCGACGGCAACTCGGCGATCGTATCGTACCGAAACTTCATGTGCATGGCAGTCCAGATGGGTATCGCCAGGAGTGCGAGTCCGCCGATCAGAACCGCCCCCGGTCGGGCAACCACAAGCTTGGCCAATCGTGGCCATATGTTCTGCTGGCCGATGACACCCTTGTTGATCAGACGGCCGGGCCAGAACAGCTTGTTGCCCATCACCACGGCCATTGCCGGCGCGAGGCTCAGCGAGGCGGCCAGCGCCAAGGCCAACACCGGTCCGAGGACTTCCCCGGCGTTGTGGCTCAGAACGAAGTCCGCCGCAATGAGCATGGCCAGGCCGAAGATGATCGTACCGGCGCTGGCGACGATCGCGGGTCCTACCGCGGCCATCGTACGTGACGCCGCCACGATGTGGTCGATGTGCGAGAGCCGTTCCTCGCGATAGCGTGCGATCCAGAAGAGGGCGTAGTCGGTTCCTGCGCCGAACAACAGGACGACCGTAAACATCTTCTCGATGGAGGAAACGCTCCAGCCGGCCCATGCGAGCAGACTGAGCACCTGGAACGCGCCGAAGACGCTCAGGCCGATGGAGAAGAGCGGCACCGCCGCGGCCAGGGGGGATCGGTAGACGACGGCCAGGATCAACGTGACCGCCACCACGGTGACCCACATGGTTCGATCCAGTGCCTGTTTGGCCACCGTTGCGTAATCGCGTCCGACGCCGGCCGAACCGGTCACTTCCACCCTCAAGCCGGAAGGAAGACCGATCTGGGCGATCTGCTCCGTCCTCTCCACCGACTGCTTTGCGCGCTCCGTCACGAAGTTGACCGACAGGTTGATCAGAATCAGTCCGACTTGGTTGTCCCGGCTGATCAACTTGGCAGCCAGCAGGGGTTGGAGCTCGGGAGACACGACGTGCCAGGCGTCCGCTTTGTTGTGCGATGTGCGGCGGTGTTGGGCTTCCTCCATGAGGCGATTCGAGAACTCGCGCATGTAGGTCCTGTCGTCTTTGGTCAGCCCAGTTGGGCGATGGATAACGACGATGATTTGGCTACGCGATGCCGTTTGGGGGAAGGCTTCCAAAAGGAATTCGAATGCCGCATTGCTTGGGGCGTTCTTAGGCAGAAGTGTGTCGGGCTCGCTGTGGATCAGTTTATTCATAGGCGGCGCGCACGTCGCGAGCGCCGCAATGAACAGAATCCACCCGATGATCCAGAGAACCGGATGCCGGGCCACGGATCGTCCAAGCCGTCCGAACATGCGGAGAATGTACTCGGTGCGTAGGTTCGGGTCAAAG
>CAZQTW010000082.1:0-26101 GCA_964596165.1 uncultured Planctomycetales bacterium | reverse complement strand
GCGGGACAACCTTTCCATCAAGATGCCAAAGCGGTATGAATAATCCGGGCTAGGGGATGATTCCCTCCGCATGATAGATCTCTCTGCCTTCAGTAAGAGCGGTGTGAATGATGAGATAGGGGTTCTGGCCAAGGGCCTCCACATCACTCGTCAAGACAACAACGATGTCCTTGGCACACCCAATCCCCCTCAGCTTCCCATGCAGCAATTGAGCTGTTTCCAGCCGATCGGTGCCGTCCGGCATTTCAACCAGGAGGTCCAGGTCGCTGTTCAGGCCCATCTCGCCGCGCGCGGCCGAACCGAACAGGACGATACGACGCGGCCCCACGCTGCTAACGATTCGTCGCACGACCTCATCCAGGAGATCTTGTTCGGGCCGCATCTGAGAGCATCCATTGGACCTCTAACAAGAGGGGGACAAGTGCCATGGCGTTCACCACAACTGGGCTCTCTTTCCCCGTCGACGGGTGCCAGTCCCTGTTTTGTTAGACTTCCTTAGTGAGTATTCTAACATCCCGGCACCATCCGAAAAGATGGGACACACAGCTACTGGCTTCTCCGGTGACTTCCGACCGAGAAGGCTCGATCGAGCACACGTTGAGTTTACATACGTTCCTTCTCTTGCAGGTGATCGCCTACTTGCACGCGTACAGACCCACGTTGGAGATCGCCGGGCATGCGAGGGACTTGGCGATCGTCAGCCGGATCTTGGTGGCCGATACGTCCGGGAAGCGGAGCAGCCGCTTGTAGCCGATCGTCGTGCCCTTGGCGATCGGTTTCCACTGCGAGCCGTCCCAGCCTTCCAGCGTGAACGCCTGCACCCGCTGGCCCAGCGCGATCGGTTCCTGAATCATCGCGACGTTGAACGACGTCGGTTCGCCGAGGTCAATTTCCAACGACGCGCTGCTCTGGCCGTCGTCGGTCGCCCAGTATGTGTTCTTCTCACCGTCGGTGACCTTGTCCGCCTCGAACTTGGCCGCGCCGCCGCGGACGTTGCTTGCCTTGGCGGGTTTGCCGCGGGCCAGGTCCTTGGCGAACGTTTCGTCCAATGCCTTGCGGAGTTCAAGCAGGCGTTGTGCGTCATTCTCGTGGATCAGTCCGCGCCGGTCGGGCGGGATGTTGAGCAGCAGCGTCGCGTTGCGGCCGACCGAGCTGTAGTAGATGTCGAGCAGGTGCTTGAGCGACTTGACCTTGTCGTCTTCGGCCGGGTGATAGAACCATCCCGGGCGAATCGAGACGTCGCACTCGGCCGGATGCCACGTTCGGGTCTGGCCTTCCTTCAGGGGGGCCTCGGGCGGCGGCTGGACGCTCCACTCGGTCTCGCGGGCTACGCCGCTCTCGTTGCCCACCCAGCGGATGTCGGGGCCGCAAATGGCGATCAGCGCATTCGGTTGGAGCTTGCGGACGACGCCGTAGTACGCCGGCCAATCGTACTCCTGCTTCTTGCCGTTGGGACCCTCGCCGCAGGCGCCATCAAACCACACGACGGTCACCTCGCCGTAGTGGGTCAGAAGTTCGGTGAGCTGGTTCTTGAAATACTCGTTGTACCTGGGCGAGTCGCCGTAGGTCCGCTCATGGCGGTCCCACGGCGAGAGATAGACGCCGAACTTGAGACCGAACTCGCGGCAGGCGTCCGACACCTCTCGAAGTACGTCACCCTTGCCCCCTCGCCACGGACTGTTCTTCACCGAGTGCTCGGTGTACGTGCTGGGCCACAGGCAGAAGCCGTCGTGATGCTTGGCCGTCATGATGATCATCTTGATACCGGCATCGCGGCATACGCGGGCCCATTGCTTTGCATCGAACGCGGTCGGGTTGAACGCCTTGGGATCCTCCTTGCCGTCTCCCCACTCGCGATTGGTGAATGTGTTGATGCCGAAGTGGGTGAAGGCGTAGTACTCCATCTGCTGCCAGGCGAGTTGCTGCTTATTGGGCACCGGCGGCAGCGGGGCCGGGGCGGAGGCCTGGGCCCCCTGGACGTACGAGGGGACCGCGCCCAGACCGAGGATCGTCAGAACGGATAGTACGATCAGAGAGGCAGTATGAAGCGGTTCTTGCGGCACGGTGTGTTACTCCTGGGCAATGTGAACATACGCAGCGCCGGACGACGGTCGGCTGCGGGATGTTTACCATGAGCAGGGGGGGGGATGGAAAGGGCCTCGACCCGCCGGATCAACCGAGGACACAAAACGACGACGCCCCACGGCGGCCGATCGCACACACAGCCGTGATCGAGCGCCACGAGGCGTCGTACGTACCGGCGGTAGGACTTGAACCTACGACCCTGGGCTTATGAATCCCATGCTCTGCCAACTGAGCTACGCCGGCACACGCGGACCGGGTCGCACGGCGATGAACGACCCGACTCCTGCACACTCTTAACTTATCACCCGCTTCATGGAACGTCAACACGCGAAAACCGCGGTCCGACCGTCCCCGATTTCGCTGACCCCATACGGTTCCTCTGTTGTCGCAGAGTCGATGTGATTTCAGGTGGCGGGAAGACCTTCCGAGGGCGTTTCTGAGGACACGCGACCCAGCGGCGGGGCCAAATGTCTGCTCTCAAGCAACTTGGCTACATTCTCCCGTAGGATGGACTGGATCTTGTTCGGCGACTTCCGGGCGTCCACGGTGACAAACCCGAACTCCTCGGCCATGCCGTCCAATTCACGAATCAGCTTGGATTGATACTTCTTGAAACAATCGTACAAATCGGCCCCGAGGTTCAAGTCCATCCCCGATTCCCAATAATTCATCCGGTTGCACATCAACACCCGGCGTACCAAGTAGGGGACCGACAATTGGAGATAGAAAACCTGGTCCGGCACCACGGCGAAACCGAACAGTCCCCGTGCGTACTCCGGATCCACCCCCCGGACCACCGACCGCGCGATGGCCGTGTAGATGTACCGATCGGCCAGCACGACGAATCCGTTCCGCAGCGCCGGCAGAATCTGATACTCGAGCCGGTCCGCGAAATCGGTGGCGTACATGAGCGTGTAGGTGATGCGGGTCAGCGTGTGGCCCTTCTTGGCCTGCGTGATCGCGTTGCCGATGAGCTTGCTTCGGGTCCAGCCTGTCTCGAGGACCCCGTAGCCCTGGACCTCGAGCCACTCGCGGAGAAGGTTGACCTGCGTGGTCCGGCCGCAGCCGTCCGTGCCTTCGATGACGATCAGAAGCCCCGGCAGCGAACCGACGGAGATGTACGGCAGGCCTTCACCGAAAAACCGTTTCTCACCCGACGCCTGGGTCATGATGCCGCCGCCCGTGGCTGCTTGTAGCCGTTCAAAATGCCTTGGATTGCCTTGCGGACTCGCCGCTGCTGATCACCGATGGATTGTTCCGCCCGCACCACCGTGAGGCCGTATTCGTCTATCATCTTGTCGTATTCGTTGAGGATGCGCCCCTGGAAGATCCGGAAGCTTTCCACCAGGTCGCTCGCCAGCCCGAGATCCATGCCGGCTTCGTACGTTTTGATCGTCGCCCGACTGCTGAGCAATCGATCGAGCGCCACCTGAAGGGGTACCTTGAAGTAAAACGCCAGATTGGGGCGAACGGCGAAGCTGTACACCTTCCGGACCCATTGCGGGTCGCAACCGCGGGTCACGTCTCTCCCGAATGCCGTGAAGACATAGCGGTCGGCCAGCACGATCATCCCCGCTTTCAGCGGCGGAATGATGTTGTACATCAACCGATGCGCGAAATCCGTCGCATGGAGCAGGCAGAAGGTCGTCGGCGTCAAAGCCATCTTCTTCTTGCCCTTCTTCGTAACGGCCTTCACCAGATCGGCGGAGTTCCATTCCGTGAAAAAGACGGTGTGCCCCAGCGACTCGAGCCATCGTTTGGCCAGTTGAAGCTGCGTGCTCTTGCCGCTTCCGTCGATCCCTTCGACCACAATGAGCTTGCCGGGATACGGATGCGGCTTGTCGAGGTTGATTTCCTCGGTCGTCTTGCTCATAGGAGGTTCCCTGTGAGGGCCCGCTAGGACCGCGCCACCAATACTAGCGGTTGGGCGAGGACGATTTCCAGTAGTTTCTTCTTACGAACCGCTGCCATCAGTTCCTCGCGGATGTCGCCGAATCGCGGCTGAATGACCAGCTCGATGCGGCGGCGGCTCAGCAGAACCTCCACATCCTCGACGGCGGCCCGGTGCGTGCGGTCCAAACCGTCGGCCAGTCGAAGGATTCCCGCCAACTTCATGACCGTCTGACGGCCAAGAGGGTCCAACTGAGCGAACGAACGATGCCGCAGCTTCGGCATCGCCTTCCGATGATAGCGCGCTACAAGGGCGATCCGCTCAATCTGTTCGGCCGTGAAACCGGATAGTCCTGCCTCTTTGATCAGTCTGTATGTATGCCGGTGATGCTTGTTCCGTCCGCAGTGCCAGCCCGTGTCGTGCAAGAGCGCGGCGCAGTATAGAAGAGTTCGGTCCTCATCGCCGATTATCAGGTCGCCCGCGAGTTGCTCGGCCATCCGAACTGCCAGTCGGCTGACCTGTTGACCGTGAGCCCTGGAGGCCTCATACCGGATGAGCAGTTGTTCCGCGGACCGTCTTCGGAGTTCGTCGAGTGGCGTGTGCCGGGCCTCCGGCATGCCGATGAGCAGTGGAAGTTCCGCCATTAGCCTTCCTCGGGTGACCTACCCAACTGTAAGCTCGTCTACCTCTATCCTATTCATATCGGCCCGTGTCGGCGATGTCTCCGCAGAAAAAATCTCTCACAATTCCCGATCGAATATGCGCTTAGAGGCGCGGGTAGCCCCGTTTGCCTTCCAAGCCTTGACACCGGTCAGAGGCAGGCGATAATCGATAGTTGATCTGTCGTCAGTTCTCGTTTTTTCCCAGCATCCGGTGTGAACGGTCATGATGGAAAAGGGATCCAATCCGGCGGCAGTATCCGCCTCCGTGCCCGATATTGGCCGGTGCGTTCAGACTCGGGCAACGGCCTTTGTCGATCTGCTGGGCAGGCTCCGCAAAGAGCACGATGTGGACTTGGTCCATGATATCCGGGTGGCCTCCCGCCGGTTGAATGAATCACTCGGCCTGGTGGGCACCGTCCTCGGACCTCCCATTGTTGAACCACACCGGCTTTGGCTGCGGCGGATGCGAGATCTGGTTGCCCCTATCAGGGACGCCGATGTTCTTGGTCAAATCGTTATAAGTCTAATCGGCCAAGGGCGTTGCGAATGTGGTGTGCTCTCGGAGGATGAGTTCATCAGGGATCTGAACAGACAGCGCCAGACCAGATTAATCGAGGCCCGTCGGGAGCTGGAGACGCCCGAGACGTTGGAGCGGTGCCAGACCTTGGCGGCAAGGCTGACGGAGCTTGTTCGGCCCTCCGTCGACCGGGAGATGCTGGAGGGCGAATTGGCACGCCGCCTTCGCCGAAGGGTCCGTCGGCGAAGGCGCGCCCTCCTCCGACTAGGGGACAAAGCCGCGAAGTCTCCCCGCCCGAAGCGGCTGCACGCGGCTCGAATTGCCGCCAAGAAGTTGCGATATGCCCTGGAGCTGGCCCACGACGCGCGAATCCTGGATGCGGCCGGCGAGGTCCAAACGCTACGGTTGATCCAGGACGTGCTTGGGGATCTGAACGACCTGTCCGTCCTCGTCGAACGCCTCAAGGAATTCGCGGGCGGGATTCGCGTGTCTCGAACCAGTGGCGTCGGAAGGCTTCTGGAATGGGTCGCGCTTCGCCGCGAACGGCTCT
Source organism: uncultured Planctomycetales bacterium (assembly GCA_964596165.1). Classification (GTDB taxonomy): domain Bacteria; phylum Planctomycetota; class Phycisphaerae; order UBA1845; family JAFGLZ01; genus CAYUQT01. The sequence goes on along the minus strand of CAZQTW010000082.1, from coordinate 20,396 downwards.
TGAACCGCACCGTTCGCCGATGGCCAAAAATCCGCCGCCAGTTGCGAAGGACGAAGGCCCGAAGGATTCACACCCTGCCTCTCTCCCTCAAGCTATCCGACTGGACGGACGTGTCCGACCGATCGCGTCGCGCCGCGAACTGAAGCGGCTCATGTCAGACTCCGGAGGTCTATGTTCCACCCGATTGTGGCGGCGAACGCCTCGCCGGCCGTAAGGCGGATTTGGCCTGCGACGCGCAGGCCGTTGCGACCAGTTGTGAATGACCTCCCGTTCGTCCTTGCGCCAGACTTTTCGGTTCAAGAGGCTGTCAGTTCACCACGTTCCGCAGGGGCAGACCGAGCAGAGCCCGGCGACAGGCGTCGGAGGCCTTGGCGCGGATCTCCGCAAGCCCCTGCTCGCAGTAGAACGCCGCATGCGGGTTGAGAAGGACGCGATGATGCGCCGGGTGGTTCGGATCGCGCCATGCGGCGATCAACGGGTGATCATCCGGCGGGTCTTCGATCTCCAGTACGTCGATACCGGCGCCGGCCAAACGACCGGAAACGATGGCCTCCGGGATGGCCGAGGTATCGACGATGGCGCCTCGCGCGGTGTTCACCAAAAATGATCCCGGAGGCATCGTCTCAAGGGTGTCTCGATTGATCATGTGTCGCGTCTCGTCGGTCAACGGACAGTGCAGGCTGAGGACGTACGCCTGCGCAAGAAGGTCCTCGAGTCGCTCGACTCGTCGGACGCCGAGGGACTTGTCCCGGCCGTCGGGCACGTAGGGGTCGTAGAACGCGACGTCCATGCCCACTGCCTTTGCCCGCAGTGCGGCGGCCGTCCCGATCCGTCCCAGCCCGACGATCGCGAAGACCTGTTCCCGAAGCCGTTGGAGCGGCACGGCCAGGTTGTAGAACCACGGACCCTGTCCGGCCCGCAAACGAGAGTTGAGGTAGGTGATCCCTCGCGTCATGGCCATCATCATTCCAATCGCCGTGTCCGCCACCTCTTCGGTGCCGTAGTCCGGCACGTTGGCCACCGCAATGCCGCGGCTCCTGGCGAAGGCGGCGTCGACATTGTCGTAGCCCACGCCGCATCGGACGATCAGCCGGCAGTGCCGGAGCCGCTCGATCGTCTTCCGCGTGATGGAAAGGACGTGATAGAGCATGATCGCGTCGGCGTCTTCGATCCGACCGACGAGTTCGTCCTCGTGATGGCAATCGGCCGCCACGACGTCCGCCACGTCATGCAGCGCCGCCAACTCGGCTTCGAGTGCATCGTTGATGAAATCCGCCACAACTACCTTGAATTGCCTGGGCATGTCGCATCCTCGTGAGAAAGCGTCTTGGGCTTTCCTCTCCCTGGAAATCAACCTCGTCTTGGAGGATAACCGGTACGCACCGAAGGAGTGGCGCGCCGGCCGCGCATGATACAGCCCCGGTTGCACAGGGCCAAGTGGGCGTGCCTCCTCACCTCGCCTGTTCCATCTTCATCCCGGATCAAAGCGCGTATCTCAAGCAAAAAGCGCAAAGGCAGGAACGTGACAGTGTCAACTTGCCGCGACACCTTCAGGTTGCTTGGGGGTCTTGCCGTTGGCCTCGGGGCGGCTGTTCTTCTTACCGGTGGGGCGGGCGCCGGGTCCGGCCGATTCAAAGAAGTTGCACATCTCCCGCAGGCGTTGCCATCGTCGTTTGACGAGGCGTTCGGGCGCTATCTTCGTAAGTTCATTGAGCGAGTTGGTGATGAACTTTTCGAGGTTGACGGCGGCCAATTGATGGTCGCGATGGGCGCCGCCGAGAGGCTCGCGAATGATCTCGTCGATGATCCCGAGCCGCTTCAATTCCTTCGCCGTGGGCTTCAGCGCGGCGGCGGCTTCGGCCGCGTATTCACCTGAGCGCCATAGGATGGCCGCACAACCTTCGGGTGGTATCACCGAGTAGTAGGCATATTCCATCATCCCGACCTTGTCGGCCACGCCGAGTCCGAGGGCGCCGCCGCTGCCACCTTCGCCGATTACGGCGGCGACGATGGGCGTCGGCAGGCGAGACATCTCAAACATACTTTGGGCAATCGCCTGCGCCTGGCCTCGTTCTTCCGCGCCGATCCCCGGATACGCCCCGGAGGTGTCGATGATCGCGACCACGGGCAAGTGAAACTTGGCCGCCAACTTCATGGCGCGAAGGGCCTTACGATAGCCTTCCGGATGGGCACATCCGAAGCAGCACTCAATCCGTTCCTTGGTGTCGCGCCCCTTACGACTGCCCACCAGCATCACCTTTCGCCCAGCCAGACGGACAAGCCCGGTGATAATGGCCTTGTCGTTGCGGAACGTTCGATCCCCGCAGAGTTCACAAAAGTCTTTGCCGAGAATCGATAGATAGTCGTGGATCAGCGGACGGCGGGGGTGGCGGGCGACGAGGACGATTTCCCAAGGGGTTAGACGGGAATACGTCTTCTTGAGGGCACTGACCAACTCGGCCCGCATGGTGCGGATCGTGTCCGAATAATCGCGGCCAGTCTGCGCCTGACTCGCCTCAAGCTCTTGGATCTGACGCTCGATTTGAGCCAACGGCCTCTCGAATTCAAGCAATCCATTGCTACCGAGTCCGCCCGAAGGCGGTCGCGGTTGCGGGGTCTCACTCATTGAAAACCTCGAACGCGGCCCTTAATCTCAGACCACGGTACTTTCCTAACATCGTCGCCATACTGGGATTTACATCAATCCCACCTTAACACCAGCTTAACAGAGACGCCCTTACTGGCAAGAAAAAAATTGACTGCCGGCATCATCCGGGCTAGATTATCGGACAATATCCGAGATTCGTTCCTGTGCGCAAAATCTTAGAAATCAACGACTTAAATACAATATGCATCGTCGGCGTAGGCCTCTTGGGCGGATCGGTCGGCTTGGCGTTTCGGGCGGCGGGTGCGTCTGGTGAGCGGGTTGGAGTGGGCAGAAGGCGACGTTCCATCGCCTTGGCCCTGGAGGTTGGCGCGGTCGATCGCGCCACCATCAGTGTCTCCAGGGGGGTTCAGAATGCCGACCTCGTCATCGTAGCCACCCCCATAGGTCAGTTTGAGGCGGTATTCCGTCAGTTGGCTGACTACCTCCCCGATGGGGCGATTGTGACCGACGTGGGGAGTACGAAGGGCCATGTCATGGACTTGGCCGCGAGGCTGCTGCCCGACCGGATTCACTTCGTGGGTTCTCACCCCATGGCCGGGTCCGAGAATGCCGGCGTCGAGTTCGCCCGGGCCGACCTCTTCCAACGGGCGCACTGCCTCATCGTGCCGTCCAACCGGCACCATCTTGAAGCGGTCGGACTGGTGGAGGCTTTCTGGCAGCTCCTGGGCATGCGGACGGCTCGCATGACGGCGGAGGCCCATGACCGGCTTGTCGCTCGGATTAGTCACTTGCCGCATGTGGTGGCCTCGGCGTTGATCGATGTCGCGGTCGCCGGCGAGGCGATTGACCTGGCCGCAACCGGCTTTCAGGATACGACCCGGGTCGCCTCCGGTCACCCGAAGATGTGGCTGGATATCGTCACGACGAATCGCCGGGGCCTCACGCAAGCGATTGACGAACTCGTCGAGCGTCTGCAGGCCTTTCGGCAATGGTTGGCGACAGACCAATCGGAACCGATCGCCCGTTTTCTCGAAGAGACCAAGCTGGCCCGCGATGCGTGGATACAGCGGCGCTATGCGGAGCGTGAGATTGAGCCATGACATCACTTTGGCGAGTTGAAATCATGCCCCGCCATGCGGGGTTGGACAGCCACGGACATGATGTGTTGCAGACGATTCGTGAACTGGGTCAGGCCGGTGTTCGATCCGTCTCCAGCTCAAGGTTGTTTCTCTTGGAAGGGCTTCAGGGACGCGAGGCCGCCGAGCGGGTCGCCGCCGAATTGTTGACCGATCCCGTCACGGAATGTTTCACGCTCATCGGACAAGACGAGTCTATTCCGGCCGCCGTCTCCGGTTCGGCCGTCGAGGTCCACCTCAAGCCGGGCGTCATGGATCCGGTGGCGGCATCGACCCGATTGGCCATCCGGGATATGGGTCTGAGTGTCGATGAGGTGAGAACGGCGAGGCGATACGTCTTCTCGCCCGCGATCGAGGATGAGGACGTGAAGACCCTTGCCGGCCGGGTCCTGGCGAACGGTTGCATCGAGGACATTGTCTTGGGGGCCCGTCCCGTGATGCCGGCCCCTCGAACCAGACCCTACACGCTTCAGATCCGACACATCGCCATCCGTTCGCTGAGCGACGACGAACTGGCCCGATTGAGCCGCGAGGGGCATCTCTTCCTGTCGGTCGAGGAGATGAAGGGAATCCAGGCGTATTACCGGCGCATCGGTCGAGAGCCGACGGATCTGGAGTTGGAGACGCTTGCACAAACGTGGAGCGAACACTGTGTTCACAAGACGCTCAAGAGCGAGATGATCTACCGCGGCGCGCCTCTGCCCGACGCGAACAACCCGAAGAAGGCCGTGGATTCCAGCCGGCCGGTCGAACGTCGCTACGGGAATCTCCTGAAGGAGACGATCGCCGCCGCGACCCACAAGCTCAACAAGCCGTGGTGCATCTCGGTCTTCGAGGACAACGCCGGCATCATCGCGTTCGACGAGGACTACGGTCTGGCCTTCAAGGTAGAAACGCACAACCATCCGTCGGCCATCGAGCCCTACGGCGGGGCGGCGACGGGTATCGGCGGCGTCATTCGCGATATCATCGGCTGCGGGTTGGGCGCCAAGCCCGTCGCCAACACCGACGTCTTCTGCTTCGCGCCGCCCGACTATCCGATGGACAAGTTGCCGCACGGCGTGCTTCATCCTCGTCGGGTGATGAAGGGCGTGGTGGCCGGCGTTCGCGACTACGGCAACCGCATGGGAATTCCGACGGTGAACGGCGCCGTGTACTTCGACGAGCGGTACCTGGGCAACCCCTTGGTCTATTGCGGCACGCTCGGTCTGATACCGCGCCGGTTGACAACCAAGGCGGCGCGGCCGGGCGACGTGGTCCTGGTGGTCGGCGGTCGTACCGGACGCGACGGCATCCACGGGGCTACGTTCAGTTCGGCCGAGCTGACCGACACGCACGCCCAGGAATTCAGCCACGCGGTCCAAATCGGCAATGCCATCACCGAAAAGACCGTGCTCGATACCATCCTGCAGGCCCGCGACCATCCGAGTGGTTGTCTCTATACCGCCATCACCGACTGTGGAGCCGGCGGGCTGAGCAGTGCGGTCGGTGAAATGGGGGCCGCCGTCGGGGCCGAGGTCGAACTGTCGGAAGTGCCGCTGAAATACGCCGGCCTGCGCCACGATGAGATCTGGATCAGCGAGGCCCAGGAACGCATGGTGTTGGCCGTGCCGCCCGAGAATCTTGAGACGATTCTGGGCATCTTCAAGGCCGAGGACGTCGAGGCCACCGTGATCGGCCGGTTTACGGGCGACAAGAAGCTGACGGTACGTTACCAGGGAACCGTGGTCGGCGAGCTCGAAATGGACTTTCTCCACGAAGGTCTGCCTAAGACGGTGCGCCTCGCCGAATGGCAGCCGCATCACAGGACACAGACGCGTGCGGCCGAGCCGAAATCCGTCGATGTGGCCGAACTGAAAAAGCGGCTGGGCCATGTCAACGCGGCCGGCAAAGAGTGGGTCATCCATCAATATGACCACGAGGTCCAGGCCGGCAGCGCGATAAAGCCGCTGGCCGGACCGTGCCGCGGTCCAAGCGATGCGGCCGTGTTGAGGCCGCGTCTCGGCAGCTCGCGAGGCGTCGTCGTCGCCTGCGGATTGTGCCCGCACCTGTCGGATGTGGATCCCTACTGGATGGCTATCGCGGCGGTCGATGAGGCGCTGCGGAACGTGATCTGCGTCGGCGGTGATCCGTCGACGACCGCGATCCTCGACAACTTCTGCTGGGGTCGGACGGACAATCCGCGACAGTTGGGCGCCCTCGTCCGCGCGTGTCAGGGTGCGCACGATGCGGCGATGGCTTACGGTCTGCCGTTCATCAGCGGCAAGGACTCGCTCAACAACGAGTTCGCCATCGATCCGGCGGACGTCGAACGGCTGACCCCGTTCTTGAAGAGTCATCTGACCGAGAGCGGGAGGATCGCCATTCCCGGGACGCTGCTGATCAGCGCCATCAGCGTGGTCGACGACGTTGCCCGTTGCATAACGATGGATCTCAAGCAGCCGGGGCATCCTCTGGTTCTGGTCAAGTGTCCGGTGGAGTCGAACGGCCTACAGGCCGGCTACGCCGTCCATCGCGGGGTTGCCCTGGAGATTCGTGAGGGCGGAGTTGCGGCCGCTCACGATGTGAGCGACGGAGGGTTCCTTGTCGCCGTGTCGGAAATGTGTCTGGCCTCCGGTCTGGGGGCCTCGGTTGATCTTGACGCCCTGAGTTCTCTCCAACCGTCGGATGAGTTCGACGTTTGGTCCGAGCCCACCTGTTGCTATGTCCTCGAGCTGAACAAGCCCGAGATTCCCGTCGGCCGGGGCGTTTCCCTTGACGACGGCAAGCAGGGCGGACTGCGGCGAGCCCTGGTGATCGGGCGCGTTGACGAGAGCCCTCGCCTGCGGGTCATCCGGGGCGGAAAGGCAATCATAGACATCCCGGTGGCCGATCTGGACCGGACCTGGCGGTCGACCCTCGCATGGTGATGCGGGTCGATCATCCGGTTACATGAGTCTTACCAACTACCGGATGGCCGGCGTCATCGTCGGCCATAGTCCGGTCCAGTCGGATGCGGGCCGATACGACTTCTTGCGAAACGCCTTAACCCCGGCTCCATTTCGTGATGACTTCAAGATTCCTGCGGTCTCTCCGGACCCACGCCGCACCGGCTGAGCCTTCCTCATCGGGAGCCGGTGTGACCGGCACCGGCCGGGAAACGGCACGGTAGAAGAACGTGTCGACTACCTCGTTCAGCTCGACCTCCAGATGCACGGCCGTGGATGTCGGACCGGCCGAATCCGTTTCCTTGCCCTTCACCCGGCGCAAGGAGACGTGCGACGGAGTCTCCCGGTAGGGCAGAACCAGCCAGGCGATCCAAGCAGGAAGGTGAACCGATGCGGCCAGACAGCCCGTCGCGGACGGCATCTTGCGGCCGTAGCCGGGCGAGTGCCAGCCCTCGATGGGATCCTCTTGTCCACGAACAATGCGGGTGTTCAATGAGGTCGGACTACACGCAATCACTCTGGCGCCGACACCGCCCCGTCCCGTCGCGACAAATTGTCCGTCTTGTTCCACGACGTCAAGTGACGGGTCGAAGTGGAGGCGGAGTTCGAGGTCGTGTCGGCCCTTGCCTAACAACGTATCCAAAACCAGCCAATACTCTCCTCGGACGGCCCATAGGGCCCGGCGATGTACGGGACGGCCGCTCAACCGGCGGAATCCGTTGTGGTCACCCTCGTAGTAATCGATCGGTGACGACGGGCTCGTGTGCCATGCAAGCGTCCGCCCCGTCGGCGGGAAGAGCCATCGGAAGACCCGATGCGCCAGGGCCTGTCCCTCCCCATCGACCATGACAGTGTTGTGAGCCTTCGTGGAGCGGAAGTACGTTCGCCACGCCCACGGTCCGTTGTAGGTATACGTCCCTGGGTCGACCAGGAGTGGCCGGCCGAAGGCCGACAATTCGACGTTCAGCAAATCGGCATGCGTATGGCTTTCGAACGGACCGTTCTTGATCGCCGCGTGGAAGGCTTGGTCTGACCAGTCGCTTCGCGAAATGAAGTAGCCGCCCTGGGCGAAAGCGAGGCTCGTCTGCCGCGGCGGCGCGGGCTGCAGCGATGTGAATACGTCGGCGGCTCGTGGTCCGAGAAGCCAAAGGGTCTCCTCGTCGAGCCGCTCGGCCGCCCAGGCCAGGTCGGCTCGCCTGAAAAGGACCGCCCCCGTGCTCAGCATGGGTCTGAAATCGTCGAGCGAGTGTTCGCTGAGGACCACGGTACGGCCATCGTCCCAATCGCCGATCGAAGGCATGCCGCCGTCGGGACGCCGCAGATTCAGGACGAAATCAAACATCCCCTCCAGACGTTTCCCGACGAGGTCCGGCACGCCGATGCCGGCCTTTCGGCAGAGGCATACGACCAGGACATAGAAGTAGGCCACGAACCGGTGGTAGCTGATTGCGCACTCAAAGCTGGTGCCGTCAGGATTGATCTGCCGGCGGGCTTCGTTCCAGAGCGTTCCGACGCCGATCTCCCGCCAACGTGCCGACTCGGCCATGTCGGGCAGCGTCAATCCCATGACGGCCAGACCCATCGCGTCTCCGAGCAAATGGTTGTTGGCCATGTTGATTCGCGAGTAGTCGAGATCGGCCAAAATGTGGCGGGCCTTTAACACCATGACACCCAGAATCCGGGCCGCCAAATCATCGGACATCAGCGGCGAGTCCAGGAACATGGCCAAGGCGAGCCACCAGTTCGCCATCCGAATCGCGTGCTCCAGGTTGCTCAGCCAGTTCACGCCAATTTCCGGCGGATTGTCGTTGAGCCAACCGGTGATCTGATCGACCCATGCCTGGGCGTATGTGTCGTCGCCGGTCAGCCACCATGCCCGGGCAAGCGTCGGCCAGAACTGATGGCGATTCAGCTCCCACGTGAGTTTGACGTCACCCGCCGCGTCGGCCCCATAGAGGTTCAGCCGGTTCCATCGCACCCGAGGCCAGCATCGGCCGGTGTCGGGCGCGAAATGCCAGTCAATCGGACCGCCGGCAAAGTCGAAGACATGGCCCATGAACTCGAATCGCCCGCGGCATATTTCGTCCGCGGCGGCTACGAGCGATTCCAGGGCATTCGGACAATGAAGCCGAACCGCCCGGACGTATTCCTCGCGAACATCCGGGTTGATGATGAAGGTCTTGGCGACCGTTGCCCGAAGCAATCGGCGCAACTCGGCCGCCGAGCTGGGGCGCGACCCGAACAGCCCGCACAGTTCGTCGATGCCGAGGGGATCGGTTCGGAAATGGGACTCGACCCACCCCAGGCGTTTGCGCAGCTCATAGCCCGCGCGCCAGACGGAATTCCGCAAACCGCGTTGACGGATCTCGTGAAGGACCGACACGTATCCCGGACCTTTGTATTCCGTGTCCATGAAGGGATGCCGTCCTACTCCACGTCGACGACACAGCGGAACCCGATCGTCGCGCATCGATCCAGCCCCGGCCACATCAAGAGAAACTTGGCGTGACTTGTGCAGGGTTGCGGACCGCCGGGGACGTACCAGATGCTGCCCTCCGCCTTGAAGTAGCTGCCGCCGCGAATGATGCAAAACCGGGTGTGGCCATCGTCTCGACAGCTCTCCGTCCATTCCCAGACGTTGCCCGACATGTGATAGCAGCCATACGGACTTCGACCTTCCGGGTGTGAACGAACCGGGGCGGTGCCGCCGTTCGCACACTTGGTCGCGTCGAACGTCTTGCCCCACGGCCACGTCCGACCGTCGGTGCCTTGGGCGGCCAGATGCCACTCGGGTTCGGTGGGCAGGCGCTTGCCCGCCCACTTGGCGTAGGCCCGCGCATCGTCCAAGTCGACATAGACCACGGGATGATCGGCCAGTTCGACCGGTAGTGTCGCGCCCGGCCAGTGCTTCAGGAAGCTCTCCGCGTGTCTTGGCTTGTAGCCGGTAACATCAAGGAACCGCTTGAAGTCCGCATTGGAAACCTGGGCCTCGTCGATGGCGAACGGCCGAACCTTGATCGGACCGATGGTGTGCTTGATCTGTCCGTCGAAGGGTGAACCCCACAGGAAGTCGATCTGCTTTTCGGGCGGTGTGCCGGGGTCGGGATAGCACCCGCACTCACGGCGCATGTGTTCGATCGTCATATGCAGGGTCGCGCCGGGCACGTAGACCATGCCGGCCGGCAGGCTGCGGCGGGAGATCCGCTTCGTCGGCTCGACCGGCGTCGAATCGATCACGGAGTGAGCTCTATTCCGGTTCTCGATCTGTAGGACGGGCCCCTTGGCGGCCTCCTGCTGCTTGTTCAGCAGATCCTTCAATGGTTGGTCGACCTTCTCCTTGTCGATCGCCAGAAGACAGCCGAGCCGTTCGATGGACCCGACCAGCCGTACCGTCGTGTCGCTCACCGGCAGGGCCGGAATCGGTTCACCGCGCCACAGATCGTAATAGACCATCCGAGGGTCCGCCGGGACGTCCAGCAGAGGACCCTGGTTGATCGGTACGTCCAGGTTCAGCAGCGTGTAGAGCGTCGCTCCTTCACTCGGCCAACGATGGGCGTACACCTCCTTCGCTAGCGTGGGGACGAACGGGTCCCAATTGTCGCCGGTGAAGTTGGCCGCGAAATGCCGCAGGATCGTCACCGCACGCCGCCAGAGCAAGCGATCGAGGAGGGGCCAGGGGTTGTAAACGCCGAAAATGTTCTCCCAGACCAGCATCCCGCTTCCGTTGAAGAAAGCCGTTTCGATTTCGCCCTGATGGTTTCGGTCCCATCGCTTGATCTGATGCTGCATGTGCCGAGGCTCGATCCACTTGAGGTGGAGCAACCCCGGCGGATTCGGATCGGTCAGCCACTGGGCCCACGACAGGCTCAGGAGTGAGAGCTGATGGATATCGGGGTGACCTTCCGGGGCGAGCGCCACACCGGGGCGGGCCTTGTCGATCCGGGTCCGCAGGCTCGTCGAACTGGCCGACATCGTATCCAGGAAGATGCCGTCCGCCTCGATCGTCGCGACCAGCTCGGCCAGCATCTCCTCGTCGGGTTTTCCTTCGCGACGCGTGCCCTGGTCCCACGGGTTGTAGTCGATGAAAACCTTGACGCCGCGGTCATGCGCTCGGCGAACCAGGTCGCGAATGCCCGTCAGGCCTCCGGGCATGTCGCGGTACATGTCGAACTGATTCCGCTGATCGACGCCGATGCGCGGATACGCCTGCCAGAGGACAATGATGTCGTAGCCGCCGAATTCCCGTTGGCCGTCGTCCAGAAGGGCGTCGAGTGTGTATCGTCCGCTCCGCGGGTCGTAGAACGAGCGGTCATACATGAAGGTGAAATGACACGTGAAGGCCTTCGATGCCCATGTCAGATCGGCTCGATCGTAGATACGACGATCGAGCTCGCTGCCGATGTTGGGCAGCGTTGTGATCAACTGCTCGACAGCCGCCATTCGGGCCGCGTCGTCGATTCGCACATCGATGTCGCGAATCTCCAGATGGCCCTTGGCCGCGTCGTGCGTGGCGTCCATGCCGAAGATCGGGCGCAGCCACTGCTTAGCCGGGTCGAAGGCGGGGACCTCGATCGTCGTCTCGACCCGATGCCATTTCTTGTCCTTGGCGAGCAAGACGCCGCCGCACACCCCGGACCAGCCTACCCATGCGTCGTCCGATCTGTTGTGGATGTCGAATGCCACGCACAGGTCGGCATTGCCGGTGAGCCAGCGGGCGTCGAATGCGACCCGAATCCGATCACCCGGCTTGACGCCGAGTGCCTTGGCGATCGGCTGCGCCGCCCGGATCCATGCCCGGACACCCTGATAGTCAAGATCGATTGCCCGGTCGGATCCGCCCTGCCGAACGGCCTGACGGTATTCCCGGAGGGCCTTCAGCCAAGCCGCTCGATCCTGCCCGGCTGCCGGAGCGGCGATGTAGTGGGCGTTCATCCGCAAGCCGGTTGTCTCGCCGGACTTCCACCGGCAGTCCTCGCCCGCGTCAAACGTACTGGGAGAGAACCAGCCCGCCGCAACGCCCGAACCCGTCATATGCGTCATGGTCAGTCCCGCCAGTAGCGGCAGCACAATCCGATTGGACCGGTGAATTCGTTCCATACTTCGCACGGACGAGAGAATCGCCTATGATTGACTCTAGGTCAAGGCGCAAGCCTCATGACAAGGTCAATGCAACGAACCGCGAGCGAGACGATTGCAAAGCCGAGTCGTGTCGACCCGGTGGAGCGGCCCGGTTGACCGGCCCGACACGGGCCGGCTCCGAGGCGGAACGAACGATCGGCACGTGGGGACGCGAATTCACAACGGTGTACTCTTCGCGTTGGCCCTTTGGGCGATGCGCTGGCCGTGCGCGCGAGCCGAATCCGCCGCCGTCTCGCTCCATGCATCCACTCTGAAAGCGTCCGGTTCCGCAACGGGCTTCGGGCCCGAGGGCGCGATCGATGGGGATCGTTTCGCCGCAGCCTCCGGATCCGCATGGAAGGGCAAGGAAGGCCAACTCGACTGGTGGTGGCAGATCCGATTTGCCAGTCCCCAACAGATCGGCTCCATCCTTCAGATCGGCGGCGATCACGAATTCGTCTTTCGCGACGCACCCAAACGATACGTGTGGCAATGGAGCCGGGACGGCAAGACGTGGCGGAACATTCCGGAGACGCAAACCGAGAACGAGCGGCGCACCTTCCGGATTCACCGGCTGGCCCTGCCGCGAAGAACGCAATACCTGCGGTTGTACATCGTCGGGATCGTGGGCAGGTATCCCACGCTTCGCGAGATCGAGTTCTATCCTGAACCCGGCTCGACCATCGAATTCCCCGACTGGGCCGTCATGGTCAGCACGCTCGACAAGCCCGACCTGCCGGCATTCGAAGCCGGGTTCACCCAACTCGCCCGCCAGTGCAAGGGGTGGGAGCGGCTGGCGGTTCAGCACGTCTGGCTGGACAGCTTCGACGAGGCCTTTATCGCGGCCGAACCCCGGCCACTCTGTGCGTTCCTTTCGGGCAATCTCAAGGATTGGTGCCAGGTTGCCCGCGAGCCGTGGCGCGGCGTGCAAGAGGTCCTCAAGAACCGCAACCTGCCCATCTGGGCTGCGTGCGGCGGTGCTCAGGGGCTCGCCATCCTGAGCACCGTCGGCGTCGACAAACCGTGGGATTGTCCGCACTGCCGCGACCCCAAGAACCCCAAGGCGCCCGTCTACACGCACATCGGTCACACCGCCAGGAAGCCTTGCGGCGACTACAGCGGTTGCATCGGCGAACGCGGGACCTTCAATGTCCTCCAGGTGGCCGACGACCCGGTCTTCGAGGGGCTCCCTCGCGAGTTTAAGATCGAGGAAAACCACTGCGGGCAGATCGAGTGGATACCCCCAGGCTGGACGCTGATCGCCACGCGCGGCCGCGGGGGGAAGACGAAAACGCAGTGCATGCGGGTCAAAGATCGTTACATCTATGCGGCCCAGTTCCACATGGAGCTATTCGGCAAGACGCCCGAGAACTCGCGCCGCATCATGGGCAACTTCCTGTCGCTCGCCAAGCAGTGGGGCGGCTACAACCCCGAGGGCAAATCTGTTCCTCAGCCGCGGGCATCCAGCCGGCCCACGTCCACGCGGTCAGCCAGTCAACCGGCCGCATGTGCCGCCGTCATTGTGACCGTCGGCGATTCCACCGTGTGCGACTATCCCCCCGAGCGAAAGATCTACGGCTGGGGCCAGATGCTCGGCGAATTCTTCGACGACGATGTCCGCATCGTGAACCTGGCGCAAAGCGGTCGGAGCTCCAAGAGCTTCATCCGAGAGGGACGATGGGACAAGGCGCTGGCGGTGAAGCCGGACTATGTCTTCATTCAGTTTGGCCACAACGACTGCCCGGGCAAGGGCGATCGAACGACCGATCCCAACTCTGATTACATGGACAACCTCCGCAAGTACGTGGACGATACCCGCCGGATCGGCGCCGAGCCGATCCTCGTGACGCCGGTATCGCGGCGGACGTTCGGCGCAAACGGCAAGATCGCCGACAGCCTTTCACCCTACGTCCGGGCGATGATCAGGGTGGGCGCCGAGAAGAGAGTTCCCGTCATCGATTTGAATGCGCGGAGCGTCGAGTTGTTTGAGCGGCTCGGCGACGCCGGCAGCGCCCATCTGAGCTGTGCCCCCGGCGACCGAACGCATTTCTCGGCCCAAGGCGCCCGGGCAATGGCCAAGATCGTGGCGGAGGGGCTGTACACGAAGGTCCCCAATTTGCAGTGTTACCTCAAGTTGGGTGACTGATCTCGTCCGTTTCCTCTAGTCGGACGACTCATTTACCCGGCAGGCCAACTCGCTGAGAGATCCTTTGAGCGAGGTACTTGAAGTCTTTGTAGACTTCGTTGACTGCCGACATATGGGCCCCAATTGCCCCATCTGCCGGCCTCAAGAAGAATATGGGCTTTCGAGCCTCCTGTGCCAAAGGCATGAGACTCCTGTAGTGCTTCACCATGGACAGGCAGTCCTCATCATTCTCAATACTGACGTCTGGTGCCACTTTTTGCCCCAGTACCGACTCATGATACACTTGCGGTATTCGCTCAATCCATTTCTCATAGGCCTTCACCGGACGATCCAGTCGAACGGCGTGCTGGAGCACTACATAACCGATCGGGGCCATGGTTCCCTGCGGAAGACGCAAACTCGGGGCGGGGTTCCTCTTTAGCCGCTCTCTCCACTCGGCCCTCCATCGCCCCAATGTAGGGCCCAGGTTCTTCAAGCCTTGCAGGGAGAACAGGTCCGGAGACAAGGGAACAACGACGTAGTCTGCGGCGATCAAGGCAGCCCGGTTGATAGCCCCCAAATTCGGTCCTAGATCGGTCAACACGACATCAGCCCGGTGACGTTCAGCCGAACCTTGTAGGATTCTCCAGAAGGCCGAGATGATTCGGAACGCGCGTTCGAATCCATCCATGCATCGCGGCCACTCATTGGACAATTCATCTTCGAAGCCGGAAAGCGACAGATCACCGGGCAACAGAGCGAGCGTTAGCGCCATCTGGATTGGATCCGCAACGACGATGTCCCCCGTGCCTTTGACGAGTGGGCGGACACTTCCGAAGATGGTCGCCTGGCTATGCTCCTCGGACCAGAACCGCTCCAGTTGATCCTCATCAAGAAGTGCTGCTGTGAGGTTTGCCTGGGGATCAAGATCAGCAGCCAACACTCGAAAGCCAAGATCACAGTACATCCAGGCCAGATGGTAAACGAGCGAGGTCTTTCCAACACCTCCCTTGTTGTTGAAGAACGCGATGACGGGCGTATTCATGGCCGAGGCCTCACCACGACCAACACGTGCGTATCCGTTACGACGAATTCCGGCGATGGGTTGCTGTTCCTCTGAAGATGTTGTCGGGCAAGAGGTATCCCCACGCCGAATCGCTGAACATATCCCAGGTTCTTCATCGCTTCGGCCAGGTACGGGTTCCGGTAGTCTGTAACGCCGGGTTTGCCGAAATTCTCGCGATTCACTTGCCCGAATGGACCTCCGGGGCTGAGTATCTCGATCCGATCGCGAAACCATGTGATCCGCACCGGCGAGTGTGTTCCTTCATAGTTGCGGTGCAAGACTGCGTTTCGAGTCAACTGTCGTAGCGCGTCGATCGGGTAGTCGGGGCGTCGAACTTCAACCCTATGGGAGTCAATCTGCGACGCAACCGAGATGTGTGCTAGCATGACCTCATCAAGTTGTCTCAAGAGGTCAGACAAGGTACCGTCAATTTCCTTCTGGTCCTTTATTGGATCACCTAACCCTGTGCCGTCGATTCGGAGGAACTGGATGTACGCACAGGGCAAGAACGCCCTTGGGTCCTTGCCCACTGTCAACATCCCAAGCACGGTCGGTCTCGGACGCTCGCCTACGGTCACGAAGCGAAGTGAAGAAAGTTGTTGGGTCTCGGACCGCTCGTTTTGGTCAATAACCTCGTTCGCAACGGCTGCCGGTAGATATGTGCGATGGAATAGGTCAAGGTCGATGTCTTCAAGAGTGGCCGACTCGATTGGATGAAGGTCGAACGGCAGATCCTTTGAACGTCGCTTTTCGCTGAGACGGCGCTCCTCCTCCGCCGTGGCTGTGGCCCTGCGAGGTCCAACGCGTATCCAGACACGCCCGGTGAATCGTACAGGAGGTGCATCCGACGGCTGCACCACAATGACGGCCAAATCGCATCCGATGAGTTGCTTCTTCTGGACTGTCATCGTAGGGAAGGGTGTGATGTTGCCATCCGACCGCATGTCCGCAAGAGTGCGCAGCAGCTCGTCTGTGATGGGTAAGTTGGCGCACGTTCCATCATCGTTCACCCCGACGAAGATGACGCCGGGTTTTCGGTGATCCGGAAGATCGTTTGCGAACGCACAGATGGCCTGGCGAATCCTTGCAGGGTCGGCCGGAGAGGCCTTTCGCTCGACGCGATCGGACTCCAGATCACGGAGAAGCTTTTCCAGTTCTCCATCGTCCATGTTGACACCTCGCCCCGACACTATAGCCAGAATACGGAGCGAACTGTAGTCCGAAGCACCGACCCTACGGAAAGAGCATGGCTGCGTCACGTCGGAGAACTTATAGCGCAGCCATCGCGGCGAAGTCCTCCTTCAGGCTCGCATACAGCCTCCGGAACTGCGGGTAACGGCCGTCGTAGACCTTGGCCGTCTTGGCGTTGGGCTTGCGTGATTCGGTGATCTTGATCGCCTTGCCGCACGCCTCCTGGACGGTCTTGAACTCGCCGGTGGCCGTCGCGGCCAGCAGGGCCACGCCATACGCCGCGCCTTCCGATGTGTTGATCGTCACAACGTTCGCGTGATACATGTCGGCCTGCAACTGCCGCCAGAACGCGCTCTGGGCCCCGCCGCCGCCCGCGCGAACCTCGCTCACCTTCACGCCGGCCTTTCGCATCAGCGTGATCTGGTCGCGCATGCCGTAGGTGATCCCCTCGAGCACCGCGCGAATCATGCCCGCCCGGTCGTGCCGGACCTCAAGGCCGATCCACGCCCCGCGGGCGTTCGGATCGGGATAGGGGCACCGCTCGCCGGTCAGGTAAGGCAGGAAGAATAATCCATCGCAGCCCGGGCTGGCCTTGGCGGCCTCGGCGAGCATCTTCGAGTAGATGTGGCCGGGGTCCTTGCCGGCCTTTCGCGCGGCAGCCACCTCATCGGCGAAGAGCGTGTTTCGCAGCCACTGAAGACTTCCGCCGGCCGCCAGCATGCAACCAAAGACGCACCACTTGCCGGGTACGGCGTGGCAGAACGATTGCAGTGTCCCTTCTGGATTGGGCACCGGTTTGTCGGCATGGGCGAAGACGACGCCGCTGGTCCCCATCGTGGCCGACACGATCCCCGTTCGGACGATGCCGTTACCGACGGCGCCGGCCGGTTGATCGCCGGCCCCGCCGACGACCGGAGTGCCCACACGAATCCCCGTCGCCTTGCTCGCCTCACGGGTGATCACGCCGCTGACTTCGACCGACTCGAAAACAGGCGGCAGGAGATCGGCGTCGATCCCGAGCTTGCTGAGCAAGCCCGTATGCCACCGTCGGTTCTTCACGTCGAGTAGCAACGTACCCGCCGCGTCGGAAACCTCGGCCGCGTACTCGCCGGTCAGACAATAGCGGATGTAGTCCTTAGGCAACAGGATGTGTCGAACTTTGTCGTAGATCCTGGGTTCGTGGTTGCGAAGCCACAGGATCTTCGGCGCGGTGAAGCCGGTCAGCGCCACGTTGTTGACCATGGCGATAAGCGACTTGCGGCCACCCACGCGTCGCTCGATCTCGGCGCACTCGGCCGCCGTTCGCTGATCGTTCCACAGCAATGCGCGGCGGAGCGGCTTGATCCCATCGGCCAGAAAAACGCTGCCGTGCATCTGTCCGCTCAGGCCGACGCCGGTGATCTGTGACGGCTTCACCTTGGCCTTGGCACAAACGGCCGCCGTGGCGCGGATGGTCGCTTGCCACCAGTCGAGGGGGTCCTGCTCGGACCAACCGGGTTTGGGCGCATAGATCGGATAGTCGGCACTGGCGGTCGCCAGCACCTTTCCCTTTCCGTCGCACAAGAGTGCCTTGGTTGCCGAAGTCCCAATATCGACGCCGAGGAGAATTCCCATGCTTGTGCCCCTTGATTCGCGAATGACCGGCCTTGTCCCCCGCACCAAACGGGGACAGGCACTACGTTCTCCGCAACCCGGAAGTCTATCCCCGAACGACGGGAGCCGGCCCCCGTCTAGGCCGGAGTTCCCAACGTGGCGGAAGTATAGCCGCGTTCGAACTCCGCGGACAACGGTTCCGGGGTTGTCTCTTACCATCCGCAGTGCTCGGGCCAAGTGCAGTCGGAACGAACCGGCGAGGACATCGCGCCGACCTACTGGACGCAAATCCGTGTTCGTGGGCAAGGGTTGCAGCGACCAATGTCCGCAATTGACGCGGCCAGGTCCTGACAAAAGACGTCGTCGGGAACGCCGTTGCCCCATTACGTCCACGGGGCGACGTATGTGGACGAGGTGGCGGTGCTGCATGACTTCAGTAAGAACGCGGAATACGCGTTTGAGCTGAACGACACGTACAGCGTGGTGGGCCTGGTGGGCGATGGTGGCCGTCTGATCCGCGCGTACGAATATGACGTGTATGGGCGTCGTCGTGAGATCAACACGCACTGGGACCTCTTCATCGGCATCCGGAACCACCTGGGCGAGTCGGCCACGGGCGAGTTGGCCAAGTACGACGTCACCGGCGACGGCAATATCGATCTGCGGGACCTGACGAAGGCGCGAATCCCGCCGGAGTTGCCGAGTTACCAGCCGTGGGGTTTTCAAGGCCGCATCCGGTGTAGTTACAAGACGAGCGGCCCCTCGCCGCAGACGGTGACGATCTACGACTTCCGCGCCCGGTTCTACGACCCCACGCACGGCCGCTTCCTCCAACGCGACCCGGCGGAGTATGCGGATAGCTACAACCTGTATCTGGCGTTCCTGTCGAACCCGCTTACCAAACAGGACCCAATGGGGCTTAGCACGGACACGCCCGAGAACCATCTCTATCCCCGGGCCTTCGGTGGGCACCCCAACGGGCCTGGAAGCGCACTTCCTATTGCAAAACACCAAGACTACCACAACTACATCATGGACGAGCTCGGAAGGCTCAGCGGGCATGGAGGAAGGCTGCCATATGGTGCCAAAGCGCGGGAAGTTTGGGTGTCGATCGGCGAAGAGATGCAGCGCCAGATCCTTGTGGGGGCTGCGAACAAGGTTGGAATCAACGTGGCCGACCCGGAGTTCCAGAAGGCGTTGGACGAGGCATTCGACATGTCGAGGAATACGGCGGGTACGCGACAAAAGCACGGAGCTGTGAAGTTGTACGAGTTCAAGGAAGCGCCTACATCAAAGGGTCAACGGATTGTGACGGATCGGGTGCCCGGGCTGAACAAGCTGCGCGCTATAGGGATAGGGATCGCCGTGGCCGGATATGCCTTGCAGGGGGTAAACACCGTCGCATCGATGGACCCTCACAGCCCGTATATGAGGGAGATGATGATGATCACGCTGAAGGCGAGGGAGTCGGGGGACATATCGATGTTGGACGAGGTGGCTGTTCTTGAAGACCTGTACCATGTTACAAACTGCCCCTATGCGGCAGCGTACGGATGGAATTACTGGAGAGACAAGCTCTGGAAGTGATGCAGGAGCTGAGCATTATGCGCACGGTAATCCTGAACCCGCCGTTTGACCCGAAGCAGTTGGGCGACATCGCTGCGCGGTGCTTAGAGGAAAACTGGCACGACGCGAGCACTACCGTCCGATGGCTGTTGAGACACGACAGCGTCGAGGAGATGACGCGATCGATTAGGGGCGCCTGGCAGGCCTCATCGTTGCCGTTGAAGGAGTGGGCATATCGCATCGAGGCGGTGGAGGCATGTACTGAGGAGCGAGGGCGAATCTTGGGCTTGCGCGTCCATGTCATCGGACGGCGGCCGATTTGGCAGAACGCCCCATTCGATCGGGAGGAATTGTGCCAATGCCTCCGGGCGTTGGCAGATCCCATACCGCAGGTGCTCACGGAACTCGCGCTGGCGGCGCCGGGTCTCCATATAGACCACGTCGGGCCGCTGGGGCACCCGACGTTCTTTCTGCGCCCACTATACCGCGTTCTCAAGAGTACGAGCGCCGACGGCACAACGCGGGAGCTGTGCGCCGAGCGCGGGTGCGTTTATCCGGATCCCGCGGTCTTCCTTACGGAGATAGCAGAGAACGGGCAAGGGTGCTCTTATGTTCTGCACAGGAACGGTAGGTTGTACTATCGCGATTGGCCAGCCGTGCCGGGGCTCATTCAGTGTTCTATCTCCGTGAGTGGGCTGGTTGAAGCCTTCTTCGACTCACCGCAGCGCATACTCGACCCATACGAGGCAGGATGGACGACGTACCCCATGGATTATTAAGGGGCGATGCCCTTGCCGCCGGCAAGTGGCAGAGGAAGGGCTAGCAGGGATCGTGCGTAGCATGGTGACGTATGTCAACTACATATTGTGCGTGGCACTGGACCTTTGCGTGATAGTGGGCCGCACTGAGGCTGCACAGAGCCCCTTGGTCAGGGTGGGCTTCGACTCGGCGCTGCTCGGGCGCGTCAACTGGAACCTCGGGGGCGTTGCTGATCGGACGTTCGACGGCCTCGGCCGCCTCCTGACGGAGACGACCTACGGCGAGGCCGACGGATCGAACGTCAGCC
>CAZQTW010000081.1:0-26148 GCA_964596165.1 uncultured Planctomycetales bacterium | reverse complement strand
GCCCCCGTACCCCCCCACCTCCGGGGCGGAGGGTCGTGCCCTGCGGAATCAAATTCCCCATCAGTACTGAAGAGCATCATCAATGCCGACCTCTATCGCTACAGGGGATGCACCGGGCGAAAAGCCTTCTGGAAGACGTGGGTAACGGACCGATCTTTCCGTTTCCTGTACTCCTGCCGATGCTATTCCTACTTCGTGGACAAGCGGGGTTTTTTCAACCGGTTTCGGTCGCTGTGCTACAGGGTCCTCTACGAGTACTACCGGCAGAAGTACGGTTTCGAGATCTCCTACCGCGCCCGGATCGGCAAGGGCCTTTATCTGGGCCATCACGGAGACGTGGCCATCAACGGCGGAGCGATCATCGGCACCAATGTCAACATCGCCCAGGGCGTCACCATCGGCATCGCCAATAGGGGCAAGCGGAAAGGAAGCCCGACGATCGGCAGTAACGTATGGATCGGCGCCAATGCCGTAATCGTCGGCAAGGTCACCATCGGAGACAACGCCCTGATCGGACCGCTGGCCTACGTGAACTTCGATGTCCCAGAGAACGCCGTGGTCGTTGCGGAAAGGGCGAAAATCATCTCCTACGACGGTACCGCGGGCTACGTAGAGCGCCGGGTCTTAGAAGACGATCCCGCGGAGGCGTCCGGCTGAGTTATTCGGCGGATGAGACGGATCGGCTCGACTTGGTAGGGCACCGCCACTACCATTCTGATCATGACGGAGGCTTGCGAATGAATGGGGGGACACCATACTGATTCCTTGACAGCGACCAGGTTGGGCGTGCTATGTGTCGATGCCACGGATCGCTCATGTCGTTGTTACCGACTACCCGCACCATGTCACGCAGCGCGGAACCCGCCGGCAGCACACCTTCTTCCGCGACGGCGATTACCAGGCAGATAGGATGCAGATGGCGGAAGCGTGCTCGACACTCCCCCACCCCCGGCGCGCAGGGTCGTGCCCTGCGGAATCAAATTCCCTATCAGTCAGTGCGACAGGCGGCTACCTACGGTCGATCGAATAGAAGATGAGTCGGGAATCGCGACGGTTCGGGATGACGACCTCGAACCCCTTTTCGCGAATCTCCTTGCCGGAAACGGTCCAGGTGTTGCCGGAATCGTAGTCCTGAAACTTCCATTGTTTGGCCGGGTCGATCGTCAGGAGGTCGAAGGTCATCGCGCGGACGTCGCTCTTGGCGCGACGCAGGGCGACGATCATGCCCTCCTGTTCTTCCGGAAGGTAGAGATGATAGGCCGACCAGGCGGCGGGGTTCCGCTGTTGATTGGTCAAGGGATAGTAGTCACCAAAGAAGTACTTCTTGCAGCGTTTGGCCTGAATGACGTTCGCCTTGATCTGGAGCCACTCCTTTTCGCTCTTAGCGACGAGGGCGTTCTCCATGCCCGGACTCAGTGCGCAACGGGCTTCATACGTGTCGTAGAGCATCCAGCCTCGAATCATGCTGCCTTGGCTCGGGAGCCAATGGAGGATGCCGTAGCTGTGATCCTGCGTCGATTCGGGAGTTGCTTCGGGGAAGCAGTTGTAGTCGCTTCGCCAGAGGGGTTGACCGCGCCGTATCGTTTCAAGATCGATCCGTCGTCCGCCGCTGGCGCAGTTGAGGATCGCCAGCTTCGGGAACTTCTTGAGAAGGGCATCCCAGAATGCGAAATGCCCCTCGATGAACCGCATCTCGTTCATCCCCCAGCGATTCGGCTCGGCGGCGGTTTCCAGGTAGGGATTCGGCTCGATGTTGAAATCCTCCTCGTACCAATCGATATCATAGGCCTCGATCAGACCGGCGAGGACATCGACCGCCCACTTGAACGCCTCCGGTTTGCCGAGATCCAGGAGAAGCGTCTGCCCGGCGCGGATCTTGCCGTCGGGGTTACCGGTCAGGAAGTACTCGGGATGGGCGAGCGTGATCGGCCGGCCCTGAATGGCCCGGCACGGCTCGACCCAGACGAGGAACTTCATACCGGCCGCGTGGGCCGCGTCACTGACCGGCTTGAGGGTTCCGTTGTGCCAGTTGGGATTGGGTCGCCAGTCGCCGGCCATGATTCCCCAGTCCCCTTCGAAGACCGTATAGGAAGGAACGGTCCCTGTTCCGTACCAGCCGGCGTCGAACCAATACACGTCAAGCGGAATCTTGACCTGCTTGATCTTCTCGATGATGTCGAGATGTTCCTTCGACGGAATACCGCCCCAGACCACTCCGGAGATCGGCGGCTCGACCAGCTTCCCATCGATATGCGGCGTGTAGTGGTCGCGAACAAGCCTCCGGAACAGGTTCTGGCCGTGCATCAGCTCGCCTTGCCAGTAGAGGACAAGATTCAACGTCGAACGGACGGTCTCGCCGGGATGAAGGATCGAATCGAGGTTCTCGACTCCGGCCAAGATGGTCGATTTTCCGCCTCCCGTGTGATCGAAGTAGGCTCGCCAGGCGCCACTCCAGCCGAGTGCGGTAATGAGTCCGTCGCCGCCGGTCTGATAGTTGAAGAACGGAAGCCAGACTGCTGTGGAACGCTTGTCGGAAGGAATAAGGTAGGAGTGTGTCTGGCCCCAGCGGGTGTTCGTGGGGGTATCCATCGTAATGCGACGGCGTTTGTCCCACATCGAATTGTGCATGATCTCGCTCATGAAGCAGAAATCGTCTTCATGCCCCGGCGAGCCGACGGACCGGTGCAGGATCGGCATCGAACCGTCCGCAGCGTTCCAACAGGTGTCGATTCCCCAGAAATCGTGGATCTTCGCCGAATCGGCCTGCCCGTCGTTTCGGACGCGGACAACCCACTCGAAGGCGGGAAGATCTCGGAATTCGGTCAGTTTCATTTCGCAGGCGAGTGAAATCTGGGCGTCTTTCCAGGTCAGGACATGTGTGCGGGTCTTATCATCCCGCCAATCGCCTGATGCGACCTTGGCGGTCTCAATCTTGACCCATTCGCGACTGCTTCGATTTCCGCACTTGAACGAAAAGGGGAGGTCGCCGACGTAACGCCCCGCACCAGCATTTCCCTGTTTCAGGAGAAAGCGCTTCCATTGTTCGATGAACGCCATCTCGCCGGTCGTCGGCCGTGACGAATACGGCTCGACCGGAATCTCACCGCCCCAGATGAACGCTGGGAACAATACCGTCGCGGGTAGAAGCAAAAGGGAAGGATGCCGGTTCTTCATTGTTTCTTCTTCCTTGAGTAAGGAAAACTCTCCGCAGACATCTTATCCGGGCACCACTTTACGTCCACCGCCCGCACGGATTCTCAGTATCCGCAAGCCTCTTTCGTCCGCCTCTGAACCGCGTGTCAGACCTCTGACAAGGGGAGAACAGCAGCCTTCATGGTCTGGCGAGCAAGGTGTGGTTTGAATGCCATCGCAATTCCCTCCATCGTCGCGCAGACCCGGCAAAGCAGTCCGTCGCAGAAAGCCTCATTGCGGTGAGGACAGCGACATGGTAACTACATTGCCCAGTACTCTGACCGGAGAGCCTGACGATGATGTTGCGTTTGCGTATCTTGCCCATTGTCTCTGCATGGCTGATCACGATTGGCGGTTTATTCGCCGTGAGCGCATGGGGCGAAGAGTCGCCCCGAGTGCAAGTCATCGTTGCCCCCACAGCACCGAGACTCGAACAGTTCGCGGCCACTGAGCTCAGGACGATTGTCGAACGGTTGTTTGAGGTTCATTGCGCCCTATCTGACACGATCGGTACCGACGCTACGGCGACCATCCTACTCGGAAGTCCCTCGACGAATCCCACCCTGGGCGATGCGATCGGTCAAGGCTGGCCGAAGCTCTCCGATCAAGGCCTGATCCTACGTCGACTCAAAAGCCCCAACCCCATGATGATCCTTGGCGGTGGGAGCCCGGTGGGCACACTCTGGGCCGTCTACGAGTTTGGGGAGCGGCTAGGTATCCGCTATCTCACCCATGAGGATGTCTTCCCGCCCAAACGGAAGTTCGACTCCCTACCCGACTGGGATCTCGTGCTTGAGCCCAACATGCGGACACGTTGCTGGCGTTTGGTCAACGAACTCGCGGATGGGCCGGTATCGTGGTCGCTGGCGGAGAACAAGCAGTTCCTCCGTCAGATGGCCAAGATGAAGTACAACCGCGTTCATTTGTCGTTTTGGCCCTGCCAGCCGTTCGTCCAGTACCGCTTTCATGGTATGGAGAAACCGCCAGGTAAGTTTCACTTTGGCTCGCGATATCCGATCGACGCCGACACGATCGGCCGAGAGAAGTTCGGCAACATGACCGAGTTCATCAACCCTGAATTCGTCGGCGCCAAGTCACCCGAGGAGATGGTCGAGCGCGGCGTGCGTCTGGCGCACGGCATCCTTGCCGAGGCCCGATCGCTCGGAATGGAGACCGGTCTGTCGATTCAACCGTTCGAGTGGCCCAAGGAATTCATGAAGGTGCTGCCCGGCTCGGAGCCGGCGAATCAGGCGGGCATGCTGACGGCCGGACCGGGCAAGGACCAGTCCATGGACGACCCTGCCCTGCGGGAGATGGTCGCGACGATCATCCGGGCATATATCGAGACCTACCCCGAGGCCGAGTACATCCACATTGGAATGCCCGAGCATCGTGCGTGGATCGGCAAGGCGCCACAGGCCTATGACGCCCTGAACCGGAAGTATGGCCTGAAGGAGCTGGGTACGTATGACGAGCTCTGCGCAAGGGCACGTGCCCGGACGTCGTTCCCCGGCGGCGGCGGGCGTGTCGAGACGATGTTGAAGGGCGACCTGTGCTCTCTGTGGTTTCTCGACTCGCTCTTCCGGGAGAAGAATCTTCTCACTCGGCCGGAAAGGCCGGATGTCCGAATCGTCTACTGCAACGTCGTGGAAGAGCTGTTCCCCCTGCTCGGCAAGATGATGCCGGCCGGCGGAGAAGTGTTGAGCTTCATCGACTACACGGCCAGCCGACAGCTTATGCAGCGGAATGTGCTGAGGCAGACTCCGCCCAAGCATGTCCGTGCAAATCTGATCTTCACATTGGCCGATGACAACGTCGGCGTCCTGCCACAGTTGGCCACCGGCTCGCTGCACGAACTGATGACGGAACTGCGGGCCAACGGCTGGAGCGGCTTCTATACGCGATATTGGACGGTTGGGGATCTGACCCCGACGATCCACTACCTCGCCCGTGCAAGTTGGGATGCACGGGTCACGCCGGAGGCGGCCTATCGCGACCTGCTGGAGCACGTCTGCGGGCCCAACAGCGCGGCGCCGGCTCTCCAGGCCCTCTCTACGATCGAACAGATCACCAAGGGCCTCGACCAGTACGGGTTGGGCTTCGGTTTTCCCGTCCCCGGGATGATGACCAAGCATTATGACAGTGGCGGTCTCTCGCGTGAGATCAAGGCCGATCGCGAACGATACGCCGAGGCCCTCAAGCAGATGCGGATTGCCCGCGAGAAGAGCGTGCCCGCCGGCCATCGGTTCCTCGACTACCTCATCGGACGGCTGACATTCGCCGTCAAGTTTCTCGATGCGGCCGAGAACTTCGGCGCGACGTCGCGTACTGAGAAGGCTAATGACAGACGAGAGGCGATCTTGCGGGTCGATCAGGCTTATCAGGACATCCGAGAGGCCCTGACTGCCTACGTGAATGTGGCCGAGGACCACGGAGACCTGGGCGCGGTCGCCCTGATGAACGAGTTCTGTTATCGGCCGATTCGCGATAAGCGCATTGCGCTGCGTAGCTCGTCGAGGTAAACTGTCTGTGGTTGGTGCCCCGCGTTGTTGGGGTTTGTCTGGGGGAAGCCATGACGACGACGGAGGGGAAATTCAGGACACGGGACGGACTTGAACTCTTCAGTCGCGAATGGGCGCCGGAGGGAGCCCCTCGTGCGAATCTCATTCTGCTTCACGGCTATGGCGAACACAGTGGACGATATGAACACGTGGGCAAGGCGCTAAACGGAATTGGTCTACTTGTCTACACATACGATCAGCGTGGGTTCGGGCGGTCGCCGGGCAAACGAGGTTACATCCGCAGATTCGACGAACTGCTGAGCGACCTTGACGCGTATGTCGAGCACCTCCGCCCGCAACTGGCCGACAGACCGCTCTTTCTTATGGGCCACAGCATGGGCGGAATGGTCCTGGCTCGATATATGCAGACCCGCAAGCCGGATGTTCGCGGGTTGGTGTTCAGTAGCCCACTCCTGGCGGTCAAGAAGGACATCTCGCCGATTCTCATATCCCTCGCCCGGGTCCTGAGCGCACTGACACCCTGGTTGCCGGTGGCGAAGGTGGACTCGGCGGATCTCTCGCGCGACCCCGAGGTCGCACGGATCGTCGATGCTGATCCGCTGGACTACCATGGGAGCATGCTCGCCCGCACTGGGGCTGAGCTCAATGCGGCCATTGCACTGGCGCGTGCTGGTTTTAAGGCAATCACGGCCCCCGCATACATCATTCACGGCACCGACGATCGCCTGGTACCTTGTGAGGGAAGCCGTTTACTTTACGAGGACTGCGGCTCAGCCGACAAGACGCTGAAGCTGTACGAGGGCGGCTATCACGAGCTGGTCAACGACATCGAGAAGGACAAGGTCATCGCCGATTTGTGTGCGTGGCTGGAGCAACACTGCTAAGTGCAGCGTCCGACAAGCCAAGGGCGGAACTCGACAACAATCCGCGTTCTATTTCGTCGCTTGCCTAGTCACGAATCTGAAAGCCAGCACTGGCCGTCCTGCGTCGCCGAATTCCCCTTTGGCCCTGACCCACGCGGTCGGTCCGCCGGATTGTCCGACCTGCGGGCTTGAGACGCGAGCAATCAACTCCTGCCTTTCGAGTGGATCGACGGACATCTCCCATCGATTCGGTGTCAACTTCCAACCGCCGGGCATTTCGTCAATGCTCACGACTCCGCGGACAGCGGTTGTACCGAAGTTGTACGCCCACAGTCTGAGCTCCTCGTCGTCTCCAAAGTCAGCAACGCGTTCATGCACCTCCGTCCACCCCTCTTTCCGCATGGCCACAGAATCCGCTGGAGTGTGCAGTTGCAGAACAACCGGCGACGGCAGGCCGCTTCGATAGTCCGAACGTCGTACCCTGATGAGCGGGAGTCTGTTGCACTCGCCCGAAGGCATAACAATGAACACCGCCGCCGAGCGTAGCTGCGTCGGTGGTTCTTTGCCGAGCGATCGTCCCAAGTAGTCGTATACGGCCTCGACTCTCATGCCTGCCGGCAGCGACCAATCCGCCTTCGCTCGCCCTCGTTGCGGCCAATCGACAGGCTCCTCAACCCATGCGACCAGTACGTCGCGATCGACACCGTCGGGTCTTGCGCGGAAGGCGTAGATGTGCGCGTTGGGGTAGCCGGGCAGTGTCCATCGCCCCAAACACCTGCCGCCTGCCAGTAGCCGACCGATGGCGGCCAATGCGACGTAGCTGGGTCTCGGCGTCAGGTCTTTGCGGAGCAGGCCAAACTGGATCGTGTTGTCCTGCTCCATGTAGTGGCCCAGGATAAAGTGAAAGTGTCGTGTCGCCCCGGAGTACAGACTGCTCACATAGGACTGGGCCATGAACTCGGCCTTGAGGATCGCATCCGGGTGAGTGTAGTCGCCCATCGGCGAGCCGGACTCGGCCTTCATCCCCCGGTCGCATTCCGTTACCCAAATCGGCCGCCCGCATGCGGCTTCGCGGGCCGGCGCCCACAGCTTCTCGTAGTCGTGCGGCCAATCGTAGGAGTGTATGTTGTAGGTCTCGTAGTATGGCCAGGTCTCGTTCTTCAATATTCCCTCTGCCATTGAAGCTGTGTTGATGCCGCCAATCGGATTCCAGCATACGGTCACGTTGGGATCGCCCGCCTTGAATCCGAGGTATGCTGCCTTCTGCAAGGAGCACATCTCGTCGATGGTGTGCCCGCCGAAGCCGGCAGCATTCGCCTCGTTCCACGGTTCCCAGGCCTTAACCTGCCCTTTGAATCGTTCGCTCATCGCTCTGCAAAAACGGTAGACGTGGCGCAGGTCGTCCGGAAAACGATTTGTCTGGTTACCGCCCTGTGCCGCCCACCGGGGCGTGCCGTGAAAGGTCTGGAGCAGACTCATTCCTGCGTCTGTCTGCGCCCGAGCAAGATCGTCATAGGCCGTACGTCCCGCAAATGCGCCGGCTGCCGGCTCCAATTCACGCCATCTGAGGCGATCACGTATCCAACTCACACCTGCCGCCGAGGCCAGCCGAACCAATCGCTCTCGGTCCGTAAGATCCTGTTGAAGATACCAAGACACGGCGGCATCGACACACACGGGTGAGTCGGTGTGGGCCGGTACTCGTGGCGTCGCCAACACGGCCGCTGTGGTCGATTCAACGGGCTTCCCGGCAACGTCAAGAAACTCAATCCGATACCACCCCACACCCAGAACCCCGACGTCGGCCGTTGGACCCGATCGTCGACCCGCCGGTGCCAGTGGTTCTTCTCGAAGTAACGTCAAGCGGTCGTCATGAAGCCGCCAACGGGTCGCTCTACGGCCCGGCTTGGCAAGGATGGGGATTCGCACCTCATCTCCCAGACTGAATACGTTGCCCGGATGATCGTGGCTGGAAGCCGTTGCCCCTTCACCCCCATCGTCCGAAGGGGAGCTCTCGCCGGTTGCGGCCATGGAGTCCTTATCCCCACTAGACTCCTTCGCCTTGACCTGAACCGCGGTCACCCGAGTGCGAGTCCCCGGCGTCGGAAACACTGGCTCTGCCGCCGACAGGCCACTTGTCGCCGGAAGCAAGGCGACGAGAGCCCGGTACAGCATTCGGAATCCCATCGGCCGGTCTCCTCCCACGAAGATGTGTGGTCCGCTCAATTGCATTTCGTCGGTTCTGCTGTCAACCCCGCGAGGCCAAGGCCGTTTCATAGACTTTCAGGGTCTTCTGCGCCACGACCTCGGCGCGAAACCGTCCCTCGGCAACCTGTCGAGCGTTCTGCCCCATCTGTCGGCACAAATCCCCGTCCATCAGGAGCCGCTTGAGGCGATCAACCATTTCGTCAAGACGATGCGGATCAAAGAGGTAGCCTGTCTTGCCATCTTCGACCATCCAAGGTATCCCCCCGACTCTCGAGGCTACCACGGGCACACCTGCTGCCATCGCCTCCGCGATAACCATCGGAGCATTCTCCTGGAACGACGGCAAGAACAGGCATGCTGCCCTGGACAATTCGGCCATGATCTGGTCGCGCGTCAATTGGCCTATGAAATGAACCGTCTCCTGCAGTCTCTCCTTTCTCCATAGGTCCTCTACCCTCCGGCGGTAGTCGGGATTGTTCTCTCGCCACGGTCCGACAATCCGAATACGCATGTCAGGAAATCGCAGCCTGAGTGCCGCCGCCGCCTGAACAACAGCCAGGGTATTCTTCAAGTTCGAAAGCACCCCAACGACGAGGACTGTCGGCGAAAAACGCTCGTTGTGCACGCTGAAGAATCCGTCCTCAATCGGATTGGGGATGTCGTACAAGCAGGCATCCCGCGCCCAGCCGCCCACTCGCCGAGAGTACGGACTGATCATGATCACGTGCTTATACTTTCTCTTGTACCACCAAAACGTCAGGGCCATCACCGGAGCGGTGACATATCGGCGAGTTCCGCCCAGAAGCCATTCATCTCGCGGGTTGTACCCCCTCATGGTAAACACGCGAGGACAAGTCAGCGCCCCGCCGATCTCCGGTACATCCTGAACATGAACGATATCAGGCTTCACATCATCGACAAGGCGTTTCAGGACACCTGGTGTCACAAGCCAGTTCATCAGAAAGGCCGGGTGACGGAGGCTCAAAGGGATGACCGGACACTCCAGGCGCTCATCAAACCACGGTTCAGACCGAGTCGAACCCCAGGCAATGGCAGTCACTTTGACCCCACACCTAACCATTGAGCGAATCAGCACCGCAGAACCGACGGCCACGCCTCCGCTCGGTCTGTCCGGATCTGCCGGCAATGGCGTCACCATGGCTACGTGCATTCGACAACTCCTCGCGCGAGGGAATGCGAAAGTGCACGTCGTTGACGAAACTGGCTGGGCTTCAGACCCAGCAGCGACGCGCAAAGACCGGCTACTCCGCCGCTGGTCGCCTGCCGATCGATCAAGTAGGGCCCCAGTCGCATCTTAGAGACAAGCCCACAGGCCATGAACGCCGCCGAGTAGCCCGCATCACGAACGTGCGGCCACGCCGACAGACAATACTCCGGATCACCGTAAGGATACGAGAAGTAGTCCACGGACTGTCCGCTTACATCTCGAAGGACTTGGCGGCTCACCCGCAATTGGCGGACGTATTCCTCAACCCCCTCTGCGGCCAGGGAGGCGTGCCATTCGGTGTGCGAGCCGATAGTCATCCCCGCATCGGCAAGTTGTCGGACCTGGCTGGGGGTCAGCATGGCCGGCCACCGAAGTGAGGCGGACGACACGCCGAACCGCTCGGCCGTGTATTCGATGAATGCGCGACGGTGGACGTGGCGAATCTGCCGCTTGTAGATACCGACCACGCGAAAATAGGACGAGGAGCGGCCTGTGCCGGAGTAGGACAAAGTCAGCGTGGGACCGCCCCACGGACGATAGTCCAGTTCGACGCGATCCTGATCGTGAGCCAGCTTCAATACATCGTGCAGAGCGTCCGCCTCGTAGGGTTGCCCCCCGGTAACGTATCCGCTCGCGATGAAGAACGTGGCCGGAATGTCGAGGCGGCGAAGAAGGGGCAAAGCGATATCGCAGTTGTCGGCGAACCCGTCATCGAACGTAACCAGACATGCCCCAGCCGGCAGGCAGGACCGGCGAAGCCCTCCGACGAATTCGTCGATCGGAAGAGCGCACAGGTTTGAAGCAATGAATTCGAGCTGACGTTTCAGATCGCCGACCGTGATCTGGGTCGACGTGTGAGGGCGATCGCCGCCATCGGGGAAGACCTCGTGATATACAAGAGACGCCCCTCGCGAACGGCGGTAGAACAAGGACATCGCAGGCCTTAGCCAAAACCGACCCAACCCCTTCATACGTGTCCACCCTCTGCCGTTGGAGGCCACCGGCCCGCCTATTATACGCCCGCTACCGCATTCGCCCACCGACCGAAACCTTCCCTCGTGGCTGTAGTCGTTCAACCGAGCCAGCCGATGATGTGATCGTTCGCATGTTGAGGAACGTTGAACGGGCATCGTCGCTCGTTTACAATAGGGCGTCCGCGAATGTCCGCGGCGTCAGTAGTGGTGTACTCTGAACGAAGGAGTGTTTGGATGCCGGCTGAAGGGAACGGGGAATTTCCCACGATCATCGGTGCGGACGCCAAGTTCAAAGGCGAGCTGGACTTTGAGAAAGGTGTTCGTGTGTTCGGTCAGTTCGAAGGGGCCATCAGGACAAAGGGGCAGCTCCACATCGCCCAGGGCGCCCGAGTGGCGGCCGATGTGTCGGCAGGGAACATCGATGTGGACGGCGAGGTGAAGGGCAACCTGACCGCCACAGGAAAGGTTCACCTGAAGTCCTCCGCCAAATTGGAGGGGGACCTCAGAACGTCGCGTTTGGAGGTGGCTGACGGTGCGAGTTTCACCGGAAATTGCATCGTGGGTCCTCAGGATGGGTCCAAGGCAACAGCGGCGCGTCCCCCGGGCGTCTCGCACGAGCCGCCCAAACAGGCTCCGCCTCCGACACAGCAGAAT
The DNA here is from genome assembly GCA_964596165.1 of uncultured Planctomycetales bacterium. Lineage (GTDB taxonomy): Bacteria > Planctomycetota > Phycisphaerae > UBA1845 > JAFGLZ01 > CAYUQT01. Next base: position 14,507 of record CAZQTW010000081.1, on the reverse strand, counting down.
AAGAAAGGCTAAAGCGATTCCAGCAACCGGGACGATCCTATGCGTGGTATCGCCATGCGTGGTATCGGCGGGTCGAATGTGCGCTGCGGGGGAGGAATAACATGCACTTCCCTTCGCATGGAACCGTGCCGACGAAGGGGGAACCGGCGGCACGACCTTGTTGAATCAGGCACTCAGGTCCAACCCATGGCCAAGAAGACCGCCAAGACCGATTTCAAGACCGTGCCATGCACGTTCTGCGGCAAGCCGATTCAGGTCTCCCACCAGACGATGTCCATCTTCTGTCCCCACTGCCATAAGCGAGTCGTGTGCGAAGACTACTGCATCAAGAACTACCATGCCGTCCGAATGATGGCGACATGCGGCAACGTGGTTGTAGAGAGAAAAGGACATGTCGTCGCTCCCATCCAGGCGAACGCCCTTACCGTACGAGGATTGGTCAAGGGAGACGTCAAGGTTCAGAGCGTTGTTGAAGTGGAGGCAACAGGGACCATTCAGGGCAATGTGGAAGCCCCGAGGCTGGTTCTTCACGACGGCGGAAGGGTGATCGGGATCTGCAAGATCGTGGGGAACAGCCGCTCCAAGGCAGATACGGTGGACGTACCCAGTGTGCCCCCCCATTCCGTGGCCGCATCCCCTCCCCCCCGGGCCGCACCCAAACCGCCGACCGCAGGACTCTCGACGCGCTCGCAACGCTTGGCTCTTGCGCCAACTCCTCCTGGGCGCTCCGCGGCATGTGAACCCCATACGGCATCGTCCGAGGTTCTCGGGCCGACAATTCACACTTGTTGAAGAATGCGGTTTGTGCCGTCTGCACTGCCTGTGGCAGCCGGATTCCCATAATGCGTTTTGTGGCGATGCGTCTCCGCCGCCCCCATGATGTGCATGCATTTCCCAGTTACCCAACGCAAGCCAAATTCCCCGAGTTGATTTGCCTGAGCCCCAATTGTTTCTTATGTTCTAGTAGCCAGTCGCCGATCGCCATCCTGGAAAACGGGATCGCCGAAAAACCTGCCAGGCGGTGACTCACAGACGACCCGGCGGACGGAATGAGCCGGGAAACCTCAAGACAAAAGGATAGGTATCAACGGTATGTATGCCGTTGATTTCAGAGGGAAGAGCCCTTGGGCTCAAAACCCCTGGGAGACGTACGACGGCCCGCAACGCGAGGCCAAGAACCGCGTCACGACTCCCAAGGAACACACTAGAAGGAGAGGTCCAAATGCTTAATCGAATTAAGAGTTTTCTCGTCAATGAAGACGGCCCGACTGCAACTGAGTATGCGGTGATGCTGGCGCTGATCATCATCGTCGCGTTGGCGGCCATTACTGCCCTGGGCGACAGAGTCAACACGATCTTCACGGGCGTGACTGCCGCGCTGCCGGAGTAGTCGCAGCGGGAGTGCTGCTTCTATCTGGGAAACACACAAGCCAGTGGGCACCGCTCTTCGGAACGGCTGCCCACGGCTTGTTAAAGGGGCTGAGAGCAAGTCTGTAGGAAGCGTATTCAGGGGATTCCTGACCACTCAGGTGGCACCGGCGCTCATCCGAACGATGGAAGCGGGATCAAGGAATCAGAGGTTTCTTGTAGAGAGGTCGCAATCATGCACTGGGGGTATTGGGACGTCACCTGCGCGATCTTGGTGCCAGGTGTACTCTTGGCGTCATGGATCGATTACAGAGCCAGGAAGGTGCCGAACTGGTTGAACGCCGCGTTGGCGCTGGTCGGGTTCGGGGTTCAATTCGCCTTCCACGGATCAGGGGGACTCCTCACGGGATTCTGGGGGCTTCTCGTGGGCCTCGGTGTCCTGATCGTTCCCTGGGCGATGCACGGCATGGGAGCCGGCGATGTCAAACTGATGGCCGCCATCGGAGTGTGGTTCGGTCCGTTCATGACGCTGATCGCTTTCTGTGTGGGCGCGGTGATCGGCGGAATCGTCGCGATCATCATGATCCTGTCGAGCGGTCGGCTGTACAGCGCCATGGCCAACATGCAGACGATCATGGTGAAAGTCAGCAGCCCCAAGACGGCATTCAGTGAGTTTGGCGCCGCCAGGAGTTTCGGCAACACCTCTCAGTTGCTCCCCTACGGGGTACCGCTCACGGCGGGATCGTTGGTGATCCTGTGCGGGCAGTGGCTGGGATGGTGGGCCTTCTGACGTGGCGGTTGGAGAAGGGAGGTGTGAACATGGGAGCGAGGAGACGAACGTATCGACGGAACGTAAGGTATCGTGGTGCGGCTGTAGTCGAAATGGCCATTGTGGCCCCCCTCCTCTTGACGCTCGTGTTCGGGATCATCGAGTTTAGCTGGGCGATGTCCGTCCAACAGACACTGACCAACGCCGCCCGCGAGGGCTGCCGAACAGCCGTCATAAAGGGGGCAACGGACCAGGAAATTCGCAATCGGGTCGATGGCTACCTTGGAGCTGCAGGGCTGGCAGGCTACACCATAGCCCTGACCCGAGCGACTACGGGCAATCCAACAGAAGTTGTAGCTGTGTCAATACCTTACGCACAGATCTCCCTGATTGGAGGCTACTTTCCGATCCTGGAGAGCAAGATACTCACGGCGACCTGCTCGATGCGCAAGGAGGGGGAGTAGACAGGTCCGCCGCCCATTCGGGGAAAGAAGCGAGTGGGAATGTCGCTAGTAAGCCTTGAGCTGACAACGACATTCGGCCGATATGTCTAGCATTGGGTCGGTGCGCCCAAGGACCGCCTTTGGGAGAGCGGACCCAGTGTGGTCTCTTAACCTCGGGACCGCGCATTCGCACGCGCTCGGGGCTGTTTCCCCAATGTGGGGGATGAAAGGTGAGGCCATGAAAGGTAAAGCCATCATTCCGCTCGCTATCGGACTGGCCGTTGGCGTTGTCGCCATCAAGCTGTTCGTCGACATCGTCAAACGCGCCAAGGGATCCACCCCTGCAGCCGCCACGGTTCCCATCGTCACCGCTGCGGCGGAAATACCGCAGGGCGTCTCGATCACGAAGAACATGCTGACCGTGAAACAGATCCCGCAGAGCTTGGCTCCTTCCCAGCAGTTCGCCAAGCCGGAAGATGTCATCGACAGGGTGACGTCAATGATGATTCCCAAGGATATGCCCGTGCTGGGAACCATGTTGGCACCCAAGGGAACGGCACCGGGGTTGGTCGCTCGCATCCCTGAGGGAATGCGTGCCGTCGCCGTGAAGGTGGACGAGTGGGTTGGTGTGGGCGGCTGGCTCAAACCGGGGGTGCGCGTCGACGTGGCCGCCGTCTTCACTGTGGGAAGCGGCGGAAAGTCCGAGACGATCAGCAAGATTATTCTGCAGAACATCGAAGTCATCGCGGTTGGAGGCGAAAAAGGGCAAACGCCCCAAGACACCGGTCCGATGGTCGCGCGATCGGTCACCCTTCTCGTGAAGACGACGGATGTCGGCAAACTCCACTTGGCCAGCGAGAAGGGAAAGATACGTTTGGCCATGCGCAACTCGCTCGATGAGAAAGATCAAGAGATAGCGGCCGACAGCGAAAAGGCTCTATACGGGCTCGGCAATTCACCGGTCAGCCAGCCCGCGGTCGAGACGGTGGAGCCCGAGCCGGAACCCGTTCAGGTGGCTCAGGTTCATCCGTGGTATCTGGATCTGTCGAACGGCAAGAAACGCGAACGACTCGTCTTCCGAGACAAGGATTCGATGGAGGAATTCCGAGACGACGAAGGGGGAATGCGGAACGATGCGGCCAACATGCCGGCGCGGAAAACGGCCGGGCAGCCCCCCCGGAAATCCGGCGCGGATTCCGGTGATCGATCTATCGACTACGAGTTTGGGGAGTAGCAAGGACGGGCTCCGTGTCGGCGACAAGCGGAACGGCCCCGTTGGCAGGGCAGACACAAGAGACAGGCCTCGCCTCAAGCGGAGGCCACCAAGCAGAATTGCGTTAGTCATGGCCACTTCAGACAAGGTGGCCTCCGGGTCGGCGACGCGGCCGACATGCTGTTCATCTCAACGACCGGATTGGCAGGGAGGTCAATAATGTCATTCAACACGGAAGTGTCCACACGTAGGTACGGACGGCGCACCGGCGTCGAAGGATTCGCCGTCCTGCTCGGCATAGTCTTTCTTGCAGGCCCGATCACGAATAGCTCGCCGGGTCAACAGGCCCAGGTGGGTTCCACAACGGACCAATCGGCCGACGAGGCCCGAAAGACAGCCGCGTTCAGCGGCGCCGTCATCCGGCAGCCATTGCAGCAGATCGCACTCATGGCCAACCAAGCCGTCGTGGTCAAGACGGACGAACCCTGCTCCAAGGCGGAGGCAAAACCAGAAGGTATTCTCTTGGTGGAGCGCGCCTCGGAGTTCGAAACGGTCATTCGAGGATTGCGAGCCGGCGAAGCGGAACTCCGGCTATTCACAAAGGACGGCAAGACGCCGGTCTTCCGCGCGGAAGTCAAGGTCAGCCCGGCCACGGTCAGCAAACCCGCCGAAGAACCGCCTCGGAAGGATATCTTCAAGGCGGTAGCGAGGGTCGAACCCGTCCAGCGATTCCGCATTGGCGTCAATAAGAGCATGCTGGTCCGAACCTCCCTGCCCTGCCGTAAGGTTATGACGTGGTATCAGCCGAAGGAGGAAGGTTCAGGGGAAGGCAAGGCAGGCACAAAGATCGAGGTACGAACCGGTGCCGGCGGCCCCTCACAACGAGAGCCCGGCGACAAGAACGGTCAGCAGAAGGGCAAGGGCGAGGTCATCATCTCCGCAGAGGCGATCTCCCCAAAGGAAATCCTCGTCATCGGAGTGAACCCCGGAACGACACAGCTTCTCCTCGTCACTGAGGACGACCAGTGCCAGCTCGTCGAAATCACGGTAGAGGTCGAGGTTGAGCGTCTGAACGAGATGATCTCGCAGATACTGCCCAAGGGCAACATAAGGGCACGGGCCGTCTGGAACTGCATCGTACTCGAGGGTCAAACCGAGAACCCGCAGGACGTCAAAAGGGTTCAGGACTTCGCGGAAACATTCGTCGCCGATCGCAAGAACGTCAAGAACCATATTCAGATCGTCCAAGCGGAGGGTGATTTCTCTCTGAAGGAAAGGGAGCTGACGATCGACTACCTGAACACGATGATCAAACAGTCGGCACCGCATGCCCGTGCGAAGGCCCGACGGATTCTGGACACCATCGTGTTGGAGGGCCAGGTTCCGGACGTCGAGACGGGCGAACGGATTATGGAAATCGCCCAGATCTTCGCGGAGAAGTCGGGCGGCCTTGTGGACGATTCGGATGACCAGGGCAATCAGCCGGACAAGTCAGGCAAGCAGAATGGCGCCGGGAAGGCATCCAAGGGCTCGGCCAAGGTGAAGAACCACATGCAGGTCGTCGGAACCCAGCAGGTATTGCTCCGATGCACCGTCGCCGAGGTCAGCAAGACGGCCTTGAGAGAGCTCGGCGTCAACGGCTGGCTGGCGGGGGACAACGTCAAGGACATGTTCGTCGTGAACCAACTCAGTGGGATCAACCCGTCGAACATCGGAGCGGCGGCCGACGCGCTCGTCGCACCCGTCATCCCCGGTGCCAACCCGCCAAGGGTACCCTTCCTTACCGGCGACCAAGGGATCCCGCTCCAGCCCACGGTCCCCCTGTCGATCGGTTTCCCCCGTGTTCAAATGCAGCTTTTCATCAATGCATTGCGCCAGAACAACCTGCTGCGAGTCTTGGCCGAACCGAATCTCGTGGCAATCAGCGGCCAGACAGCCACCTTCAGGGTTGGCGGCGAGTTTGCATACCCCGTACCCCAGAGGGACGGGGTGCCATCTGTAGAATTCAAGGATTTTGGCGTCCAATTGGCGTTTTCGCCGACGGTTCTTGCGGATCAACGGATCAGAATGAGGATAATGCCGGAGGTCAGCGAACCCGATGATACTATTGGAACGGTCATCCAGAACACCTCGGTCCCGGGCAAGGCAGAGCGCCGGCTAGAGACCGTTGTGGAGGTCGGAAACGGACAGACTCTGGCGCTGGCCGGTCTATTAAGTGAGAAGGTACGCGGTGTGGCCCAGAAGGTTCCGGGCCTTGGCGACATCCCCGTACTCGGTGCCCTGTTCAGTTCCGTCAGGTACCAACGTGCGACCACGGAACTCCTGGTGCTGGTTACACCCGAACTGGTCGCACCGATGAATCCGGAACAGGTCCCGCCCGTGCCGGGACAAGAGATGACGCCTCCGAACGACTGGCAGTTGTTCGGACTTGGACAGTTGGAAGGTGATAAACGGCCCTCAACCACGGACGTGCAACGAGCCCTGCAGACCGCCGCACCGGTCAAGGGATACAAGCAGAATACCAGTGCGTCGGAACCTCGGGCCGATGCCGGACTTATCGGTCCATGGGGAACGACAGCATACGAGGAAGCCCACTGATCGATGCTGTTCTGCTTTCGGGGGGGCCACACGGCCGAAGCAAAAAAGCCTTCAGGAACGGAAGCCTGCAAATAATTGGAGCGGCCTAGCCTTCTTGGCGCAGGCCGGTTTTCGCGCGCCGATGGGAATGCCGTCTGAGCGAGCGATAACGTAGAAGCGATGTTGCCGCCAGCCGAGCTCGGTGCAACACCGCTCAACGACCGTATTGCGAAAGGCGACTCATGGCAAAGGGGACGCGCCTGATTGTCTTCAACGCCGACGAAGACTATGCCGCTCCCCTGCGCACGGAGCTTCTGGGCATCGACGGCGTCAAGATTGTCGCGGAGGTCGACGAGCCCGGATTGTTGACGGCGGCCGTGAGCCAATTTGCCTGCGACGTGGTCGTTGTCCACCTGGATCCGAGCCCCGACCTTGTCCTGCAGGTGGCCACCCAAGTCTTGAAAGATCGTCCGGATCTTCCCGTTTTTGCCGTCAGCGGATCTCAGGACGGCCGAGTGATTCTCGCCAGCATGCGTGCCGGTTTCCGCGAGTTCCTGGTCAAGCCCCTGGACGTTGAACAACTGACGAATGCCCTGAATCGCGTGGCCCAGCAACGAGCGTCCGCGCCGAAGACGGGCAAGCTCATTGCCGTCATCGGGAGCATCGGCGGCGTGGGCTCAACGACGGTAGCGACGAACCTTGCCGTCGAGTTGGCCGGGCTGAACGCCGGTCAAGTAGCCGTCGTGGACATGGATTTTCGTTTCGGACAGGTCGCCACATTCCTGGACGTTCAACCCACCTTTACCATTGCGGATTTGTGCGACACCCCAGAACAGTGCGATCAACAGATGATCGAAAAGGCCATGGTCAAGCACCCGAGTGGGGTCAACATACTCGCCAGGCCCTCGAGCTTTGCCCAGGCCGAGCAGATGTCGGCGGCACACTGTGGAAATGTCCTGAGTGCGCTCCAAGAGCTCTACGATTACGTCGTCGTGGATGGTCCCAATCGCTACGACTTCGGCGGAAAGACCGTACTCGACATGGCGGACGTCAATCTGCTGATCATCCAGCTTCTGGTCAGCAGCATTCGGAACACGGATCGCATTCTCGGAGAGTTGGTCCGGACGGGGTACAACCTTTCGAGAATCAAGCTCGTCTGCAACCAATTGGGTCGGGATCCGGGCCATCTGACGCTGGAACACGTGGAAGCGACTCTGAACTGTCCGGTGTTCCACACGATCGCCGACGACTGGAAGACGGTCAGCGGCTCGATCAACATGGGGGAACCGCTGAGTACTCACGCAAGCAAGAGCAAAGTTCGGCAGTGTTTCCGCGAGTTGGCGGAGAAGATACGTTCGCCGGCAACCTTGCAGGATGAGGGTTCATCTGCAAAGAAACCAGGAGGCCTGTTAAGCAAGATATTCAGCGACTGATCGTTCGATCCGTCGCGGATTGCCTGAGGACGTAGCAGGGTCGCCACGAACCCCGCGAAGCAAGCCCCGGGGGGAGGGTGGCCGATGGTGAGGAGGCCGGTCGCGACCGACCCGGAAGCGACCCCAGTGAAAAGGAAGAGAGACCGTGTTCGGCAAGCTCGTTAAGCCAAGACCGTCAGCCGCGCCAACGGCCGTCGTCAACAACCATGAAGCCGCGCCGGAGAAGCCCGGCGAGCGTCGCGACGTCAAACCCCGACAGGACCGGCTGGATCAGTGGGGTGAACTCAAGACACGGATTCATCGCAAGCTGGTGGACAAGCTCGACCTGACCCGGATGACCGGCGACGACGAAAGCATACGTCAACAGGTGCGGGAAGTCGTGACGGAGCTGAGCGAGCAGGAAAACGCACTGCTCAATTTCACCGACCGTCAGCGGCTGGTGGAGGAAATCCTGAACGAGACGTTCGGGTTGGGACCGCTGGAGGTTCTGCTCAACGATCCCCAGGTGAGCGACATCCTGGTCAACGGGCCCAAACAGGTGTACGTTGAACGACACGGTCGTCTCGAGTTGACGGATGTTCGGTTCAAAGACAACTCGCACCTGATGCACGTCATCGACAAGATCGTCAGCGCGGTCGGTCGGCGCTGCGACGAAGTCTGTCCCATGGTGGATGCCCGGTTGCCCGACGGTAGCCGTGTGAACGCGATCATCCCGCCCTTGGCCATTGACGGACCGTCCATGAGCATTCGCCGATTCGGGCGCGATCCCATCACCTGGGACGATTATTTGAGATTCGAGAGCTGCACGCCTGAGATGATTGACTTCATCCGGGCCTGTGTGCACTCGCGATTGAACATCCTGATCGTCGGCGGCACGGGTTCGGGAAAGACCACGATTCTCAACAACTGTAGTTCGTTCATTCCCGAGGACGAGCGGATCGTCACGATCGAAGACGCCGCGGAACTTCAGCTCCGTCAGCCACACGTCGTCCGGCTGGAGTCGCGTCCACCCAACATCGAGGGCAAAGGCCGGATCACCATTCGGGACCTCCTGATCAACAGCCTGCGAATGCGGCCGGACCGAATCGTCGTTGGTGAGTGTCGCGGGCCGGAAACGCTGGACATGCTACAGGCCATGAACACCGGCCATGACGGTTCGCTCACCACGATCCACGCGAACAGTACCCGCGACGCCATGCAGCGCATCGAAACGCTGGTCATGATGGCCGGATTCGAGCTGCCGGTGAAAGCCATTCGCCAGCAGTTCGCGTCGGCCGTGCACCTTATCCTCCTAGCGAGCCGTTTGACCGGCGGTCCGCGAAAGATCATGGCAATTACGGAGGTACAGGGCATGGAGGGGGACATCGTCACCATGCAGGACATATTCCGTTTCGTCCAGGAAGGCATCGGCGAGGACGGAAGGGCATTTGGTCATTTTGAGGCCACGGGTATACGTCCCACCTTCCTGGAGCGATTGAAGGCTTCCGGTTCGGAAGTGGATACGAGCATGTTTGAACGGCGAGTACTCGTCTCGAACCACGAGGACACGTGACTCCGAGGACACGCTCAGCGTGCGGCATGATTGTCGCCGCTCAAGCGGTGGAGTGTAGCGATGTTAGCAGCAGGTTTCGCGGATACGATCAAGGGCGTCGTCCTGATTGTTCTTCCGTTGATCGGATGCACGCTTGTGGTCGTCGGTATCTTCCAATTGATCCGAGACCTCCGATCGGCGGACGAGAAGAAGCTGTTGGACCGCCTCAAAGACGGCAGAGGCGGCAAGAAAAAGGAGGACGTTCACGAGAGCATTCTCCGCCGCAAGGACACCGAAACGGAGCACGGGCTGCTCGAGGGAACCCTATCGAAACTGAGCTTTGTGCCCAAGCTTCAACGGACTCTGGATCAGGCGAACGTAGACTGGAAGGCCAGTCGCGTGCTGGTCAACTTGTTCGGAATCGCATCGCTGGCGGGTTTCGGCCTCTTCTTCGCTCAAATGGGGCTCATCGTTGCGCTCGGCGCCGCGGTCGGGGTAATGATTCTCCCCCTCCTCGTACTCGTGTTCCTGCGGAAGCGCCGCATGAACAAGCTCGTCGAACAGCTCCCCGACGTGTTCGAGCTGATCAGCCAGGCGTTGAGGGCCGGCCACTCACTGGCCAGCGGCATTCATCTCGTGAGCGAACAGTTGCCCGACCCGGCCGGCACCGAATTCGGGCGGGTATTTCATGAACAGAACCTGGGCATCCGCATTGAGGAGGCCCTGAAGAACATGGCGGACCGTGTGGACATCCTGGACGTGCGGTTTTTCGTAACCGCCGTGCAGATTCAGCGACAGACGGGCGGCGATCTCGCGGAAGTCCTGGACAAGATCGGCGCGGTGATCCGCGATCGAATTCACTTGTTCGGACAGGTCAAGGCCCTGACGGCCGAAGGACGGCTGAGCGGATGGACCCTCCTGGCTCTGCCGGTATTGGTCTTTGTTATCGAGCTCCAGGTCAATCCGAAGTACGCGGGAATGCTGCTCTACGACGAAAGCGGCCGGATGATGCTTTTTGCCGCCGTCATCATGCAGCTCATGGGCATGGCGATGATCAAGAAGATCGTCAACATTAAAGTCTGATCGTCGAGGGGAAAGGACCTCTGACCACGCTGAATGTCAGCGGGGGTGTGTGATATGACCGAACTCATTCTGGTAGTGGTGATGGTGGTGATCAGCGCCGCGATGATCGCGCATTCGCTTTGGCCGGCGAAGAAAGAGCAAGAGGAGGCCATCTTGCGGCGCATGAGCGGCAAGCGAGCCGCCGAGGAAACGAAGAAACAAGGTGCGGGCGAGTCCGCCGCGAAACGCCTCGTCCAGAAGATAGCGCCTATTGCCGTCAGACCCGTTATGCCCAAGAGCGACGAGCAGATGAGCGCCTTGCGGGTCAAGCTGTCCAACGCGGGTTTTCGCCGTGAATCCGCCGTGACCTTCTTCCTCGCCAGCAAGACCATCCTGGGAATCGGCCTCGCCGCCGTCACCTTGGCGCTGGCTTGGGGCAGTGGGCATCCCATGCGAAACATCGCCAGTCTGAGCGCGACGCTCGGCGGACTCGGATTCATGTTGCCGAACGTCTGGCTGATGCTCGCCACCTCTCAGCGATCGGAGAGAATCAGCAATGGACTGCCCGACTCGCTCGATCTCATGGTCATCTCGGTGGAAGCGGGACTCGGGTTGGATGCGGCGATTCAGCGCGTCGGGGACGAACTGGCGCTCGTTCACCCCGAACTTGCGGAGGAGTTCACGATCACCACTCTGGAGACGCAAATGAGCGTGCCCCGAGCAGAGGCTTTGGAGCACATGGCCACCCGCACCGGCCTGAGTGAAGTCAAGAGCCTGGTGGCCGTTGTGACCCAGGCCGAACGATTCGGAACGAGCGTCGCCAAAGCCCTCCGGAATCAAGCGGACAGCCTACGGACCAAGCGACGCCAGAAGGCCGAAGAGCGCGCCCAGAAGACGTCCGTCAAACTGATGTTGCCGCTGATTCTGTTCATCTTCCCGGCGATCGGCGTGGTCCTGGCCGGTCCGGCGGCTCTACAAATGATCCGCACGTTGAGCAACACGAAGGGATTGTAAAAGCTCATTTCAATCTGTCACAGGTTTCAGCGTGCCTCCGACCGGAGTCGCACGGGTTTGATATGATTCCGCCGGCGGTCGTTCGCCGAACCTCGCCCGCCTGGACGCCACCCTCAGGCAGCAGTTCTTCGGAGGGATGCCGGGAAAGACCCTACGAATCTTGATTGGCCGGCAACTCTCAGCCGTCGGCCGACGCCACCCGACCGAGCGCATTGTCTAGCGTCGCCGCATAAAGCGGAAAGCGAGTCCGCAAATCCATGCCCCAAGGACCGTCAGCAGCAACGCCTGGCCGACGCCATTACTACACCCGAACACGGCCGTCACCTGACGGTCGCCGTCCATTAACACCATCAGGGGGTTGTTCGCATCGATGAGCACAAAATTGGCGTCGCCCGGGTGTTCGGGATCGGGCAATTCCCAACGCTTGAACACACGCCCCTCCAAAGGTTGGGCCGTCAGGACGACAACGCTTCCGTCTCGGTATCTCGGATGGTTCGAATCATTGGGTACAGGATCAAGGACAACGCTGCCCATGGGGTCGTTGATTTCCGATACGGTAAGGGCGAACACTCGGGTAAAGACGGCAGTGACGCTCTTGTCCCCATTCATGGTAATCGCCAATGGATTCGACGTGCTGTGACCGCCCGGCACATCACCCGTCCACTCCACGAACTCATAGTCGTCACCCGCAGTCGCCGTCAATGTCACCGGCGTTCCCGGGGCGTAGGTGGGCTGACTCGGCTCGACGGCCACGCTGCCCCAACCGGGTTGGATAATCGACACGCCCAGCGTCAAGGCTCCTGTAAAGGTAGCGTTTACTGTTTTGTTGGCATCCATGGTGATCGTAATCGGATTCGTCGCGCTGCTGCCGCCGGGTACATCGCCCGTCCAGCCGGTGAAGGTGTAGCCGGCACTCGGACTCGCCGTCAGCGTCACCTGCGTTCCATATACGTACTGAGTGCGATTCGGCTGACGGGTCACCGATCCGGAACCGGCCGGCGCAACGCCCGTCGTCAGGTTCTCCATTTCGTTCCACTCGTAGTACAGGGGGTGCTCGGCATACCCAAAGTCAATGTAAAGGTCGCTCGGCTGGTAGATCACATCGGGAATGTACGGCGTGTAGGGTACCATGGGGTTCGTCAGATCGGCCTTCGCGGCCGCGATGAAATACTCATAGATGCTCAGCCGCCCATCCGCGTCAAGATCGACTGTCGGCTGGTAGCCGCGAATCCGTTGCAGCAACGTCACGCCGAGGAATCCGGTGGTAATGTCCGTTCCATCACCGGCCGTCACGATGGAGAAGTGCTTGGCATTCGGCCACGTACTGCCGCGGTAACTGTTGAAGGCATTGCGGAAGTCATCGATCAGCCCGCCGCTGTAGCACATCGTCGCCAATACGTCCAATCGCACGATCGGACTACCGCCGTGGCCGTTGTTGTTGATCTTGAGGAAACAGTCGTTCATGAAGACGGTGTCATAGATCGTCTTGTCGTACAACTGCACCATCATGCTGGTGGGCACCGAACCGTCAGCCCCGTGTCCTCCAAAGGCAACCAGAAGGTTGCGTGGCGTATTGGCGTCGCTCCACATCCGGTCTCCAATAGTCTGGAAGGTACTCGCGACCTGCGCCTTGGTAGCCGGCAAATCGTCGAACAACCCTTGTGTCCAGTTGCCCACGTTGTTGCCGCCGTCAACCAACACCCATACGTTATTCGGATGGAAGTTCAGATCTTCAACCATCGTCAAGTAGGTCTGGCGCAGCAATTCCTTGATCGCGTCGTCGATGATGCCGTATTCGACGTGGCTGTTGCCGCAAATGATGATTCCATAGCCGCCGTTCGTGGGGTAGTCGCCCGAATTGTTCGGGTCCAAGACCGCCCACACCGGTGAGGCACCAAGCAATGCCCACGCTGTCGCTGTCGCCATAAGCAATCTACTCATGAAATGTGTCTCCCTTCCCACGGACGGTCATCCCCTGATTCCGACTCGACACGGACACCGACCTTCAATGGGGTACCGAGGTACGGATCGGTATTCGCATCTGAAAGACTTGGGCACTCGAGCCATAGAAGAGTCTCCCCTCCCATCATTATGATCATAGTGGGCGAAACTGCAACGGGAAAGCGAGCGGTCTCAGATAATCACAGATATATGGCATATTGTGGATGCAATAGGCCAACTGATTGGGTGGCGCCGATGGGAAGATATGCCAGACCTTGCCGCGGGTACTCGTCAGGATGCCGGCCGTCCTTGCGAGTAATGGAGTCGGTCACTTCATGCCCGCAGTCTTGAGATTCTCCGCGGCTTCAGCATCGTTCGGATCGAGGCTCAGCGCCTTGCGATACTGCTGAATCGCGTCAGCGGCCTTCCCCTGCTCAGCCAGAATCAGCCCGAGCTTGGTATACGCCTTGGCATAGTCGGGGTTGAGTTCTATGGCCCTCCGTAATTCCTGCACGGCTCGATCATATGTCTGTCGATTTGCAAGAACGAGTCCCAGGTTATAGTGGGCCTGATACGAGTTGGGATCGGCCGCCACGGCCCGGGTCATGTACGACTCGGCTTCCTCGAATCTGCCCGCTCGGGCAAACAACATGCCGAGTTGGCCGAGGGCGCCGCCGTGCTTGGAGTCAAGCTCGGTGGCCCGTATGAACGAAGCGGCGGCCGGTTCGACTTGTTTGAGTTCCATCAGTGCCAGGCCGAGTTCATAGTGCACATCGGCGGTGGCGTCCCCGCGTTTGACCAACTGGTTGAGATACGTGACCGCTTCGGCGTGTCGTTTTTGTTGGCTGAGCAACCGAGCAAGCCTGAACAGGTTCTCCGTCGTCGGATGGGAATCCGCCGCCTTCTTGAGCCGATCGATCGCCTGGTCGGGATTGCCCCCTCGTTCGCTCATCGCGGCGGCAAGCTTGGCGATCACCGGATTGGCGGGCTCCAACTCGACGGCCTTGTTCAGCGCCTCATCAGCCTCCTTGATTCGACCCGCCTTGCGGTGCAGGTTGCTTATGCCCATCCAAGCCATCCCTGCGTTAAGACCCTGTCCGTGCTCTAGCCCGGATTATTCACACTGGCCTCTTTTTTACGACCTCCTTGTGGGTTA
>CAZQTW010000080.1:0-26710 GCA_964596165.1 uncultured Planctomycetales bacterium | reverse complement strand
TTCGGGCGGCCTGCTCGGCTTCGGGCAGTGTGACCGATGGGCGCTCTCCGGCGACGATTTTGTCGAGCCAGGCGAGGATTCCGGGTTTGGCGGCGGTCAGGTAGGTCGGTCCGGCATCGGGCACTTCGACAAGTCCCGCGGCGAAGCCCTTGGCCTGGAGTTCCTCGGCGGCCTGTCGGCAGAACATGCGGAGGTTGTCAGCGGTGCCGACGACCATGAGGACGCTGAGCGAACGTCGTGCGCCGGCGGGGAACAGATAGAGGACGGGTTGTTCGGAAACGGAGATGGGATAGGCGGCCATGGTGATGACGGAAGCGAAGGTGGAGGGGTGCTTGCGGACGACCTCGAAGGCGAACTGTCCGCCGGCCTGGTAGCCGAAGAGGACGAGGCGTTTTCGGTCAATGGCGGCCTGGCGGGGGAGGTCGGCGGCGAGGTCTTTGAGATAGTCGATGTCCTCGTCGCGCCATTCTTTGGGGTCGACGGATTCCGGGAAGACCATGAAGATTTTGCGCTGGTTGAGCTCGGTCCACCAGTCGCGGTGGAAGGTGGTGTTCATGGACCCTTTGAGGGGATGCAGCCAGATGACGACGGGGTAAGTTTTTTTGTCTTCAAGTCCCGCGGGGGTGTAGACGGTGTAGCCTCGTTTGTGTTTTTCGAGCTGGATGCGCTTGGGCGGGGGTGTCTGCTGGGCATGGACCGACAGGGCCAGGGGCAGGAGGAGCAGGATGATCGGGAGGATGAGTGAGCGCATCATTTTTTTGGTGGTCATGTTCGGGGCGCCTCCGGGACGGTTCCGCGGACGATGACGTCGAAACTGGTCTGGACGTAATGGGTGGAGGCGATGAGCTCGGGATTTCGGGCGTAGCGTCGGTATGATTCGACGCGCAGGGCGTGGTATTCGTCGAACTCGTGTTCGGTCATTCCGTCGGGGCCGACGAAGAGGGTGCGGTGATGCTCGCGGGTGGCGTCGAGCTCGTCGGCGTAGTCGGCGAACCAGCGGACGAGTTCGTCGCGGTCGAAGCGGGGATCGCTGAGGAGGAAGGTGCAGGGATCGCAGTCGAGGATGACGTCGGTGAGGCCCGCACGGTGGAAGAGCTCGGGGTATCGCGCGGGGAGCTGTTCGGGGGGAATGGGCGTGGGGTTCGGGTCCTGCGTGCGAGACCGCAGCCAGGCGAGATGCGCTCCGACGATGCGCGAGGCCTTGGCGGAAAGCTGCTTGAGACGCTCGGAGATGAAGGGGTCGTAGTTGAGGTAGCGTCGGGAGGGCTCGACGGCGGCGACGACACCTCCGGGACGGGTGACACGCACCATCTCGACGAGCGCGCGGGGCACGTCGACCAGGTTGCAGAGGAGCGTGTGACAGACGGTGAGGTCGGCCCAGCGATCGGGGGCAGGGAGTTCGTCGATTTCGCCGGGACGCCAATCGATTTCAAGGGGGAGTTTTTCGCGGGCCGATTCGGTTCGGGCGGCAGCCAGCATGTCGGGGTCGATGTCGATGCCGACGAGTTCGGAGGCCGGATCGAGATGACGGGCGATCATGCGGGTGAACATGCCTCCGCCGCAGCCGACGTCAATGACACGGAGCGTTCCGGCGATGCCGAGGAGGTCCATCAGGCGGTCGACGTTCCAGGGGAGATGCCGGAAGCGGACGTCGATTTCGCGGAGTCGGCCGGGCTGGAAAGTGGACCAGCCTTCGAGGCGGTTCGGATGATCGGTGCATTTTCTCATGGTTGATCGTGCCGTCACGGTTATCCGGAAATCGGGGAAACCCACACCCGATTATACCCCTTGGGAATGCGGATATCCACCTCCGGACGGGGACGATCAGCGTTCGATGGCACGATGGGCGATGTCGGTGCGGTAGTAGGCGCTTTCGAAGAGGATGTGGTTGACGATCTCGTAGGCGCGCTTCTGGGCAGCGGCAATGGTGTCGCCCAGGGCGGTCACACCGAGGACCCGACCGCCACTGGTGAGGACGGAGCCGTCGCGTGCGAGGGTGGTTCCGGCATGGAAGACGAACCCGTCGGGCAGATCGTCGACCTCGTCGAGGCCGAAGATGGGTTTGCCCTTTTCATACTTGCCGGGGTATCCCCCCGCGGCCATGACCACGCAGACCGCGGCCCGCGGGTCCCAGTCGAGCTGGACGGTGTCGAGCTTTCCGGCGATGACGGCCTGCATGACGGGGACGAGGTCGGTTTTGAGACGCATGAGGATGGGCTGGGTTTCGGGATCGCCGAAGCGGGCGTTGAACTCGAGGACCTTGGGTCCCTTGGGGGTAACCATGATCCCGGCGTAGAGGACGCCTTTATAAGGACAACCTTCGCGATTCATGGCATGGACGATGGGGACGAGGACCTCGCGTTCGACCGTTCTCTGCATGGCTTCGTCCATGACGGGAGCGGGGGAGTAGGCGCCCATGCCGCCTGTGTTGGGGCCTTCGTCTCCATTGAAGATGGCCTTGTGGTCCTGAGCGGTTTCGAGGGGATAGATGGTGGTCCCGTCGGTGAGGAAGAGGACGGAGGCCTCCTCGCCTTCGAGAAACTCCTCGATGATGATTTCCTTGCCGGCGTCGCCGAAGAGACGCTTTTCCATGATGTCTTCGATGGCCTGGAGGGCCTGGTCGGAGTCCTGACAGAGGAGGACTCCCTTTCCTGCGGCCAGTCCCGAGGCTTTGACGACGATGCGCCCCGGGTGCTCGCGCACGTAGCGGCGGGCGCTGTCGGGGTCGTGGAAGGCGGCGTAGTCGGCGGAGGGGATGCCATATTTGCGACAGACCTGTTTGCAGAAGGATTTGGAGGTTTCAAGTCGCGCGGCACGCTGGGTCGGGCCGAAGATGGGGTAACCCAGGTTATTGAAGCGGTCGACGATGCCGAGGGCGAGAGGGATTTCGGGACCGACGACGGTGAGGTCGATTTTTTCGATACGGGCGAGGTTTTCGAGTCCCGGGAGGTCTTCGGCCTGGACGGGGACGTTGATGGTTTTGGCAAGCGTGGTGGTGCCGGCGTTGCCGGGTGCGCAAAAGACCTTATCGACGAGATCGGACTGGGCGATTTTCCAGGCCAAGGCGTGCTCGCGACCACCTCCGCCAACGACGAGGACCTTCATGATAATTCCCTTCTTCTGAGGATGACCGGATGGGCAACGTGAGATCCTGATTGTGAGGGGAAGGGTGTGCGGCCGCAAGCGAAAAGAGTAATCGGTCGTGGTTTGATGCGCGTGGCTTCCCGGGAAGGTGGGAGTGTGGGGGATTTGCGCGGAACCGCAATTCTCCTTGACAGTGGGACAAGGTTCTGGTAGGGTTAAGTAATAGAGACGCGGGGTGGAGCAGTTGGTAGCTCGTCGGGCTCATAACCCGGAGGTCGCAGGTTCGAATCCTGCCCCCGCTACCATAAATCACAAAAGGACTTGCGACAACGCGAGTCCTTTTTTTCATGCCCTGATTTCGCCGGTTTGTACATCGAAGTGTACATCATCGGCCAGGCAGCGGGACTCGCACGAAACCGAAAGGAGGTTCAGGTTGAGGAGTCCCGGTTATGGCAAGTCTCATTCAGCGTAACGGAAAGTACTATCTGCAGTGGTATGTCGGCAAGACGATCCGGCGGCGTAGTCTCAAGACGGATTCGCTCCAGGTCGCCAAGGAACACCTCAGACAGTTCGAGTCCGCACAAGCGCGGGGGTTCGATAACCCGCTCCCCACGAGGACGCCGATCGGCGAGATCCTCGACGCTTACGTCAGTCACATCCGCACCGTCAAGGCAGCCAAGAGTGCCCAGACGGATATCTACTATCTTCGCCAGGTCTTCGGCACGGCCTGTCCCGCCCTCGAGGTCACCAGTCGCAAGCTAACCCCGAAGCGGTGGAAGCGCCCGCCCAAGCCCGGACAGGATCGGCGCTTCAAGGCCCCGACCATCGAGGTGACCTACTTCGAGCAGGTCACGACCGCCGACCTCTCGACTTGGCTCCAGTCGCATGTTGCATCCCGAGGACTGGCTCCGAAGACGGCGAACCGTTACCGCGAAATCCTCACCCGGCTCTACAATTGGGCCATCAAAGAAGGACGTGTTCAGATGCCCGGCGACCGGAACCCCGCCGCTGCGATCACCCGACACAAGGAGACAGCCCCGGTGATCAGTTTCCTAACCCTGGAGCAGATCGACAGACAGCTTAGCGCCCTAAAGGACCATCCCCAGTTTCAGGCGATGGTTGCCCTTTACATCTACGCCGGGCTGAGGCGCGAGGAGGCGCTTTGGCTCACTATTTCCGATATCGACCTCAAGAGCGGTCCGTTTGGAATCATTCGGGTGCGGGCCAAGACCATCAAAGGAGAGTTTTGGCAGCCCAAGACGAAGATCAACCGGGCGGTGCCGATCAGCCGGGCACTCAGGGGCTACCTGAACACTTGGAGGCCCCGAATTACCCCGGAACGGTGGTGTTTCCCCAGCCCCCAGGGCAAGCGTTATGACCCGGACAACTTCGCCTCTGACTTGGCCCGGGTACAGCAGCAGGCAGGCCTCAAATGGACCTGCCTTGACTTCCGTCACACCTTTGGCAGCCAACTTGCCCAGAAGGGCGAATCCCTCTTCAAAATCTCGACCTTGATGGGCAATTCCCCCGAAATCTGCCGCCGCCACTACGCCGCCCTCGTCCCGGAGGCCCTGCATACCACGGTGGAGTTTCTGCCCCCACAGTCGGTCGGTAAGGACCCCTATACCCAAACTCAACCTTCCGAAAGGTACAAACAAGCAATTTCTTCGTGACTTTTTCTTTGACAGCAGCCAGCCACGTATAGCATATATCATCTGATATAATCGACGCTATGATGTGTGTTATCGAACCACGCCTTGGGGAGCAGGCATTGCCCAAAGCTACCGGCGCCAGCCGTCTGATTCGCCAACTCAGGAAACGTCTGGGCCTCACCCAGGAGCAATTCGCTTCACGAGCAGGGGTTACTTTTCCCACAGTTAATCGCTGGGAAAACGGTAAATCAACACCTTCTCCCCTTGCCCTTCAGCGAATCCAAGAACTCCTTCACGCCATGGGTGACAAAGGTGCTGACCTCTTGAAGCGCTACTTTCCCCCTAATGCCATAGGAGTCACCACAGGTGCCCGACATCAACGAAGATGAAGCCGAAATCCTGATTGAGAAGCACCTTCAGGAACGCGGTTGGGATATAACCGACTTCACGACCACCCGCAAGCGGTGGCGTGAGCACCTTGACGGTGATGAGGCCGACCGCGTCTTCCTTCACGAAGGACATGTCGTTGCGATCCTCGAAGCCAAGAAGCCCGGCAAAGATCTCTGGGCGGCACTCGAACAGGCCAAGGGATATGCTCGCACCTACAAGAGCAACACCGGCCACGATGTTCCGCTCCTGTTCGCCAGTGACGGCAAAGTCTATCTCCGGCAGAACCTCAAGGCAAATACACTTCCGGAACGCATCACCAGCTTTCCGACTCCTACTGAGTTTGGTGAGTTCTTTCATCCGCAGGCCATGGAACTCCATGGGACGCTTCGTGATTATCAGCGAGTCGCAGTATCCCAAGCCCTTGCCGCAGCGCAAGTCGGCAGACGCCGCATGTACCTCCAAATGGCCACCGGAACCGGCAAGACAATCACGGCTGCCGGTATCATTGCTAAGCTCTGGTCTCTTAGTCTGGTTCGCCGCGCTCTCTTTCTCGTTGATCGGGATGCTCTGGCAGTCCAAACCGTCAAGAAGTTTAAGACCCATCTCGGCGATAACTTCAACATCGAGCGAGCCACCGGCGGACAAGACGATCGTCATCGTGATATCCTCATCACCACGATTCAGCACTTGGCGGTCCGGGAGAAGTATCTCAACTACGAACCAGATCACTTCAACCTGGTTATCCTTGACGAGTGCCACCGTTCCTATTTCGGTGACTGGTACGCCGTCCTCGATCATTTCGGCAAGGGTGGTGCCATGCTCTTGGGGCTAACTGCCACCCCGGCAGATAAGGAGACGGTCAACACGGACCGGTTCTTCACTGACCCCGGCCAGTATAGGGGCCCCATCTATCGTTACACAATTCGTCAGGGTGAAACCAACCCCGAAGTGCCCGAGTGGGAGCGTCTTGCTGCGTGCATCCACCACAAGTTTCATACCAACGTTGACTTGGAAGGCGTCCACGATATGGGTTTTGACTTCGAGCCCGACCAGTTAGGACGCGCTGTCGACGTCCCACAGCGTAACCGACTTATCGCCGAAACATACTTTGAGGATATCCTTGGGACACGCCAGCCAGTGAAAACCATGGTCTTTGCTGCCTCCATTGCCCACGCGAAGAACTTGCGCTATGCCCTAATTGAAGAATACAACCGCCGAAATAACCTCCCCCCGAATGATGCAGCGGCCGAGGCCTTCATCTTGGCCGTCCATAACGAAATGCCTGGTGCCGCTGAACTTATCGAGGAGTTTCAGAAGATCACCGATGCCGCCGAACGCAAGGCCATCATCGAGCAGGCACACAAAAACCCCAACATGAAACCCCGTCCCATCGTTCTAGTAGGCATTGGTATGCTCGATACCGGCATTGACGCCCCGGACGCGGAAGTTCTTCTTATGGCCCGCCCTACCAAGTCCAAGGTTCTCTACGTCCAGATGAAAGGACGTGGCACTCGTAAGTGCAAGGAAACCGGCAAGGACATCTACAAGCTCGTGGACTTCGTCGACATCACTTCTCTTGAGCCTGCTGTCACAAATGATACCCCCGGCGTGGTCGATGAGCCTGTTGAGCAAGAAGAAGAGGAGATTATCGACCGAGAACGTGCTGCCCATGGAACCAGCTGCGACGTTAGCGATGATGCGGGGGACGATCGCAGCGTCGAACAGGAGATGGTAATCGCCGACGTTCCTGTCCACCTTGTCTTCTCCGAGACCATCTCACCCGCTCTCTTGGAGGAACTCCGCAAGCAAGTCGAGGCCCAACTCAAGGGCGGGCTGGAACGGGAAGGACTCAAGCAGAGATTTGCCCAAACTATTCTCTGCTGGCGTTTCTTCAAGAAATCCGGGTTGCCCGACCATTCCTTCCTGGCCACCATGGGCTTCGACCTTCCTGCCTTACGCGACCTCTACGGTGAGCCCGAAGCGACCTTGGAAGACTTCATTGCTGTGGCCACAGGCGAAGCCGATTTTGAAACCCTGCACCAACGGCGACAGTTCGAGAAATGGGCGCTGAACAAGAAACTCAACAAGGAACAACGCGAAATGGTCTTGATGGTCTCCGATTTCAAGAAGGCCAACCCTGACATCACGCCTACCCAGATCTTCCGCAGTCAGTGGCTTGACCAAGCAGGCGGCCCGCTTAGGGTCAAAGCCCTCTTCGGCGATATCGAACAACTCATTACCTTGGCCGACGACGCATTGACCCTTGAAACGGGTGTGTCGGTTCCGAAGGAGGAATAGCATGACGCGAACGCCGGACTTCAACCAATTTGGCGAAGAACTCTGGCAAGTTGCCAATGTCTTCCGCGACGACGCACTTCATGCTACTGAACGCCTGGAAACCTTCAGCCTTTTCCTCTTCCTGAAACTCTGGGACGAAATTGCCTTGGAAGAGGAGGAGGCTGCGCACGGTAAAAGCATACCGGACAGCGACCAGTTGATTCCAGGGGTGTACCGCTTCCACAACTGGGCTGATGACCCGGACGCTTACGCCAAGGCCCATGACTGCGAAGACTCCATTGACTTCTGCAAGCAGATGTTTAACCACTTGGCGACTCGAACTTCCAACCATCCGGCGGGGCGTGATGTCCGCCGTCTCTTTAAGGACACTGTATTTCGACTCCGCTACACGACCACCGTACGAGCCCTGGTTTCCCGCCTCAAGGACCTGAATCTTCGTCAGATAATGTCACGAGGGCCTGATGAAGGCGGTGAGCGCTTCGATGTCTTCGGAATGGCTTATGAGTACCTTCTGCAACGGTTCGGCCAGAACAAGGAATTCGCCGAGTACTTCACACCCCGACATATCGTGGACCGCATGGTTCAGATCGTTGACCCCCAAATTGGCGAAACCATATATGACCCGGCTTGCGGCACAGGAGGTTTCATCGTCCGTGCGTTCGAACGCGTTCGGGCGCAGATCAAGCGCAAGCGCATCTCCGCTGTGGAACAGGAGCGAATGCTCCGGCAACTCAAGGAAAAGCACCTCTTTGGCGTGGAACACGTCCCGCTTGTTTTCAAGTTGGCGCTCATGAACATGATCCTTCACAGGGACGGCTCCAGCCAACTTCAGAATGACGACAGCCTTTCCAACAAGGCCCAGGACATCCACAAAGGGAAGTACGACGTCATTCTTGCCAATCCGCCATTCGGTCCTACTAAGCAGGAACGTCTCGCCCAGTTTGAATACCACATCAAGCTTTACGAGGCCCTCTTCATCCAGCACATGATGAACGCTCTGCGGCCTGGCGGTCGTGCAGCCGTCGTCCTTAAGGAAGGATTATTCTTCGACTCCAAGAAAATGCTCCGTAACATTTGCCGCAAGCTCGTCGAACAAAACGAGGTCTTGGCTATCATTAGTTTGCCTAACGGAGTCTTCAATCCCTACAGCGGCGCGAAGACCAGCGTTGTCATCTTCCGCCGCCCGCTCGGGAAGGACGACGTTCGCACTTCCAAAGTCTGGTTCTATAGAGTCGAAAGCGACGGCCGCGATCTTGGCGCAACACGCCGTCCACTTCCTGACTTCGATACCGACGGCGATCTCGAACAGGTCGGTTCACTCTGGCCGTACACTTGGCGTCACGAACGGGACGGTGGCGTTCGAGCTATTCTCAAGTCCGACAGACTCAAGGACTACACAAGCGCAAACTCCTGGTGGGCGACTATCGAAGATATCCGCAAGAAGGACTACAACCTGACAGCCGGGATGTACTGCCCGCACCAACCCGAGGCCGTCGAACACGAGAAGCCCGAAGTCCTCATCAACCGGCTCCTGGACTTGGAGGATGAAATCAAGACCGATCTCCAAGACTTGCTGACACTTGTTAGCGTCCCGACTTCCGCACAAGGTCTTAAGGGTTCCGTGCGCTTCGAAACGGGCACGACGGAGTAGATGATAATGCCCACGGCGATGCAGCGCATACAAGAGGTGACGCAGAATACGAACACGGCCAAGCCCAAGCTTGCGCTGGATACCAATTGCGTTCAATATTACATCAACAATCCGCCGCTCCAGCCTTGGGCGGATTGCCTGGACCCTGTCTTTCAGGCCGGTCTTGACGGCCGCGTCGAGTTATATGTGAGTAACGTCGTCGTTTCGGAACTACTTGCCCACGTCCATTTCACCAATCGAGTCCGGGCCGGATATGACCCAGAACTCGATCTGCTGTCTATTCTGAACCGCCACTTCCAGATATTG
Organism: uncultured Planctomycetales bacterium; assembly: GCA_964596165.1. Classification (GTDB taxonomy): domain Bacteria; phylum Planctomycetota; class Phycisphaerae; order UBA1845; family JAFGLZ01; genus CAYUQT01. The sequence goes on along the minus strand of CAZQTW010000080.1, from coordinate 17,329 downwards.
GACGTTGACGGTGCGATTGCTCGTGCCGCGGGCAGGCTTAGGGGCAACTATGTTTCTCAAGAGAGAATGTCTCTCAAAACACCTGACGCACTTATCGGTGCAACCAGCATCGCCAACGGACACACCCTTTTCGTTACGAACGATTACCAACTATATGACGCTCTGCCGGAAGGTACGTGCGTCTATCTGCGCGACGTAGCCCTTGAATGGATGCAGACCGCTTTCCCGGCAAGGTGCCTAAATGGCGCGACCACGATCCAAGTCTCCAAACGCGGCTCCGGCCTGCATGACAACGCCGCTTTCGCAAGTCTTGAATTAGGCTCCGTTAAGCCCCACCCTTCTGCAAAATGGAAACGGCTTCTTGCCGACGCTTTTACAGCAGCATCTGCGCTCGGAAGGCCATGTGTCTTCTTTGTTCTTGCGGCCAAACAGGCCCGAAAGATCGTTACGACCGAACTTCTCTTCTGGCACGACGCGCTAGCGGTTTCCCTGTCGCCCAAACGCATTCTGAATCACCTCAATAGCCACCTTACGGCTAACCAGAAGAATGTCGTGCACGGCTTCATCTTCTCGTCATTGAGCCGGGAACGAGCGTATCAAGGCCAACCCAGCTTCTCTTCCAAGAGCAACCATCAACGCGAAGCGGACGCTTGGAACGCCTATCTCGGTCCTTTGTGGGCATTCCATGAAGCGCTTACTCTACCAGGCACTTCGTGGCTTCTCTGCGAGGACGGCGTCGCACGAGAAATGAACGTCTCCAAGACAACGGCTTTCTTTGCACAGGCCAAGAACGTGCTCGGATGGAAGGACGTGCGATGAGGAAGAAGGCGGCAAAACCCTCTTGGCCACTGAGGCCCCTCTCGGAAGTCGCCGAAGTGACCAAAGGCAAGAAACCAGCCAGCTTTGTTGCCAAGCCGCCACACGCGGCTGTGCCCTATCTTGAAGCGGCTTTCTTGCGAGGGCAGGGCGAGCCGCAGTCCATTTCCCTGTGCGACACAGACCGTCTCGTTTCCGCCGATGCTACTGACACGCTAATCCTCTGGGACGGTGCAAACGCTGGTGATGTCTTTCGCGGACAAAGGGGTATCGTTGCTTCAACAATGGCTAGAATCCGTACTACAACGGCACAACTGCTCCCCGACTTCCTTTACTTCTGTATAGCCTCCAATTCCGCGAAATTGCGCCGCAGTGCTACCGGATCAACTGTCCCCCACGTACGCGGCAAGATTGTTGACGACCTGTCAGTTCCGGTGCCCCCCATCCCCGTTCAAGGGCGCATTGTCCAAATTCTCCAGAAGGCCGAAGATATTCGACATGAGCGGCAACAATCCTTAAAGATAGCTGAAGCGATCCTCCCTGCATCATTTATCAGTCTATTTAGTAATCCCATCAAGAACAACAGTGGCTACCATACGATACCGCTCGAACAGCTTGCTGACGTGCGCTCGGGCGCAACAAAAGGACGTCGATTTAGTGGGCGTCCCACTGTGGAAGTTCCTTATCTCCGAGTCGCAAACGTCCAGGACGGGTATCTCGACCTCGATGAGATCAAGACCATTGAGGTCTTACCTGACGACGTGAATCGTTTTCACTTGGAGGACGGTGACATACTGATGACCGAAGGAGGCGACCTCGACAAGCTGGGACGTGGTTGCATCTGGAGGAGCCAGATCGAAGGATGCATCCACCAGAATCACATCTTCCGTGTCCGTGTGGATCGGGAACAAGTGACCCCTGAGTATCTGGCAGCTCTATTAAGGACCCAGTATGCCAAAGCCTATTTTCTCGGCTGTGCGAAGCGGTCCAGCAATTTGGCGTCGGTAAACGCCCGTCAGGTTAAGGCGTTTCCCATTCCACTGCCCCCCATCGAGCTTCAGAGGAAGTTCGTAGGTGTGGCCGAGCAGTGGGACCAAGCAACAGATAGGCTCGTCCGTGCGCACAAAGAAAGCGGGAGGATGTTGCACAACCTCCTTTCGCAGGCGTTCTCTGGAGAACTCACCACCCAATGGGAAGCAACCCACCCCAAGGAAGTTGCTGCCAAGTCGGATCTTCATGGGCGCCTTCCATGTCTTCTCCTCTTGGCATTTCTGAGAGAGAGTGCACAACGTCTAGACCGGCACATCGCCAAAGCGGCGGTCATGGTAACGGCGCTCATGAAGTACGCGTTTCTTTTCCAGATGGAGGGGACCACCCAGTACCGATTCTACCATTTCGTCCCCTACCACTACGGCCCGTTCGCAAAGGGGGTCTATAACAATCTCAAGCAACTTCAGGACGAAGGCCTGATTGCAGTGGATAACCACACGGACGAGGACAAGACCCTCATCACCTTGGCAGATACGGCCAAGGTTGATGCTGCATTAGCCGATCTTCCCGAGGACATGCGTGAAGACGTTAGCGCCGTCCTCGATACTTACGGCGACCTCGACCACAATGCCCTTCTCGATGCAGTCTATGAGAAGTATCCCTCTTATGCCAAGAAGAGCCGATTACGCAAGAAACGCGGATAGCAGGAGGACCATGATGCCGACAAGAAGAAAGCGGACTTCGAGGACTCGTCCTCTTGTGGTAGGCTATATGGAGCACATTTCCAGCAAGGTTTTCTCCGATTACCGAAAACAGCTTACCGACCTTGTTGGCAAACGACACGGAGTCTATGCTCTGTACAAGGGCGATCACCTTTACTACGTCGGCTTGGCTACCAACTTGAGGAATCGGATCAACGACCACCTGAAGGACAAGCACGCCCACAAGTGGGACAAGTTCAGCGTCTATCTGGCCAGGAAGGTCGATCATCTCAGAGAACTTGAATCCCTGATTTTGCACATAGCTGACCCCAAAGGCAATACTACTTGGGGCAGACTGGAACACGCCCTCAATCTTGCCCATGCCCTGCATGACGGGATCGCAAGCGCCCAGGAGAAGGCCCTGAAGGAGATTCTAGGCAAGACCCAGCACAAGCCGAAACCCAAGAAGACCGGCTCTTCTCGTCACCATCACAGGGAACCGGCCCTGGCCCCATATGTTAAACACTCCTTCCGGATCCGCAGGGAATACAAGGGGAGACTCTACACGGCGACCGTACGCAAGGACGGAAGAGTCCGTTTCAATGGGAAGGTCTACGACTCACCCTCGTCGGCTGGCCAAACGGTCTTCAAGGGAGGATGCAACGGCTGGTACTTCTGGCGCTACCGCAATGAGCAGGGCAACTGGGTACAACTCAACGAACTGCGCAAGTGACACATGGCATCTCTTGCACTGTCCGCAAGGCGAAAGGAGTCAGGACGATCGGCAGGGCTCCGAAGAGCCACTTACGTCGAAAACCCGACTCCTTTATAGTCTATCTATAATATATCGCCTAACGCGGAAGGCGCAACCATGAAATTCTTCTTTCCAAGCGAAATTGAGCGAGCGGGCCTCACCGCCGAACCCCACCTCCTGTTTGTCCAGCGCTGGCACGAACTCTTTGATGAGGCCTCTTTTGACGCTTGGCAAGTCCGTACCTCCAACATCCGCACTATTCTCCTCGAAATAGCGCATGCCGTTAAGACTAGTGAAGCCGTTCCGTCCCACTTCGCGAATGTACACCCCTTGGTTCAGGAAGCTCGAGATATTGCGCATCGCGACATAGTTATTCGCCGCAATTTCCCGTTTGTTCCCTCATATCTTGATCGCCTCACCGCCGAATACAAGACCCCGGCAGAGCCCAGAATCTGCAACCTCCGTTCACTTTCCGCTAGGACTACCGTCTTGCTCGACAGCCTCCGCGATTACCAGGCTAGGCTGGTCCAAATGACCCGCAACCTCCTGTCTGACCCCCAAACAAATCGCATGAAGGACATCTATGACATTACCATGTCCCTAGCCGTACACTTCGCTTCCCTCGGCTATTCAACTACTTACCTCTCCCAAGGCTTCGACATCCTCTGCGATCCTCACCCAGCGGATCTTGTTGAACGGTTCGACGCCTTAACTACCAAATACGACGGCGCCCCTAGCACGTTCACCTGCCTTTTCCTTGTTGACTGGCCAACGAATATCCCTCCCCCTTACTTCATCATCAGCTCTGCCAGGCCCAGCTTTCCCGAGAACACGCCAGAACATGACTTCTACAGCCAGAACCCTACCGCACACATCGCAAGGCTACAGGTCGAAGCCCTGGACCCCTATGCCGCTAGGGCTCGTGCCGAAACAGTAATCGACAGTCAGCTGGCTGTGCTGAGACTCTACCAAGTCCAAAGGCAGTTCCAGGTCCTGGGCCGTAATGCCCTCGTTACCTCCCCCAACGGAACATCGAACCTCGTCTCCCCCGATACAACTCGCCTAGCCTATGTTAGGGATACGAAAAACGCCAGCGAACGAGTACCCGCCCTCGTCCGCCTCCTAGATACAATGCTCCCCAACGATGCTGCTCCGCTTAAAGCCGCACTCCAGTACCATAAACTCGCCCTTTCTGCCTCAACCGACGACGCCCGCCTTGTGAACCTCTGGATTTCGCTGGAAAGCCTCTTCCGACACCAACATGAGACCATCATCGGTTCAATCTGCCGCTTTCTTCCTCCCGCTCTTTCCACATCTTACCTCTTCCGCATGATCAAGGCCTTGGCCATCGACCTACACGTTCCTTGGCGCCGCTACACCCCAAATCCATTCGCTAGCCTCATCCCTAGTTACCACACTTGGGGCATAACCCCCGACCAACTCCTTCCGATCATTCTTGCCCCCGACACTGCCCCGACAGTTCAAGCTTTGCCCCCCTTGCTGAGCATTAGCCCTCTTCTCCGGCATAGACTATGGCACCTCAGAGCTGAAGTGTTCAGTCATCCTAGAGGCGTCATGCAATTGCTGCAGCAGAACCACCAGAACGTCGATTGGCAAATCCGGCGAATATACCGCGCACGTAATGACATTATGCACCGAGGCACCACAACACTCCCGATCCGCCACCTTGTTCAACACCTTCACGCGTACTTGGTCACGGTTACACAGCAGTTGGTGCACGACTTGATCCACCATCCGAAGTGGACCGTAGCCGAGGCTCTGGAATACAGAGCCTTGCTGTACGCCCACCTTATTCAGAGCCTTCAAAACGACAGGGCATGCGATTTGTCGCCTCAGTCGATTCTCAGACCAGAGATGGCCCTCCTGCCACGACAAGAGGCTCCTGCATGGCCTCCCGCGCCGTCCCGTTCCTGAAACAACAATGCGACTACCCCGGCGACTTGCGGTTTCCGGGGTAGTGTTTTGGGTGGAACAGTATCTCAATTGTGACGGGTGCAGCACGCGCCGCCCCGCCTTACTGGTTCATGCAGCATCACCCCCTTCCGCTTCGGTGACAACACAAGCGTCAACACGCTGAGTGTCAATATCCTGATCGGTCTCAACCAATCCACAGAGCAACCCCTCTCTTACCATCTCACGAACGTCTTCGGCGCTTGTCGCACGAACCCCTACGCCCACAAGCGGTCCGTCAGGCTCCTTAAAGAGCTTGCTCCACTCCCAGGTCCCCGGATACTGCTTCGATAACCTAGCAACGCCTTTTAGCTTCATACTGCTTCCTTTCAAACACTTGTGAGCCCAGACCGTGACTTGAGCGTCCGTGACGCCTCAAACGCCTCGATCTCTTTGAGCACAAACCGAACCAATCCATTCTTTCCCACTCCCAAGCACAGCCGAGTCAGGCCGATTCGTCGGGCGATTCGATCTACCGACGACCTGGAGCACTGCCACCTTTCCGACAGTTCCTTCGGCGAAATGTAGAGCTTGCTTTCAGACGTCCCCTTGGCGCTCATGCCCTTCCCCAGCTTCCCCCAGCGGCAAGCTCAGCTTCATCCGTTTCACCACATATCGTTCGTCATAGTCACGCCCCGCGAAGTACTTCCGCACACTCGCAGATAGACACTCCAAGCCTTCCTCCAGGTTTCGCAGGCCCAAACGTGCGGCGAACGCCACGAGACATCCGGCAACGTGTGATACATACCACCGAGGAGAGGCTGTCTGGCCAGTCTCCAATTCACGTTGCACGTCGAGGCTGCCCCCGAAGAGTCGCGCAGACCTCTGCACCACTTGCCACCAGCCCAAGACAGTTCGTCTCGAAACGTTCTCATGGTCGGGCAGACGAAATGAGAGCCAAGTCTCGCATAGATACGCCCACACGCCGCCAAGCTTCCCTAAGAGTTCATCCACGCTCTGAATACCGAACTGCTTCAGGGCTCTGCGTCTCAACTGGAACTCCACCCGCCAGATTCTTGCCGGGGGTGACGTTCCCCATATTTCGAAGAACCACTCCTTCGTGCCGCCCCGAAGCACTTCTCTGCCTTTGTCGTAGATGCGTGCCTGAATCGCCCCGCTTCTGGAGCCGACGTAGTAGCTCTCAAGTTGTCCATTGCGTTCGAAGTGTTTAGTGGAATTGCTCTGAGATACGCGATGATCGCGCAGGAATTCCAGGCTCAGGTTCTCCGTCATTTCCAGGTCAACGCAGAGGTCACACCGGCTTGGCTTCACCCCCACGACCTTGCCGCCAAGGTCATCGATCAATTGGCAGGAATCCCCGACGGCTTGCCTTATTCCCTTAGTCCATAAAGACCTGCAGCCCAAGGAGGCATAGGCATTTGGTGTTCCCAACCGTGGTTTCGAGTCGGATCCCATCGAAGCCAGGAAGAGGTGACAATCACCTGCAAGGAGGTGGTATTTGTAGCCCGAAGACTTTCCAGCAGGCAACACCAAGCAAGGCTGGGCAAGCAGCCCTTCACAAGAGACTCCTTCTGTTCCCTGTGCCCGTGTCTTCAGATCATCCAGACACTCTTCTAGCCCTATCCCCCCAGCGCCCCAATCCACGTAGATGCCGACATCGAGGCTGTCCACCCCTGATGCCAGGACCTGGTATTCCTTCTCTCCTGTAATCTCCGCATGGCGTGTTACAGACTCCGCCATGCGCTGGGCGGTGCCGGGGGCTCCGTGCAAGCCCGGAGCCTCCCGGCCACCCTGCCCGTACTCGCCAACGATCCTGCCAGAAACAACATCAGCCATCGACGTTCTCCTTCGTGGTGTTCTCTGACACCACCTCGAACGCCCATGGCTGGCTATGGCTTTTGCATCAAGCTTCGCTTGCTACGGGGCTACTATCTGAGCCTAATGCCCAAGAAGCTTTTCGGAACCTTCTGCAGTGAGGCACCCACCTTGCGCCCTGCAGGTGCCAACTGATACAATTCCCTTTCCCGGTTATCACCGAGAACCTCCACAAGTACCGGCAAATCCTTCATCCTAAAGACAAGTTTCTTCACCGTATGTTCTCACTATCGCTTCTTTCATGTCACCGTCCTCTGCTTAACAAACCCATTTCCGGTTCGTCTCAGTCTCTAGTGTTCTCGCAAATGGTGCATCAGTCCTCGTTCTCCATCCCCCTGAGGAGTTCTCCAGTGGACACCTTCGGCTTATAGCCCACTCTACCAGCTTCCCTTGGGACCCACTGTTCAAGAATCATGGTGACGAATTGCGTCGCACAGGTCTCAAAGGCAACTTTCATGTCCTCCAATTCGTCAGGCCTCGGTCGTACGGTTTTCACAGAACCGACGGGGGGCATAAACCCATCGTCTGTCGTACCTTCTATGCCGATCATGAATGTGTGACTCTCGTCTGCCAACAGGCATTCCACTTCTGCCTTTGGATCCAGCAACTGCTTCACTAGGAGGTCTGCAAGCCTTCGCAACTCTCCTCCCTCACCGCTTGCGTTTAGAACGTCCACAGCTCGCCCAATCGCTGCCTCACGTATGAACTTGGCCGAACTCCACTTCATCACAGCCGCGGCCTTGTCAATCGCGTCTCGCTGTCCAGCGCTGAACCTTGTGCTGTAGGCGACCGTCTCCACTGCTCCTTCTATCCCTTGCCCCTTCTTGTTTTTCGCGCTTCTCTTTTTCCTCATCGTTATCTCCTATTCCGAAAGCACTACATTATGCTACGATGTAGCTGCTATGGCGTCAAATGAAATATGGCGAAAATCTTCTCTTCTTGCCAAGTTGGATCAGGCAGCGCCTGGGAGGTGATGTACATCAACTGTACATCGTGCCCTGTACATCACTGGTGCCTAGACGCGTCTTCCGCGCACTCCATGACCACGAAGGTCAGCCATGGAGGTCGAAAAAGTACATCGTTTTGTACATTATTCTCTGGCAAACGCGGTCAAAATGGGCTACATGGTAAGGCTGTCGGGAGCGACGTAGCTTCTGATGTTGTCGCTAGTTACGGCTGTGACAAGAGGTTGCGAAAAAACCGGGTTTCGCCACTCATAACCCGGAGGTCGCAGGTTCGAATCCTGCCCCCGCTACCATGACAGAAGTCGAGCAGGGACAGTGCAGGTATCTGTCCCTGCTCGTTTCTTTTGAGGACCGAAGGAGGCATCTGGAGGGATCGGGGAAAAGCTGGGGCCTTGGTCACACTCCCCGGCGGACCTACGACCACGCGAGTGGTGGCTGCCGGCGCTACTCTGCCTTTCTGGTGTCGTTCTTGTCGGCGGCCTCCGCGTCGCTGCGCTTCTGCAGCGCGACTTTCATCTGCGCAATGAACTTGTCGGCCGGCATGAACTCCCCGACTCTGTGCACCTCTTCGCCACTCGAATTCGTGAAGATGATGGTCGGATAGCCTTCCACCTTGTAGCGTGCCGCCAGTTCCTTTTCCTTGTCGCCGTCCACCTTGACGCAGACGAAGCTCCGCGAGAGCTGGACCACTTCCGGCATCGTGTAGACCTCCTGCCCGAGTTTTCTGCACCCCACGGACCATGTTGCGGTGTAGTGGATCATCATGGGCAGATTGTCCTTCTGGGCGAGTTTCGTTCCGCTCTCGAAGTCGACCCAGACGATGTCCTTGCTCTGCGGCGGCTTCGTCGGCTCGCAGGCCGCAAACACAACCGCCATGAGTCCTGCCGCCGCCAGGAGCACGAACAACACAGCTGTCTTCCTCATCGGGTCCTCCTCACATTTGACGGGTGGCACGCGTATCGATCCCCTTGCGAAATCCATCACTCAGGTGCGGCTTGCGGCGCGGTCATGCCCAGTTTGGCGAAGACCGTGTGGTTGCGGAAGCCCAAGTCCCAGGAGCGCCGGGCAGCGGCGCGGGCCTCGTCCACCTTTCCTTGCTCGTACAGGACGCCGGCAAGGTTGGCATGATAGACGCCGTTTTTGGGCGATAACTCTGCCGCCCGGCTGAATTGCTGTTCGGCCTGGCTCCATTTCTTTTGGTCATTGTACAGCAGTCCCAGCTGGTTAAGTATGCCGGTGTCATTGGGATCGAGCTGCAAGGCTTTGATCAGATTGGCTTCAGCTTCCTCCTGCTTGCCCAGATGCCGTTGGGCCATGCCCAGATGTCCAAGATGGCTGGCATTCTCGGGCTTTATGCGCACCGCCTGTTCCCACATGGCGGCGGCCTCCTCCCACTTCCCCCTGGTCCCCAGAATCTGACCCAGGTAGAACGGATAGGCGGCATTGGTTGGATCAAGTTCCTTGGCTTTACGCCAAAGCGGCTCTGCTGCGTCGAAGTTTCTGTCCCTGAAGAGTTTCAGTGCCTTCTGGTGGAGTTCCCTGGCCTGGGCTTTTCCGGGGTCTGCGGCAATGGACTGGTCGGGCGCAGGATCGGCCGGATTTCCCGTGACCTGGGGTGGACCGTCGGGTCTGGGCTCGCCCCCGCCCACGGTTGGCGGTGTGGAGGAATCGGGCACGCGGGCAAACACCTCATGTTCCTTGACACCCAGTTCCTTGGCCCGGCTGATCGCCTGACGTGCTTCTTCGGTGCGTTCCTGGCTCAGCAGGACGGCAGCCAAGTCAGCCCAATAGACCCCATTCTGGGCGTTGAGTTTGATCGCCTGGCGGTACTCGGCTTCGGCGTCGTCCCAGCGCTTGAGTTCCATCATGATGGCGGCCCGATGGTAATGCAGATCGGGGTGATCGGGCTTGAGACGGATGGCCTTGTCGATCATTTCCTCGGCCTCCGTCAATCTACCTTGCCGGCGCATGGCGAGGGCCAGGTGGCCGGCGTAAAGAAAGTTTTGCGGGTCCAATTCATGAGCCTTGCGGAACGCGTCTTCAGCGCCGGCCCAGTCGTCCTTTCCGGCCAGGGCGGCCCCGATGTTGTTGTGCACGCTGTGATTGGTCGGATCGCGTTGAATGATGCTGTAGTAGATGGCCAGCGCTTCGTCCCATTGTCCCTTGCTCCAGAATGCTTTGCCCTGGTCCACCAGACGGGCGAGTTCCTCTTTTGACAATGGTGGTGTCGACTCCGGCAAGCCCCGTTCGAGCATGGAGGGATCGGACAAGTTCGGCGCTTTGCGCTCCTCGGCGGGGCGCTCGACGACGGTGGATTGCGTGTTCGGTGCGGAAGCAGCAATCATGGTGAACTGGCGATCCGAATTGAATGCCATTGCCTGGCCGTGATGGTTGCCGCCGAGTTCCCAGGCGATCGGTGCGGGCCGCACAGCAGGCAGGGTGGTGGCCACGGCATAGTCGGTCTGTTCGTCGATCTGCTCGGCGCGCGTGATGTGCTTACCCGATGCGGGACAGACGAAAGTGCTCAGGTCCGAGACCAGACCGGCATGGTATAGATCGCTGATGCGCGTCGGCAAGGCCCCGTCGTAGAGACGTCGGTATGCCGCGGTCGCACCGCCCAGGAGGGTGAGATTGTCCCGGCAGACCGCTTCCTTTTCCTTATCGACCGGGGACTCCACCGCGGGTTTCGGCGTGCGTGCGCCACATCCCGGCAGAGCGATCAAGACGACAAGGATCATTCTGCGCAGCCATCGTGACGAAGCGACCATCGTGGTCCTCCTCATGCGGCGTGACGGTACCGGGTAAAGACGGGAGCCAGGATTGGATCAAGCCGACGAGGCGACGCGAAGCGCAGGAATTCGGAGGCATCGGAAGTTCGGCGGGGGATATTGTAGTTGTGCGGGATCGCCCGCGGATTCTGGAGCCGGTTTCGCCAGGCGGTCTCCAGGTAATCCGCGCGCTTGTTCAAGGCGTCCATGCACTTGTTGAGCAGATCTTCGCTGTAGGAGCCCGTCATCTTCATGCGCTGTTCGAGCACGGCGCGAGCGCCCCCGGGCCCCGGCTCCTTGACGAAGTCGCGGATGATCTTGATGGCGGGAGCCACGTCGTGCTCGTAGCTGAGCATCTCCTGGGCGCGGTTGATCCAGCGATATTGGCTGTACTTCTCGAAGAACGGGTCCGAGGTCATGTTCAGGCACACATCGACGAAGTGCTCTTCCGACTCGATGTTCCAGTAGGCGGACTGCTTCGCCGACTCGCCTACCATGGGCTTGATCTCACCCATGCCGAAATCAAGTGGCACCAACCGACCCTCCTTGGTGAGCAGTTGGTTCCCGAAGTGGCCGTCGGAATCGCCGATGAGCGAGCGAAACACGGCCTGGAAGGACCAGCCCTTCTTGGCCGCCACCAGCTCCGACTCAGCACATTCGGCCAACGGGCTGCCCGGGGTCCAGCGCATCAGCAGGCCTTTCATCTTCACCGTCCCGTCCATCTTCACGTTTTGCGGTTCCAACAGGGTCATTGCTCTGTGGCCGAAGTCCACTGGAACGATGTCAGGGGTGGCCTGTCCGGACTTCTCTTTCATGGCGTTGAACAGGCCCACCGCCCAGCATTCCTCTGCCACGTCGTCGGCACTGCCGACCTTAAGACCGTAGGTGTTGCCCTCGGCATCGGTGAATTTGTATACGTCCACTCTACTCGTGTGAACCGCATGGGTGACCTCGGGGAGTTTCGTCCCCGGCGTCCCCGGGATGATCCCGGGTCCGGTCGAAGGCGTGACGGGCCTGCCCTCCGTTACGATCTGCGAGGTGCCGGCATTTCCGGCGGTCGGCGGATTGGTGTTGACGCGCGGCGCGCCAAAGCGTCTGGCTTCCTCGTCCGTCAACCTCGGCCCCAGCAGGTCGTCGACCGTCTTGACATTGGCGTCGCTGAGCGGCTTGGCGGGATGATACTCGGAAACGGGCTTGCCCAGGGCGGCCCATTCAACCTGCTTGGCCTTGGCCTCCGTCAGCACGCGCAAGCGCTCCTCAAGCACCTTGACCTCGCTGAACCGGCCCGACTGGCTCGCGGCGGCCAAGGCGCGCTGGTAAGACTCGATAGCCTCATCCAGATTGCTCTTGCAGACGGCTTCGTCGCCGGTGTGCCACAGCGGGCCGTAACCGGGGGTGGCGTAGGCCTGTCCGTTCTTGAAGGGTTTGACGTCGGTCTGCTTTCCCATCACCACCAGGGATTCACGTCCAACGCTCTGACTCTCCGTGCCGACGACGGATCCGGCAGCTTCCAGGTTCTTCAGGGCCGTATTGGCGGTCACGGTCTTGATCTCGGCCTGCGGCACGACCCTCTCGGTGAGGATGTGCTTGGCGCTGTTCAAGGCGCGACGGCCTTCCGCGATGTCGCCGTTGGCCAGGGCCGTGATCGCCTTGTTGGTGCTGTCGTGCATGGCGACTTCGGCGTTGAGATTGCCAGCGATCAGGGTCCCGGCAGTGACGGTACCCGTTCCGGAGGGACTCGCCATGAGGGTGCCCGTGGGGGTTTCGCGCGTCAGAACGGTGCCGGAGGGCGTTCGCTGCGGCGCAGGCGGGGCCTGGAGGCGAACGGTGTCCGAGAGCGACCGCAACTTCTGCTGCTGTTCCTGGGTGATCATCCGACCGGTGCTCTGATTGGCCTCCATATCCGCGGCCAGACGTTCGAGGTCGGCGATAGCGGTGCTGATTGCCGTGGCGCGCGTCTTGGACTCGGCGGCTTCCAGGGCCACTTTCTCCACGACCGGTTTGAGCGCGGCCGGGGTCACGCCGTTGTGGAACAGGACGCCGGCGAGCAGTTCGTGGGCGTTGAGGAGGGCCAGTGCTTCCACCAGCAGAGTCGCACCGGGAATATTGGATTTGTCCGCCAGGTGCGCTGTTCCGCAATAGAGGACCAGCACGGCGCCCAGGCGGTCGGAGGCGGCGAAGAACCGCTGGTAACGACTGGCTCCCTGCAAGACCAGGTTGTAGTTCTGGAGGCTGGCATTGAGACACGCCCCCATTCGAGTTTCCGCAAGACCGGCGCCAAGGACATCCAGACGCAGGGTCTTGGAAATGGCGCTCGTCACGCGTGGCGAGGCGAGACCGAACATGGCCAGGTTGCGCGGACTGCCCAACTCGCCGAAGTACTCGCCCCAGGATTGCTCGGGATCGATCACCAGGTGATAGGCGACTTTGAAACGATCCTCGAAATCCATCATCTCGGGACGGGTCGTGGCCTTGGAGAACAGATCGAGGTCGCGCATGCCGTTGAATGTGGTCTTCATGTCCTGGGTGAGGGCCCAGGCGATGTGCGGTGGGATTTCCTTGCCGTTGGGCGAGTAGAGGTGAAGGAGCTGGTCCAGCTCATTCTGTTTGATGTTGCGGATCCGCGACATGGGAATGCCGTTACGCAAGAGCTTCTTGATCAGGCGGAGGGATGCCTGGTCCCGCGCCGATTCCTTCTCGACGCTGGTGACCTCAGCCCCCAGGACCCCGGGCATGTCCATCGCGGCGAGACGGATGCTCCCCGGTCCCGAACCGATGATGTAGCGGTAGTTTTCCACAAGGTGGTCCGGCCAACTGCCGGGGGAGCGCGGGTCTTCCGTGGGGATATCATGGTTCTTCAGATAGGCCAGGAACGCGGCGGCGGTGGTCTTTCTTTCGTTTTCGACCTTGTGGGCGAAGAGGGGTATCCACCAGAGCTCGACCTCACAGAGACAACTGCGTGCCAGGGCGTTATCGGGTTCCTGGGCCACGAGGGTGCGCAGCAGGATGAGGGCTTCATGGCGATTGCTGCGTGCGGCAACCGCGGAGGTATTCTGGCGCGGCTTGGCACGCGGGTCGGCGGGATCGAGCAACCCCCAGAAGGCGGCAGCGTCTCCCCAGCGTCCCTGGGAACCAAGCTCACCCGGAGCGCGCAAGGCCATCGCCAACTCCCCTTCCAGGGCCTTGCGGTCATCCAGGCGCGCTCTTTCCCAGTACCACATGGCACGCATCACGCGCGCCATGCTGCCCACTTCGTCGGACCGGCTCTCCAGGGTGGTGATCTTCTCCAGGGATTCGGGTGTGCCCAGCAGCCCCCCTGCGTCGAAGAGACGCAGCTCCAGACCATCCTGCGTCTTCTGCAGGAACTCCAGGAGGGCTGCGACATCCTGACGCTGGCCATGCGAGCGCTGGTTCTGGGCGGCGACGCTGTTAAGCATCTCAGCGTACTTGGATCGAGCTTCCTGGATGAGCTTATCCCTGTCGGCCCTCTTGGCGCTGATCTGGGCCCTGAGGTCTTTCATGTTCTTGCGCAGCGTCTCGGGATAAAGATATCCCATCACGTAGGCCCGGCCCTTCGCGCCCGACTCCGGGTCGTCGCCGAAGAGGTCCTTGTCCTGCGGCATCTCATGGAATTTCAGCCACAACTGCGTCCAGTCCGCCTCTTGAGCGCGGATCTCGCGGGTCAGTTTATCCAGTTGCGCCATGATCGTGTCGATGCGAGCGTTGCCGTCCTCCTGCAGGGCGACGAACTTCGGTTTCCAGGCCCAGTAGCCGTCGTCGGTGGATTTCTGTGCCGGACCTTCGGCCACGCGGGGAACCAGGACGCTGAGCTTGTTGTCCGTCAGTTCGCTCAGGCGGCAATAGCCGAGGACGACGATGCCGTTCCAGTTCTCCATCTGGGAGTCGAATCGCCAGATGCCCAGGGGAACGTCGCCCAGTTTGCGGCGGTTCTTCATCCAGTTCTCAAAGCCCGAATAGCCCCCGCACAGGTACCACATCCCGTTGAGACCCTCGGTCTGCTTCTGGACGAAGTCCCGCGTGCGGCTGCCGTCGGGCTGCTTCTTGATGTAGTCGGTGGAGCCGAGCGCTAATCCCCCCGCGCATCGGAAGACCCGTTCATCTATGCCCTTACGGCCGATGGTGAAGGACGAGCCGTACAGGTCCGGCTGCAGACTGTCGAACCAACTTCCCTCGTTGGTCCTGACGACCAGGTGGGCTCTGGAGGTGGGATGCGGCGCGTGGTCGTAAATGACCGTTGCCGGCTCGACAGTCCATTCGTATTCCGTCCTGGTGATCGGGGAGGCGCAGTGATACTTGACCGAGAGTATCTTGCCGTCGAAGGCCACTTCCTCGACAGCCCGGGATTGGCCGAGGACCCTGCCGTTGGCGTCCTTCCGATCGGGCGTCGTCCACTCCTTCTCCTTGATGAACCGCACGTTCTTCGTCGCCTGCCAGCCGTTCTGACGGATCGTGAGGTGATAGGTCTGGGGCGGAGGGACGGCCCGCTTGGTCCACTTGGAGTTGCTGTCCTGCGCAGATACATCGAGGAACGTGACCGTGAGATTGGCTTCCATCTTGTCGGTGAAGAAGACCTTGGCGAACGCCTCGTTGTTCAAGGTGAACCAGAAGACCATAGGAGTGTCGGCGCTGAGGTTGCGGGTGTGGATCTCGATCGGGCTCGCCTCCCTGCCGCGGCGCTCGGCGGTGTTCACCAGGCACCCGTTAAGGTAGGCGATCTGAGACTGGTGGATCAGGGTCTGGTCTGAACGGTGGGCCCACTGGTGCACCCCGATGATCGAAGCCGAGGACAGCGACTCCCTCACCGTTCCGTCCGGTCCTTTGACCTCCTCGAAGAACGGCTTGCCGTCCGTGCGATACACGCCGGCGGCCTGGAACATGAGTTGGGGATAGAACGTCTCCATCTGTCTGTCGCCCGGCTTCTTAGGCGCACGGACTTCAAATCCCTGGAAGGAGAGGCGCATCTGCACGTTCCCCACCATACCCGCCGGTGCTGTGAACGGGATATGGATGGCATACGGCTCATCCGACCAGGCAAACGCCAGACGCTGACCGGTGGGGACCCAGGATTCGCACCAGCTTTCGGGGTGGCGGATGTCCGGGCACTTGGGCTTGAACTCCGTCGTGGTCAGAAAGGGAACTGCGTCGGCGCCGCCGGCCGCCTGCGCCATTCCAGCCTGCTGAACAAGACATATTCCTGCCAGTACGATCGCTCTCATCCAGAGCGAAACAACGCCCCGCAGTCTGCGTGACATGGCCGCACTCCATAAAGAACCTGCGTAGGAACACAACCGTAAAGACTGAGCCTCGCACAGACCTTGGTTATCGTACCCAGCTGCGACTCCACCTGTCAATGCCAATTCCCCCTGTGTCCTAGGCCGGAGGACGGCGCGTTGCCCCAGATCCCCTACGCGAGCTTGACGTTTACGACAGGATGCATCGCCATCGGCACGACGTTGATCCTGACTACCGGAGGATCAGCTACGCCGCTCGTGGCTTTCAGGGGGCAACTCTCTTGACCGGCGGCACAGGCGCTCAGGTGCTGGACGAAGGGTTGCGCATCATTGCGCCTGAGACGGGACTCGACGTGACCGGCTTCCACGTGAACGGCGCCAAGTACACGCTCGAGCTTGCGCGCATCGTGGGGGCGCGTCGCGCGTATCTCAAGGGAGGCAGTCCGTCCTGTGACCGCGAGGGCGTCACGGGCGAAGCGCTCCGTCGCGCGGGTATAACGGTGATGAGAGTCTCATGAATCGGGCCGGTCAATGAGGAGAAGCGCTTTGGAGAAAGATGTTTTCGCCGAGAAACTGGCTTGGTTCAAGGAGAACGAGAAGCCCGAGGCGGTACTGGTCGTGGGCGAGGATGACGCTCTGATCAAGATCGTCGTGGCGTAGTCCACGATGGATGTTCATCGGACCCCCAAAGCAACGCCCCTCGACGACAGCTCTGAGAGCGAGGTGTGGCGATGGCTGTGGAAAAACACCGCGTATTCGCGCGAGGAGCTTAAGGCGAAATCGGTCGTCTATGACCGCCTGTTTGATTCCAAACTCGAGTTGCTCATCGGCAACCGTGTGCTCTATCCCGACGGGACCATCAACTCGTTCGTGCAACGTTACCTTCGCGAGGAAGTGCTGAAGCTGTTCGAAGGCAAGGCCAAGAAAGAGCGGCAGAGAGCAAGTTGAAGTGCGCGTCGACTTGAGCTGGACGGATTGGTGTTCGCTTTTGCGAAGGACTTGACTTCCAGTGGACACTGTAGCTAAATGCAGCGAAAATGCTGTTCCTCATGTTGTTCATGTGCAACATGTGGACTTGCGCAACGCCCTGCGTGACAAGCGGATAGGTTGTAAGCCTATACGGGGCAAGGACCTGCGAAAAACGGACATATCACATTCATAACCCGGAGGTCGCAGGTTCGAATCCTGCCCCCGCTACCATTATTAGAGACGAATTCGAGGCCTTGCCGCCGGAGGGCGGCAAGGCCTGAATTCCGGGTATCCGGTAGAGCTCCAG
>CAZQTW010000079.1:0-26835 GCA_964596165.1 uncultured Planctomycetales bacterium | reverse complement strand
AGCGTCGCGCCGTGAGGAAACCGGGCGATGGGGAGGATAGGCGCGCCGGTTCACATGCCCGATCCGACAGTCACATCCCCGTCAGTCTACCTCCGGAACATGGCCGGGCTCTGGCGTCACGATGCGAAGCTGGCGATCCGGTTGGATAACCTGTCCGACGACGAGCTGCTGCCTGTGGACAAGGCACGATCCGGCGCCCCAACAGTGGCGATGACAACTCCCCAAGGGCAGCGAATCTGGCTGCACAGCCGCTACGATCCGGTCGCGGAGGCGGCCAAGTTCGTGGACGGGATCGACTTGTCCAAGGCATTCTGTTTCGTCGTGTGCGGCCTCGGACTGGGGCACCATGTTCGCGCTCTCTTTGACCGATTGCACGGCGAGGCAATCATCATCATCGTCGAGCCCAACCTTCCGCTCATTCGTACGGCCCTGGAACAGGTTGACCTTGGCGACGTTCTTGAGTGTGGTCGATGCATCTTCCTGACACAGGCCGTCACCGCGCACATCCACGACCGACTCAATCCGCATAGTACCGTCATGATGCTGGGCACGCAGATTGTCACACACAGACCCTCGCAACAGATCGCCGGCGATTTTCACAACACGGTTTCAGCGATGATCAGCGAGTATACGAGCTACTGCCGCATGTCCGTCATGACACTGGTCGGCAACGCCCGCGTTACCGCCCGAAACGTCGCGAACAACCTGCCCACGTACGTCGCCACGCCTTCCATCGACATACTCCGCGATCGCTACAAGGGATATCCGGGCATTGTTGTCGCGGCCGGCCCATCGCTTTATCGCAACATCGACGTTCTCGCCACGCTCCCGGGCCGAGCGGTCATCTCGGCCGTTCAGACCGTCTTCAAGACGCTCTTGGCGCGGGGTATTGTCCCTGATTTCGTGACCTCGCTCGACTACCACGAGGTCTCCCGCCGGTTTTTTGAGGGAGTGGACGATTTTCAGGGTGTCCAATTGGTGGCCGAACCCAAGGCAACTTGGCACGTCATTGACGCCTACCACGGACCCATCATGCTTCTGGACAATCTCTTCGCCCGGCAGTGTGTGGGCGACGACCTCGGGCGTCGGGGAGGAATCCCGGCGGGCTCCACCGTGGCCCATCTCGCGTTCTATCTCCTTCAGTACGTCGGGTGCGATCCAATCATATTCGTGGGGCAGGATCTCGCCTATACGGATCACTGCATGTATGTTCCGGGCGCGGCGGCTCATGCGGCCTGGCGGGCGGAACTCGGCCGCTTCAACTCGCTCGAAACCAAGGAATGGGAGAAGATCGTTCGAGCCCGAAACGTCCTTCGCAAGGTCACCGACATCCACGGTCACCCCATTTACAGCGATGAGCACATGTTCACGTATCTCCAGCAGTTTGAGAGTGATTTCTCTCGATCTACATCGCGCATCATCGACGCCACTGAGGGAGGCGTGCGAAAACGCGGCGCCGAAATCATGACGCTTGCCGAGGCGGCCCGGCAGTTCTGCGCAAAGCCCATACCCCCGGAACTGAACGCCTATCGGTCGCAATTGAAGTGGTTTGACGCAAGCAAACTGGAGCCGGCCCGGCGACGGCTTGTCCAACGCCGTACGGAGCTGGAGGCCTTTCGAGGTCTTTGTCAAGAAACCCTACGCCTGCTGAACACACTCACCGGACTGATGGACCGGCCGACCGAGTTCAATCGGTGCGTGGCCCGTGTGGACGAATCGCGGGCGAGGGTTCGAGACCACAAGACCATCTATCAGATGGTGAGCGCGGTGAGTCAGTTGGCTGAGCTTCGACGGTTCACGGCTGATCGACATATCAAAGCGGGGGACTCGACCGGCGTCGATCGGGCCAAACGACAACTCTCCCGCGATATCGATTTCATCCAGAATCTCCTGGCCGGCTGCGAGGTATTGGATGGGATCCTGGTCGAATCCATCGAAAGGTTCGACCGTGCCATCCGGGAGCGTGGTGCCGGATGAAAGCCATCGCCGCCATCCAGGTCGACCTGCGCACCCCCCCGTTGGGTACCTCCATACGTCCCGATCGACCGCTCGCCGGCGTGCCCATCCTGCGCCGGACGATCGAGCGACTTCGACGATCGCGGAAGATCGCATCCATCCACGTCCTCTCCTCACTCGACCAGCGCGACGAGGTGGCGGCGCTCGTGCAGGGACTGCCGGTGGTGGTCGAGGCCCACGCCGGTGGGCGTCCGATGTGGCACAACCGTGTGCGCCACGCCCGCAAGTGGGCCCTCGACGCGTGGCGCGGGGGCGTTGGCGGACTGTGCTGGTGGGACGAGGACCTCCATGCCGGGGCCCTCGCGGCCTTGGGACGTCGCGAGGCCGCCGATGCCGTGGCCTCGGTTCCGGCGGCGGCAGCGGTCATCGATCCGCTCCTGATCGACGGCATGATTGACCACTTCGACCGACTTGCCGAAGACACACGGATGGTATTCTCCCAGGCGCCGCCCGGCCTGGCGCCGTTCCTGGCTCGTCCCGATATCCTTGAAGACCTCCATCAGGCCGGCCAGCCTGCCGGCGCTCTGCTGACGTATATGCCCGACAATCCTCAGATGGATCTTACCACAAGGCCCTGTTGCTACGTCGTTTCGAACCTGATGGTAACGACCCCCGTCCGTCTGCTCGCCGATACCCAGAGGTCCGTGAGCCTGTTGACCGAGCTGCTGACCGCTAAACAGGCGGATCAACTCGATGCTGAAGGCATCTGCCGCTTCGTAACCGATCGTTGGGCGGGGCGTCCGGAATCCCTGCCCCGGGAAACCGAGATCGAACTGACGACGGACGATCAACTCCCCGAGACAAAGCTTCGACCCCGCGGCCGCAGGGTTCCGCGACGGGGCCCTCTGGTCCTTGAGACCGCCCGCTCACTAGCGGCAGAGCTGGGCCACTGCGACGATTCTCTCGTTGTCTTGGGCGGATTCGGCGAACCGCTCTTGCACCCGGACCTGAGCGGAGTTCTCGACGCGTTGCGTGAATCCCGTGTGTTTGGGATTGCGGTTCGTACAAACGGCATCGGCCTCAACGAAAAGACGATCGATATCCTGATCGACCACGATGTCGACGTCCTTAACGTCACGATCGACACCCACTCCGTTGCGACCTATAGGGCGCTCAACGGTGCGGACCACTTCGAGCAGGTCACGGCGAACATTCAGGCAGCCCTTGCGCGCTGTGCGGAGCGTAAGTCCGCCGGTCCGCTGATCGTTCCTGAAATGGCCAAGATCCGGGCCACAATGCCGGAACAGGAAGCATTCTTTGATCACTGGATCCGCAAGGCCGGCTGGGCGAATATCATCGGTCCTCCCCATTGCGCCCAACAGATTCCTGAAGTGGAAGGGCCCCGAATAGCCCCTCCGCATCGTTCTTCATGCAGCCGCCTCTGGTCGCGTGTTGTCGTCCTTGCCGATGGTGTCGTCGTCACCTGTGACCAGGACTTTGCCGCCCGCCAGGTGATCGGCCGCATTCCCGACGATTCACTCGCGGCAATCTGGAACGGAGAGCCAATCAACCACATTCGAAATGCACACCGGAGCGACCGGCTGGAGAACCTTGCCTTGTGTCCGCACTGTGATGAGTGGCATCGTCCCTGAGCAACGCCCGCGCCGTTTACAGCGCCGTTTCAGACGCTTGCCCAGGCACGTCTCCAACTCTAGAATCCCGATCGTGTGGATAGGACCGGCAGATCGCCGGAAAGGGTTCCGAGGACAGACCATGAATATTCTCGTGGTGGGCAGCGGCGGCCGAGAACACGCCTTGGCCTGGAAGATCAAGCAGTCGCGCGAATGCTCAAAGCTCTTTTGTGCGCCCGGTAATGCCGGAACGGCCCGAGCCGCGCTCAATGTGCCCATCGAGGCGGAAAACATCGAGGATCTCCTGAGGTTCGCCCGTGATCATGAGGTCGACCTCACGGTCGTTGGACCCGAGGTGCCTCTGTGCGACGGTATCGTCGATGCGTTTGAGGGTGCCGGACTGCGGATTTTCGGTCCCTGCAAGGCAGCCGCGCGCCTCGAAGGCGACAAGGCCTATGCGAAGCAATTGATGCGTCAGCACGCCATCCCCACCGCCGAGGCCCGTATATTCGACAACTACAAGTCGGCCTACGACTATGTTGCAACCCGCGACGAGCCGGTTGTCATCAAGGCCTCCGGCCTGGCCGCGGGTAAGGGCGTTGTGGTCTGCGATGATCCGGCTGCCGGGCTGCTTGCCCTTGAGCGCATCATGAAGGACCGACAGTTTGGCGCCGCCGGAGATACGGTGGTTGTGGAGGAACGACTCCAGGGTCAGGAAGCGTCCATCCTTGCCTTCGTCGACGGCCGGAACATCTACGTCATGGAGTCGAGTCAGGATCACAAGGCCGTCGGTGACGGCGATACGGGCCCGAACACCGGCGGCATGGGCGCTTACAGCCCGGCCCCTGTCGTTACCGACGCCGTGCTCTCTCAGGTTGAACGCGAGGTTCTGGTGCCCCTGCTCGACGCGCTGAATCGCGAGGGCATCACCTATCGCGGCGTGCTCTATGCAGGCATCATGCTGACCGCGGCCGGACCGCGTGTGCTCGAATTCAACTGCCGCTTCGGCGATCCCGAGACTCAACCGATCCTTGCCAGGCTGTCTACCGATCTCGTCGAGGTCATGCAGGCCGTCATCGACCGACGCCTGGATGAAGTCACACTCAAATGGGATCCCCGCCCCGCCGTGTGTGTCGTAATGGCATCAAGAGGATATCCCGGTTCCTATGAGAAAGGGAAGGTCATCTCGGGGCTGGAGGACACGGCCACCATGAACGATGTCATCGTCTTCCACGCCGGAACGAAGGTGCAAGGGGATCACGCCGTGACCAGCGGAGGTCGCGTCCTTGGCGTCACGGCACTCGGCAAGACCATAGCGGATGCGCAGAAGCGCGCCTATGAGGCCGTCGACAAGATCCGCTTCGATGGGGCTTATTTCCGTCGTGACATTGCCGGAAAGGCCATCTCGATGAAATGACCTTGCGGCCCTTCGTCCAACCCAGAACTCACGTATCCAGTCGAACCTCAGCTCCGCCCTGCCGGCTCGACCGCCAGGCCGCCTCTATGAATGCCATGATCTCGACGGTCTCGCTCAGCGCAACCGGTGCCGGCGCACCCCTGAAGAACGGGATGATCTGCTTGAGCAACTGCGCGTAGATCGGGATCTCCTTGTTGTAGGTCACGTGAACGAGTTTCTTCTCCCCCACGATCGTGCCACCAAACGTCGCCGCGCCCTCACGAATGCCGCGCATCGTTCCGATTCGGCCGTCGGGCCAAAATCCCACGGCCAGGTCGGCGCCCGCCGTGCTCACGCAGCGAACAGACTCGCAACCCGCCCCCATGAACGTGTAGAGGATTTCCACCCCGTGAATGCCGTACCAGTAGAACCCAGGATTCGTCGGTTCGAGGGGACACGAGCTGAACGCGTCGCAGCACACCACCGTCCCCTTATCGGGGTCGGCGGCACAACGGGCAATGTTCGCGTCAAACCGCAGCGACGACGAACTGAAACAGCCCGCACCCGCCGCCGCGGCCAATCGCGCGATCTCCTTCGCGTCGGCCAGGCTAGCCGTCAGCGGCTTGTCGATGAAGACCGGAATCCGTGCCTTGATGACCGGCCGCACTTCAGGCAGATGCCGCCGCCCATCGTTGCTTTCCAAGAGAATGGCATCGCATCGCCGCAACAGGGCGTCGATGGAGTCAACGATCTCTACGCCCCACTGCCGACGCAACTCCGATGTGTACCCGTCGACCCGGTTGCGGCTGGATTCAATGTCCTCGCTGAACGACGGATAGACGGCTATCACACGGCCCCCTTCCACGTGATACGGGTCTTTCTCGTCGGCCAGCAGGCGCGTGAATGCGACACAATGCGACGTGTCGCAGCCGATCATCCCGATCCGAAGCGTCTCGCCCATGGATCTCCGCTCAGCCTGATGGGTTCCGGACTGCCGAAACCGCAGCCTCGCCAGGCTGCTCCACGCCCGCTGTTACTACTTCGAGCTCACTACCGGGTTTGTCAACCGTCCGATGCCCTCGATCTCGATCGTAACCTCGTCCCCATCGCGCAAAAAGACCGGGGGCTTCCTGGCAAAGCCGACACCGGACGGCGTGCCGGTCATGATCACCGTACCGGGTAGCAGTGTGAACTGGTGTGACAGGTAGCTTACCAGCGTGCGGCAGCCGAAGATCATGTCGCTTGTATTCGAATCCTGCATGACCTTCCCGTTGAGGATGGTCTTGATCGCCAGGTTGTCACCGTCGATCTCGTCCTTCGTCACGAGGACCGGTCCCAACGGACAAAAGGTGTCGAAGCTCTTGGCACGGGCCCATTGAACGTCGAGCCTCGCCTGACAGTCGCGGGCCGACACGTCGTTGCCGCACGTGTATCCCAAAACGTAGTCGAGGGCACGCTCCTCCGAGACGGCGTGCGCCTGCCTGCCGATCACGATCGCCAATTCGCATTCGTAGTCCACCTCATCCGGGGCCGAGGGCGGCAGGATGATCGGACTACCCGGGGCGATGACGCTCGTGGTCGCCTTGAGAAACACGACCGGCGCCTTCGGCAAGGCCATGTTGCTCTCCGCCGCGTGCTTGCGATAGTTCAACCCGATGGCGATCACGTTGGGCGGATCCACCGGTGCCAGCCGCTTCACGATTCCCATCTTCGTCTTCGTCACGCGGGGACTCGTGAATAGGTCTCCCTCCACGATCAGGGCCGTGCGGTCGTCCACCGGCTGGCCGTATCGAATACACCCTCCCTGATCCATGAATCGCAAGATTTTCATGTGCGGTCCTCGTTGCCCTACGCCCTCCGTCCCGTACAATACCACACAGGTCCGGCAAGCGAGTTCTTTTCGCCGCCGGCTAATCCAAAGTCAAGGGTTTCTTACTGAGGGAGCCAATCATGGTGAAAGTCGGTATTTGCGGCTGCGGATTCATGGGCAGGACCCACTATAACATCTACGCGAAGAACCCCAACGCCAAGATCGTTGCCCTTATGGATGTAAACCAAGATCGGCGAGAGGGCCGCTGGACGGACCAAATAGGCAACCTGCCCGCCTCCTGGCCACAACAGGTGCCGATGGACGGGGTGGCCAGCCACGCCTCCGCCGACGAACTCATCGCCGATCCGAACGTCGACCTCGTGGACATCACGCTTCCCACGGCTGTCCACGCCGAGGTGGCCATCAAGGCCCTCAAGGCCGGCAAGCATGTTCTCTCCGAGAAGCCCATGGCCCTGACGCACAAAGAGTGCCAGAAAATCGTCAAGGCCGCCAAGAAGGCTAAGGGCTACTACATGGTGGCCCAGTGCATCCGCTTCTGGCCCCAATACGCGAAAATCAAGGAACTCGTGGATTCCAAGGAGTTCGGCAAGCCCAGAAGCGCGTGCCTCAAGCGACTGGCGGCAACCCCCGGCTACAGCATGAACAACTGGCTGCTTAGCGCCGGATTGAGCGGCGGCGCCGTACTCGACCTTCATGTCCATGACATCGACTTCGCGAACTACCTGTTCGGGAAACCCAAGCGTGTGATGGCGAGCGGAACCCGAGGTCCATCCGGAGGTATCGACCATATCGAGGCCCTTTACGAATACGGGAAGGACCTCCTCGTCATGGTCGAAGGCGGATGGTGCTTCCCACCGGCCTATCCCTTCCAAATGGTCGTCAACGTCCGATGCGAGAAGGCCACATTCGAATGGATCCTGCGGGCGGGCGAAGGAGGCAGCGGGTTTGGCCAAGAAGTTGTTGCCTACCACATGGACGGACGCATTGAGAAAATCCAATGCAAGGCCTCCGACGGCTGGACCGAGGAGATCAACTACTTCCTCGACTGCATCGAGCAGAAACGAAAGCCCACAATCGTGACGGCTCGCAGCTCAGCGGATTCAATCGCCGTGGCCGAAGCTGAAATCAAGAGCGTCAAGACCCGCAAACCCGTGGCGGTGAAGTAGCAACTGATGGGCTCGGATATGAGGTCACTGTATCCCGGGGTCCTCGTTGCGGGCGCGATCGGCGCGCGACTGTCGACCGTCGTGGTGGCCGCGGCAACCACGACGGCCGCAGTCCGAACGATTGAACGCGTCGATCTGTCCGCCGGCTTCCTCCTGATCTGCAAACCGCCCGACTACCGACTCGGCGACCAGCCTCCGTTGATTGTCTGCCTGCACGAAACGGATACCGGCGCGGCCGTCATCCTCGATTTCTGGCGAAAACTCAAGACCCCCCTGAAACCGATTCTCGTCGCCCCCGAACACCACATGCCGGGTTGGCGAGAGGCGGACCTGCCGTGCGTTCGAGCAACCATCGAACACCTCCAGCGGAATGTCTCATACGATCAACACCGCGTCCTGCTGACAGGCTACTCCGCCGGGGGTGCCATGGCCTTCCATCTGCTTTACGCGGAGGGTTTTCCGGCAACGGCAGTTGCCGCCACGGCCAATTATGTTCCCCCTTCGGTCACGGCTGCGATGGTCGCGGCAAGACGAGACGTCCCCATCTTCTACGCCGTCGGCGAGCGTGACATCAATCATGAACGCATGCGGTCGAGTATCGAGCTGCTCCAGGCAAACGGCGGCCCGCTGACACTTCTCAGACCGGACATTGGACATACGCTCGACCCCGTCATCGGCCAGCAGGCCATGGACTGGTTCCTCACAACGACGTCGAAACACACGCTCGATCGGCTTTCCTTGGCCGCCGCGTCGGCACACGCCGGCAAGTATGCCGAATCGCTTGCCGTCGTCGAACCGATCCTGGCGCAGCGACGGTGGCACACACCCGAGGTGATTTCGCGAGCGGAAGAGGTCTTGGTACAATCGGAAGCCCCGGGACGGCAGGATATGGCAAAGGCCGAACGGCTAACCGCGGTCGGCGAATCCGTTCAGGCTCTGGATATCCTGCGGCGCATCGAAAACGCCTATGGCGATTCGCGGCTGGGACAGGAAGCCAAGCATCGGCGAGAGAGGCTTGCCGCCGATCCGAAAGTCCGATCGGTCGACGACGCCCGCCAGGCCGAGCGGCAAGAAGAGGCCGGCCGGCAGGCGTTGGCCCAAGCACAACGATTGGTTATTGAACGGCATTACGAGGCAGCCAAGCAGCAATGCGACAGGATCATTAGGACATATCCCGGAACGACGGCCGCGAGTCGTGCTCGCACATTGCTCGAGCAACTTCGTCGTGCCGGAAGATAGGGTAGAGGACCCCGCTATATGCCCAAACCGTCGCCAAAGATCCGCATCGAGACATTCGTTGAACCCATGTTCGGAGAGAATGCGCTGGTCATCTCCGTCCATGACGGAGGACCTTGCTGGGTTGTCGACCCGAGTTTTCCTCCTCAGTGCGAGGAGATCGTGGGCTACATCCAACGGCACCACCTCAAGCCGGAGGCGATCATTCTCACGCACGGCCACGCCGATCATATCGCCGGCGTGGAGTTCATCCTGCATGACTGGCCCGAGACCAAGGTCATGATCGGACGGGAAGACGACTGCATGTTGACCAACGCCAACGCCAATCTCTCCGCCGGATTCGGCGTCGGCCTGACGGCACCCCGCTCCGCCGATGCCTTTCTCGAGCCGGGCGGTAATCTCGATCTCGACGGTACGTCCTGGTCCGTGCTCGACACGTCGGGGCATTCGCCCGGGGGCCGGAGTATCTACTGCCCGACCGCCGGGGTTGTTATCGTCGGCGACGCCCTTTTTGCCGGCAGCGTCGGTCGAACCGACTTCCCAGGCAGCGACGGCCGATTGCTCTTTCAGAATATTCGCGAGCACTTGTTCACGCTTCCGGAACGGACCGTCGTCTACACCGGCCACGGGCCGACGACGACGATCGGACATGAGAAACGCACGAATCCCTTTGTCGGGGAAGACTAGACGAGGTCGCACGCGTGGTGTACCGGCAGTCAGAGCCGCGGCCGCCGCGGAACGAGTGGACGTGCTCGACCCACGATTCGAACGGCAGGTCTTCTCTGACAGTACCCAGACAACCTGACTGGATTGCATGATTCCGAAAACGCGAACGGTCGCCGAAACACACTGCAGGCATCCGACATCGGGAGCAACAAATGGACCTCCGCAGCCTCGCCCAACAGATCTGTCAGGAAATCACCCGCGTCCTGTCCGCCGTGGACGAACAATCGGTCGCACGGACCCTGGAGGCGATCGTCCGGGCAAGGCGGGTCTTCGTCACGGGAGTCGGCCGGAGCGGCCACGTAGCTCGTTGCATCGCCAGTCGGCTCACGCACCTGGGACTGACCGCCCATATGGTGGGCGATCCGACAACCCCCGCAATTGGAGCGGGCGATGTCCTGCTCACGTG
The DNA here is from genome assembly GCA_964596165.1 of uncultured Planctomycetales bacterium. Taxonomy (GTDB): domain Bacteria; phylum Planctomycetota; class Phycisphaerae; order UBA1845; family JAFGLZ01; genus CAYUQT01. The sequence continues at coordinate 16,487 of CAZQTW010000079.1, read as the reverse complement.
CAGCGGGTCCGGTAAAACGCCCGGCATTCTCAGCCACGCCCTGACCGCCCGACAGGCCGGCGCCACAATCATCGCTTTGACGGCCGGATCGCAATCGCACCTCGCGGAGCGCTCGGACATCACGATTGTCTTGCCGGCCCCAACACCGAAGAATACGGATGTCGAACACGCAGGTAGCATCCAGCCGATGGGGTCGCTCTTCGAGCAGGCACTCCTGATCTTCGGCGACGCCCTGATCATGATGCTCGCCGATCGGCTGAACCAGAGTCATCTCCAGATGTGGCAGCGCCACACGAACTTGGAGTGAAAGGCCCTCTTCGCCCGAACGCGGGCGGCAGGTCCGGGCATGCAGACTCAAACCACCATACGCACGCTTCTCGATGAGGCCGGGCTGCGCCCCACCAAGCGATTCGGCCAGCATTTTCTCATCGACGGTAATCTGATGCGAAAGCTCGTCGCCTCCGCCGAGATCCGCCCCGGCGATGTCGTACTGGAGGTCGGCTGCGGCACGGGTTCCCTGACCAAGGAGCTGGCGGCCCTGGCCGGCAAGGTCATTGCGGTCGAAATCGATAAAGGCCTCGCGGCTGTAGCGCGCAACATGCTCGCTGAATGTGACAACGTCGTTCTCATTCACGGCGACGTGCTTGAGGGCAAGCATGACGTCGATCCGGAGGTGCTGCGTCTCTTGCGCGATTCCCGCCGTGAATCGGGCGGTCGGTGCCTCCTGGTGGCCAACTTGCCCTATCAGATCGCTTCCCCGCTTGTCATCGACCTTCTGATCAACGACCTGGAGTTATGCCGGCTGTGCTTCACGGTCCAGAAGGAGGTAGGCGATAAGCTCCTTGCCGGTCCGGGCGACAAAGACTACGGACCCCTGAGCATCATCGTTCAGGCATTGACGGAAATCAGCCGGATCGCGGCGGTCCCTCCTCAGGCCTTCTGGCCGAGACCCGCCGTGAACTCGCTGATGCTCCGGCTGGATCCCTCTTTGGAACGCCGAGGAGCAATCAGACATGTGGGTCTGTTCGCCCGGCTCGTTCGTGAGTCCTTTCTCCATCGCCGCAAGACGCTCGCACACAACCTGGCCTCGGCGTGCGGACACGACGTCGCTCGGAAGGTCCTGGCCGATATCGGCCTCGATCCCCGCGATCGACCCGAACAGATCGCGCCCCCGCAATGGGTTGGCCTTGCAAACCGCGTGATCGAGGTCGCTCCACCGGCGCCCCGTGGTTCCCCATGAACCAACCAACTGCCGAGTCAATTCTTGACATCGAGCGTCGGACGCGGTGCAATTCTGCCACGAGCGTTGTGTGGGTGACCCCAGAAGGCCTCCAGACTACGAAAGGACACTGACATGCCAGCGAATGACGTCCCGGGTTACATCAGTTCCGTCTCCCCCGTGCCTGCCGCCAACCGGGCGGCGTGGTTCAAGAACACCGCTCCGTCCTACGCGGGCATCTTCCTGTGGATCGCGTTCTACGACCAGTTGGGCGGCGGAACACTGACCAGGGGCAGCCTGGGATCGGTGCTTTTGGGTGTGGTCTTGGCCGGCCTGATTTGCCACTTCCTGTTCTACGTCGTGCCCGGCATGCTTGGCATGACGACAGGCCTGCCGCTCTACGTGGTCGGCACCAGCACGTTCGGCACCAAGGGCGGGTATTTCCTGCCCGGCATCTTCATGGGCCTGCTCCAGATCGGTTGGTATAGCGTGGGCACCTATTATGCTGCCAAGCTCATCCTGAACGGCTTCGGCCAACCGGCCATCACGCTTCTGGGCCCCGTCGAGCCCGGTCAGACGGCCGCGTTCGATATCAAGTTCGTGATCTTTGCCATCATTTGGGGCTATGCGTTTGCGTTTATCGGCGCCAAGGGCATCAACTACGTCGCCCGAATCAATCAGATCTTCCCAATCGTCCCGATCGTTATTCTGCTCATCGGTGCGGTGTTGGCCCTTCCGCACATCGGCTCGTTTACCGGGCCGGCGGCCCCCGCAAAGACCACGGCGACGATCCCCGCATTCGCAGGCATGCTCATGGCAATCCAAATGATCGTCGGTTTCTTCGCCACCGCCGGTGCCGCCGGGGCCGATTTCTGTTCGAATGCCCGTAACAAATCCGATGTGAGCATGGGCGGACTTGTCGGTATCTTCGTGGCGATCCTGTTCACGGCCGGACTGGCTGTCATCACCGTGGCCGGCGCGCACGGCAAGAACCCCGCCATGGCGGCTTGGAGCTACGGTGACGCGCTCAGCACCCTGAGCCCCGGCATCGCCAAGGTCATGCTGATCCTCTTCGCCATCGGTTCGATGGCCCCCGCCTGTTTCTGCTCGTTCATCATCGGCAACAGTCTTTCGACCATGTTGGGCAAGCCCAATGCCCGCGTACCGATCACCATGGTCGGCGTGTCTCTGGGTATCATCCTGGCCGTCACCGGAGCCTCGGCCAAACTGGCGCCCTTCTTCGGCCTGATCGGCGCATCGTTCGGACCGGTCGTAGGCGCAATGGCGGCCGACTGGTTCCTGTCGGGCAAGAAGTGGTCCGGGCCTCGCGTGGGCATCAACATGGCCGGCTACGCCGCGTGGCTCATCGGTTTCATCGTCGGGATCTCCAACAATCCTCTGTTGGGCCTACTCCCGGACTGGCACCCGACGGGCGTCTATTCCTTCATCGTAGGCTTCGTCGTGTACTACGCACTCGCCGGCATCCGTCCGCCGGTCATCGAAGGGGCAGTCCAACCGATCAATCCGGAGGCCAAGTAGCCGGGCCGTACTATGGTGGTGTGTCATAAGGGAAGGACGCCCCACGTGGGCGCCCTTCCCTTTGACCTCAGGACTCGGCCACCCGGGTGGTTCCGCTGGGTGCTTCCTGCCGATATAATCATCACACAACCAGATAGCTGTTCAGACTATCTCTGGGGAATCTACCGATGTCCGAGTCGTACCTTATTCGATCGCCCGTCATAGTTCGTCGCCGGGGCGTCACCCGCGGCTAAACCCGACGACCCCGGCCGATCCGACGTAAACATCGACGAACCGAAAACCCATGCGATCAACCCGCAGGAGATCTGTTGCATGAGCGCCCGTTCGGCATCTTCACCCTCGAAAGGCTATGACGCCAAACCCATCGAGTCGGCCATGTACCAATTCTGGCTCGACGGCGGCTACTTCCATCACACGCCCGGCACCCCCGGCGACGGTAACGACTACTGCATCATGATTCCCCTGCCCAACGTGACGGGCGCGCTGCACCTCGGCCACGCGCTGAACCACACGTGCCAGGACATCATGATCCGCTGGGCACGAATGCGCGGAAAGACCACCCTCTGGATGACCGGCACCGATCACGCCGGCATCGCCACGCAGTCGGTGGTCGAGCGACGTCTGTTTGAACTCGAGGGCAAGAACCGTCACGACATCGGCCGTGAGGAACTCGTCCGCAGGATCTGGCAGTGGAAGGACCAGTATGAGCAACGAATCCTCTCACAGATGAAGCTCCTCGGCAACAGTTGCGACTGGGAGCGAACGCGATTCACACTCGACGAAGTCTGCACGCGAGCCGTCCGCCATACCTTCTTCCGCATGTTCCGCGACGGCCTCATCTACCGCGGCCGGCGCCTCGTCAACTGGGATACGCAGCTCCAAACCGCGGTCGCCGACGATGAGGTCTACCATGAAACAGTCCAGTCACACCTCTGGCACATCCGCTATCCGATCGCCGGCCACCACGTGACCGGCCATGACGCCAAATTGGGGCAAGACTATCTCGTCGTGGCGACCACCCGGCCCGAGACCATGCTCGGCGACACGGCCGTTGCGGTCCATCCCGATGACCCTCGCTACAAACATCTCATCGGCCGAAAGTGCATGCTTCCGCTGATGAACAAGCCGATCCCGATCATTGCCGACCCGATACTCGTCAAGATCGGCTTCGGCACGGGGTGCGTCAAGGTGACGCCCGCTCACGACCCCAATGACTACGATTGTGGCCTGCGAAACGGCCTGGACATGATCAACATCCTCACGCCTGATGGTCATATTAACGCCAATGGCGGCCCGTTCGCTGGCCTCAGTCGCGAAGACGCTCGCAAGAAGGTCGTCGCCGAATTGGAGTCGCTCGGTCTGATGGAAAAGATCGAACCCTACCAGCACGACGTCGGTCACAGCGACCGCAGCAAGACCCCCATAGAACCCTACCTCTCCGAACAATGGTTCGTGCGGATGGGCGATGTCGAGGGCGGCGTGAAGCTGGAGAACGGACAAGTCGTCCCAGGACTCGCCCAGGCGGCAATGGATGCCGTCATCGATGGTCGAGTGAAGTTCTTCCCCGAGCGATATGCCAAGACCTACCTCGATTGGCTCGGCGAAAAGAGGGACTGGTGCGTCAGCCGTCAATTGTGGTGGGGACATCGGTTGCCCGTGTGGTATGTGACGGGCTGCGACGACGCCGAGTTGAGGAAGGCCTTCGCCGGTCGCGACGATGTCATCTTCCAACACGATCCGGCGAACGCCCGCTGGCTCGTCTGCGTCCGGGAGGGTGATCTTCCCGCCGCTGTCCTGCCCGGCTGCCAGGTTCACCAGGATACCGACGTGCTCGATACGTGGTTCAGCTCGGCCTTGTGGCCGCATAGCACGCTCGGTTGGCCCGAGTCCACGCCCGAACTTCGCTACTGGTATCCGGGTAGTGTGCTAATCACCTCGCGAGACATCATCACCCTCTGGGTTGCGCGGATGGTGATGACCGGCCTCTATAACCTCGGCCAAATCCCCTTTCACCATGTCTACGTGCATCCGAAGATCCTCGACGGCGAGGGTCAGACCATGTCCAAGAGCAAGGGCAACGGTGTCGACCCCGTCGAGATCATCCAGCGATACGGTGCCGACGCCGCCCGATTCAGCATCGCCTACATGACGACGGAGACGCAGGACGTCCGGATGCCCGTCGCCTACGTCTGCCCCCATTGCGACCACATGATGCCCCAGAAGCCCGATCACCGCAGTCAACGAAGGCTCACGTGTCCTGCCTGCAAGAAGGCCTATCAACCGTCGACCCCCCTATTCGATCCCGACCCGAACGAACCGATCGGCATCGTGGCCTCCGAGCGATTCGAGGTCGGCCGAAACTTCTGTAACAAGCTCTGGCAGGCAACCACCGGCTTTGTGCTGCGGAATATGGACGGCTATGCCCCCCAGCCGCTCAATCCGTCCACACTCGACATGCAAGACCAGTGGATCCTCTCGCGCCTTACCGACTGTATCACAACCGTCACTGCGGAACTGGGTCGTTACCGATACGCCGAATCCGTGATGCCAATCTATCGCTTCTTCTGGAACGACTTCTGCGATTGGTACGTCGAGATGGCCAAGTTGCGACTTCGCACCGAGGGCCCCGACAAGAGGACGGCCCAGCAGATCCTGATCTGGGTGATGGATCAGGTCCTTCGTCTGCTGCACCCCTACGTGCCCTTCATCACGGAGGCACTGTGGCACCAAATCACCAACGCGGCGCCCACCCGAGGCATTGAGCATCCGACGCAACATGGAAAGGCCCTGGTTGTCGCCGCTTGGCCGACGCCAACCTCCGCATGGCGAAATCCAGTCGTCGAGGAAACCATGGAAAAACTCCAGGCCATCATCCGGGGCATCCGCGACATCCGGACCCGCCTCAACGACATCCGCAGCCGGGAGAAGAAACCGTCGATCCGAACGCTACCGACAGTTGTGATCCGGAGCGACCCGGCCACAACCTCCCACGTGACCCAGCGCGATGCCTTTGTCAGACTGCTCGCGTCGTGCGACTCCATCGATGTCGGTCCCGACCGTCGACGCCCGAATGCCTCAGCCGTTCAAGTCATCGACGCGGCGACCGAAATCTACGTTCCGGTGGGCGACCTGATCGACCTGACCGCGGAGAAAGAGCATCTCCGCAGTGAACTCACCAAGGTCGACGAACAGATCGCCCGTGTGCAAGGCAAACTGGCGAATGAGGAGTTCGTCTCCCGCGCGCCGGCCAATATAGTCCAACGCGAGCGCGACAACCTCGCGGATCTTCAGCGGAAGCGCGAAACCATCGTGGCCGGCCTTCAGTCGCTGGATTAGGGTCTGTCCGCGGGTGTGCGCCCGGCCACGCCAAGCACTCCAATCGTCTGGCTCTTCACCCCGTACCAACGGCGGAAGTGAGGGGGCTCTCAACGGCGGCAGACCGTGCTGCCGGGAATGCAGGGTCCCGATTTCCGCGGGTCGGGCCCATTCTGTAGGTGTCTGAACCCCGTTCCCGGGTTTCCCTTCCGGCCGTTTTCGGATATACCTGCGGCCGCTGAAGCCACTTGCTTTCTCGAATATCGCTGACGTAGGAAGGACACGTGAATGACCGAGACCAACAGCCTGCCCGTGCAAGATGACGTCTATCAGACCCGGCCGTTCTACCGTTGGCTTGCCCTGCTCGCCGCCCTGCTGGCATGGGGATTTGACGGCGTCGAACAGGGCGTCTACAGCATCATGACGCGCCAGGCGCTCCAGGACATCGTTCCCAACGCCGTGCCTCTCCTAAAGGAAGCACAGGCCTTGAATGAACAGGCCGCCACCGAGGCGAATCCCGATCTGGCCTCCGACCTTCGAAGACGAGCCACGGAACGGACGAAGGAGGCCGACAAGTCCGTCGGCTGGTACTTCAGTCTTTCCTTGGCGATGTGGCTCTGGGGAGCGGCGACCGGCGGCGTTGTTTTCGGCCGATTGGGGGACCGTTACGGACGCGTACGCAGCATGCTTGTCTCCGTGACAACGTACGCCACATTCACCGGGCTATCGGCATTTTCGACGCATTGGAGCCACATGATGGCCGCACGTTTTGTCGGGGCGATTGGGCTCGGCGGGACCTGGCCGCTCTGCGTCGCACTCCTGGTGGAAACCTGGCCCGAACGTTGGCGCGCCGTTCTCGCAGGCTCCATCGGAGCCGCCGCCAACGTCGGCTACCTCATCGCCGCACTCTACTCAAAGGCCATGCTCAACTATGGGGCCAGTTGGCGGTGGGTCATCGGCATGGGGTTCTTCATCGGCCTCAGCAGCCTTCTCGTCATTGTCTTCGTTCCCGAACCGACGAAATGGAAGATCTCACGCGAGAAGAAGCAGAAATCATCGTTGGGAGATCTTTTCACGCGACAGTATCGCCGAGCCACGATCGTCGGCAGTCTGTTGTCCACCGTGGCGCTGCTGGGGACCTGGGGCTCCTTCCTGTGGCTGGCGACTTACGTGGATCAGATTGCCCAAGGAACCGAATATGCCCGGACCGCCAAGGCCGAGGTATCCAGGTTCGCATCCTATGGGCAAATCCTCGGCGGATTTGTCGGCGGACTTCTCGCGGGATGGCTCGGGAACAAGAAATCCTGGTGCTTCTTGTGCATAACGGCCTGGGCGACCGTCTTTGCCCTCTTCGGCCTCAACAAGCAGTTCGACACGCAGGTTGTCTGGATGGCCGTCCTGGCCGGCATCTTCGTTACGGCCTTCTTCGGCTGGATCCCCAAGTTCCTGCCGGAACTCTACCCCACGCGCATCCGCGCAACAGGACAAGGCTTCTCCTTCAACATCGGCCGTATCCTGGCGGGCGTCGGCGTCCTGGGAACCGGAACGCTGGTAAATCTGTTCAAGGGCGACTATCGCGTGGCCACCATGACCATGTGCAGCATCTACCTCGTCGGCCTCATCATCATCCTCTTCGCCCCCGATACCGGCGGCAAGATGTTCGCCGATGACACCGACCAGGGGGCCTCAGCCAGACAGTAGTCGTCTCGTATGCAGGAACGATGGAAACCCGGCGGGAAACAAAGTCTTTGTGCGCCCACACAAGTGCGCTACGCCGCAAGGCACAGAACCAGGGCAAGGGTCACCGCTCCATAGACACTGATGAAGACATACAACCATCGCCTCTGATAGGGCTTCATTGAATGCACGGCCGACATAAGGTTCCCCTCCACAACTCCCGCCCAACATCAATACCGGCTATACGATTGAACCCAGCGGCGATTTGACAACATGGATCATGACATACTAGGCGCCCGGACCTCGGCTTTCCACATTTCCGCGCAAGGGGTGCTTCATCGATCCACAGGGGCCATTCTTATCGGACACAGCGGACAAAATGGAAAAGCCCAACCGTCCGCCCGGGTGCCGCTGATGCCCGTTATCAGCAGCTCACCCGCGCCGACAGGCTGGGCTCGAAACAAGCTGAAACCCAACAACTACTCTTCGCCGAATGCCGCATCAAATGCCACTGCGGACGGCGCGAAGTCCAGCCGCTTCACGAACTCGCACGCCTCGCGAGCCCCGTGTTCGCGATCCATCCCGCTGTCTTCCCACTCGACGGAGAGCGGTCCGTCGTACTTTATCTCGTTCAGTGCCCGGATGATCGCCTCGAAGTCGATGCTCCCGCGACCCAGGCTGCGGAAGTCCCAGAATCGACGGGCGTCGCCGAAGTTCAGGTGCCCGCCGAACACGCCCGCCTCCGTCGGCGTCTTCGACCAGTACACGTCCTTCATATGGCAGTGGAAAATTCGGTCGCCGAACCGCTTGATGAACTTCACATAGTCAACGCCTTGGTAGCCCAAGTGCGACGGGTCGTAATTGAACCCGAAGGCCGGGTGATGTTGAATCGCCTCGAGGGCTCGCTCGGTACTGGCGATATCGAAGGCGATCTCAGTCGGGTGAACCTCCAGCGCAAACTTCACGTCGTACTCGGCAAAGGCGTCCATGATGGGTTTGAACCGCTTGGCAAAGTCTTCAAACCCCTTGTCAATCTGGTCGGGTAGGTTCGGCGGAAAACTGTAAAGGAGCGGCCAAATACTGCTCCCCGTGAAGCCGTTGACCACCACCCGCTTGAGTTCCTTCTTCATGGCGGGCGGCGCCGCGTCGAAGAACTTCCTCGCCGCCTTCGCCGTGTCCATCAGTTCCTTCGCCGCTCGTTGGCGGACGCCCTCCGGCTTCCCGTCGCCCCAGACATAGTCCGGCAGAATGGCCTTGTGACGCGCGTCGATATTGTCGCAAACCGCCTGGCCTACCAAGTGGGCGCTGACGGCGAAGCACTTCATCTTGTTCTTCATCAGAAGATCCCATTTCTGCTTGCAGTAGGTGCTGCTGCTAAGGACCTTCTGGACCTCAAAGAAATCGCCCCAACACGCCAGTTCGATGCCGTCGTAGCCGAACTTCTTGGCCATCGGCAGCAGCGTCGCGAGCTTCAGGTCGGCCCATTGGCCGCTACACAGTGTAACCGCTCTCGCCATAGTCATAACCCCTTATCTTCGAAGACCTACGCTATGTACTCTTCACGGTGACGGAAGGTTACGGGCTGCTGGCGGAAGTGTCAAGCAACGCCTTAGCTTCGTTTGAACTGCTTCTCCAACTCACGGATACTGAGGTGCAGTGCAGTCGGACGACCGTGGGGACACGCGCTCGGCTTCTCGACTTGATCGCGCTTGGCCAGAAGCGACCGGATCTCCTCGGGCGTCAGCGGGTCTCCCGCCTTCACTGCCGCCGTGCAGGCCATCGACTCCAGAATCTCAAAAAGGAATTCGTCCGTCAGAGTCTGGTCCGGTTTGTCGGCCAGTCTGACGAGGAGCCGTCTGACCCAATCGGCGGCGTCCGTATCCTTCAGAACGGATGGAAGGGCCTGGACGGCCACGGTCGTCGGTCCAAAGGGCGTCAAATCGAGACCCAGCCGTCGAAACAAGTCGCCGAAGTGCTCCAGACAGGCCATCTCGGTTGGAGTGACGGCCACGGTTTCCGGCAACAGAAGCCGCTGGGATTCCAGCGGACCCTCGCTGATCCGATCCGCCAACTGCTGATAGATGATCCGTTCGTGCAAGGCGTGCTGATCGACGATGACCAGCCCGTCCGCGGACTCGGTCACCAAGTAGGTATTGTGGAGCTGGATGGCCCTGCCGTCTGGAGATGACTTGGCCGTCCCCCGATCCGTCGAGGCAAACGACTCAATCGGCAAAGGCATCGCCTCCGGCATGGTTGGCGAGTCCGGTCTTTGGTCCGGAACGGTCTGCTGGTCTGCCGGGGATGTCGGTCCTCCATCCGGGGGCAACCTCTTCATCAACTCCGCGAATGCTTTTCGTATCTCTCGCTGTCTCGCGACTCGAAGTGCCTGATCGGCTTCCCCCAACGCGAGACCGGATGGCGTGGGTCTTGCGGTACGCGCGGGGGTCCGATCTTTCACGCAAACGGTCGAAGGACCTCTCTCAACGAGGCTCTCTCCTCCCAGACTCGCCGTGAGATGGCGTCGCAAGAAGGTCTCTCGCAGAGCGGCAAGCACCTGTGAGTGAACGAGATTCGAGTCCCGGAACCGGACCTCAATCTTGGTCGGATGAACGTTCACGTCCACGTCGCCCGGATTCACCTCCAAGAAGAGGAAGACGACGGGAAACCGCCCTTCCGGAAGAAGACCGCGATAGGATTCCCGGATCGCATGTTGGATGAAGCGATCACGAATAAACCGCCCGTTCAGCCAGGTGTACTGCCAGGCGGCGGTGCCCCTGGCCTCGGCGGGCGACCCAACCAACCCGAACACCCGAAAGCCCCGTTCTTGCCGGTCAATGGGAATCAAGGCGGCGGCCAACTCATGGCTGAACATGCCCCCGATCCGCAGTCGAATCGCCTCCAGGATATCGGCACCGCCACTTGCGGGCAGGTCGTGAGTCTTGCGACCGTTATGCGTGCAGACCAAATGCATGTGAGGGTGAGCGAGCCCAATCCGGATGAGTTGCTCGGTGATATGGCTCATTTCCGTGTTGGCCGTCTTGAGAAACTTGCGCCGAGCGGGCACGTTGAAGAACAGTTCTCGTACTTCGACGGTCGTGCCGGGCGGCGCGGCAACCGGCCGAGGACCGTCGATTTGCCCGCCTTGGACGAGGATCTCATGCCCCCCCGCTTCCTCGGGAAGCCGCGAGACCATGCGAAGCTGCGATACGCTCGCAATGCTGGCCAACGCTTCCCCGCGGAAGCCCATCGTGCAAATGTTGAACAGATCTTCCTCGCCGTGAATCTTACTCGTGGCATGAGGCGCCACAGCCAGCGCGAGATCCTCCCTGCTCATGCCGCCCCCGTCATCCGACACCGAAACCAGTCGGCGACCCCCGTCCTCGATGCAGACCCCAACCCGCGTCGCCCCCGCATCGATGCTGTTTTCCAATAGCTCCTTCAGAACGCTCGCCGGCCGTTCGATCACCTCACCGGCGGCAATCTTGTTCACCAACGTCGCGGGTAAGACTTTGATGTGACTCATCGGGCCGTCCCTGGCGGTCGCAGTGTTCAACGAACCCCGGGATTGTAGGCGGCTCGGCGCCGACGGTCAAACGGCGACCGCCCGGCTTCGCAAGACCGGTCCGACGAGACCTACAATCGTGCCGATCGATTTGCTAGATTCTTGCTCATGACAACCGCAACCCGGCACACAGACGCCGCCGAACCCCGTGGAATTCGCCCCCCCTCGACGCGCTACTACGGGAGCAAGTACAAGCTCCTCGACTGGATATGGTCGAAAATCGGACACCTGGATTTTGCCACCGTGCTCGACGCTTTCAGCGGAAGCGGCAGTGTGGCCCACATGCTCAAGGCCAAAGGCAAACAGGTGACCTGCAACGACATCCTTCGCTGCAACTACCTCTCGGCCGTCGCATTGATCGAGAATGACCACGTTCGCCTCAGTCCCGCGACAATCGAGCGACTCATCCGGCCACACCCTCAACGAGGCTACGACGATTTCATCACCCGAACCTTCAGGGGCATCTATTTCCTGCCGCGGGAAAACCGTTGGCTCGACGTCGTCTGCCGGAACATCGAGTCCATTAGGAACCGCTACGCGGCCGCATTGGCCTGGCATGCCCTGTTTCAGTCCGCCATGGCCAAGAGGCCCTTCAACCTCTTCCACAGGAAAAACCTCTACATGCGCACGGCGAGGGTGGCACGAGGCTTCGGCAACAAGGCAACCTGGGACCGACCATTTGAAGAGCACTTTCGCGCGTTCGCCGCCGAGGCCAACGCCGCCGTGTTCGGCAACGGAACAACATGCCGTGCCAGGCTTGGTGACGCCCTCGAAGTCGACGGCGACTACGATCTGGTCTACATCGATCCCCCCTACGTCAACTCGGCTGGTGTCGGCGTGGACTACTACGGCTTCTACCACTTTCTTGAAGGCATGGTCGATTATGCCCACTGGCCGCGGCGGGTCGACTACGCCTCCAAACACCGTCGCCTCAAACCCATCCCCTCACCCTGGATCCACCCCAAGAAGGTCGCCGAGGCCCTCCAACGACTCCTTGAACGATTCGCCAAGAGCATTCTCGTCTTGTCCTACCGCAGCGACGGCATCCCGGGTCGGGCCGAACTCGTACGCTTGATGAAACACGTGAAGGCAAACGTCCGGGTCTACGAGCCGCCACGGCGATACCAATACGTCCTGTCCACAAACAGACGAAGCACCGAGCTACTGCTGGTGGGGCTGCCGTAGAACCGTTCTTATGAACGGCCACGTCATCAGCGACCCGACCAAGACCGGCAGAATGAACTGGATCAGCGTGAAGAGAAGCGCTGACGCCATCGCGGTACCCTCGCCCACATAGGAACGAAAGAAGTAGACGAACACCGCCTCGCGCGTGCCCAACCCGTACAGCGCAATCGGGATGATGCCCGTCAGGACAGCCACGGGCAGGTACGCAGACAACGCGCCGAACGGCACGCTCACGCCCAAGGCCGAGAAGATGAACCATGCCGATACGAGGTGTGCCGACTGGAACACGACGGCCAGACCGAGAAGCCATGCCTTTCGGGCAAAGGATGTGTCACTGAACGCGCGAATCATGTTGGCGACGGCGTCACGAAGCCGCGAGGGCAAGGGACGGCTTCCCCGGGCCACCACGGACTGAAACGTCCTCGGCCAGAAGTAAAGCCACAAGGATATCGCGAGAAGGACAAAGAGCCTTCGCGCGGTCGATCCTTCAGCCGAGGTCACGGCCGGAACCGACAAAAGCATGAGTGCGATGATGTTAATGCCCTTGTGAAACACCACCGACCCAAAGCCACGGCCCAACCCCGTGATCCCGATGCTCTTCAGGTACATCGCCTTGAACACCTCACCGGCCTTGGCCGGAAGAAGCATGCGAAGCGGTAGCGAGGCGTTCTCGGCGTACACCGCCTGACCGAGGGTTATACGGTGCCCCATGGCGGCAAGGATTCGCTGCCACACCAACGCGTTCATGAATACCGAGGCGGCGAGTGAGGACAGGCAGGCCACAAACAACGGCCAACGATCGGCCCGGCGAATGGACCCCGTCGTCTCGGCAAACCCCAGCTTTCGGAAAAGCATCCCGTAGATAATCAGCGGCACGGCGAGCAGCATGAACCACTGGAGTGATCCCAGCAAGCGCCGTCGAACCGAACGCGGGGCTTGGCCCGCACCGTTGCTATCCGTCGGGTCAGCGATGGCAGATTACTCCGGGCGACGTCCCGCGTCTCGACCGCACGGGATCACGCTACGGCGGAAGCCGAGGCGACTTCTGGTACTTCGATGTGAACCATCCGCGGTTCTCATTAAACGCAACGAAGTCGGGCGCGGCTTTGGACGTCTTCTCCTGACGAAAAACCATCTCCATAAACGCATAGAACTTGCGTCGGAACTCGTCAAAAGACCGAACGTTGAGCACCGACCTGAGCAGGAAGCTCGGACGCGAGTGGTACTTCACGTACGCCCAGCGAGCCAACTCGTCGATCTCATCGTTGCTCAGCTTCGTCCAGGGGCGCGGCAGTGCTTGTTCCTCCGCGTTCCCTAGAATGTACTCCCGCCAGTAGTCGCAACCCGACTGCCTCACCAAATCCCGCCAGAGCGGAGTAAGGGGCTTGGCCGTCACCTTCGAGAACTGCACGTACTCCAGATTCAGCGTCTTGGCAAACTTGACCAGTCTTTTGACGCTCTCGCGCGTCTCACCGGGCCCGCCGACAAGAAAGAAGCCCAATGCCTTGATCCCCAAGTCCTTGCAGACGCCTATCGTCTTGCGAATCTGCGAAACCGTGATGCCCTTGTTGTACGTCTTGAGCACGTCCTCGTCGCCCGACTCGATTCCGAAGTAGATACGCGCACATCCTGCCTTCTTCATCTTCTCGAGGAGTTCCGGCGTGGCCGAGTCGATTCGCGCGCGGCACGCCCAGGTCAGATCCAGTCTCTTCTCGATCATCAGGTCCATGATCCGGGTCGCCCGCTTGCGATCGATAATGAACTCGTAATCGAAGACGTCAATCTCGCGGACCCCGTACTTGTGGTAACACTCCTCCATTTCGGCCACCACGGTTTCAGGGCTTCGCGGGTTGTACGACGTCCGACCCGCCTCACAGAAAAGGCACCCGCGCGGACACCCCTTGCTCGTGACCATCACCGTAAAGTTCTTCCGCTCCGTCGGGAACTCCGCGTACAGCTCGTTCGGCAACAGGTGCCTTGCCGGGAACGGATAGTCTTCGAAGTCCTCCTCCACCGAATCGGTTACGATGATCTTGCCGTCCTCCTTGTAGACCAGACCCGGAACGTCGGCGAACCTTCGCCCAGACTCCAGTTCCCTCAACAACGCGGGAACGGTGTACAACGCGGAGTTCACACAGCCAAAGTCGATCTCGCTCGGCGTGACCGACTCCGTGGGATAGACTCGCAGATTGTAGCCCCCCACCATCACGGGAACCTTGAGCCGCTCTTTCAGGAATCGCACCCATTCCAGCGTCTCGCGGAACATGTACGTGGTCATCATGAAGCCGAGGATGTCCGGCTTGAACTCACGGAGGCGGTCATATACCTCTTCCTTGGAAAGCTGAAGCGTACGGGCATCGATGATCGTCACCGTATGACCCGCTCGTTCGGCAATTGCCGCCACCCACGTCAGACTTAGCGGCGGAAACAGCCCGAAGTAGCGCTGGACGATTCGCAGATTCTCTTCGTGAAGCTTGTAGGTAAAGGGATTGAAGACCAGACCGATTCGCATCCGCTTACCCCACTCGCCCGATAACGCTTCGAAATGCACATGCGTTCGAATCACCCCTTATCATAGGTGGCACGCCGTTGGAGTCAATCTCATACGAAAAGCGATCGAGACCGTCTAGGGTTGGTCAAACACTTCAAGCGCCGTGCCTGTTCTCTCGCTTGTGCCAGTGACGGCAAGAGTATCGCCAGCAGCAGGGCGATAATGGACACCACCGCCAGTAACTCGATGCGCGTGAATCCCCTTCGTCTGCCCAGCGATCGCATCGGAGCGATTCCCGGGCCGGCGCCCCCACAGATTACACGCCTGCCGACCGTCGAAACACGCGGCGGATGGCCCTTCCTCAATTTGCCGCTGGCAAACCACGCCCCTGTCCGATATAGCAGTCATAGAATCATGCGCCGCTCCTATGAGAACGAATACGGCCACATCGAACGGAATCACTGGTGGTTCATCGCCCGCCGCCGACTCGTCCTCGGGTTATTCCGGCGAGCACTTGTTTCCACCGTCACATCATCCGATGCCGGACCGAAGCCCCCTGCCCCCTTGAACCTCTTGGATGTAGGGTGCGGTTCGGGCCTGAATCTCGCGGAATTGTGGGCCCATTACGACCCTTACGGGGTGATCTGCGGCATTGAGCATTCAGAACGGATGCTGGAGGCGGCATCCGACGATATGGCTCGTCTGTCCGAAAATGACCTCCTCGAAGACATCAGGAAAAGATACATCTCAAAAACCGTCCACGGGGGGTCGCCGGCCGCGTGGCTCCGTCCAACTCGCCCGATAGCGGACCTCCAACCCGACAAGCCTCCGATCGCTGTCTATCAGGGCAGCGCCGTGAGTATGCCCTTCAAAGACCAATCCTTCGACGTCGTGACTTGTCTTGATGTCTTGGAGCACGTTGACGATGACTGCTCCGCCGCAAGCGAACTCCTTCGCGTTACCCGCAACGGAGGAACTCTCATCGTCAGTGCCCCCGCATTCATGTCATTGTGGGGCCCGCATGATATCGTAAACCAGCATATACGCAGGTATCGCAGGCCACAGCTTCTCAGGTTGTTCCCCGGTTGCTCGACCATTACGGCGACCTACTGGAATTGCGCCGGATTCCCGATGGTCTACCTTCGAAGGAGGATTAAAGAGGCCTTCTCCAAAAAGCCGTCACACGATTTCGTTGTCAGTCACGGCATCGTCAACGCCATCATGAGCCGGCTTCTCCGTATCGAGTCCGCCATCATCCTTCGCGGAGCCCGACTGCCATTCGGCTCGTCCGTCTTTGCTGTGCTCCGCAAGCAGGATGCAGACACGAAGGCATGCACTCACATCGAGACGCCCCCGGAGAACCAAGATGCCTGAGAACCGGAGCCCGCTTGCATCGATCGCCAAGTACGTCGGCGCCAAGGTGCTCGCCGTCTGCCTCGGCCTCGGTGTCAGGGGGCACCCAAAACCGGCCAGTGATGGGCACCTGAAAACCGGCCATC
>CAZQTW010000078.1:0-26839 GCA_964596165.1 uncultured Planctomycetales bacterium | reverse complement strand
CTAGGGGCGGGCCGAAGGCCCATGACCAACTGCTTCGAAAACCCCCGTCATCTGTTCGCACAATCGCACCCGAGGGAGGGGCCTTTCCCTTTTCCTGGTCGGCACCGAAAGGGCGATCACGCCGCGACTTGCGGCTAATGCGCGATCGGGTGCTGGGAGTCGAGCGGCGCGTCGTCCGGCCGACTTAGGACCACGGGAAGCGGACCGCCATCGTGCAAGCTGCCCGATTGAAAATGCGGGCAGTGAGTCTACAATGCCCGCAGTGGCGTATCTGGTTTTTGCCTCGGTTGCCGTCCTCGGCAGGAGGACGTGGGCAACGGATGTTCGGATAGACGTGAGGAGTCTTGTCGATGGTGAAGGTCCTTGTGGCGGACAAGTTGGCTGAGGAAGGGCTTGCAAGGCTGCGCGAGGCGCAGGGCGTCGAGTTCGATGTGAAGGTCGGGCTTAACGAGGACGATCTGGCGGCGACCGTGGGCGGCTATGATGGGTTGATTATCCGTTCGGGGGTGAAAGTGACTCGGAAGGTGTTGGCCTCGCCGGGGCGGTTGCGGGCGATCGCTCGGGCCGGCGTGGGCGTCGACAACGTCGATCTCGACGCGGCCACCCGCAAGGGCATTCTCGTCATGAATACCCCCGACGCCAACACCATTGCCACGGCCGAGCAGACTATGGCTTTGATGCTTGCGCTTGCTCGTCAATTGCCGGCGGCTCACCAGCATGTGAAGAGCGGACAGTGGAAGCGGGCCCAGTTCATGGGCACCCAGCTTTGCGACAAGACGTTGGGCGTGGTGGGGCTGGGGCGGATCGGCAGAACCGTTGCCGCACGGGCATTGGGATTCAACATGAAGGTTTTGGCCTACGACCCGTTCTACAAGGGTGAGACTGCTTTGGACGGGCGAGTCAAACTCGTGGCCAAGATCGAGGACCTCGTGGCCGTCAGCGACTACCTGACGATTCACGCGGTTATGTCCGACCAAACCAGGGGCTTGATCAACCAAGCGGTTCTGGCGAAGGCCAAGAAGGGGATACGAATCATCAACTGCGCCCGCGGCGAGATCGTCGACGAGGCGGCTTTGGCCGCGGCCATCGCCGAGGGGAGGGTGGCCGGCGCCGCGGTCGATGTCTATTCGGCCGAACCGCCGACGGGCAATCCGCTCATCGGCCTGGAGCAGGTTATTTGTACACCTCATCTGGGCGCGAGCACGAAAGAGGCCCAGTTGGCCGTCAGCGTCGAGGCGGTCGACCTGATGCTTGACTACCTGCTCAACGGCCACATACACGCCGCAGTCAACGTTACCGGGCTTCAGTCGCAAATGGGCCCCCGCGATCTTGTCTATGTGGACCTCGCCAGGCGGATGGGGACCATTCTTGCCTCGCTGTGTACGTCTGGCGTCGGCGATGTGGAGGTGACGGTGAACGGCGCCTCGCTCGAATCGCTCGCCGGTACGCTTGGCCGCTACCTTCTGACCGAGCTGCTGCGGCCCCATCTCGGCACCGAGATCAACCTGATCAACGCCGAGGCGATTGCCTCCGATCGAGGGATCAAGGTGCGGGTTACCAGCGCCAGAAAGGGCGAGGACTTTACGGACAGCGTGGTTCTGTCGGTGCAGTCGGGTACTCAGACCCACAGCATCGAAGGGACGGTCTTCGGCGACAACCTGCCGCGGGTGCTGGCCATCGACGGCTATCGAATGGACATGGTGCCTGAGGGACCCATGATCATCATCCGCAACGACGACCAACCGGGCGTCATCGGCCTGGTCGGCACGCTCATGGGCAATCAGAAGGTCAACATCGCGGATATGACGGTGTCGCGACAGAAACAGACGGCTCTCATCGTGCTGAAGATCGACGCGCCGCCGCCGCAGGCAGTGCTCGACGAACTCCTGGCGCGGCGACCGCCGATTCAGTCGGTGCAGACGGTGTCGCTGGCTTCACTGGAGCGCAACCATCACTAACCGCCTTCGGTACGCGTACCGGCGTGCGGCGCGAAGAAGCGGCCGAGCACAGAGTGAGTATGGGCGATTACCTCCTCGACATCTGGAGGTCCTTCAGCTCCATCCTGTTGGGATTGGGCGTAACGCTTCGCTACTGCTTTGCCAAGACAATCACCTCACAGTACCCGGACGTGCCGCCTGCTCTTCAGCCTGCATGGCGAGGATTCCACTGGATTGAGCTTCAACGGTGTATAGCGTGCGAGGGATGCGCGAGAATCTGCCCCGTGGAATGCATCCGTCTGGAGAAGTCCAAGACCCGGCGGTTGGACAAGACCACCGGCGCGGCCGCCGGCGGGGCAATGAGACGCTACGAGATTGATTACGGCAAGTGTGTCTTCTGCGGCCTGTGCGTCGAGGCGTGCCCGACCGAGTGTCTGCACATGGGTGACAACCACGATCTGTCATGCTATCGGCGGGCGGACTGCGTGGGCGATTTCGTTGCCTTGGCGAGAGCGGGTCGGCAGACGCCCGAACCGATCTGGATGTCCAGGCTGAAGGGCCTGTCTTGGGTGCGGCAAAGGCGGCAGGCATGGGAAGACCGCGCCGCTCCCTGTCGGGAATCGCTCTTAAAGACGCTGGAAGAGACCGCCGTTTCCTCGGCGGACAAGATGACGGGAAAGGCGAAGGCGGGCAAGGAGGAATAGTCGGCAGCCATGGAAACCAACATTCACACGGTGAGCGGCTTGCTGATCTTTGCCACGGCCGGCGGGGTCATCGTACTGGGCGCCCTGCTTCTGGGAACGCTCATTCGTCCGAAGGCCCCCAATCCTGAGAAAGGCGACACCTACGAATGCGGTGAGAAGACGATCGGACCGACTTGGGTGCAGTTCGATCTCCGGTTCTACGTGGTGGCGCTGGTCTTCATCATTTTCGATGTCGAAGTGGCATTGTTCTATCCCTGGGCCGTCATTTACAAAGCCGCGGGCGTCGCGGCCCTGTGGGATATGCTGTTCTTCTTCGGGGTGCTGGTGGTGGGATTTCTGTATCTATGGCGATACGGCTATCTCGATTGGGTGCGCGCGGTCAGCCACGGACGGCTCGGCGGTCGTGAAGAGCGGCTTCCCGGACCGCCGCCGAGGTCCGAAGGGTAGGGGGGCGACGGCCGTCGCAGAAGGCAACGTGAATGGGACTCCTTGAGAACCGACTCGAGCCCGGCCTAGTCGTCACCTCGCTCGACTGGGCCATCAATTGGGCGCGGCGGTGCAGCATCTGGCCGGTCACGTTCGGGCTGGCGTGCTGCGCCATCGAGATGATGGCCACGGGCGCCGGCCGCTGGGACATCGACCGATTCGGCGCCGGGGCGTTTCGTCCCAGTCCGCGCCAGGCCGATCTGATGATTGTCGCGGGCACCGTGACCTACAAGATGGCCAGCCGAATTCGCCGGCTCTTCAACCAAATGCCCGATCCCAAGTATGTGCTGGCGATGGGCGCCTGCACGATCGGCGGAGGCCCCTATTGTAAACTCGGCTATCACGTGGTGAAGGGCGTGGACCTGGTGATTCCGGTCGATGTCTATGTCCCGGGCTGTCCGCCGCGCCCCGAGGCACTGCTCGAAGGTCTGATGCGGCTTCAGGACAAGATCGCCCATCAAACGATGGCAAAGAAGGCGGCCGAATGAGTCCCGAGGAAATCGCGGCCATCTTGAGTGAACGGTTCGGCGCGCAAGTTCGTGCGGGCGGATTCAACACCGCGCATCCGCACGTCGTTGTCGAGCCGGCCGTCTGGCCGGAGGTGGCAAGATTCCTCCGTGACGACGAGCGTCTCGGATTTGCCTGGCTACGGTGTATCAGCAGTGTGGACCGTCCTGAGGAGGGCACACTGGTGGCTGTATATGATCTGCACGCGATGAATCGACCGACGGTTGAGCCGGCCAAGACGGCCGGTGATCGGAGTCCGCTCGGAGGTTCGCTTTGGACTGAACGGCAAGCGTTTGCGGTCAAGGTGGTCGTGCCCCGAAGCGATCCGCGGATTCCGTCCGTCGCCGATGTCTGGCCCGCGGCCGAATGGCACGAACGAGAGGCGTACGATCTGATGGGCATCGTCTTCGAAGGGCACCCGAATCTTCGCCGCATCCTCTGCCCGGACGATTGGACAGGCCATCCGCTTCGTAAGGACTACGAGTTTCCAAGCGAGTACGAAGGGATTTCGGATCCCGCCGCGAGGAGTGGAGAGGGTGCCGCGAAAGGATTGGGGCGGGACAAGGCATGACGCCGACCGAATGGACATCCTCGCCCGACCTGATGGTCGACTACACGCGTCACGACGTGGACGATGCGGACGTGGCCTCCGAGGAACTCTTCGTCAACATGGGTCCTCAACACCCCAGCACGCACGGGGTCTTGCGGATCATCCTGAGATCCGACGGCGAACTGATCCTCGAGGCCATTCCGGTCATCGGCTATTTGCATCGATGCGCCGAGAAGATCGGCGAGCGGCTCACGCCCGTTCAATATGTTCCGTACACCGATCGGCTCGACTATCTCGCGGCGATGAACAACAACTGTGCTTACGCCATTCCGATCGAAAGGCTAACGGGGATCGAGGTTCCGGAGCGAGGCCGCTACATTCGCACGATCATGGCGGAGTTGAACCGAATCGCGTCACATCTGGTCAGTTTCGGCTCGTACGGTCTCGACATGGGCGCGTTCACGCCGTTCCTGTACGCCTTCCGGGAACGCGAGTACATCATGGATCTGTTCGAGTCCGCGTGCGGTGCACGGCTGACCTACAGTTACATCACTGTGGGTGGACCTCGCTGGGATCTGCCGGATGGATTCGTGGACCGTTGCCGGCGTTTCCTCGATTATTTCGAACCCAAGATCGACGAGTACAACACGCTCCTCAGCTTCAACCACATCTTTATCAAGCGGACGGCCGGCGTCGGCGTGATCTCCGCCGAGGACGCGATTCGCTGGGGGTTGAGCGGACCGTGTCTGCGAGGCAGCGGCGTCAAGTGGGACCTTCGCCGAAGTGCCCCTTACGACATCTACGATCGTTTCAATTTCGAGATACCGATCGGTGTGGACGGTGGGCACGACGACATCCCGCGAGACGTCGTCGCGGGCGACAGTTGGAATCGATACTTTGTCCGAATGCTCGAAATGAAGCAGTCCGCGCGGATCGTCCGCCAAGCACTCGACCAACTGCCGGGCGGTGACTTCCGGGCCAAAGTGCCCCGAACGTTCAAGCTGCCGCCGGGAGAAATCTACCACGAGATCGAGGCGGCACGCGGCCAATTGGGCTTCTACATCATCACGGACGGCCAAGCCTCACCCTATCGGCTCAAGATCCGAGGACCATCGTTCTGCAATCTGTCCATCCTGCACCATGTGTGCAGGAATGTGTTGTTGGCCGACGTGCCGGCCATCGTGGGTTCGATCGACATTGTGATGGGAGAGGTGGATAGGTAGAGACGATAGTTCGACCGCCGTATCACGTTCGCTTGTGAAGCGACACCGGAAACGCAGGGAACACGACGTGACGATCGCAAAGGTACCATGGACTGAAAAGCCGCCCGAGTACTATGCGGCGCTGCGCGCGAAGGCGCTGAAGTTGTCGCTGTTCGCATCCGCGGCGGCATTTGTCGGCGCGGTGGCCGGCGTGTTGATCTCCCTGCTATTTCTGCATGGCCACCCGGCGGCCGTCCTGCTTTTGATCGTCGTGCCGATCGGGGGTGGCCTGGTCCTACTGGCCGTGGCCGGGGTCATTCGCTGGGCTAAGATGATCGGGCGACTCCTTGCCCGGTTTAGCGGTCTTGTGCTGCTGGCCGCGGCGGCCGGATTCGTGGTCGTCGCCTGGATGCACGCCGGCCTTTTCCGATTCGTCAGCTCGATCCCAGCCGCCCCCCAGCGCGGTACCTGGTTCCATGGTTCCCTGGACACTCACGCCATCCGCGATGCGCTCCCCTCGCCCCTTCGCTGGATGCCGATCGCCTATTTCCTCTGGCCACTCCAGTATAGCGTCGTTCGCGACCTCCTCCTCGTGGTCGGGTTCATCATCGTCGTGTCCCTGGTGGCGATGTACTGCATCTGGTGGGAACGGAAAGTCAGCGGCCACATTCAGTCCCGGCTCGGTCCGATGCGGACCGGGCTGTGGCACGGATGGGCGCAATCGCCGGCCGACGGGCTGAAGCTTATCGGCAAGGAGGACCTCATCCCCAATGGGGCGGATCGGTTGCTCTTCCGGCTGGCCCCCTATCTGGCGCTTGCGCCGGTGTTTAGCGCATTCATGGCATTGCCGTTCGGTGCGTGGTGGGTCTTCCGTGATTTCGACGTAGGACTGATCTTCATCTTGGCGATGCTCGGCATTGAGGTGGTCTCGATCATCCTGGCGGGTTGGGCGAGCAACAACAAGTGGAGCGTCTTCGGCGCGATGCGTGAGGCCTGCCAGGTGGTTTCATACGAGATTCCGATGGGCATGAGTCTGCTGATCCCCGTGATGACCGTCGGTACGATGCGGCTGACGGCAATCGGCGAGGCCCAGTCCGGCGGGTGGTTCACTTGGCTCTGGTTCGCCAACCCGTTCTGTTTCATCGCGATGTTCACCTACTTCACCGCATCGCTCGCCAGCCTGAAGCGAGCGCCATTCGACCTGCCCGAGGGTGAAAGCGAACTGGTCGCCGGCTTCATGACCGAATACAGCGGCTTCCGCTGGTGCGTCTTCTTCTTCGCCGAGTACACGTCGATGTTTATCGTCGCGGGCCTGCAGGTCATCCTGTTCCTCGGCGCCTGGTACTCACCGCTGCCCGCGGCCTGGGGCCAGAGACTGGGCGACGGTCTTGTCGCCGACGCCGTTCGCGGCATCCTCTTCAGCGGACCGCTCTGGTTTACGGCAAAGGTCGTCTTTATGCTCTACCTTCAAATGTGGCTTCGTTGGACCTTGCCCCGCATCCGAATCGACCAGGTAATGTACGCTTGCGTCCAGGTTCTGTTGCCCTTGACGATGGTGCTGATGCTGGGCAACGCGTTTTGGGAGCTGTTCAATAGCCCCGCGAAATACCCCCTCTTTGCGATCGTTGCGAAGACGATTAATGTCCTGACGGCCCTAGCCGGGGCGTTCTTGGCCGGGGGCTTCGTGGTAATCGCACTGCATGGTTGGCTCAATCGGCGAAGGCTGGTCGGCGAATTGGCCGTCGATCATCTACCGGGTGCGTGAATGGGAACGAAACGAGCCATCTTGCCGCTTCTGATCGGCGCGACGGTGCTCTCCATAACGAGCGGCCTCTTGGCCGAGCAGGCCGCGGCGACACGATCCGTGGGCAATGCCTTTTCCGCGGCCGAGGCCTCCCGCGTCGAATCCGGCGGCGTCCTCGAAGCCCTGATCTTCTATTGTCTTGCCGGCGTGGCGCTGATTTCCGCGATCGGCGTGGTGATCAGCCGAAACATCGTGAGAACGGCAACGTGCTTGTTTTTCACCCTCGGGGCCATGGCGGGTTTCTACTTTCTGTTGGCGGCGAATTTCGTCGGGGCCGTCCAACTCATCGTCTATGCCGGCGGAACGCTGGTCCTGATCATCTTCGGCGTCATGCTGACCGGACGATCCATGGTCGCCCATTATCGGGCTCGGTGGTTCGAGATTGCGGCCGGGGCGACCGCCTGTGGCCTGCTCCTATTTGGATTGACCGGCATCTTGTGGCGCATACCGTGGGAACTGTCGGCTCGTCCGATGACCGAGGCGCCCACGATCGAGACGATGGGTGTTCAGTTGTTGACCGCCTATCTCGTCCCCTTCGAGGTCGTCAGTGTACTGCTTCTGGTGGCTATGATCGGCGCGGCCTATCTGGCCCGGCCGGAGAGGAGGTAGCTCATGGCCCCGATCGGTCTGACACACTACCTCACACTGGCCGCCATGCTCTTCTGCGTGGGCGTGCTGACGATGATCATCAAGCGGAACGCCATCGGCATTCTGATCGGTGTCGAATTGGTGCTCAACGCCGCGAATTTGAACTTGGTTGCCTTCAATCGGTATCGAGTTGGGGCTGATGCGGTAGGACAGGTGCTGCTCGACGGTCAGGTGTTCGCGATGTTCGTAATCGTGTTGGCGGCGGCCGAGGCGGCAGTGGCCATCGCCATCTTTATGAACTTCTACAACAGCATTGGCAGCGTGGACGTGGATCAAGCGTCGAGATTGAGGGGGTAATGTCGGGCCACGCGATTGAAATCCTGCTCGTTGCCGGAGTCGTGGCCCCCTTGCTGGGCTTCGCCGTCTTGTGTTTCTTCGGCGCTAGAATGGGCAAGCCCCAGAGCGGATACTTCGCCGTCTCCGCCATCGGTACCAGCACGGTGCTGGCCGCCCTTGCGCTCGTACTGTGGCACCGTTTGCCCGATCCCGCCGACGCCGTGCAGAACGCGTGGCGGCACCATTGGGCCGACCTCGGTTCGTTGCCCATTCTCATCGGCGTCCAGCTCGATTCGCTGACCGTCATCATGTTCTTCATGGTCGCGTTCGTGTCGTTCTGGATCTTCGTCTTTAGCCTAGGCTACATGGCCGGCCACAGCGACGAGATCGACGGCCAGAGCAAGTATCACCGATTCTTCACATACCTTTGCCTATTCTGCTTCAGCATGCTGGGCCTGGTGATCAGCAACAGCATCCTGTTCCTGTTCATCTTCTGGGAGCTCGTCGGTCTGTGCTCGTATTTCCTTATCGGCTTCTACTTCCATAAGAAGTCCGCCAGCAACGCGGCCATCAAGGCGTTCGTGACGAACCGGGTCGGCGATTTCGGATTCCTCATCGGCCTGATGATGGTGGTCTATTTCCTGAAGGATCTGACGCTTGACGGCGCGGCCGCCGCGTTCAGCCAGTATCACGCCACAGGACACGCCTTCTTCACGGACAAGTTCCTGGGGGTGACGCTGGCTACCTGGATGGGAATCTGCCTCTTCTGCGGCGCGGTAGGCAAGAGCGCCCAGTTCCCCTTACACGTATGGCTGCCCGACGCCATGGAGGGCCCGACGCCGGTCAGTGCCCTGATCCATGCGGCCACTATGGTCGCCGCCGGCGTCTATCTTGTCGCCCGTATCTTCCGGCTCCTGACGCCCGACGCCCAGTTTGTCGTAGCGGTGATCGGGGCCGTCACGCTGTCGCTCGCCGCGCTGATCGCCATCGTCCAGACCGACATCAAGAAGGTCCTGGCCTA
The DNA here is from genome assembly GCA_964596165.1 of uncultured Planctomycetales bacterium. Taxonomy (GTDB): domain Bacteria; phylum Planctomycetota; class Phycisphaerae; order UBA1845; family JAFGLZ01; genus CAYUQT01. Next base: position 17,704 of record CAZQTW010000078.1, on the reverse strand, counting down.
CAGTACCGTCAGCCAACTGGGTTACATGATCTTCGGCATGGGCGTCGGGGCATGGATCGGGGCATTGTTCCACTTGCTCACCCACGCCTTCTTCAAGGCCCTTCTGTTCCTCGGCAGCGGCCAGGTCATCGAAGGCTGTCACCACGAGCAGGACATCACGAAGATGGGCGGCCTGCGTCACAAGATGCCCGTCACGTGCTGGACTTTTTTCATCGCGGTGCTGGCGATCAGCGGCGTCGGACTGCCGCTGCTCAACACAATGCCCTTCACCGGACTCGGAGGCTACTACAGCAAAGACGAGATCCTGGCGGTGGCCTACTATCGTGCCGCGCGGGGGAGCCATATCGAGTCTTCAGGGTATGAGGAGAACGGATCCCGGACGGCCGGCGCGCCCAAGGAAGGGGGGGCTGAGACCGATCACCGATCGAATAGCGACGGTGGCGAATTCAGCCTTGCGGGGATACACGCCCACAAGCTCCTCTTTTGGATCGCCGCGATGGTCGCCTACATCACCCCGTTCTACATGATGCGGGTCTGGTGGCTTACGTTCATGGGCAGCCCGCGCGACCCTCGCGTTCACGAACACGCCCATGAGTCGAGACTGATGTACATCCCGCTGGCCGTGTTGGCTGTCGGGACGTTTCTGGTGAGCTGGTTCGTGTTCCGCCCCATGGTAGCCGCATCCGCCCCGACGACCGGGCTGGTCCGGGCACTTGACGGGCACTCTCAGGCTGTGCATCACTTGGCTCACGTTCCACTGGCCAAGTGGATCTGGCCTTCGTTTATCGTCGGCTTCGCGATCGCCTGGCTGATCTATCGAAATGGACTGGAAGCAGCCTCCCGAATCGCACGAGTCCTTCGGCCGCTCCACACCTTGCTGGTCAACAAGTTCTACTTCGACGAAATCTATGGAGCACATATTCTCAAGAAGGCGAGCGTCGCCAGCCTGACGGGTCTTGTCGCGATGGGCCGCCAGGCCAGCCGGTGGTTTGACAATCAAGTGATTGACTTTCTGGTCAATCTGACCGCATCGGTTACGCGATGGCTGTCGAACGCTGCCGGTCGCGTGCTCGATGCGGCCGGCGTACTCGGGCGGATTGAAGAGGACCGTAGCTATCGAACGCAGCTAGTGATGTGGATCGTGTCGGTGGTGCTCGCGGTTGCGACCGTACGTTACATGATTCTCGAGGCCTGGACGTACGCCGGGGTCACCAGTGTCGCGGCGACGGTACTGCTCGGTGTCGACGGGATGGTGGAAGGCTTGGCCCGCGGTACGTGGGATTTCGGCGGAGCCGTCCGAACGCCCCAGACGGGGAAAATTCGCAGTTACCTTTTGTTCGCGGCAGGCGGCCTGGCCGGGGCGGTCATGGTCATCTCCTGGGTAAGGTGAGGTATGGCGGAGTTCATTACCCCGCATCTGTTAAGTTGGATCGTCTTCATTCCAACGTTGGGTGCGATCCTGGTTCTGATGATGCCTCGCAAGGAACTGGCCAAGGGCGTGGCCGTCGCGACATCGGCGGCGACGCTCATCTTGAGCCTGCTGCTGTTCCAGACCTTCGGAAGCAGCGACCTTGCGATGAAGTTCGGGCCTCGTTATGCGGAAGGATTCCACCATGTCGAGCGGGCGGCGTGGATTACCACGTCCGGTGGCTTCAACATCGAGTACTACCTGGGCGTGGACGGTCTGAGTTTCCCGCTGGTCATCCTGACGACGGTCATCAGTTTCCTCGCTTGTCTGGCGAGTTGGAACATAGAACGCTGGCACGTCAACAAGGGAATTCGCGGGTACTTCGCCCTGTTCCTGCTGCTCGAGACGGGCATGCTCGGCGTCTTCGTGGCGCTGGACTTCTTCCTGTTCTACGTCTTCTGGGAGGTCATGCTCCTGCCGATGTACTTCCTCATCGGGGTATGGGGCGGACCTCGCAAGGAATATGCCGCGATCAAGTTCTTCCTGTACACGCTGCTCGGCTCCGTGCTGATGCTGGTGGTCATGCTGGCGATGTACTTCAAGTCGGCCGCCGTCCTGGGCGGCGCCGGAACGTTCGACTTGGTCAGGCTGGCGACGGACCCGAAGATCCGAGAGGCCTTCGGGCAGGGTTCCTTCCTGGTTCAGAGCTGGTCGTGGCCGGTGGTGATGTTCATATTCCTCTACGTTTGTTTCGCCGTGAAGATCCCCGTTTTCCCGTTCCACACGTGGTTGCCCGACGCCCACGTCGAAGCCCCGACGCCGATCAGCATGATCCTGGCCGGCGTCCTGCTGAAGATGGGTGCCTATGGCCTGTTTCGAATCAGCTATCCGATCCTGCCCGGCGCGGCGGCCATGTGCGCCTACGGCCTCGCCCTCTTGGGCGTGATCAACATCATCTACGGCGCGCTGTGCGCGATGGCCCAGACGGACTTCAAGAAGCTGGTCGCCTACAGCTCGATCAGCCACATGGGCTATGTCCTGCTGGGCATCGCCGTCATGACCGAGATGGGATTCCAGGGCGCGATGTTTCAGGTGATCGCCCACGGCATATCCTCACCCATGTGCTTCTTCCTGGTCGGCGTAATTTACGACCGGGCCCATCATCGGGACATCAACCGCTTCGGCGGATTGTGGCTGACGATGCCAATCTATGGGTCGCTGGCGACGCTGGGCTTCTTTGCCTCGCTGGGTCTGCCCGGATTGTGCGGGTTCATTGGCGAGGTCTATGTTCTGCTCGGAACGTTTAGTGCCGCGGGTGTTCACACGTGGATGACGTGGGCCAAGCTCATGGCCGTCGTGGCCGCCTTCGGTGTCGTATTGACCGCCGGATACATCCTCTGGCTGATCCAGCGGGTCTACCTGGGACCCGCAAAACCGGAGTACGCCGCGTTCAGCGAGAACGATGCGAACGCCCGCGAAGTGTTCATCCTGGCGCCGCTGGCCATACTGGCAATCGTTCTAGGTATTCTGCCCAAACAATCTCTCTTCAACTTCATGAACGGAACGCTCGATCACCTGGTCCGGCACCTGAGTCAGTTCGGCACCGCCTCCGGCGGTTAGAGGGCAAGCTATGCGGACGGTCCATGCCATCCTCGCCGCCCTCCTGATCTTGACCTGGGCGATTCACCGCCCCTCACGGGCTAATGTTGCGACCGCCGACATGGACGAAAGGGCAACCGACGCATTCCTAACGGACGTCTTCTCGCACGGGAAGGCCCACCGGCAGCAGATCGATCTGAACGGACCGTGGGCGTTCCGACGGGACCCAAACGGCCACGGAAAGGCCGAGGGCTGGCACGAAGGCAAGGGCGAATTCCAGGACACCATCAGGATCCCCGGGGCCCCTCAGGCACAGGGAATCGGCGCGCCCCACCCCAGACAGAAGACCTACTTCATGGAACCGTTCTGGGTCAGGCGAACCTTCCGATTGCCCGTGCTGGATACCGATAGTCGCGTGTGGTTGCGAATCGGCGGCATCCTGCCCGCCGCGGAGATCTACCTCAATGGAACCTATATCGGATACACACGCAGTTCGCGAACCCCGCAACGCGTCGACGTGACACACGCTGCAAAATGCGGCACCGAGAACCTCTTGGCCATTAAGGTATGCAATTTCCCCAAGGTGCGACTCGACGGCATTTGGGAGATGGTTGAGTGCGCAAAGATGTGGACCGGCATCTACCGCCCTGTCGCCGTTGAGATTACGAACAAGGTGTCCGTGATCGATGCATACGTCCGCCCCCTGCTTTCCACGGGGGTTGTGGACGTCAGCCTGAGGTTGTCGTCGCCCCCCGCCGGCCCTGTCACGCTGGTCCTCGAAGCCAAGGACGAAAGCCGTCTCTTGGGGCGAACCAGCATCGCACCCGTTGGGTCCAACCAAGAACTCAAGGCATCCGTCAAGGTCGCCGACTTCGTGCCCTGGTCTCCGGAGCACCCTAAGCTCTATGCGCTTGATGTTTTGCTACAGAAGCCCGACGGCAAAGAGCCCGTCGACAAGGTGACCATCCGGTTCGGTATGCGAGAGATCGCAACCAAGGGCACCAAGTTCCTTCTGAATGGTCGGCCCGTGTTCCTGCGGGTCTTCGGCGACGATCAGCTCTATCCCGATACCCTGTGTCCCCCCGCCGACAAGGAATGGTACGTGTCCCGCTTGAAGCGGGCCAGGCAGTACGGAATGAACGGGGCCAAGAGCTGTGTCGAGACGTTGCCGCCGGAGTACCTCGAAGCGGCCGATGAAGCCGGCATCATGATCATCCAGGAGATGCCCTTCGGCCTCTCGGACCTGCGGGCGAACCGATATACGATCAACGAGGAGTTTCGCTCGTACTACTTGCGCGAACTCGACGGTCTGGTCAGACACAGCCGCAACCACGCGTCTGTCACCGCCTACAGCATGTCCAGCGAGCTGGAATTCTCCAATCAGACCCAGGATTCGTTCAACTTCTTCAGCCGCGATTTGGTGTTGCGAACACGGCGCCTGGCCCCACATGCCCTCGTCATCGACTGCACGGGTTATCTGGAAGCCGAGGACACCCCCAAGGGCAAACGCCACACGGACTTCTATGCCACCGTCATCCCGACGTGGATGAAGGAGGTCCTCGACGAGACCCCGATCAAGACCGATCGTCGCCACCCGACGGTCCTGCACGAGTACAACTGGTGGAGTTGCTATCCCGACCCCACCGACAAGGCCAAGTACGCCGACGCCCAGATCAAACCCTTCTGGCTCGATACGCTGCTCAAGACGGCCACCCAAAACGGGCAGGCGGACCTGGTCGCAACGTATCGAAAGAACTCGCTCTGGCTGCAAGCCTTGTGCCGGAAAGACGGCATTGAGTACGCCCGGCGAAACCCCGATGTGGAAGGCTACATCCTGTGGCTCTTGACTGATTTCGGGCAATACTGCGAGGGTCTGTTGGACGACTTCTGGAATCCGAAGAATGTGTCCGCGGCCGAGTTCCTCAAGTCAAACGGCGACACCATCATCCTCTTGGCCCAGGAGGGCAATCGCTGCCTTAGAGCCGGCACCTCGCATCAAATCGGTCTGGCGGTGAGCCACTACGGCGAACAGGAACTGCGCGACTGTACGCTCCGCTGGCAGGCGGTTCGAGATTCGGGGATCCGGAAGGGTGAACTTCGGGTTTCCGCATTGAAGCAGGGTGCGTTGACCCCGGTCGGGTCCGTCGAGTTGAGTCTCCCCAACGACAAGACGGCCTACAAGCTTGTCCTCGAGGTCGCGCTGGTGCAGAACGACAGGGTCGTCAATACCAATGAATGGTCGTTCTGGGCCTTCCCGGAGGTTCCGGCCGCGTGGCACGGCATGGCATCGCTCACGAATTGCGCCGACTGGCTGCCTGACGGCACGTTCGTGCGGCTGGGTGACGGACGATCCGCCCCAATCCCCGAGAAAGCATCATTGACCCTGGCCGACTTGGCGGATGCCGCATTGGGCGACTGGGTCGAACGCGGTGGAAAGTGCGTTCTACTGAGCAAGGGCGCGGCCATTGAGAATACGGCCGTCTACTATGGAACAACCAGCTTCTATCGGAATTTCAGAACGATTCCATGGAACGCCGGCACCAGCGGCAACTCCGGTACCGTCATCGCATCGCATCCGTCTCTGGCGGCCTTTCCGCATGAAGGAATGTGTGATTTGCAGTTTCTCTCGACGGTTCGCGGCGTATTACCGATGGAATTCAGCCCGCTGCGGAAGCATGGGGTCCTTCCCATTATTCGAGTGATCGATCATTATGCCGCCAATCGTAACAACGCCTACATGCTGGAATTCAAGGTCGGTAAGGGCGCCGTGTTGGCTACGACCCTCGGCATCCTGCCGAAGCTGAGCGAACGAATCGAGGCAGAGTATCTTCTGAATTGCCTTGCAGACTACGCACGTGGTTCCACGTTTCAGCCCGCCGCGTCGGTGCCAAAATCGGAATTCGTGAGGCTATTTGGCCCTCGCCGGGAGAAGACGTAAAAATATGGATCTTCTCGCCTCGACATTCTGGATGCCTTCGATAGGCGACTTGACGGCCTTCTCGCCGGAGTTGGTCATGGTCGGCACCATTGTCGCCACCCTCGTCATGCCGCTTCTTCTCGGTCGGTCCGCACGGCTTTCCGCACTCCTGGTGGGGACGGGGGCGGTCTTGACCGCCATGGCGACCGTGAGCGTGGCGCGATTCGTCGGTTGTGGCATCGCAGGCCTGTCACCCTCACCGAACGCCTCAATACTGATCGCCGACCATCTTAGCCTCTTCTTCAAGATGCTGCTGTCGCTCTTCCTGGCCGCCGTGGTCTTGTTGTGGGTCATCGGCGGTAGGACGCGCGACGAGGACGCGCCGGAGTACTTCGTCTTGCTGGTCGGCAGCGCCCTGGGAATGGCGCTCATGGTCAGCACGGTCAACCTGCTGATGCTGGTCATCGCGATGGAGCTTGCTTCACTGCCGAGTTACGTTCTGGCGGGATTCTTCAAGCGGAACCGCATCGGGGCCGAGGCCTCGGTTAAGTATGTCGTCTTCGGCGCGGTCGCATCGGCGGCCATGGTTTATGGCGCTTCCCTTATCTACGGCTACTATGGCACCCTCGACATCCCGACACTAGGCCGCGTGATCGGACAGGCGGCACCGGTCGGCACGCTCTCGCCGTTGGTGGCACTGGGGATACTGGGCTTCTGCGTCGGTTTGGGCTTCAAGATCTCCGTCGTACCGCTGCATTTCTGGTGCCCAGATGTCTTCGAAGGTGCACCGATCGAGATCACAACCTGGCTCAGCGTGGCCAGCAAGGGCGCCGGCCTGGTTGCCTTGCTGCGAATCATCCACAGTCTGGCCAACCCCGCGATGGATGCCGCGACCGTGGCCGCACACCACAAGATGCTCAGTGGGATTCCGCTGATGGCCGGTCTGATCGCGGCCGTCACCTGTACGATCGGAAACCTGGCCGCCTATCGGCAGTCCAGCGTCAAGCGCATGTTGGCTTACTCATCGATCGCCCATGCCGGCTACATGTTGATGGCCGCCGCCATCCTGACCAGCAAGACAAACGCAGGCATTGCAGCCGTCGTGGCCTACCTGATCGTCTACCTCTTCATGAACCTCGGCGCCTTCGGATGTGTTGCCCTGGTGTACTGGGCGTCCGGGTCGGAGACGACCGACGCCTTCCGCGGCATGCGACGCCGAGCCCCCGTCTTGGCGACGGCTATGGCCGTGTGCCTCTTCTCGCTGATCGGGCTGCCGCCCCTGGGCGGATTTATCGTGAAGTTCAAGTTGCTCTGGGCACTGGGCGAGGCGCAGCTCTGGTGGCTGGTCATTGTGGCCGTCGTCAACACACTCTTCAGTCTATACTACTACGCTCGTTTGGTGTGGGTGATGTTCTTCGAGGATGACGGTCAACCGGGAATCGCAGCCCCCGCCGGCGGGCAGGCTCTCATCGTCACCTGTGCCGTGGTCCTGTTGCTAACCGGGACGATCCTTGCCCCCTGGCTCCTAGACCAGGCCAACGCCTACGCCGAGCACGTGTATCAGCCGCCTCTCCTGAACATCGTGCCTTGACCCCGTCTACCACCGCGGAGCAGCCCACCCAGAGTGAACATGGCCGGCAACAGTGGAAAAAGCTGTCCCGCGCCGCTGCCGCACCGGAAGACCGCGACAATCTCACGGTCCTCGCTCATGACGACCTCCAACGGATTGTTCGCGTCGATCGTGGCAAAGTTCGCGTCACCGGGATGGTTCGGATCATGGATTTCCCAATGACTGAAATACCTTCCCTGAATGGGCAAGGCGGTGAGGGTCACAACCGTGTTCGCGTCCTCGTACCCCGGCAGATTAGGTTCCACACCAACGGCTCCCCACAGGTCGTTGATGACCGTCAACCGGAGCGCGGCCAGGACATGGCAGTACTCCCAGTCGGTGCTGCTGACGCCTTCGTTGTCGGTGACCGTACAGGAAACGAGGTACCACCCGGGCGCCTGATAGGTGTGATTCACCGTCGGTCCGTTTGACGTCTGCCCGTCGCCGAAGTCCCATTCATAGTCAACAACGCTACCGTCACTGTCCGTTGCCATCGCGCTGAAGTCCAGCGTTAGACCGGTTCCGCCTACATCAGCCATCACAACCATTGGCGCCTGATTGTCGGGACGAATGGTGTCCAAGCAGTTCAACAGACGGTAGGCGTCCTCGGCCGTAATCCATTCGACGCGCTCCATCTCGTCGTCCGACGGAAGGCCGTACGCCCGCCAGTGATTCAAGAGCTCGTTCGTCTCGTCAAATATGTGCTTCTCCAAGGAAAAAACGCTCGCCTGCGTCTGGGCCTCTTGTCCCTTGGCATACAGGGAGTTCGCGCGTGCGGCCATGTTGCCGTTACTGAGGCATTCCGGCAGTGCGGACACGCCTACCCATGTGGGAACAGAGATGCCGTAGTTCGCTTGTCCCAGCAGAACCCACATCGTGGACAGCAGGGGATCTTCCTCGGGCCGAACACCCTGGACGACCATTGACGAACAGACGGAGGATTGCGCGATTGTGGTAAGCATCCTGCCGGGACCGTAACGCATGAACTCATAGCCGGCGGAACCACTGTCGCCCTGCATGACAGTCTCGGCCGAAAGCCGGTCTTCTTGAACCAGTCCGTAGGTATTGAATGCGCCCGACCGATAGCGACCGGCAATGCTCAAATCGTCGGTGCCGTCGGTCCGTTCGTGGAATTCATTCGCACGGACCACCCAGCCCAGCGTGCCCTGGGCGGCACGGTCGGGGTCTTTCGTGTCGTACTTGATCAACAGCGTGGAATGGTCGATTTCGAATGTCGCGGCCTCCCCCGAGGCGTCCATGAACTGAAAGCATCCGGAGACCGAAAGGGTGTTCGCATCATGCCGATCCTGAATGTAGGCCTCCACTTGCTCGACGGTGCTGAAGTTGCCGAGGATGTAGTTCATAAAGGGGCCGTTCTCGCCCTCGGCGCTGCCAACCAGCGAATTGCCCACGGCCAAGCCGGCCTCGTTCAGACCCATCAAGGCGGAGGTCTGGCCGATGCTGCGAATCCCAAGGTAGTCGTACAAGCCGCCGTCGAAGTAGACAACCTGATTGTTGGGGCTCCCGCTCCACATCCGCGATTTCCACAGCAACGGGCGGTCATCGGCCGTCACCGATCCGTCGGCCACGCCGATCGTACACGCGTTCGTCTGATGCACGAGAGAAGAACAGATGAACAGAAAGACAACACCCCCACGAATGGTCGTCGACATGCCTCGCCCTCCAGCCGACATCTTATTATGCATGATAGAAGTAGTTAACCAAATGTCACCGCCAACTCCAGGCCCGTGAGTGAAACGGATTGAGCGACAGACTGCGTTGGTCTTACCTCAAGAGTGTTGGCTCCTTTCTTTATTACACGCGGTTCGACGACGGAGGTTTGCCAGCTCATGCCGAATTCCTTGGCCGGCGCCTCCGAATACGCGAGCGACAGAACCCGGCCATTCAGACGACACGCAATCTCCACCTGTTGGTCCGTCTGCACGCGAAGGACAAGCGACGTGGCGGAAGAGACGTCCTCGCCCACGGGCAACGTGACCGTCAGCGGCTTGCCCGATTCGATCGGCTTGGGAAGACACTGTTGGTAAGGCACCACGTGGTTGATGTAGCCGCAGTCCTTCATGTGGGCGGCGTTATCGAGGCAGAATAGCTTGTCTTTGCCGTTCAACGTTGCCACGTCGCCGACCTCGGTGAAGACCGACCGGACCAGCTTGTTGTATTTCTCGTTTCCGGGTTCGGGAAAGAGATTGAACAGGCTCAGGCCGTCCGCCTTGGCATGGAACGTATTCGCGGCGGCCGCTCGCCAGGCCTCGATACCGTAAGCCGTTCCCGGTCCATACGGCTTGCGGCGGAGCATCCCCGAAAGGCTGATACAGGGATAAACGGGCACCTCATGCCGGTGGCCAAGCCAGACCAACTCATGCGTCGGCATCGAGAACGGAACATAGCCCCCGCCGATCGTGAGTAAGTCGATCAGGTCCTGTTTCAGCCACGTCTCCACGTCGGTGCCTATATGGAGTCCGTGGTTGATCCTCATCGGCACGCGCGTGGACAGAAGGATGGGTCTGCCGCGTTTTTCGCCAACCTCGTCAAGCATCTTGCGGACGTCGCGGACGAGCGCGGTGATCAATTCGATCTGCTTGCGCCGTGCAGGCTTGCCGGACAGTGTTTCCTGGAAGAGGATCGGATGTCTGAGCCAATCGAGATCGATCGCGTCGATGTCGTAGTTGCGGGCCACCTCATCGATGAGATCGAACGTACGCTTGCGAACGTCCTCGCGCTCAAAGTCCGCGCCCGACCACCACCGGCGTTGCCCCCCGGCCGGGTACTTGCCCCAATCCTCCTCCTTCCCCAGAACGGCATCGGGATGTTCCCTCTTCCACCGGGGGAACAAGGGCGGAGTGAAGGCATCGTGGATATCGTTCATCCGGAGGGTCCAGACGGCTTCGATGCGGTTCCTGTGCGCGTACTCCACGGCCAGCTTGAGCGGATCGGTGCCGGCGTCGATTAGCGCCTTCATATTGTTGTGCTGGAACGGCCCTTCGCGAGAGAGAAACACCTCACCGACCTTGGTATTGTGCGTGAAGTAGTTGAAAGACTGGGTCGTGCAGTAAAACAGCGTCTCAACCTGCGTATCGAGCATGTGCTTGAGGCGAACGTTGACGAAACCCTCCGGGGTCTTGGCGCCGGCGTCCCATACGTCATCGCCATCGTCGTTGAAGATGATCTGCCGCCGCCGATGGGCCAACTTGGCGCGCTGCCCACGCCCTTGAGCGCCCAGCAGCGCCGGGACTCGCCCAAACGCCGCCGCCCCGACCGAAGTCAACTGGAGGAACCGCCGCCGCGTTGTCGTCATGACCTGAACTCCAAGCAGCCGAAGCTGGCCCGTTGTTGCGCCTGCGCAACCTCCCCATGGCCGTCGGCCGTACGAACATGGCAGCCAGTCGAATCTGAGCCTAACCCCAGCTTTCGTGATTATCTCAGAAGAGTCCTCGACTGTCATCGCAGGTATGGATGTCAATTCAACGACAAGTCGGGTCTGAAAGAGCGCCAGAGGCGGATTGTGTCGGTTCGCACGTACTCTGTTGTTGAACAACCCAGTGAGGTTGGCTATCCTATATGGTTTGCCACATAGGCGCAGCGCGGCAGAAGCGCCCCGGCGCCGTGTGGGGACTGATTGAGCAGGGCGACTCCCCGCGGAGGGGAGGGGCCCAAGAGCGTATCGACCGGGCTAGGCCTTGCCGGAAGGGGTATCCCTGTCCCGGAGGCCTTCTATGGCGCCGTCGGGGCACCTTTGGACGGGCGAACGTGTTCGACCAACTTTCAGATCGCTTCAGTGACGTCTTCCGCAAGATGCGCGGGCGTGGTCGCATCAGTGAGAGCAACGTCCGCGAATCCATGCAGGATGTCCGCACCGCCCTTCTCGAGGCCGACGTCAACGTCCAGGTGGCCGGCCGGTTCTGCGATGACGTGATCCGGAAGGCCATCGGCGCCGAGGTCGTCAAAACCCTCCACCCCGACCAAGTCATGGTCAAGATCGTCCATGACGAACTGATCCGGTTGTTGGGTCCGGTCGATCCGCGGATTCCTTTCGTCTCTCCGCCACCGACGATCATCCTAATGGCCGGCCTGCAGGGTTCCGGTAAGACCACGACGTCCGGCAAACTGGCCAAGCTGGTTATGAGAAAGGGCAAGAAGCCCTTGCTTGTGGCCGCCGACCTGAAGCGCCCCGCGGCCATCGATCAGCTCGAAGTGATCGGCGGACAGGTCGGGGCTCCGGTTTACGCCGAGCGAGGCCATGAAAACGTCGTCAAGCTCTGCCGCAACGCCTTGCTGCACTCTCAGCAGAAGGGCTTCGACGTCGTCATCCTGGATACGGCGGGCCGGTTGGCGATCGACGAAGAGATGATGCAGGAGGTTAGCCAGGTCGCCCAGACGATTCAGCCTCATCAGGTCTACCTGGTGATCGACGCGATGACCGGCCAGGACGCCGTCGCCACGGCCAAGGCGTTCAACGAGCGGCTCGAACTGGACGGCGTGATCCTCACGAAATTCGACAGCGATACCCGCGGCGGGGCCGCACTTTCGGTGAAAACAATCACCGGCAAGCCCATCAAGTTCATCGGCGTCGGCGAGAAACTTGATGATCTCGAGGAATTTCACGCGGATCGCATCGCCGGCCGCATCCTCGGCATGGGCGACATCGTCACACTCGTCGAGAAGGCCCAGCAGCAGGTCAAGGCCGAGGAGGCCGCCAAGCTGCAGGAGAAGATGGCCAAAGGCCGCTTCAGTCTGGACGACTTCATGGTCCAGATGGAGAAGATGCAGAACATCGGCACGATGCGCCAGTTGCTCAAGATGATCCCCGGTCTCGGAAGCGAAGTGAAGAACATGGAGGTCGACGAGGACGAGATGAAGCGCATGAAGGCGATCATCCTCTCGATGACGCCTAAGGAGCGCAACAATCCCGACCTCATCGACGCCAGCCGCCGCCGCCGCATCGCTCGGGGCAGCGGAACGGATCCCGTGGACGTTTCCGGACTGGTCAAGAGTTTCTCGCAGGCCCGCGACATGATGAAGGTCATGGCCGGCATGAGTTTCACGGATCGTTTGCGGATGGGCACGCAATTCGCCCAGATGTCCGCATGGGGCGGCAAGATGCCGCAGTTCAAGGTCAAAGGTTCAACCGTCAAGAAGCGACGGCTGACCCAGAAGGATAAGAAGAAACGTCGGCGGCGGTAGCAGACTCCGGCGTTACATGTGGGTGCAAGTTACTAGTTGAGGAGCAAATCGTGGCAGTCAAGTTGAGACTGAAGCGGTTCGGTCGCAGGCACAAGCCCTACTACCGCATTGCCGCAATGGACATTCGCCGGCCTCGCGATGGTCGAACGGTTGAGGAACTGGGTATCTACAACCCGAACGAGAAAGAGGCCGAAAAACAGGTCCGGTTGGAACGAGAGCGGATCGAGTACTGGCTGAAAGTCGGCGCTCAACCGTCGGATACCGTTCGCTCGCTGCTGAAGCGAAGCGGTATCGCGGTGAAGGCCTAGTCTCGGGATGTCGATTCCTCGGGGCTCGTGGTCCCAAGACAGGACGTCCCAGGGGCGTGGCCGGAGACGGAATGCCGTGCCCAAGGCCGGCACCCGTGGAACACGGGCATGTGCCGAATCCTAAAGACCGCGTGGGTCCGATGCGAATCGACGTCCTGACGCTGTTTCCGGAGGCATGTGATCCGTTCTTCTCGGCCAGCATCATCAAACGGGCGAGGACGGCCGGACTGGTCGACATCGTATGTACGAACCTGCGGGACTTCGCCGAAGACCGGCACCACAGCGTGGACGACAAACCGTTTGGCGGCGGGCCCGGAATGGTGATGATGTGCGGGCCGGTTTTTGCGGCAGTGGAACACGTGGAGGCGCAACGGCCCGGCGGAAGCACGCGGATTCTGCTGACCCCACAGGGTGAGCGGTTCAACCAGGCGATGGCCCGGGAATTCGCGGGGCACAGACACCTGGTACTGATCTGCGGGCACTACGAGGGATTTGACGAACGGATACGTATCGGCCTGAAGCCACGCGAGGTATCCGTGGGGGATTATGTCCTCTCGGGGGGCGAGGCGGCAGCGATGGTCGTGGTGGACGCTGTGGTTCGACTCCTACCCGGAGCGCTGGGCCACGAAGACGGGGCGGACGAGGATTCGTTTGCCGAAGGGCTCCTGGAGTATCCGCAATACACCCGACCGAGGGTGTTTCGAGATATGGCGGTGCCCGAGATACTCCTCTCGGGCGACCACGGTCAAGTGAAGCAGTGGCGTCGACAGCAGGCCATCGATCGGACCCGGCAGCGTCGCCCTGACTTGTTGAATGAAGGATAGAGGAGCGTGAAGATGAGCCATCAACTGATCGATGCAGTCGAATCGGCGTTTCGGCGAGAGAAAACACTGGACTTCCGGGTTGGCGATACCGTGACGGTTCATCAGCGGATCGTCGAGGGAGACAAGGAACGTATCCAGCCGTATACCGGCGTGGTGATCGCTCGTCGTGGCCACGGAACCAACATGACCTTCACTGTCCGACGAATCGTCAACAATGAAGGTGTCGAGCGAATCTTTCCGATCGATTCACCGAAGATCGCGAACATCGAAATCGTTCGCTCAGGTCGCACGCGTCGCGCGAAGTTGTACTATCTGCGAGAACGCGTCGGAAAGGCTCGTCGTCTCCGAGACCGTCGGGCCGGACTGGCGGCGGCCCAGGTGGCCCCGGAGGAAGCTCCAGAGGACACACAGCAAGCCGCGCCGACCAACGAGTAAGACCCTTGGCCGATCGAAAGGCCTCTCCCCCAATGGGGGGACAGAAAAGACCGCAGCCGTCTACTCGGGGGGATGAAAGCGGACGTGGATGGGCAGATTCCGCACGGGCCCTGGTTCGGCTTCCCTCGCAAGTGACGCGGTAGCATCGCGATTGCTTCGAAGCATGCGCCGTGCCGCCGCTTGTATGCGAAGATGGTTGGGTACCGACTCACGGTCCGATCCAGCGTCCCTCGGCCGCCGCGGAGAGAAGCTGGTTTGCCGATACCTCAAGAAACGTGGGTGCAAGATCCTTAGTCGCAATTACCGTTGCCCCACCGGCGAAATCGACCTGATCGCATTGGATGGTCGAACGATCGCCTTTGTGGAGGTCAAGTCGCGATGGGGCACCGGGCACGCCGACCCCGAGGAAACCGTGACACTCCACAAGCGGCATCAACTCCACCGGGTCGCGAGGTATTGGCTGTCACAGCACAAAGCCGACGATCGGACCTGCCGGTTCGACGTCGTCGCCGTGACGTTTCTTGATAATGGCAGACCCGTGATCCGACACACTCCCGATGCGTTCGAGCCGCCAAGGGGTTAGCCTTGCTCGAACAGGGGCAGTTGCGGGGATTGTCCGGCTCCCGAGGCAACCTCATAATAGCCTCGCGCATGACCAGTCGCGTAACGCCAGAACCCGAACCCGACCTCAACCTCATCGACTCGCACTGTCATCTTACGTATGAACCCCTCGGACCACAGATCGAGGCCGTGCTTGAGCGGGCGCGCGCAGCGGGTGTCCGACGGTGCATCACAGTGGGAACCGATCTCGACGACAGCCGTAAGGCAATCACTGTGGCCGGACAGTTTGAAAACCTCTGGGCCATCGCCGGCCTTCATCCCCACCACGCAAATCAGGCAACTGAGGCCCTCTGGGCCGAATTGGATGCACTGCTGGCGTCCGGTCGTGCGGTGGCCGTCGGAGAGACCGGGCTGGACTACCATTACGACTTCAGCAACCGCTCATCGCAGCAGGCGGCCTTCGTTCGCCACATAGGTCTGGCCGAACGCCACAACCTGCCGCTGGTGATTCACAGCCGTGAATCCGTCGATGATGCCCTTGACCTGTTGGCCAGGCACGCGAAGCGACCTCCATGGGGCGTCTTTCACTGCTTTACCGGCTTGCCCGATGAGGTCCGCCGGATTCTCGACGCGGGCTGGTACGTCTCGCTGTCGGGTATCGTCACTTTCAAGAATGCCGGCGACCTTCGCGATGCCGCCAGGCTCATCCCACCGGAGCGATTGCTGCTCGAAACAGACGCCCCCTTCAACTCGCCCGAGCCGGTCCGAAAGGTCAGACCCAACGAGCCCGCCCTCTTGGTGCACACGTGCCGTTTTCTTGCGGGGCTCTATCGCACCTCTCCTTCCGAACTCGCCGCCCGCTGCAACCGAAATGCCGAGACGCTGTTTGGACTGCAAGCGAGGGCGGCGAGGTGATGATCGCCGTCGCAAATGGCCCCTTGCCGCGTCGATCAGCATTCGACAAGGTCCCTACGAAGCGTACTTCAGCGTTCGGCGCCAACTCGTGGCCAAGATTAGCGATCCGATGACCACGACGATCCCGCAGATCACCGCAGGGGCCCATTGGCGGGCCACGGCGTAGCTCGGTCCGACGTACATCGCCCCAAGCCATAGAAGCCCGACGACCAAGTGGAGAGCGTCCCGGCCGAACGGCTCTTTGCGGAACCCCGGCTCAGCGGCCGCCAGATGCTTGACCACTGGTCCCCAGATGCCGGTCGGCTGTGTGGTCCTGTAAAAATGGACCAACGTCTTCATCTCCGGCGGCTGCGTCAGGAACGTCACAATGACACAGGCGGCCATCGATGCAATCGCCAGCACGGGTAACGTGTAGTAAACGGGAACCCCGTGCCCGATCTTCGCAGCAATGATCGGCTCAACGAACGTCTCGGCGAGCGACAGGATCATGCCCATCCAGACACCGGCCGCGAAACCGTAGCCCGTTAATCGCCACCAGTACCACCGCAGGACATTGGGCAACAGAACTGCCGAGCCCAAGAATCCCAGGATCCAGGTCAACATTGCATTGATCGATTCACTGACGAACGAGATGCAGATGCCGACCACGATCATCAGAACACTCGCGACATAACTTGCGCGAACATAGTGTTCCGTGCTGGCGGCCGGTCGGATGTACCGCTGATAAATGTCGCGAATCAGATACGATGCTGCGCCGTTCACCATCGCACTGAATGTGGCCATGAACGCGGCAATCAGCGCGGCGATCGCGATGCCCTTTAGTCCAACCGGCAGTCTGTTCGCAATGACGTATGGAAGAACCTTCTCCGTATCAAACCCGGCTGTCGGCGTCTTGGCGACGGCCACCAGCCCAATGACGGTGATCGCCATCGCCATCGGAAACCGCACCGTATGACAGATGCCCCAAAGCATGCCGGCGAGCGATGCCTCGCGCGGGTTGCGTGAGGCCAGAAACTTCTGAAAGTCGTAGAGTTGCTCCGGGCCACTCGCGCCGAGCAACAAACCCTTCATCAGGAAGGCGATCACGACCGCCCCAAACACCGCGTACATATTGCTCCCGTCCTGGATCCGCCACGGAGGGACGATCGAATACCACGTGTCGGGCGCGACGGCCACCAGCCGATCGGGGCCCGTGGCGAGCGTGTGGAGGGCTTGTGAAACCATCTGGGGATCAAACGTCGCATAACCCAGGTACGCGATGATCGCCGCGCCGGTGCTCAGCACGATCGTCTGGAAGAACTCGATGATCGTCAGGCCGGTGAACCCTCCTACTACCACATACGCGCCGGTGACGCCAATGATAAGTGTGGAGCACACCTTGTCCACGTACTTCGGGCTGATTCCGCCAAACCAGTCATAGACCGGTAGGAACTGCGAGCCGAACTTGCCCATGCCGACGGCGGCATAGCCGATGAACGCGGTGAGCGTCAGGACGGCGAACATCGTGTACGCCAGACGGGCGGCGTCGCCGCCGGGTCCCTGCCCGAAACGGTAGACCATCCACTCGGCCCCAGTCAGCACGCCGCTACGGCGAATCCACTTGCCCATGAACGCCAAATAGAACGCGGCGATCAGAAAGCCCCACACCCACTGGATCCAGAAGCCGTTGAACCCATAGGCCACGAACATCGACACGATCCACATCGTGCCGGTGATGTCGAAGTAGCTGGATGAACCGCTCATGGCGATCATCCACCAGGGCAACTGTCGACCGCCGAGGAAATACGATTCAAGCCCCCGCGACGCCCGCCGCTTGACCCAAAAACCGATCGTCAATACCGCCCCGACGTACGCGATCAGAATGCTTAAGTCCACTAGCCCGGATTATTCACACTGGCCTCTTTTTTACGACCTCCTTGTGGGTTA
>CAZQTW010000077.1:0-27384 GCA_964596165.1 uncultured Planctomycetales bacterium | reverse complement strand
GCGGGACAACCTTTCCATCAAGATGCCAAAGCGGTATGAATAATCCGGGCTAGGGCGCTACAGCGTTACGCCCGTCATTATAATCCGGATAATGCTTGGTGGAAGTCACTTCATGTCCAAAAGGCAATATGATGTATACCGGTCGCCCCTGGTCGCTCGAAATGCCTCACCCGAGATGGCGGGTCTCTTCAGCGAACAGACCAAGTTCGTCATCCATCGCCGTTTGTGGCTGGCACTGGCGGAAGGGCAGAAACGGCTCGGTCTGCCGATCAGCGACACACAGATCCGTCAGCTTCGGGCGAACGTCGAACACATTGATTTCGCCGCCGCCGAACGCTACGAACGGGAATTGCGACACGAGACGATGGCCCACATCAAGGCGTATGGCGACGCCGCCCCGGCCGCTCGGGGAATCATACACCTGGGCGCCACGAGTTGTGACATCCTGGACAACACCGACTTGGTTATCCTCCGTGATGCCCTGCGGATTATCCGTGATCGCCTGGCAGCCGTGATCGACCTACTCGGGCGCTTCGCCAAGAAGCACCGCTCGCTACCTTGCCTGGGTTTTACACACTATCAGCCGGCGCAACTGACCACCGTCGGCAAACGCGCCACGCTCTGGTGCTATGATTTCGTCCGCGATCTCGAACAGGTCGAACACCTGTTGAGCGCGCTGCGATTTCGCGGCATTAAGGGCGCCACGGGTACCCAGGCCAGCTTCCTTGAACTCTTTGACGGAAACGCCCGAAAGGTGGACCGACTCGAGAAGTACGTCGCCGCGGAGATGGGCTTCGACCTCATCGAGCCCGTCAGCGGTCAGACCTACTCTCGCAAGGTCGATGCGCAGATCGTCTCCGCGCTCGCGGGCATTGCCGCGAGTGTCCACAAGTTCTGCAATGACATGCGGCTGCTGGCCAATCTCAAGGAGATGGAAGAGCCCTTCGAGAGCAAGCAGGTCGGCTCTTCCGCGATGGCCTATAAGCGCAACCCCATGCGGTGCGAGCGTGCCACCGGGCTTGCGCGGTTCCTCATCAGCCTGGCGAACTCACCCCTGGCCACCGCCGCCGAACAGTGGCTTGAACGGACGCTCGACGACTCCTCGAACCGCCGCATCACGCTGGCCGAAGCCTTTCTGGCCGCCGACGGCATCCTGCTGATCGTGGCGAATGTGGCGGGCGGCATGGTCGTTTACCCGAAGGTTATCGCCGCCCATGTGGCGGCCGAGCTGCCCTTCATGGCCACTGAGAACATCCTGATGGCCGGCGTTGCGGCCGGCGGTGATCGCCAGGAGCTTCACGAACGCGTCCGTCGGCACTCGCAGGCGGCCGCGGCCGAGGTTAAGCAGCACGGCCGGCCCAATGACTTGCTCGAGCGGCTTCGCCGCGATCCGGCTTTTTCGAAGGTGAACATCCGCAAGCTGATGGATCCGAGGGGATTCGTCGGCCGCGCCCCACAGCAGGTGGACGCCTTTTTGAAGGATGTCGTCGCCCCCATCCGCCGCCGATACCGCAAGGCTCTCGGCCGAGTTGTGAACCTGAAGGTCTAAGCGGTTCACGATTGACCGTCGTGCCCGACAAGCCGGTTGGCCGACGAGGCCAACAGTCACTTGCGGTCGGCAGGGGCAGAGGGCTTCGCGAACCTCCCTGTGGCTACGGTGCATTCAGGTCGATCGGCCTGTTGGCCTCATCGGTGATTCTCGCGCTCATGGCCCATTCGCCGCCCATCTGGGTTACTTTCAAGAGGACCTTGTTCAGGCCCTTCTTCGCGCGGACCTTGAGGGCATCATTATCCGGTTGGTAGGTGCGCCCCCCGTCGTATCGACCGACCTCCTTGTCGTTGAACCAGCACTTGAAGCCGTCATTGCTACCGATCTTCAGCATGACGTCGGCCGCCTGCGGTAAGAGGACTTCGGCGTAGGCGTACATGGCCACGTTTTCCAACTCACCGTACTTCTCACAGAGGTCGATCTTGCCCGATGGGTCGTCCAGCACATAGGGCTGCCAACGGAGGTTCTTGCCTGAGACGGAGCATTCGCGATGAATGTCTACGGTGGGTTCGCCCACGAGGACTCGGTCGATAGGATTGCTCGACGTGTCCCACGGTACCGGGCCCAGCATGTGCCAGTCGGTGACCCATCCCCGTCGTCGTGATTGGACCGCCGGATCGTATCCGAGCCTTACCAGCCGTTCGGCCAAGGACCTGCGGGCCTCGCCCGACGGCTCTCGCTCCAACGCCGCCAGAAGCACGGCAATGGCCTGTCGCCGTCCGACTTCGGAGTCCGGTGCACCGGCGGTCATTCTCGAAACGTAGTCTTGAATTGCCTTCTCTCCACCGTAGCAGGCGACGCTGCCGTCGGTCATCACGACGATGATCCCGCCGTCCCGGTCCACCATTAGACCGCCTGCCATCCCGGGCGACGGCAAATCGCGTTCCCAGACGCGACGCCCATCTTCAGCCTTCATGCAGCAGATTCGCCAGCGGGAAGCCAGTTGACGGGGTCGGGACGATTCGCAGACGGCCAGAATCGAGTCGGACGCAATTGCGAGTGCAACGATGTCCGCCTGCTGTAGCCAATCCGCGCGCCACAAGGGCTGAGGCCGGGTCTTGGGATCACCCCGTTTCAGGTAGTCGTTCAGGGTGTCAACTCTCCAACACGTCGGCGGGGTGCTTCGTCCCTCGACCATTACCAGGTAGCGGTCGTTCCAGGCCGGCGGAATCTTACCCGGGCTCAACGGCAGCGTTTTTCCCATCGGACCATTGGAACCAACGGACAAGGCGATGAAGCTGCCCGGGTCGACGACATTCTCCCGGGCGGAGAACCTTAACCGGCCTCCGAGCATCAGCCAGCCATCCGCCAGGAGGCCGATCTCCTCGCCGCGATTGGAGCGGGGCGAGCCATTGCCGGCGGACGAACCGGTGTATTCACCGGTGTTGATGTCGTACGAGGCGGGCGAGACCACATTTCCGCCGGGCATCCACAACCTGCCGTCGGCAACGGTCAGTATGCCTTGCGCGGAGACGCCCTTGCGCAGCCGTCCGTCGAGGTGTCCGGACGTGACGTTTTGCCATGTGATCCTGCCGGTGATCGCGTCGAGGGCGTACACGTACGTGCCGTCATAGTCGATGATCCCCGCGGCGGCACAGGCGATCCCGTCTTTCACCAAGACGCCTGTGTGAACGGGCCACGTCGAACTCAACGCCCCATAGGCCATGATCCGTCGTTCGATCGGCGCCGCCCGGAATCGCCACAGCAACCGTCCGGTGGTCGCCTCGAGCGCGTAGACATAGCCGTCGCCGGAGCCGACATAGGCGCGCCCGTTCCACAAGGTCGGAGGTTGGAGAACCGGACCGGCGGTCAAGAACGTCCACTTCAGGGTTCCCGAGGCCCCGTCGATCGCCCGAACCTTGCCGTCGGAACCGCTGAGGAATACCAGGCCTCCGGCGGCAGTCGGGGCCGTCGGCTGGAGGGGTTGTTCGGGTACGTATTGCCAGACCTTCAGCGCGCCGGCAGATACCTTGGCATCGATCGAGCCGTTTCGAGCGATGCCGCCGCGATAGGTCGCCCAATCCTTCGGAGAAGTCTCGAACGGCGCGACGCGCGTGATGTCACCCGTGCCGATCTCCAGCCGCTCGGTCTCGGTCGCCCGGCGGTCGAACACGAACGTCGTCGCCGAACACATCGCGATCCGACCCATGAGCGAGAGATTGCAGTCACAAGCCCATGGTCCCGCATAGAGGAGCCCACTCGCCGCAATGACGCCGTCGTTGCATGAGGGACGGAATGCGCCGTTGAAGAGGATCTTCTTGGTGATGCGATCGTATCGCGTCAGCCCCTCGGGATAGCCCCGGCAGAAGAGGGAATCGGGGGTGGCCGTCAGGCGGGCGCACGACCGTTTTCTGAATCCCAGGTTCTCGACGGTCTTGCCGGTCATCGGATCAAGCACCAGCGTATCGCCTTCCGGGCCGACGCCCACCAGCAGCCGGTCGTCCACGTAGATCATGTTCGGATTGCTGGTCGTCTTCTTTCGGTACCAGAGCAGGCCGCCGTCCTTCAGCGAGACGGCGACAACGTTCATCTGCGTCTGCGCCTCGTAGAAGAGGGCCTTGGGCGTGTAGAGGGCGTAGCACGACGTCTTGAAGCCCGGCGTCGAGGAAAGTCCGCGGCCCGGCTCGTTGATCATGGCCCGCAGGTTCGGGTCGTCGTTGGTCCATTGGAGCGCGCCGGTCTTGGCATCGAGACATCCAATGCGCGAATCGGGTCCGTAAAAGAAGACCCTTCCACCTCCCAACACCATGGCGCGAGAGTCGACAGGCTTGTCCTCCTTGTGGACCCAAAGCAGTCTTCGCTCTCGGACATCGTAGGCCAGGAGCGAGGTCCCGAATCCCCACGGGACCCTCGGCTCGTAGTAGCCCTTGCTTAGCTCGCCCCAGCTCCAGGCGGGGTATTGGCTTCGGACGACCGTGGTTTCGGGCCGATCCGAATCTTTGCCGACCAGTGCGAACAGGAGGCCGTCTTGCAGGGCGATCCATTTCCAGTAGCCGCGAACCTGCGGGATGCGAATGCGGTCCTTCTGCTCGCCCGTATCGGGATCGAGGAGCAGGCAGCCGGTCCCGTCGTGATCGATCATGTAGAAGGTATCGGGTGTCGCGACGAAGGCCGATCGATGCGCGAGATAGCCGTCGGGCAGTTTGCGCGTCCACAGGGTGATCCCGTTGTAGCCGTTGTTGGCCATCAGCGTGTTGAGCCACTGCTCCTCGCGTTGGTGGTGGGCGATGTGGCCCATGGCGATGAAGATCCTGCCGGCCGAGGCTGTCGAGATGGCGGGCATGGCGATGTAGTACGGTTGACCGAGCCATTGCGTCATGTAGGGGGCTTTGATGACGACATCATTGGACACCGGGTTGTTGTCGGGGCCATGCTCCCAGTGGCTCCAGTCGTCGGTTCCGGCGGGCGGCGGCTTGATTGTTCGTGCCCACAGGCCCGCCTTCTCTTCCACGACGCCCCAATCACCCGCACCGGACTGCCGGAGCCACTGCTCGATTCGCGCCCGTGTCAGACCGCCATCGGAAGTCTGGGATGCAGCCTGACGGCCCAGCAGGGCCTTGCCGCCGGGGCGCAAGACGCGGAGGACTTCCGACGGCCGTATCTCGTTTAACATCTTGTGCGTCAGATCAAGACATGTGACGAGGTCCACCATGTTGTCGGCGTAGGGGAGTTGGTTGAGGCGTCCCTGCTCAACGATGACGCCCCGGCCGCACAGTCCTTCGGCGTCGAGCACCTGTCGAGCGGCCGCTGCGGCCGACCCGTCCGGTTCCCACACGTGCAGGAGGAAATCCGACTGCCGGGTCAGTTCGAGCACGACCTTGGGATTCTTGCACCCAAGAAACGAGCAAATGCCGTGCGACGTGCCGGATGTCTCGACGACCCACGTCGCCATGGCGGCATGATCGGCTAGCGCCTGCTCGGCGCCGGCTGCGCTTGGGACGCTGCCCATTGAGACCGTGCAGACGGTCATCACCGCCAAAGCCCGAAGAGCCTTTCGCATGACATGCCCCTTTCATCTGCCTACGGGTGGTTTCAAAACCCTTGTAGGGGGTGCCACGGGCGGCTTGCCCGCCCGTGTTTGCCCTGTTTCCCGCCAAATCTGCACTGGCAGCAAGCTGCCAGTGGCATCCAAGAATGGTTCTGAAACCACTTGTAGCTATGAGTTGTCCCAAAACACGGTTTTCGCCATGGACCATTCAGACCGCCATATCCAGGTGCGCGACTACGGAGATGACGATCACCATCTTACCATCTCAGGGCGCCTCGACCAGTCGTCCGGACCGAATACCGCTGTCAGGGGCTTCGGCACATGCTCTCCCTTGTCACACCGAATGCGACGCGCCGCTGGTTGCGAGCCGGCTCGTCTCCCTTCAGGCTCGCCTTCGATGGACCCCCTTCGGGTCTGAGCCTCGGGGGCGAGGCCAGGCCCCGGACTTGTCGAGCGGGGCCTCAGGATCGAAGACCGGTCCTGTCGCCGTGCCGCTGCCCAATGAATAACGATCCATTGACGGAGGCGAGGGGGCCTCCACGGCCAGGCCACCCTGGCGTGGCCGGCGGGCCCTTCCGTGGCAGGCCGCCCGGCCGTTGGGGGCGAGACGCCCCAGCTCGGACGGATTGGAACCTATTCTCACACTTCATAGTGAGCGTTCCGACCATGGCGTTCTGGTGCAAGCGTCCTTTCTCGTGCCCTTGTGGTTCGAGATGGCAAGCCCCGGACGAGCGGTTTTTTCGAGAGGGATCTGGCAAGTAACCGCGTGATAGCGTCTATAAGCGAGGTGGAATTACCTCTACTCGGGTTTGGATTATGTTGTGACGCAAGTGAAAAGAAACCCAAAAAAGCTTGACTTCGTTTGACTTTGCTCCAACTACGTGGTGTATGTCCTATAACTCCGTGGGGGCTTTTGCAGGTCTGGCCTTCAGGAGGGGGAGACACCTGGCGTTTGGGTGGCCTCCGATTGTAAGGTGCGGTGGTATTGGGTCGCTCGGCGGGTTGTTCTGCCGTAACCCTATTCTGCCGTAACCCTGTTCTGCCGCTGGTATGGAGGGTTTGGCTCACAGATGGAGTCCGCGCAAGCGCGACCTTAGCGAGGTTCTGTCGAAGGAGAAAGCCATGGTCAGCAGCGATAGTCCGCGTTTCTTGGGTGAGGCCCCTCCGGGCAAAGGGAAGGGCTCGATCGGCCTGGGTCGTGGCTGCTCTGTTGGCATTGACGGCACGCTCGTTCGGTGTCGGTACGATTGCGGGAACCGTGGTCAATGAGGCCAACAACCCGGTGGAGAACGCGGCGGTTGGCGCCTTTCTGACAGCGGATCCCAATGTGCATGTCGGCGCAATGACGGATGCGTCGGGAAGCTACACCCTTACGGATCTCGCTGCTGGCACGTATACGGTGAAGATGATCGCTCTAGGTTTCGCCTTCGCGGGCGAACCGAACATCGCCGTCGCCGACGGCGGATCAACCACAGTCAGCTTCCGCGCCGTTAAGCAAGCGACGGTGGCTGGGCATACTACAAGGGAGGATCCCAACACGTCGCTGGGGGGCGCGTTGGTCAGCATGACCGTGCAGGTGAACGGTGTGGATTTCTATCCCAGTGCCTCAAGCGATGCGAACACGGGCGAATATACGATAACCAACCTTCCAGCGGGGACTTGGACCGTGAAGGCCATCCTGCAAGGGTTTGCCTTCGCGCCTGTTCAAGTCTCGTTGTCAGCCGGGCAGGCCGCCACCGGCGTGGATCTGTCCGGGGCAAACTCGTGGGTTAGTGGGTTGCTGGCCGAGTGGGGTGGCTTGGTGCCCTTGCCTGGCGTGTTCGTGGGACTCGATGACGCGAACGGACACTCGACCGGATGCATCGCCTCGACCGACGAATACGGGTCGTTTCTCCTGGGGCCGGTTGCCGAGGGAACCTATCGTCTGACATTTCGTTTGGACGGTATTGAGGTATCGGCCGGGGAAGAAGTCGTGCTACCGGCCTATGAGGTCACCTACGCGGGCATCGTGGAGGCGTTCGGCGGAGCGGTGGAGGGAATCGTCAGAGACACCACGAGCGGGGTGCCCCTACCCGGCGCGCGTGTGTCGTTGTCCGGTGCAGCCGACAGTGAACTCCCAATGGTCGTGGTGAGGTGCGCGCAGACCGATCCCAACGGACGGTACGTCCTGGGTTCTCTGCCTTCAGGCTCCTATGACGTGCGAGCCTATGCGGCGGGGCATGTCGCTGGCGTGATGTCCGACATCGAGGTGGCGGATGGAGAGACAACGAGCGCGCCGGCGTTCGACCTACCGATTGGGGGCGCTATCTCGGGCACGGTCTGTGATCCGAATGGAAACCCCCTTCCCAACGCTGTCGTCGGAGCGTTCTGGGACCCTAACGTCGGCGATCCGAACGATCCCAACCGGTTGTTACCCCTCGGCGCCGTGACTGATCCGAACGGGATGTTCACGATCATCGGTTGCGCGACGGGTACGTATCGACGATCCGCTCTGGCATCGCGGTCACGGCTGGGCAGACGACCAGCGGGCAGAACGTGACCCTGGGGGCCGTCTCGGGGGCCGGCAGCATAACGGGAACGGTATATAGATCCGATGGGCAGACGCCGGCTAGCCGGGCGTGTCTATCGTGCAGCGCGCCTGGCGGAACCATGGAGTTCGCTATTACCGGCAACGATGGAAAGTATTCGCTGGGTCCGCTGAGTCCGGGTACGTACGAAGTTTCCGCCGCCGAGGGCGGCTCGGGCTCAGCAGTTCGCTCCGGGATCACTGTGCAGGCGGGTCAAACCACTTCCGGTCAGGACCTGACCCTCTCCGGACAGTAGGGAACGAGGAGGAGGGCCACGCGCATCCATCCCGCGGGGCACGGACAACATTGCATGAGGCAGTACCTGACGAGACTGACAATCCGGTGACGGAGGAGCGATCATGGCAAGTCGATTGTGCATCAAGTCGGCGATGGGTAAGGTACTGTGTGTTCTCACGCTCTGCATCGGATTCGGGGCGGTGAGTGGGGGTGGCTGCACCGGTTGCTGCGACGCCGAGAGGGAGGCCATGGAGGACGCGCAAGCGGCTTATGATGCTGCGTGCGAGGCCTTTGACGCCGCACAGGAGGAGGTCGCGGCGGCGCAGGCCAATCTCGACATTGCGAATGCCAACCTGAAGAAACTTACCGACGAGCGCGACAACCTTCTCTTGGTAATTCAAGCGGGGCACGCGACCCTGGACGATTACGAGCGATACCAAGGACTGGTTGATACTTATATTCCACTGGCGCAGGCAGCAGTCGCCGCTGCAGAGGCCCGGTTGGCCACCGCGCAAGCGAATTTGCAGACCGCCGCCGCAAACAAGGCGGGGGCGTTCGCGTCGCTCCTCGCGGCCCAGTTGGCGTACTATAATTGCATTAACGGCAACAGCTCATCCATGGCCCCATGCGGACTGCTGCCGTGCGGCTCCGACGCGGTAGTGGAAGAGTCGGTCGGAGGACTTGAGTGGTTGCTGTGACACTGAGTCCAAGGTTCGTGCGGGCCCCTGCTTGGCGCGCTCTGCTTCTGTACGCGGCTGCTGGTTTCCACTTCTATGGCCTGGTTCTGGCCTTGCGAGTAATGCTTACCTACTTACATTTGCCGGTAAATCAAGCGCTGTGGTCGCAGCGGCGCGATTGCGCAGTTGTCGTCATTGACCTTGTGGTCTGTTGGGCCCAATGCAGGGAATATGTTCGTCGCCGGCGCGCCGCGCGCAGAGGTCGCTGTCCTCAGTGTGGATACATCCTGCTGGGCCTCCCCGAGAACCGGTGTCCCGAGTGCGGTCGGGCGTTCCACCCCGACGAGATCGGAGTGTCGGGCGAGAGACTGTCGTTCGAGACATCTCGTGTACATCAGACCAAGCCGGAGGCGGAACGTTCGTCCGACGGGTCTGGCCTGTTGCAGGGGGGTGCCTGGGCTAAGTGGATACTTCCGCAGAGCTTGGCGGTAGGTGCCGTCGGGCTCATGATCCTCGAATTCGTTTGCATGAGACTTTGGCTGGATTTGAGGATAGCGCCGCTCAACGTGGGTTGGCCTCAGCTTCAGAGCATGAGTTCCTGGCGCCACTACTCCGAGCTCGGCGCTATGGGAATTGAGGCGGGCCTTCACTTCATCGTCGCGTGCCTCATCGCGAGAGATAGGCGCTGGGGCTCGGACGGCTGAATTCAGGAGGAAGAGGGACCGGCACCTTTGCATCCTCCGCTACCCGGCAGTCTGTCCCGAAAAGTCGGGCGCCAGTCCCCGTTTTGTTCGAGTTCCTAAGGTTGTCGGTTCAGTTGACGACGAAAGACGACTGCGGCGACGACACAAACCGTTACGAAGAGAGCCAGCATCGTCCAGACAGAGCTTCTGAGAACCCCGTAGCCGGTTGCGGACGCGGCCACCGTCGGGTCCTGTCGTCTTGTAGCAGTGCCTTTGTCCGGCTCGTCGCCGGTTCGCACCTTCACGACGCTCTTGTCCGCTTCAGCGTCCCAGGGCATGAGCAGGTCGACACCCATCGAGGCGGGCGACCTCAGGCACGTACACTCGCCGACCAACGGGGCCAGGAGTTCGTTGAGCCGGTCTTCCGTGATCTCCGGTCCCTGAAGCGGCGGAGTAAGCTTGCCACGGCCGAACACGACGGCCACCCAGTCGCGCCCGCGCTCGCGGACGCCGATGAACGAGACGAGCAATCGCTCTCGTGGATTCGTACGGTCTAACCGTACGACCCCCACGCCGGCGGGCTCTCTCTTCGACCAGGCCGCGGCAGTGGCCTCAATGACCTTCTCCGCCTCTCCGGAACCGTCCTCCGTTCCTCGCACATATAGCAGCAACGCCAATCGACGACCAACCTCTTGGCGGATCGCATCACGGATGGGGGACGCTCTCAACTCCTCCAGTTCCGCGACGGAGGGTGCGGGTTCCCAATGGTCGATGAAGAACGTCTTACGTTCCAGTGTTCGCCGGCCGGCCAGTACGACGACGGGAGAAGAGGGGGGGGCGGAGGGCAGGCCATAATCGCTCCATCGGACATTCGGGTCGTCGGCCGAGATCGTGGTGAGTTCCAGATTCAAACCCACACCTGAGGATTTCAGCCAGGTGGCCAATCGATGGCGGACGTCGTGTACGGCGGAGTCGCCGGTCTTGCCGATCACACAGAGCAGGTGTATGTCGCGGGGTTCGGTGTAGGCGGCATCGCGCACGGTGGCGGTTTCGCATGCCCGCGCCGTGCCCGCGAAGGACTCCGCGAACAAGGCCAGAAAGAGAACGGCTGTCCGCCATTGAGGACGAGCGGCGCATTCACGTGCTGAATGAGACGGCACACATCACCGCGATGTCAGCCTTCCTTGACCCCCAGCCTGGACAATGCCTCGGTCGCACGCGACCGAACGGACGCGTCTTTTGTGAGCGTCTTCGCGTGGCGGAGCATGCGGACGGACCGGTCCTTGCTTTCGATTGCGAGGTTCAGGGCAATCGCCACAAGGGCTTTCGCGCCGGCCACGCGAAGCTCATCGGATGCGGACTGATAGTTGTGAAGGATCGGCGCGGTATCTCTGCAATAGAGCGCGACCCGGCTCAAGGACTTCGCGTTTCCAATGGTCGCGATTCCTTCCAGCGCCGCGACTTTCAGATTGACCGACGGCGCGCCGTCGAGCAGGGCGTGGTACAAGCCGATGGCCTCGTCGGTCTTCTTCTCATCGAGCCTGGCCTTGGCGCTCGCCAGCAGGGCATTCGCTTCCTGCTCGGAGAGCGGTTTGGACTGGACTCGAATCTCCGCCGGGGAACCATCCTCTCGGATCGCTTCCACACAGTTGATCAACGGGGCCTGAGCCGCAGTGACACCGGAGCCCTTGGCGACCAGCTCGATCTTGAGGCGGCTCGTCACGGGAATCCCTTTGAACTCCTTCACAAGGGCTTTCCCGACGCCGCCGGCTTCCTTGGCGATGTCGAAGTCCGCGGCCACCACCCGACCCTGCAACGTGATGTCGAACACGCGCTTGCCGGGGACATCTCCGGCGGGGGCGGCGAATCCGAGCCGAACCGTATATGTGCCGGGCCCATCCGACCAGATGTCGTCTATCAGCGTCATCTCACACCGGCTCAAGCCGATGCAGCCGGACGTGAACAGCCACGGGTTTACCGTTCCGTCCACGGGAGTGTTCCCGACGTCCTGACAGAAGTAGCCCATATCCGGGAGTATGGTCTGGTCGAGCACGAACTTCACGCCGTAGTCGGCCTTGGGACGCGGCCAGCCGAACCACATCGTGCCCGACTCGTCCCGCCGGTCGCCCGGCGCCCCGAAGTTGACGGCAAAATGCCTCGCCGGCGTCTCAGGACCGTGCGTGACAAAGACCGTCCATCCCGCGTCGGGTTTTGCGGATCCGGGCTTCAACGTGACGGAGCATCGCAGCGGGAACGAGCACGTGCAACCGGAACTGTACTCCGGCATCATCAGGAGGCCGTTGGCCGCGACCATGTTGAGCCAGCATCCGGGGCGGATGCCGCCGAACAGTCCCACGCCGGCGTCGCGCCTTAGGTCATAGATGGCCCCGCAGTATGAACGATAGTAGATGCAGTTCGGTGAGGCCGACGTGATGCTGCAACTGTGTCCGGGTCTGAAGAATTCCCACGGGACCGGCTCGCCGGTGATCGGGTGCGGTCGCATCCGGATCTTGCCGGTCCGCAGATCGCAAGCCCGGGGTTCGATGATAATCGTGTCGCCGACGATCACCGGGCGACGCAGATAGTTCAGTGGTCGCGACCAGACCACCTCGCCGTTCTTCGCATCGATCGTCGTGATCCGGCGCCAGCGGAGCGAATTGGCGGCAAACAGACCTTTATCGTGGTTGCTAAAGTGTCCGAAGAACGCGAGCAGCCCGTCCTGGTAGGCCGTTCCCAGCTTGTCCCCTCCGCATCCCGTTAGGTCAAGGGGCTTGGTCCAGAGCGTCTTGCCCGTGGCAAGGTCAAGGGCGACCACGAGTCGGACGTCCTCGATGCCTTTTCCGGCGTTGACCTCGTCGCCGACTTCGTGGACTCCCTTGGCGATGAGCGCCTGCTTTTCGCCGATCGCCGAGGCCTTCTGCTCATTCGTGATGCCGTTGTCGACGAAGTACACGATGCCGTCGCCGACCGTGATCGAAATCTGCGGGATCTGTTTCCCGCGATAGACCCACAGCGGCGCTCCTTCTTTCTTCGAATCAATGGCGAAGACGATGTCGCTTACCAGCATTCGGTTGGTGACGGAATCCTTGGGGCCTTTCTCGCTTCCCCATGCCGGGAAGTCCGCGACCATGCGCCATAGCTCTCCGGATCGCTGGAGCTCGGCGCGGGCAAGCTTGTCCGGGATCGGGTACTTGGCCTTGAGGCGCTCCAGCGAGCCGGCGAACTCAGGCGGAATCTCGGCCTTGTCTTTCCATTGTGTGTCCTTGACGAGGGCTTTCCAGACGGCGGCATAGTCGTTCTTCAATGGGAAGGCCGCCGATCCCAGCAGCACGTCGCCCGCGGCAGCCAGGTATCCCCAACGACGGGGCGCCCCGTCGGATGAGACGGGAAGGTCGTAGACCTTCCGGACCCGACCCGTCCGGCCGTCGATCCTATAGCACTTGTCTTCGGCGGCCACGTAGAGCGTGTCATCCTGAACAGCCAGGTTTCCGCCGTCCACGTCCGCACGGACGCGAACCGCGCCGGGGATCTCCCGCCTCCACAAGATGGTCCCGTTATAGGCGTCGATGCCCGTGACGACCTCCTCTCCTTGGACGTACAGTCGACCGTTGGCCGCGACAGGACTCGTGTTGCGCGCGTGTCGCTCGACCATGGATTCGGGTCCCGGCTCGCCGTACCAGAGCACGTTGAACGGCGCGACGGCCAGCATATCGTCCGAGCAGGCCGTGTTGTGCGGACCGGCGTAGAGTTGGGTCCAGACCCCGGCGCTGTCAAGTTTGCCGCGAACGCCGAAGACCCCAAGCCCGTCCTCCTTCGAGACCTGAACGTTGGTGAGACCGGCCGCCTTCAGCGCGTCGGCCAACTTGGTGAGGTTTTCCTCGTTCCAGTCGGCGGACATGCCCTTCGGCTGACCGAGACACACTACTCCGCCGAACGGTCGAAGCAGGCGAAAGATCTGTTGCGACGAGGCGGCAAGTGCCTCCGCCGACATCGTTTCACCCGAAGTGATGATGTTGGCAAAGTAGTCGGGAAGCTCCGCCAGATTCCAGGGCTCGACGGTGACGCGAGCCCCCAGCAAGCCGGCGGCGTGCAGCGTCTGCCTGGCTCGCGCCAGCTTCGCCGGATCGGATTCCAGGCCGATGATCTTGAATTGCGAGGCCTTGGCCAATTCGACCGCAAGCCGTCCGTCGCCGCAGCCCAGCATCAGACACCAGCCTTTGTCGGTGCCGGCTTGCTTGACCCTGTTGTCGGCGATGGCGTTTCGAAGGGGAACAGACCTTTCCCTGGGGCGGCCGGGGGGATCGATCCTTTTCTCAACGACCTTCGCCGGTACGTTCCCAGCCGGTCCAAAGCAATGGATGGTGCCTCGATCGGTGCTGACATAGACGCGTCCGCCGGCCGCCGACAGCCCGACCGCCGTTCCGTCCACTTCGCCGTTCCACAGGACCTCGCCGGTTTTGGCGTTCAGGGCGGTTGCGATTCCTTGTCCACCGGCGAAGACCACGTTTCCGGCCAGGATCACGGCCTGAAGGTCTTTCGCCACGTGCCGCCAGGAATACAGTTGGGCCTTGAGGCGATCAACCTCCGCGTCTATCTCAGCGATCTTCTTGCCGGCCTCGGCTGTCCGTTTCTCCAGGTCCCTCCGTTTCTCCGCCGTCGCCTTGGCAAACTGATCTCGGTTGACCTGAATCGTTTTCGCCAACACACGCTTCTGTTGTCCAAGGTTGTGGGCCCTCTCCCGCATCGTCGCGTAGGCCTTTCGATCGATGGCATAGACGCCATTGTCCGTCAGCATGTAGGTCATTTCAGGTGCGACGATCATGTCGATCCCGGGGAACCACGCGAACGAGTCCCGGTCGGGCGTGCCCGCGCCCTCCTTGTAAGCCACCTTGGCCGGCGTTCCCGAGTTGTCGACGCCGGCGATCAGTTCGCCGCCGCTGACCAGCGCCCACGACCCGCCCGTCTTGTCGCCTGCATCACAGACATAGAGAAATCTGCCTGTCTTTCGGTCGAACGCGACAGGCATGGCGCGCCCCGCGGGCACGTAAAGGTTGGCCTCCGAAGCGATCAGATACCCCTGGCGCGTGACCCCGCCGTAGATCAGCTCATGTGTCTTGTCGTCGATCGAATCGTTCTTCCAGAGCACGCTTCCGTCCTCGGCCTTAAGGGCGCAGACAAAGAGACCGTCGGCGGGAAACACGCCCGCACCGAAGTAGACGACGCCGCCGTCAACCAACACGCTTGTGCGGATCGGCCACCGCGAGATCATTCGTCCGTTGCCGATTACCCTCTCGTCGCTCGGGCCGGGGCGATACGTCCAGATCACCTTGCCCTCGACGGCCGTCAAACAGTAAACAAGACCGTCGTCGGACCCGACGTAGACGCGGCCGTTCCAGACGGAGGGAGCGAATCGTACCGGGCCCTGCGTGAAGAAGACCCACTTGACCTGGCCCGTTGCGGCATCGAGGGCGGTTACCGTGTCGTCGACGGACGAGCCGAAATAGACCAATCCGTCCGCGATCGTCGTGAAAAAGGCGCGGTCGAACTCCATGCGGTGCCGCTCTTCGGCGGGCTTGGGCCAGGCGGGTCTTGGTGCGTGAGCCGATGTCCGGGTCCATTGCAGTGAGAGTGGAGGAGCGACGGACTCCGTGGTGATGCCGGATCGCGCGCTGTCCGCCCGGTACGTCGGCCAATTCGCCGCACGAAGCGGGTTGTTCGTCAGCAGGATGGCTACGAGGCAAGTGGCCGCCACGGCAGACAACCGCCTTGCTTCACGGGCCGACCGATTGAAACCGATGGAATTCCGTTGCATCGTTCACGCTCCCCAGAGCCTCCCATCCGCTATCGGATGGGTTCTCCGATCCGACAGTCCCTCTCACGACGACGTCTGAAGATGATGATCCTTCAGGAGCAGAATGCGGTCGGCGTGGGCGTCTGCGGAGGTTCCGTGGGTGACGACAATCACAGTGCCCCCGCCTTTGTGGAAATCGGCCAGGTGTCGCATCACTTCGGCTGCATTGTCGGGATCCAGATTCCCCGTCGGCTCGTCGGCCAGGATCAATCGCGGTTGCGTGATCATTGCCCTGGCCAGCGCCACTCGTTGTCTTTCGCCGGTGCTGAGCTCTGAAGGTTTGTGGTCCTGGCGATCCACGAGGCCCAACCGTTGTAGGAGTTCGCCGGCCCGTCGCCGCGAATCCCTTTTGCCTCTAACCGCGGCGGGCAAAAGCACGTTTTCCATGACAGTCAGGTGAGGCACGAGGTGAAACATCTGGAAGACGAAGCCGATGGACTCCGCTCGAAATCGCGTCCGTTCTCGTTCGCTTAGGGCGTAGACGTCCTTGCTGTCGATAAAGACCCGGCCGGCGGTCGGTCGGAGCATCCCGCCGATCGTCAGCAGGAGCGTGGTCTTGCCGCTACCGCTCGGTCCGCGGACCACGACAAACTCCGCCGGGGCGATGTCGATGTTGATGTCGTCCAACACCGGTATGCGGCGCGTGCGTTTCCGAAAGGTCTTGCTGACGTGTTCAAGCCGAAGCACGATTACTCCTGACTCAGCGTGATCGCCGGATCCTGCGTGATGGCCAGACTCGTCGGGACGAAACTCGCCAGGGCGGAGAACACCGAGGCGATCAGCAATGACCAGCCCAGCAACGAATACATGGGGACGATCGTCTTGGATACCATCCGGAAGATGTCCGGGCCGAAGACGGTCGCCAGACACGTTCCCACGGCGAAGCCGAGAACGGCCCCGATTATGCCCACCACGATCGCCTTACCGAGGAACAGGGTGGCGATGATGCCCGAGCCATGCCCGATTGCTCGGAGGATGCCGATCTCCTGCCGTCGTTCACGGACGTTGACCATCGCTAGCAGGCCCACCCAGACGACGCTCAGGACGAGCACAAACGGCATGACGAATGAGAGATACCGCTCCACCATGCGGCGCTGGTTTTCTCTCGCATCGGCAATCGCCTTCATTTGAATCACCTTGGTCTCCGGCAGCGTCCGATCAAGCTGCTCGCGCAACGCGATGATCGGGTCTTGGTTGACGTTGAGACAAAGGCAGTTCAAAGCCCTGATCTCATTGATCTGACCGGGGAGCTTCAAAACGTCCTGGACGTCGCGGAGGTGGCCGTAAATGCGAATGTCGTCATCGGTACCCGTCTCGGAAAGACACCTCTCAATTCGCAGAGTCTTTCCGCCGAGTTCGATGGACTGGCCCTTCTTGAGCCCGAATTCTCGGGCCAGCTCGAAGCCGACGTACGCGGTCCCGGGCTCCACCTTGAACGTCATGGAGGCCTCGGGTCGGTCGGGAGGAGAGACCTCCGGCCGGATGCCGGTCAGAATGACGTGGCGGTTGCGCCATTCATATCGCTTCTGAAGGGTTGCCTGAAGGTGCGTGTAGTTCAGACCTCGTTGCGAGGCGAGCCGATCGACAAACGCCTCCGGCATCGTCTGGTCGCTGAAGCCCACCGCCCAGAATCGGTTCATATCCGTGTTCTTGGGGAGGATTCGCAGGTTCAGACCGATGTCGCGCATCAACCGTGCGGTTTCCCTCCTCGACGCGTCCGCGGCCGTGAAGAAGAATACAAAGAGCGTGGCGGCCACCGCGACGCCGAGCAGGCCCAGGAGAAAGTTCACCTTTCGGTGGCGGATCTCCTTGAGGATCAAATGAAACGTGGTCATGCCGCCCTCCCTCGGGCCCGCAGGAGGATATATGCGCCGCCCACGAGGATCAACATCGCCAGAGCACCGCCCACGAGCCATGCCGTGCCGAGGCTTCGGTCGGCCTGACGGTCTTCCATGCCGACAATGGAGGCCGTCTTGGTCCGCCCCGCGGCTTCGGATGCAACGATCACCGGTTTCGATTCCGAAGCTTCGGGCTGAGATGCTGCCGAGGTCGCCGTCTCGGAGTCTTCTTTCGCGACCGGATCCGCTTCGGCACCCCTATCGTCTGAATCCGAGCGAAGTCTTACGACCTGCTCACTGTAACCCATCAGGTCGAATCCGTCACCGTCTTCCTGACCTACCGGTCTGCCTCGACCCATGGCCAGGATTTGGGCCACCTCCGTCCTCACCATGGGATTCTCCGGGTCGAAGCCCAGCTTTCGGGTCGCCTCGGCTTGCACGCTGTCTTCCCAGCGTAGGGGAATCATCACGCCGAGCATCTGTTGACGGTCGAGTCCGCACTCGCACGACTCACCGACGAGCGACACCAGGGCGATCAGTGACGTCTGAGTGATGCCCGGTCCCTCGAAGAGGGGGCCGATGCGACGTCCCCGGCCATAGACCACGGCCACGGAAGGTCGTTCGGTCTTTGAGGGATCCACCCCGAGGCTCCACAGCAGGACATTCTCCCGCGTGCGGTGTTTCGCCGACACGCGCACCATCCGGGGCGGGTTTGCGATGGGCTTGGGCAGATTGCCCATCGCCTTGTGGATCTCTTCAATGGTGCCGCTGATTGCCCGTTCGGCTTCCTCGTTCTCAGAACCAACATCCCCCTCGATCAGCAGAATCGCGCAGTAGGCTTCCACGGTGGTCCGGATGAGTTCCGCGCGCGACGGTGATACGACGGCGCCTTCCAGCCACGCCGCGGCGAACCGCTCGTCGGGTGTGGGCGACGGCGGTGCAACCAGCTTCATGGCCCGTCCCTGGGGCGAGACCAGGACCATGGCGGGGTACGAGGTCAAACGGAGGGACTCGACATAGCGAACCGCGTCGTGGTCCTTCTGCCGGTCCAGATTGGTGATGCCGAACTCCACATTGCTGTCCAGGAGAACCGCGTACGACGCCTGTTCACAGGCGTTGGCCCAGGCGGGGGGCGTGTCGTCTCGGACGACGAGGACGAGGCGATAGGCGGGTTCGCGGAGATCGACGAATCCGACGTCGCGAACGGAGTACCTGCAGGCGGAGGTGGACGTGACGATCAGGCAGGTGAACAACGGACCGACCCACGCTGATCTGGGCGTGATTTCCGTCATGGTTTCCCACGTCCTCGGGCTCGCCTTCGGCGGCGTCGAACTGCCGGGGCTCGGCGGAGGTGATCGACCGACCCACGGGCGGAGAACGCCGCCGCCCGACTCGTTACGGCCACGGCAGGCAGCGCCTTCCGTGAAAAGACCGCAACCGCAATTCTAACCCATTGGAACGACGCTAACCAACGTTAGGTCGCCGGCATGCTCTCCCACGTGATACAATCGCCGCTGCGACTCACACATGGGCTTCATGTTCTCTTAAGGTTGTGCTCGATATCCTGAGGTTAATGGCATGTGCGTGTGTCGATATCCTGAGGCATGACATGCGAGTACTCGTCATTGAAGATGAGCCCGACCTTCTGGAGGCGCTGGTTCAGTCGCTTCGAGAGGGGGGATATGCCGTCGATGGGGCATCCGACGGGCGCAGCGGTCTGCTCAAGACGGCGGTGTCGGAGTATGACGCGATCGTGCTCGATTTGATGCTGCCGGGAATGAGTGGGTGGGAGGTACTTCGCGAGCTACGCAGGAGCAAGTCGACCCCTGTGCTCATCCTGACGGCGCGCGATACGCTGCCCGACCGGGTGAAGGGACTCGACGCCGGGGCCGACGATTACCTCACCAAGCCGTTCGAACTTCCCGAACTGCAGGCCCGTCTTCGGGCGCTGATTCGCCGGTCGGCAGGTCAAGCGAAAGCGGTGATCCAGGTCGGGGACGTGACGGTCGACACGTCGGATCACACGGTCCGCAAAGGCGGCCGGCCGGTACCTCTGACGCCGCGGGAGTACGCGTTGGTTGAGTTCCTTGCGATGCACCAGGGCAAGCTGGTCACGCGGACCATGATCTACGAGCATCTTTTCGACGAAAACGACGACACGCTCTCCAACCTCGTCGATGTTCACGTTTCCAACGTTCGAAAGAAACTGGGGAAGGACTTCATCATCACGCGCCGGGGCGAGGGATACCAGGTGCATGTTTAGATCCATCCGATGGACGCTTCAACTGTGGTACGCGGGCCTGCTGGCCGTTGTGCTCGTCGGTTTTGGCACCGCGTCGTACTTCGGCATCTCACGGCAACGATTCGAGCAGTTGGATGCCGAGCTGGAGCGATCGGTGCAAGTCCTGGTTACGGGATTCCACCTGCCGAAGCGACCCGAGCCGTTTCCCGCCGGTTCGACGACCGAACAAGCGAACGGCCCTTCGCCCCATCATCGGCACGCAGTGACGGCGCAAGACTTCGAGGTGCCCGCTTCACTGGTTCAGCGGTTTGAGGCGGCTGGTTCGGGATCGGACTACTACGTGATCTGGGATGCCGATGGCAAGGTGATGAAGGCCTCGACCGTCGTGGCCGACGTGCCCTATCCGGGAACCCGCCCCGAATGGCCCCCGCGGCCGCAGATACCCGGACCGCCCCAGGTCCGCCAACGGGGCGAGTTTCGCGAGGCCTTCACAGACGGTCCGTTCGGGACGCGCGTCCTTATCGGGACGTCCGTTCGTCCGGTACAGGCCGAGTTGCGGCATGTCGCCTTGCTGCTCGCCGCGATCGGCGCCGGCGTGCTTGTCCTTGGCCTGGTGGGGGGCGGGCTGATCTCGTTGCGTGCCGTCAGGCCAATCCAGGCGATCACCTCGGTGGCGCGGGAGATATCGGCATCCAATCTGTCCCGCCGAATCGATGCGGCGGAAGTCCAGAGCGAACTCGGCAGTCTTGCCGGCGTGCTCAACGAGATGTTCGACCGGCTCGATGCGGCCTTCCAGCAGCAGGTCCGTTTCACGGCGGACGCCTCCCACGAACTCCGCACGCCGCTTTCCGTGATTCATACTCACGCCCAACTGGCCCTCACGCGGGAACGATCGGCCGACGAGTACCGCAAGACCATCGAAACCTGCTTGCGAGCGTCAAGTCGGATGAAGGATCTGGTGGATTCGCTTCTCCTGCTGGCAGGGGCCGATGCCGGCCGGCTCAGACTGGAGCGCGCGCCATTCGACCTGCGTAGCGTGGTGGAGGGGTGTATCGCCCTCATCGCCGCGCTGGCGGAGAAGAAGCGCGTGGTCCTGGAGAGTCAGATGCAGTCCGTGGAACTGATCGCGGACGCATCTCGGATCGCCCAAGTCACCACGAACCTGCTTACCAACGCCATCCGGTACAACCAGGAGGGAGGCCGCGTTCAGGTGTCGGTTGGAACAGACGGCTCTGACGCCGTGCTGGCGGTTACCGATACCGGAATGGGGATCCCCGCGGAGAGCCAACCGCATCTCTTCGAGCGGTTCTACCGGGTGGACAAGGCCCGAAGCCGCGAGGAAGGCGGGAGCGGACTGGGGCTGGCGATCTGCAAGAGCATTGTCGAGGCCCACGGGGGGACGATCATGTTCCGCAGCGAAGTCGGCCAGGGCTCGACATTTATCGTTCGGCTGCCGCGATCCCGGACCTTGCCTGTATCCGACGATACTTCCGAAAAGCACACCCGCTGAAAAGCCATTTCCTCCGCGGACCTTCATCCTGTCTTAAGGTTGACACGGATAGCATTGTGGCAGTGTCCGATCGGGTGGTTGAACGGATCGGCAGCAGAAGCCGGAGGCTTCACCATGAAGAAGGTCCTCATTGTGAGTGTCCTGGCGGTTGTGCTTATCGGAGCGGGAGCGGCCTATTGGAGTCATGACCGTGGGTCTACCCTCGTTCTTCGCACGGCGACGGTCCGGCGTGGAGACATACTGGTTTCGATCAATGCGACGGGCACCATCGAGCCGGAGGAAGTGATCGACGTGGGCGCGCAGATCGCCGGCCTGATTGTGTCGTTCGGCAAGGACTTGGAAGGCAAGGCGGTCGATTACGGTTCGATGGTGGAGAACGGAACCATATTGGCCAACCTTGACGACGTTCTTTACAAGGCGGAGGTCATGCAGGCCGAAGCCCAAGTCCTCTCGGCCAAGGGGAGCTTGCAGCGAGCGGAGGCCGAGCTCGAACAGATGAAGGCCAAGTTGTACCAGGCCGAACGAGACTGGGAGCGAGCGAAGGAACTGGGCTCGTCCCGAGCGCTGGCAGCGTCGGCCTACGACGGCTACAAGTCGGCCTATGACACGGCGAAGGCGAACATATTGGTCGGCGAGGCGGCCATCATCCAAGCCAAGGGCAGTCTGGGCCAGGCGGAGGCGCAGCTCCAACGAGCCCGTCGCAACCTCGGCTACTGCACCATCACATCACCCGTCAAGGGCATCATCATCGATCGTCGCGTGAATATCGGTCAGACGGTCGTCGCCAGCCTCAACGCACCCAGCCTGTTTCTGATCGCCAAAGACCTCACGCGTATACAGGTGTGGGTCGCCGTCAACGAGGCCGACATTGGACGGCTCAAGAAGGGCCAGCCCGTGAGCTTCACGGTTGATGCCTTTCCGGGCGAGACCTTCAGGGGGCAGGTGGGCAAGATCAGGCTGAACGCCTCGATGACCCAGAACGTCGTGACCTATACGGTGGAGGTCATCGCCGACAACCCCAACGGTCGGCTGCTGCCGTATCTGACCGCAAGCGTCCGGTTCGAGCTGGATCGCCGCACGAACGTCTGGGTCGTGCCCAACACCGCACTGCAATGGACGCCGACCGCGGATCAGATTGTCCCTCGATTCCGCCAGGCGGCCGATGGGCAGCCCACAACCGCATCGGCATCCGCTTTCGGAGGCGGTTCGGGTCTTGCGCCGACCGAAGGCAACGGCGAGGGTGTGGTTTGGGTTCGTGAAGGGGAACTCGTCAGACCCCTTCGTGTTCGCACGGGCGTGACGGATGAAGAAGTAACCGAGGTCGAGGGGGAAGGCCTGAGTGAGGGTTTGGAAATCGTCATAGGTCAAGAAGAGCGGCAGTCTGGGGCCGATACCGGTACGAGCAATCCGTTCACACCGAAGATTCCCAAGGGTGGCAAAGGCGGACCACCACCGCCGATGTGATGCACGCGCGTCAGAAGCGGGTGACGCCATGGAACTGATCGAGCTGAATGACATCTGCAAGACCTATTTTGTGGGCGACATCAGCGTCCCGGTGCTCAGGAACGTATCGCTGACGGTCGCACATGGGGAGCTGGTTGCCCTGATGGGCGCCTCCGGATCGGGCAAGAGCACGCTTATGAACATCCTGGGGTGTCTGGACCGGCCGACGTCCGGCAAATACTGGCTGGATGGAGAAGAGGTCTCGCAACTGACGCCTGTGCAACGCGCGATCATACGAAACCGCAAGATCGGCTTTGTGTTCCAAAGCTTCAACCTCCTGGCACGGACCAGCGCGTTGGAGAACGTGGCGATGCCCCTTTCGTACACGGCCGGCCACCTTTCCGATCGCGAGGCGCGCAGGCGAGCCCGGGAATTGCTCTGCCGTGTCGGGCTCGAGGACAGGCTAAACCACGAACCTTCTCAGTTGTCCGGCGGCCAGCAACAGCGGGTGGCCATTGCCCGGGCCCTGGTCAATCGTCCCCCGCTGCTCTTCGCCGACGAGCCGACGGGGAACCTGGATTCCCGAACCAGCGTGGACGTGCTTCGCATGTTTCAGCAACTCAACGACGAGGACGGCATCACGATCATTCTCGTGACGCATGATGCCCATGTGGCCCAACATGCCCGGCGTATCATCCACATTCGCGACGGCGCAATATCCAACGGGGCTTCTTCGGCTCCCCCGTCG
Source organism: uncultured Planctomycetales bacterium (assembly GCA_964596165.1). Lineage (GTDB taxonomy): Bacteria > Planctomycetota > Phycisphaerae > UBA1845 > JAFGLZ01 > CAYUQT01. The sequence goes on along the minus strand of CAZQTW010000077.1, from coordinate 4,051 downwards.
GAGACCGCTGATACGGGAGCCTCTGCATGAAGACCTATCGCACGATTCGCACGGCGCTAAGGGCACTCCGCCGGAATCCCATGCGGGCGGTTCTGACGACGCTCGGCATCGTCATCGGCGTCGGGGCCGTGATCGCCATGATGGAGATCGGAGCGGGCTCGTCTCAGGCAATCCGGAGGGGCATTTCAAGTATGGGTGCGAACGTCCTGCTGATCCATCCGGGTACCGCTTCGACGGGAGGCGTGACCTTCGGCACCGGGAGCGTCACTACACTGACGCCTCAGGATTGCGAAGCGATTCTCACGTGTTGCCCGGCGGTTCGCAACGCAGCCCCAGTCGTACGCGCCCGGACGCAGGTGGTGTACGGCAACCGCAACTGGGTCCCCAACTCCATGTCGGGTACCACGCGGGAATTTCTGGAGATCAGGCAATGGACGCGTCTGGCGGAGGGGCGGATCTTCACCGAACGCGACATTCTCAACGCCAACAGAGTGTGTCTCCTCGGGCAAACCGTGGCGCGTCAGTTGTTTCAGGGGCGGTCGGCCGTCGGCAAAGAGATCCGCGTGAAAAACGTGACGTTTCGGGTCATCGGCGTACTGAGCGCCAAGGGCGCCAACATGGTGGGCATGGACCAGGACGACGTACTGCTGGCCCCCTGGAGCACGATCAAGTATCGGGTCACGGGTTCCATGCTGGAAACGAGCAACCAGAGCGCGATCGCCTCATCCAGTTCGGTGAACACCTTGAGCAACCTCTATCCCAGCGACCAGCCCAGCCTCTACCCGGAGCGGTCGGCAGTCCAGGCGGCCAACAACCCCATGCCGGTGCGGTTTGCGAACATCGACCAGATCCTCGCAACGGCGCGGAGCAGCGACATGATCCCCGCGGCGATCAAACAGATCACCGACGTGCTCCGTCAGCGTCATCATCTCGGCCCAGGCGAGGACAACGACTTTGATGTCCGGGACATGACGGAAATGACCAAGACGCTGTCCGCGACCACGACACTGATGACGAACCTACTGTTGGCCGTGGCCACAATCTCATTGATCGTGGGCGGCGTCGGGATCATGAACATCATGCTCGTATCCGTCACCGAAAGGACGCGTGAGATCGGGCTTCGGATGGCCGTGGGGGCGCGCCCACAGGACATCCTGCGGCAATTCCTGGTCGAAGCGGTGGTCCTCTGCCTGCTCGGCGGGGCGATCGGTATCCTTCTCGGACGCGGTAGTTCCATGCTGGTGCGTCTCCTGCTCCGCTGGCCGATCGAGTTGTCCGTCGAAGCCATCACTGCCGCCGTCGTCGTGTCGGCGGGCGTCGGCATCGTCTTCGGGTACTACCCCGCATGGAAGGCCTCGCGGCTCGACCCGATTGAGGCGCTGCGCTACGAGTGAATTGGGCACATGGGGAAGAAGGCGGCGCCGATCGGCCTGCCCCATTGGCCCGTGCGAGGGGTCGCAACGAGTGGAGGACACCCGTGAATTCTCGACGCTTCTGGGTTGGCTTGCTCTGCGTCGTCGGCCTGGGCGGATGCGCCGTCGGACCGGACTACCAGCCTCCCGAACTGGAGGTGCCTCAGGTCTGGGGCCAAGCCTCCTCCGCCGGTCCGACAACAGAACCGGTCGGGCCGACAACGCAACCTGTGGAATTGGCGGCGTGGTGGAAGGCCTTCAACGATCCTGTCCTGGACTCGCTGATCGAGAGGGCAGTAGAGTCGAACCACGACCTGCGGGTGGCCACGGCGCGTGTTCGCGAAGCGCGGGCGCAGCGTGGTGTCGTTTCCGCCACGCTGTGGCCTCAGGTCAACGCATCCGCTTCACACGCGTACAGGGGCAGTAGCCTCAACACCGCTCCAAAGACCACGGGCGAGTTGAGTCTGGGCAAGCGTCTGAGAAACGCGGCGATCAAGTCGGCCCTTGGAGCCCTGACCAACGGGCAGGGTGGCGCCACGGGCGGGACGACCGGCGGGACCGAAAGTGACGCCGGTGGAGGGGCAATGGGAATCGTGAGTCAGGCCGTTTCCGCGGCGGTGAGCAACAAACTGCAAGGTTCCGAAATTACGGCTTCGCGAGATCAGAACCTGTTCCAAATGGGTTTGGACGCCAGTTGGGAAATCGATGTGTTTGGCGGCACAAGACGTGCACTTGAGGCTGCCGACGCCGATACGGCCGCCTCGGAGGAAAGCCGGCGCGACGTGCTCGTCACGCTGCTCTCGGAGGTGGCACTCAACTATGTGCGACTCCGCGGGGCTCAGCGGCGACTCGCCATCGCGCGAGCCAACATCCAGGCTCAGGCGAATACGGTGGAGCTGACCCACGCCCAATACAAGGCCGGCTTCACCAACAAGCTGGACACGGCACAGGCTCAAACGCAGCTCGCCAGCACGCAGTCGCAGGTTCCTGTTTTGGAGAGCACCATCAGACAGGCCATCCACCAACTCAGCGTGCTGGTGGGTCAACCGCCCGCCTTTCTCACGCCGGAGTTGGAGAAGGAGCGGCCGATACCGATCGTCCCGCCGGCCACGCCGGTCGGGCTTCCGTCGGAACTTCTGCGTCGTCGCCCAGACGTACGGATGGCCGAGCGCCGGTTGGCAGCGGCCACCGCGCGGATCGGCGAGGCAGTGGCCGACCTGTTCCCGAGGTTCTCTCTGACGGGTTCATTCGGTCCGCAGAGCAGAAACGTTCGCCACCTCTTCGATCGGAACAGCCTGGCATGGTCGGTGGGTCCTCAGGTGTCGTGGCCGATATTCGACGGCTGGAGGATCCGTTCGAACATCCAGGCACAAGACGCCATACAGGAACAGGCGCTGGCCACCTACGAGAAGACCGTCCTCGTCGCATTCCAGGATGTCGAAAACGCCCTCGTGGCTTATTCGAACGAACAGATCCGTCGCCAGTCGCTTGCGATAGCGGTGGAGTCCGGCCGGCAGTCCACGGAGTTGAGCAACGAGCTCTACACGCGAGGACTGACAGCGTTCCTCAATGTCTTGGAATCGCAACGCGCGCTCTACACGCTTCAGGATGCGCTTGCCCAGAGCGAAACGGCGGAGGTGACGAACCTGATCGCTCTCTACAAGGCACTGGGAGGCGGATGGGATCCGCTGACAGAGTGAGGCGTCAAAGAGGCCGGCGGTCAGCGACGACAGGCCAGATTGGGGCCATCTGAGTCCCTCCCCACCCGAACGCCGCCTGATTATTTTCCTAACGTAAATATTTAACATGTGTCTACTATATTGCCGTGGCCCAGGCCTGCGGCCGACAGGGCCATGAGACTGGATGACGAACATGCACTTCCATGCAACGCAATTGGAAAGGTGGTGGACAATGACTCCTAATAGAATCACCTGTGTCTGCCCAAGCTGTCGCCGAACGTACTTTGTGCTTACCGAGGCTGTGGGACACCGCGCTAGATGTCGCATGTGCGGAAGGATCTTCCGTGTCGCGGACCGAACCCCTTCGCCTCCGACTGAGAACGACGTCTATAACTGGCTCAGCGAATCAGAGGAACAGGACGACGCCGCCATCGAGAACTCGCAGGATATGTCCCGAGGGTTGGTGGGATGTGCTGGCGGAGGCTCGAAGGGCTGCGGAATGCAAGAGCTTGTCAACGCCGTTCTGATAGTGCAGTCGATCAGCCGGTTTGAAAGGGGGGTCTTCTTCGGCTGGGTCTTCTTCCTCTCGACCAAACGAACACGTCTTCTTCTGCCGTCCTGATTGTTCTTCCCCCGGGTTTTCTTCGATCCCAAGGGCTGTGTTGTTGCACCATGGGTGCTCTGTTTGGAGAGCACCTCATGCCCAGACCGAGACGACGCAAGTGCCGCCACTGCGGACAGCTATACGAACCGGACCCACGGAATTGCCACCACCAAAAGTACTGCTCGCAACCTGATTGCCGCAAGGCCAGCAAGGCCGCCAGCCAGAAGCGATGGCGGGCTTCGGACAAGGGGCGGGACTACTTCCGCGGCCCGGCCAATGCCCTACGGGTGAAGGCCTGGCGAAAGGCCCATCCGGGCTACTGGCAGAGACCCCGCAAGACCTCGGGCGCGTTACAA
>CAZQTW010000076.1:0-27991 GCA_964596165.1 uncultured Planctomycetales bacterium | reverse complement strand
TGGCCGGTTTTGACCCGCCCACCGGTGGCCGGTTTTGGGGTGCCCCGTGACAGCCTCGGTGCTGTCCTGGCAGTCCTGTGGTTCTGGAATAATCCCGATCGGCTTCAGGCCCTTGGGCACGTAGTCCGGCTTGCGTTGGCCTGGACGGCTCTCGTGGTTGTCCTGCCCTGGGCCTTCTTTTTCGTTCCTCCTCTGATCGTCAAGGCCGAGTCGAACGCCCTGAGCGCCCTGATGCTGGCCGCCTATCTCTTGGTCGATGCCTTGGCCGCACTCTGGCTGGCCGGTTGGCACATTCACGGAGCACTCACCTGGGTAATTCTGCTGGCGGGCTTGCTTGCGGCAACGATCTACAACTTCATCGTGTGCGAATTCCTCGCTGATCGGGCTGAACGCTGATTCCTATCGGGTGCGACTCCTCAATCCGGGCGCCGCGCTCTCTCCCGCCGCCGACAGAATCGGCCGGCCGTTCAGTTGAACGAGCTGATCATGCGGCGCCCACCGCTTCTTGGCGTCCCATCGGTCCATGGCCTCCACGACGTGAAACATGGCGAGGTCGATCTCCACGCGGCATCGGCCGTCCGATAGCCATGTTATCCGTCGAAAACGTGCCGTCTTAGAAAGCGAGCGAAGCTCGCCTTGCGTTACCGCAACCTCCTTCACAAGATCGTCCATCCGAGCCTTCTCAGTCACGCGGAGTTGCCTGAGTTGCCGGTACAGGTTCTCTCTGGCAACTTCAAGGGCGGCGTCAAACGCCTGTCGCTGTGGCTCGCTCCAACGATCTCGGTCTGCCTGCTCCGTTGGGGCATGGCTTTGACTCGGCTTGTGACATCCTGTTGCCGTCAAGGCTGCCATCGCGCCCATCACCGCTATCACGTACGTTCTCATCGAGCAGCGCCCTCTATAGGTCCATGGGGAACGTGTCCAACTGTTCCACGCCGCCGGAGCCCAGAAGGTAGTTGTGTTCCAAGCGTATGCCCCCCTGAAGATGAGCTCCATAAATTCCAGGCTCCAGCGTGAAGACGTCGCCTTCGGCCATCACATGATCACAACCAACGATCATCCGAGGGTTCTCGTGCGGCTGGAGGCCCAGACCGTGCCCCGCGTGATGGAAAAAGCTTCCCCTCGAAACGTCGTTGGCGTGCAACCGTCGTTCCATCTCGGCTCGAACCTCTCCGCCGGTAATGCCCGGTTTGATGAGTCTCGATACCTCAGTCAACGTCGTGTGGACCAGCTCCCAGCCCTCTCGTTGAACGGCGCTGGGCTTGCCTACGGCGAACGTCCGACATAGGTCGCAGGCGTAACCGTGGATTCGCGGAAACACATCGAGAATGTATAAGTCGCCCGGCTCAACCCGTCGCGGCGTCGGAGGCCCTCCGCCCCGGTCGCAACGCCGACCCACCGCAAAGTCCCCATCCAAAACGAAGCTCGTCCCCAGGGCCTCGGCCATGGCTCCGTACATCGCCAGATAGATATCAATCTCGGTCAAGCCCGGCTGAATCGCCTTCCGGGCCGCTGCATAGCCGACCTCCGCCAGTCGGATGCTGGCTCGAATGCTCTCGATCTCATCCGGATCCTTGCGCTTTCGCAGCTTCAGCATCGTCGGCCGGAGATCAACCCATGATACCTGCGGAATCTGGTCGCGAAGGACCGCGGCGACCCGATCCGGCATTGCCGAGGGCTCGACGAACATGCGCAAGGGTGACCCGAACCGACTCAGCGCACGGACCAGTAACTGTGAAACGTCGTCCGCAAGATCGTCGACGAGTTTCGTGATGGAGAAGGTCGGATAAGTCAACACGTTGTCCGCAGCCGCAGCGTCGGACAGCTCCGGCCCAATCAGTGTCGCCGCACCCTCCGATGAAACGAGCAGGACAACGGGCCGGCTTGGCTCCACCAGTTGTGCGGTGAGGTAGTACACATGCCGATAGTCGCACACCACCGCGAGATCGATGCCGTGCTCGGCCATCTGCTCCACAAGCCGACGTTGACGCATCCGCGATTGCTCGATGCTCAGCATGTCACCGACCCTCAACGGATGAAACCATGCCCGTCGATGTTCGTTCTGGAGGTACTTCCCTCCGTCCCGCATTTCGCCGCCAAGAGTGTACGCCACGTATCGGAGGCGGACAAGCCGACGTGAACGTCGCCAACCGCGCGTGCGAACGCCTCGTGGCATGACTCCGCCATCGCGGTATAATCTCGGCTGCTGAGCCATCTGTGGTTTGTCGTTCATACAGGGATCACCCGTCTTTGGAGGAGCAATGATGATGTCCGCCGCACGCACGTTGTTGTTGACGATCCTTGGTGTGCTTTCGCAAATCGACCGGGTCTCGGGGGCTCAACCCTCCTTCGACAAGCCCTTCCGAATCGGCATGATTGGTTTGGACACCTCGCACGTCGTGGCATTCAGCGACATTTTCAACAACGCTAAGCAGCCCGACCCCCTCGCGCGTTTCCGCGTGGTCGCCGCCTTTAAGGGCGGCAGCCCCGATATGCCAAAGGACAGTGCCGGCCGCGTTCCGGGATACACCAAGACGCTCACCGAAAAACACGGTGTGAAAATCTACGACACCATTGAGGAACTCTGCCGGAACGTCGACGGAATCATGCTCGAGAGCGTGGACGGTCGCCCACATCTCAAACAGGCGATTCCCGTCCTGAAGGCCGGCCTGCCGCTGTTCATCGACAAGCCGATGGCCGGCAGTCTCGCCGACGTCATCGAAATCTTCCGCTTGGCCCAAGAGGCGAACGTCCCCGTGTGGAGCAGCTCCTCTTTGCGATTCGATACCGGCGTCGTGGAAATGAAGGACAAAATCAAAGACAAGAAAGTGCGGGAGGTCGTGGCCTGGGGTCCTTGCCACCACGAGGAACACCACCCGGACCTCTTCTACTACGGAGTACATGGGGTTGAGATCCTGTTTACCTTGATGGGCACCGGATGCCAAACGGTGGTTCGGATCCCAGGGACGGACATGACGATCGGAACTTGGGCCGACGGCCGCGTCGGAACATACGATCCCCTCAGGAAGGATTACGGCATGGAAGTCGTCACCGAAACCGGAACGCTCACCTCCGCAATCAAGGGGGACTTCTACAAACAGCAGATGCAGGAGGTCGCCAGGTTCTTCGAGACCCGCAAGACGCCCGTTAACCCGGCGACGACGATCGAGCTCTTCGCCTTCATGGAAGCGGCCGATGAATCCAAGCGGCAGGAAGGCAAACCCGTCAAGATCGCGGACGTAATTGCGAAGGCGAAGGGCGCTCAATAGCGGACCCCCCGGGTCCGTCCGTCGGTGGAGGCGAGCCGAAGGACGCGAGAGATGGCCGGCGCGTCATGCATATCCCGAGTTTGGCCGGAAGCTTCGCGCCGGATCCACAGTGCCGTCTTGATCGATCCTCAACGCCCGGAGGTATAGACCTCGATGTGCGGAAATGTCGCGACATCGCGTCCACGATACGTCTTCGGCCCCGTTCCGTCCCGTCGCCTGGGACTCTCGCTGGGCGTTGACCTCGTCCCTTTCAAAACCTGCACCCACGACTGTATCTATTGCCAACTTGGCCGCACGACAACCCAAACGGCCGAGCGAGCCGACTACGCGCCGGTCCACGAGGTCCTATCTCAAGTGCGATCGGCACTTCAAAACGGCCCCACGCCCGACGCCATCACCCTCGCCGGTTCCGGAGAGCCAACCCTCCACAGTCGCATCGGAGACGTCCTTGCCGGCCTCAAAAGCCTCTCCTCGATTCCGATCGTCCTTCTGACGAACGGATCCCTCTTCCACCGTCCGGAGGTCCGCCAGGCCTGTCTCCTGGCCGATATCGTCGTCCCCTCTTTGGACGCCGCCACCGAGGAAACCTTCCAGCGAATCAACCACCCCCTCGCAGGCATGACACTGGCGCAACATGTCGCCGGACTGGTGGCGTTCCGCGAGTTGTTCAAGGGCGAACTCTGGCTGGAGATCATGGTGGTCGACGGCGTGAACACCGGCGATGAGCAAATCGCCGGTATGCGACGGATCGCCGACCGAATCCGTCCGGATCGAATTCAACTGAACACCGTCGTCCGTCCGCCGGCGGACAGTCGTGCCGTGCCCGTCCCACCCGAACGCCTTGCGGAAATCCGTGATCGAATGGGGCCGCCCGCCGAGATTGTTGCCGGCACGCCGCCGCGCCATGTCGAATCGCAATGCGCGACCGCCCGCCCCGCCGGCCCCGAGGATGTGCTGGCAATGATTCAGCGACATCCCTCCACCGCCGATGACGTGGCCATGGGACTCGGCATCGACTATTCTGAGGCAATGCGTTGTCTGAACGGGCTCCTGGCCGGCGGACGCATTTGCCGCCGCATTCAGGGTTCAACCGAATACTACGAGGCCTGCATGCCCAATTCCTGAAGGAGTGAACCATGGAGTGCAAGAAACAGAAGAATCTGGAGCAGTGTGGATGCACCTATACGGCCTGTGATCGTCGCGGCATGTGCTGCGAGTGCATTCAGTACCATGCCTCCAAGAAGCAGATTCCCGGTTGCCTTTTTCCGCCCGAGGGCGAGAAGCTGTACGATCGAAGCTTTGCCGCCTTCGCCAAAGCGTGGAACCTCTGACTCCCGGGTAATCGCACCTGCCGTTGTATTCTTGGCTCGTCGAAATGGCCTAGGAGCCACCGGGGGCGACAGGATCCCGCGGCCCGTCTTCGATCGGGTCTACAGCCCGACATAACATGGGCACCATGCCCCGTTGCGCAGTCTGCGACGATGGATGACGATTGACCGGCGTACCGATCGCTTCTGCTAGAAGGTCGTACCGAAACTGAATTGGAAGACCTGCGTGTCGTCTTCGTCACCCTTCACGACGGGCACCGAGAAGTCAAACGCCATCGGCACCGGACCGAAGAACTTGATGATCACGCGGGCGCCCAGTCCCACCGCCACCCGCCACGTCTCTATACCGAAATCGCTTTCCACCGTCCCCATGTCGGTGAATGCCACTCCGCGGAGTGTCTTGCCGTAGACGGGGAAGCTGTACTCGGCGCCCGCCACGAACATAAAGTCGCCGCCGACGCGATCGTCATGCAGACCCGCACGCGGCGATATCCCGCGGAACTCGAAACCCCGAACCGAGCCAATGCCCCCCCCGAAGAACCGCTCAAACACCGGCGCATCACCGAAGATCTGCCCCATCCGGGCGTGCAACGCCAAAACCGATTTGCGGTCTAGCACGTCCGTGCGAAGTGTCTTGTACCAGGCGTCGCTGACCAACATGCGGCCGAACGAGTAGTCCCCTCCCATCGCACCGACCTGCTCCCACGAGAAGCTGAACCGATTCCCCTGAGTGGGCATGAACCGGCTGTCGGTCGTATCGCGGACCAGCGTACCCTTGATGCTCGTGAGGAAATGGCCTCCGTCCATGGCACGGATTTCCCGGGCAGCGTCCCATTCCACGTCGTCGATCTCAACCCCTTCAACACGGAATGCCACTTCGCCCGCCCAGCCCCGCAAAATGCCCTTCTCGAACCGCTTGCCGAAACTAATCTGGGTGCCAATGCGCTGCTCGGTGTAGGCATCACGCCCCCGCGTGAACAAATAAAAGCCCCATCCGAAGCTGACCGGTTGATCGAAGAGATACGGCTCGCGGAAATCCAACCGCAACCGCGTCAACTCCGTCCCAGGCTCGACCTGAAGCCGCATGGTCTGACCGGCGCCCTTGAACGCCCTTCCCCGGAAAAACTCCGTGCTGTTCCTCGGCCAATCCGCAATGTCGAAATTGCGGTTTTCAATCGACAAGCTTCCGATCACGCCGTCATTACTCGTTACGCCGACGCCGATCAGGAAGGTCGTTGTCTCCGTCTCCTCGACCTTGACGAGGACATCCCGCACGCCTTCGGCATCGCCCACCGGCGTAATGGTCGCTTCGTTGAAGAGCCGTGTCTCCATCAACCGCTGCTCGGCCGCCTTCGTCTTGGTCGTATCGTATAACTCTTCCGGATAGAATCGCAGTTCTCGGCGCACCACCTTGTCCTGCGTCCGCTCGTTGCCTCGGACCACAATACGCCCCACGTGGTACTGACCACCCTCCTTGATCTTCAAGGTCACCTGAATCATGCCCTTGGTCTGGTCCGAATACACCCACTCCGGCGTGCACTTCGCGTCGATATACCCGATCCGGCCATACTCCGTCTCGATGTACTTCGTATCCGCCTTCACCCACTCATTCACATACGGACTGCCGGCTTGCAGCTTCATCGGTACGAGGATGGCGTCCGTGTCGAATACGGTGTTCCCCTCGACCTTGATGCTCTCCACGTGATATCGAATACCCTCGTCGACCACGAAGATCAGGTTGAGGTCGCGACGATCCTCACTCGTCTCGAGACGGTAGGAAACCTGAGCGTCGAGATAGCCTTCGTTGCGGTAGAAGTTCCTCAGATCCGCGACATCGTGTTCCGCTCGCTCCTGATCAAACTCTCCGGTTCGGAAAATCCACACGTACGGTTTGGTCTTGATCTCTCGCTGCAGTCGGCGGGCGGGATAGCTGCTGTTCCCCTCGAAAAGAATCTTCCGCACACGCACGCGGGGCCCCTCGACTATCGTGTAAATCACGCGGCGCTCGTTCTTGATCGCCTCCTCATCCACCGTGACCGTAGCGTAATAGTAGCCGGCGTCCTTGTAACGGCGCTCGATGTTGTCGCGTCCGCGATTGACCGCGAACCGGTCCAGCGGCGACCCCGGCGACAGATCCACATCGCCGTAAAGATCCTTCGTCTTGAATTTCTTGTTGCCGACAAACTCAATGCTCTCGACTTCCGGCTTTTCCGTCACGTGAAACGTCACGATGACCTGGCCTTCCGAGAGCTGCTTCGTGGCAAAGGCATTGGCGAACTTGCCCGTCTGAAGTATCGCCCTTACGTCCTCCTGCACTTGCTTGTCGGCGTAGGCCTCGCCCACCTTGCTCTTTAGGATCTCGCGAACGGCTTGCTCGGATACCAGTTGGTTCCCTTCGATCCGGATTTCCTTGATCCCTCGACCTTCTTCAGGGGACCCGGCCGGGGCAGCGGGCGGAGTGGCCTGGGCCATGCGGACCCCAGGCTGCCCCGACGGCTGTGTGGCCACGTTCGCCCCCGTCGCTGCCCATGGCGAACATGTGACAACGACCCCTGTCCCAAGGACCAGGGCCACAACCACGGTGCTCCTTCGTTGTGTCATCAACCTGTTCGCAGACACCCTCTTGCACCTCTCAAGTCAGGACGACTTGCAGGCGAACCGCGCCGGCAGGCCGTTAATAATACACACGTCTGACCCGTTGTCGAGACCTAATGGAAATATTTGCGGACCTCAGCACACGCCGCGCCGGACCGCCAGTTGGTGTGGCCTCCCGTTCGTTAACGTAGGCCATTGTCATTGTTGGACTTGTTGCTCGGCCACCTTTCCTAGAAGGGGGCGGCCTCCGACGGCTCGGGTATGTCCGTCGGACGACTTGACGGAAACGGTTCGGCCATGGGCGACAGATTGTTGAATCGAGTCAGTCGTTCGTTCCACAGAAGCTCGACGCGCCCCGTCGGGCCGTTGCGTTGCTTGGCCACAATGACCTCGGCGGTATTGGTCGGTACGTATCCTGGCTCGTCCTTCCGGTAGTAATCTTCTCGGTGGAGCAACAGGATGACGTCGGCATCCTGCTCGATGGCCCCCGACTCCCGAAGATCGCTCATCCGCGGTCGGTGACCCTCCCGCCCTTCCGCTTGGCGGTTGAGTTGGGCCATGACCACCACCGGAATATCCAGTTCCCTCGCCAACGCCTTCAGAGCGCGACTGATTTCCGAGACTTCTTGCTGGCGACTTTCCGCCCTTCCGCTGCTGTACATCAACTGGAGGTAGTCCACAAACACGGCCGACAGCTTGTGCTTCAAGAACAGTCGGCGAGTCTTGCTCCGCAACTCGAGTGCGGTCATGCCGGGCGTGTCGTCGACGAACAACGGCGCATGCTCGAGCTCTCCGCACACAAGCCCCAACTGCATGATGTCCCGCTCGCTCAGGCGCCGCGTCCGCAACTGATGCGAGTCGATTCCCGCACGGTCGCACAGGATCCTCTGCACGACTTGCTGACTGCTCTGTTCCATCGAGAAGAAGGCGACGGGTCTGTTCTCGACGACGGCAACGTGCGAAGCCATGTTGAGGCCCAATGCCGTCTTGCCCATCGACGGCCTGCCCGCCACCACGATCATCTCACCGGGCTGAAGCCCGCTCGTCAATTCATCGAGCTTGTAGAAGCCGGTCGGAAGGCCGCTCACATAGTCAACGTCACGAACGCGGAGACGCTCGTACACCTCCTTCAAAATCGTCTTGAGGGTTTCGGCCTCACCGCTGACGCGTTGGCTGACCACGTCAAAAATCCGATGCTCCGCGTGGTCGAGGATCTCACGGGCCTCGTCCGACTCGCTGTAGGCCATTTCCATGACTTCGCCGCTGGCACGAATGAGGTCGCGGAGCATGGCCTTGTCGCGCACAATCCGAGCGTAGTACGCGGCGTTCGCCGCCGAGGGGACCGATTCCACCAGTTGGACGATGTAGTCGACTCCGCCGACCTCCTCCAGCGCTCCGCGACGCTGAAGCTCATCCCGACATGTAATGATGTCGACGGGCTGACGGTTGTCGTACATGGAGACCAGCACCTCGTAGAGGAGCCGGTGGTCGTTGCGGTAAAATCTCTCTTTCCCCTGTGGCCCGATGACCTGAAGGACTTCCCCGATCACCTCGCTGTCGATGATCATGCTGCCGAGCAGCGACATCTCCGCCTCAAGGTTCTGAGGCGGCATCCGCTCGAGACGATCGGCACTACGACTCGTCTTGGGTGTCGGACCCTCCATGGTCGGCTCCCTCCTCATGAGCCTCCTCGGATCGCTCGGTCGCTTCGTCCAGTTGCTCGCTCGCCTTCTCGCGAACCACCCACACCTTGATCTCCACCCTCAGGTCGTCCGCAAACACAATCGGAACCATGACCGAGTCGAGCTGACGGATGGGCGTATGAAGCTGCACATGGTTCGCCTCGATCGGGTGCCCTTCGTCTCGCAACGCCGCGGCGATTTCCCTTGGCCCGACCGAGCCATACAGATGGCCTTCCTCGTTGGCGGCCGCCGCGATTGTGATCTCCACATTCGCCAACGCAGCCGCCTGGGCCTCAAGCGCTCGCCGACGCTCGAGTCGAGCCGCTTCCGCCAGCTTCTTGTCTTGTTCGATGGACTTGAGATTCGCCGGTGTCGGCTCCATCGCCAACCGATGAGGAATCAGATAGTTACGCGCATACCCCTCCGAAACCTCGACCACGTCTCCCACGTGCCCTAACTTCGGCACATCTCTGCGGAGCAATAGCTTTCTCATCCGATGTTACTCCAACGGCCTGGGAGATCGGTGCCGGCAACCGCCACCAAACCCCACCCGATCATATCCAGAATAATCCCCTGTTCTCCCGCTTGTCCACACCTTTGTCGCGGTTCCGCCAAAGGCCGATCAACCCACGAACGGCAGCAGCGCCAGGTACCGTGCCCGTTTGATCGCACGCTGAGCCGACCGTTGGTGCTGGGCACAGTTGCCGCTGCGCTTCCGGGAAAAGATCTTTCCGCGATTGCTCAGCAGCTTGGAAAGGGATTGCAGGTCTTTGTAATCAACCTCAATCACCTTCTCTCGACAGAACCGACAATTCTCTTGTTCTCGCCAACGTTTCTGTGGTTTTTGCGTTGTCACGGCCATTCAATTACGTCCTCACATGATTGTGCCCAATGAGCATTCAAAACAAGCTCGGCCATTCCTCAGCCACATGCTCCATGCTTCTCACACGCCGCCTCGCCGCTTCCCCTTCACGTTCCTAGAATGGAACGTCGCTTTCGGTCACTGGTGGCGGCACCTCGTCATCCGACACCGGCGGAGGCTCCTCTTCGGAACCTGCCGCAGGACGAGCCCCCGAAGCCGCCGAAGCCGCCGAAGCCGCCGCCGGCCTGGCCGGGTATCTGCCCGGCGCGGTCCCCGCAGGCCGCCCGGCCGCCGCATCGTTCCGTTGACTCCCCTCTCCTCGCTGGCCACCCATGAATCGGAAGCTTTCCACCGTAACCGACAACTTGCTTCGCTTCTGTCCCTCCGGCGTCTCCCACTGGCGAAAACGCAACCGTCCTTCGACCAGCACCTCTCGACCCTTCGTCATGTACTGATTGAAGACCTCTGCCTGTCGACCAAACACGTTGCAGTCGACAAAACAGGTCTCCTCATGGTCCTGGCCGTCCTGTCCACGCCACTTGCGTCCCGTTGCAAGGCCAAACTCGACCACCGCCGTGTTGCTGGACGTATACGACAATTGAGGATCGCGAGTCAGCCTTCCAATCAGAATCACTCGATTGTAATCCGCCACCGTCGCCTCCGCTGTCAATCTACGCCGTTGGCCTTCCCCCGCGTTCTCGCCTCAAACCATGTGACGTCCGGCACGCCAACAACCCTGATCCGACCGATCGCGAAGGACAAAAAGGTTCCCGATTCGCCGCGTCCCAGGGTTGTTGCCCGGCAACTAAGGCTTCTCCGAAGCCTCGTCGCCCTCGCCCCAGAGAGCCTTCGCTTCCGCACGAGAGACCTCCTCGCCTTCGACGCCGACGTCATTCTCCGGCGACGCATCGGCCTCCGACTCGGACTCGCCCGCGGCGACGCCCTCCTCCGCCGACTCGGGTTCGGGCTGGCCGGCCTTGCTTGCCGCCACCTCACTCCGCAGCAACGCCGCCTGCTCGGCGGCCTCGCGCCCGAACGCGGCCAACTGCTCGTCCGTGAGTCGACATCGCAAAACGAGCGCCCGCAGAATCATCTCGGACAGCCGGGCATCACGCTCAATGCCCGAAATGCTGTCGTGCGGCGCCTTGAAATAGGTGAGCGCATAGCACCCTCGCTTGCGATGCTTGATCTCGTAGGCAAGGCGACGCTCATCCCACTTCTTGATGCCGATCATCTCGGCATGGGCTCGTTGCATGATCCGGCCGATCTCGCTCTCGACGGCCTCCCACTGGGTCGCCATGCTGGGGTCAAACAGAAACATGGCTTCGTAAGTGCTCTGCTTCAAGGTCACATCTCCTCTGGTCACGCTTCGGTCGCGTCCGCCGATGCACTACCCGAATCCTTCGACCCGGACTTGCCCGGCGGACCGTTGAACCGGTTCATACTCTCCTGAATCCCAAGGCGGACCCAACAACTGACGGCGTCCGCCGCCTTCACGACCGCTTCCTCCAGCACAGGAGCCTCCTCTTCCGTGGCCCGGCTCAGCACGTGTTCCACGGTAAGCTCGCGATGTGCAGGCCCAATGCCAATTCGCACCCGCGCAAAACCGTCATCTCCGAGCCGCCGGATGATGTCGGCCAGTCCCTTGTGTCCGCCCGACGAACCGTCCGGTCGAACGCGAATCCGACCCACCGGCAGATCCAAGTCGTCCACCACCACGATCGTGTCCGACAGCGGCACCTTGTAGAACTGCCCCGCGGCCAACACGGATTCACCACTGCGGTTCATGAACGTCGTCGGCTTCAGCAGAAGAACATCATGCCCGCCATGATGCCCTTGACCCACGATGCCGCTGAACTTCTCGCGACCCACGTCGATACCCCAACGTTTCGCCAACTCGTCCACCGTCCGGTACCCCAGGTTGTGGCGCGTCTCGGCGTATCGACGTCCGGGATTGCCCAATCCGACAATCAGCTTCATGAGCCAGTCCATCTCGGACTGGAGAGAGCCATCCGGCCGTCCTCCATTCCGGGCATACCCGGCCGGTACCACCCGGCCTGAGTCTCACAATTAGGCTTCCTCCGACTCCTCCTCTTCCCCTTCCCCTTCCTTCTTCTCGCGGCTGATCAGTTCCGGCTCAGCCGGGCCTTCCGCTTCCGCCGCCGCCACCGGCGCCTCTTCCGCCATCAGGGCGCGGACCGTTGCCACGGGCTCATCCGGACCGGCCACGGGCTCCACGCCCGGCGGCAGCTCCAGGTCACGCACAAACAACGTCTGCCCCATCTGCAGGTGAGCAACATTGCACCGAATCGATGCGGGAATGTCCGTGACCTTGCACCGAACGGCCAAATCCACCATCATGTGGTCCAGCAGGCCGCCCTCGCTGAGCCCCACCGGTGTGCCTCGAAGCTCGAGCGGCACCTTGACCTCCACGACTTCGTGAACGTTCACCTGAGCCAGGTCCAGATGGATCAATTTGGCGCCCAGGTAGTCGTATTGCGCATCCTTGATCAGGAACGACTTCTCCTCGCCGTCGAGTTCAAGCTGGAGAATGTGGCTGCTCCGGTGCAGCGATACCTCTACCTCATGAGCTGGCAGGGCGATCGGCTCCGGTGAGCCTTCGCGACTGTAGATGATCGCCGGCAGAAGCCCGTTCGCACGCATCCTACGACATGCCTTCGTGCCAAGATTCTCTCGTTTGACAACTTTGATCGCTTGGGTTTCCATTACGTCCGTCTCCTGCGACCCTGCATTCGCCGTCGGGTGCAAGGTGCCCCGTCACTGTCGACTGTACAGGTCGTCACTCACTTCAGAAACAGGCTGCTGACCGATTCGTCGCGATGGATCCTCCGAATCGCTTCGCCCAACAACTCGGACACACTCAGGATCTCGATCTTCTTTCCGCCGAACGCACACTTGCTGTTCAGCGGAATCGTATCCGTCACCGCCAGGGTATCGATGGGTGCCGTGCTCAATCGCTCCATGGCCGGACCGCACAGCACCGCGTGGGTCGCGCCCACCGTAACCCGGGTCGCACCAAAGCTCTTCACCAGCTTGGCCGCCTCGCACACGGTGCCCGCCGTCGCAATCATGTCATCCACCATGAGAACATGCCTGCCCCGGACCTCACCGATAATGTTCTGGACCACCGCCTCCGATCCGCTGATCCGACGCTTGTCAATCACGGCAATATCACCCTGCAAGTGCTGGGCGTAGATCCGAGCACGTTTCAGGTTGCCTACGTCCGGACTGACCAACACCACGTCTTCCTTGACCGTCCGGTGGAAATAGCTCGAAAAGACGGGTTCGGCCAAGAGATGATCGACCGGAATGTCAAAGAATCCCTGGATCTGAGCGGCGTGAAGGTCGATCGTCAATACACGATCGGCGCCTGCCGTCGTGATGAGGTTCGCCACCAACTTCGCCGTGATCGGGACACGTCCCTCATCTTTGCGATCCTGCCTCGCATACCCGAAATAGGGCAAGACCGCCGTTATGCGCCTGGCCGATGCCCGCCGGATACAGTCAATGAAAACCAAGAGCTCCATCAGGTTTCGGTTGACCGGATGGCATGTGCTCTGGATGACGAATACGTCGCGCCCCCGAACGTCATCGTCCAGCTTGACTACAAGCTCCCCGTCGGGAAACTCGTCGATCCGCGCCCGGCCAAGGCTGACACCCAGATACCGGCCTATCTTCTCCGCCAGCGCGGGGTTGCTCGTCCCGCCGAAGACTTTTAAGCCGTTCATGCCTTGGCCTCACAACGTCCTACTGCGAACCCTTCACGCGATCGAACAGAATCATCTACCCGGCCTGGACTCGAACCAGGAATGCCAGGACCAAAACCTGGTGTGTTACCGATTACACCACCGGGTAAAGTCGGCTCTACCAGGAATTACTGAGAGCACAACAGCTACGTGCTCGCGGTTGCGCTGGACTATCCCTGAGGCTTGAGTTGGTCGCCGCGAGCGCCAACCCACTGCTGGATCCCTTGGCGTGCAAATCGCCCGTACCTACGAACCCAGCAGCCCCGCTTAGGACAGCTTCATACCACCACTGCCCAGTGGCGAATATCCACACTCTAACGACCCATCCGGAAGGTGTCAAGCACCCCGGATTCCGCGCAGCGACATTGCATCCGCGGCGACCTGTTCTTATAATCTGTCGTTACATGAGGTCTCAGAACATCCCGGACGGTCTTCCACAAAGGCAAGGAATGAACGCCACCACTCCAAGACTCATCGGCAAATGTCGGAAAACCGTACTCCTGGTTGCCACGCTATGTGCATGCGCCACACTTCTTGCCAAGGAAGACCAAGAACCGGAACGGTATGCCGAACGGCTCATCTATGACCCCAAGACAGGGGAATGGCTCGAGCTGGCTCCTCCTGAGCCAGGCACCCCCGAAGGCGATCTCGAGATCGCCAGAGCAACACTGGCCCGGGCTGAAAACCGACACGCCCTGATGCGGGCGAGAAATCTGCTCAAAAAGTGGATTAAAGTATATTATGATTCAGAACGCTATCCCGAGGCCCTCTTCTACTATGCCGATTCCGAGTTCCAGCTCGGCAACTACATGCAGGCCTACGAAACCTACGAGCGTCTGTTGGACGAGCAGAAGGGTACGGATTTGGCCCAGCGCGTGCTCCGAAACGAGATTGTCATCGCCGAGGTCTTCTTGTCCGGACGGTGGCGCAAGATCTGGGGCGGTTTGATTCGAATGCCTGCAAAAGAAGAAGCTCTGGATATACTGGAGCGCATTGCGACTAATCGCGCCCCCGGTACCCCCTTTGCAGAACAGGCAATCAAGATCAAAGCAGACTATTACTACAGCAGGGGCGAGTTCACCGACGCCGAACAGGAGTACGCACGGCTCGCTCGCGAGTTTCCGCGAAGCCGCTACGCCCAACTGGCACTGATGCGCAGCGCCCAGGCGTCGTATGCCAGTTTCCCGGGGGTAAAGTTCGACGATGCCGCCCTCGTGGAAGCCGAAGAGCGATTCGAACAGTTCAGGAAGAAATTCCCGCAGCTCGCACAAGATGAGAATGTCCCGCTGCTCCTGGAACAGATTCGCAACAGTCGAGCGCAGAAAGAATACACGGTGGGTCAGTACTACGAGCGCACCAAGCATACGCGGGCCGCGGCGTTCTACTACCGCAGTGTCATCAAGTACTGGCCCGATACGACATGGGCGGTGCTGGCGCAGGGTCGGCTCGAAAACCTGGGCGATGTCGAGCGTCCAAGCGACGTGGAAGGTTCCCCCCTTGAGCCAATGCCCCCGATGGGGCCGGCTTTGCCCATGGGCCCGGCGGGCTAGTATAATGACCCATGTGGGTACCTCCTGCCTCGGCGGGAAGATCAGTGGCGGCGAACAGCTTCGCTGCACGTGTCGTTCGATAGGATCACGCATGGCCCAATATGTCGTCCTGCCAACGTTGGTGACCGCGGCTTGGATCCTGAGTGCCGTCTCAGGTTGCGGGTATAGTGTCGGTCATGACGAGATGTTCGACACGGGCATCCGAACGGTCCATGTCCCCATCTTTCAGAATAAAGATTTTCGCCGAGGCCTCGAGTTCCAGTTGACGGAGGCCCTGGTCAAGGCGATCGAACTGAAAACGCCGTACAAGACCACGAGCGACCAACGCAAGGCAGACACGGTGCTGACGGGTGAAATCCGCGAAGTGCGGCAAGGCACACTGGGACTTGATTTCAAGACCCACATGCCGCGGGAAACACAAGCCACCGTGATCACCAGCTTTCGCTGGAAAGACCTCCGGACGGGAAAGGTTCTGGTGGATATGCCCGTCATCACACAGTCGGTCGATTACATCCAACCTGTAGGCGAGAACTTCTACGAGGCGAGCCAGCAGGCCATGAATGCCTTGGCGGAGCGCATTGTCGAGAAGATGGAAAAACCTTGGTAAGCCCCCTAAGATCGTCTGCCGATACAGTCTGAGTGGTCTAAATGGAGTCCGACCGCATGCCTGAACCCGACGGCAACCATGATGACTATCGTCCGGGCAGCGGACGCGGCTCGGGCCCCCCCATTCGGTTTAGCCGGGGCATCTTGGGATGGATTGTCTTCATCGGCTTCGCCCTCGTTTTGGTCATGCTCTTGACCAAACAAATGGGCGAGGTCCGCGAAATGAAGCTCAGTGCCTTCCTGACGCACGTCCAGAACGGCGATGTCGAGGCGGCCGTCCTCAAGGACGACACCATCATCGGCAAGCTCAAGGAACCCGAGCAATCGCTCAACGGCGCCCGCGATTTCGAGGTCAAGATACACCCTTCCCTTCACGAGTACATCGTGACACAGCTTCAAAAAGCAGGGGTGGACGACTATCGAATCGATGCGTCGACGAGCCTCTTTTGGCAGGTTCTTGTACCGCTCATCCCCTGGCTCCTCATTCTCGGCTTCATCTGGTTCTTCGTCCTTCGTCAGCTCCGACAGGCAAGCGGCGGGGCGGGCATGCTGGGGAATTTCGGTAGGTCCCGTCACCGCGTGGCGGCGAAGGAACACACCCACGTGACCTTCGCCGATGTCGCGGGCATTGACGAGGCCAAGGACGAGGTCACCGAGCTCATCGAGTTCCTCAAGAACCCCAAACGCTTTCAACGACTCGGTGGGCGGATCCCCCGGGGCGTGCTGCTGGTCGGAGAACCCGGCTGCGGAAAGACCCTGTTGGCCAAGGCCATTGCCGGCGAGGCCGACGTCCCCTTCTTCAGCATCAGTGGCTCCGACTTCGTCGAGATGTTCGTGGGTGTGGGTGCAAGTCGCGTTCGCGATCTCTTCAAACAGGCCAAAGACAACGCCCCCTGTATCATCTTCCTGGATGAAATCGATGCCGTCGGCCGACGACGCGGTGCCAACTACAACGGCGGCGGTCATGACGAACGGGAACAGACCCTCAACGCCATTCTCGTGGAGATGGACGGATTCGACACCTCCGATCAGGTCATCGTTATTGCCGCCACCAACCGTGTGGATGTCCTCGATCCGGCGCTGGTTCGTCCCGGTCGATTCGATCGTCAGGTCTTTGTCCCACTGCCCGACATCAAAGGGCGGCTGGAAATCCTCAACATCTACGCAAAGAAAATCAAGCTAAGGCCCAACGTGGACCTCCAGCGACTGGCCCGCGGCACCCCCCTGTTCAGCGGCGCCGATCTGGCCGCCATCATCAACGAGGCCGCCTTGCTCGCCACGATGGCCAACAAGGATCACGTCGAACAGGAGGACCTGGAGGAAGCACGCGACAAAATCCGTTGGGGACGCGTCAAGCGAAACCGCGCCGTCGATGAGAAGGAGCGGCTGGCCACCGCCTGGCATGAGGCCGGCCATGCCCTCGTCCAGGCATTGCTTCCGGACACCGATCCGATTCACAAGGTGAGCATCATCCCACGCGGTCCCATGGGTGGAGCGACCATGAGCCTTCCCGAGAAGGATCGCCAAACCTATGGTGCTCAATACCTCCGTCAAACAGCCCGCGTCCTGTGCGCCGGTCGTATCGCC
Organism: uncultured Planctomycetales bacterium; assembly: GCA_964596165.1. Taxonomy (GTDB): domain Bacteria; phylum Planctomycetota; class Phycisphaerae; order UBA1845; family JAFGLZ01; genus CAYUQT01. The sequence continues at coordinate 10,745 of CAZQTW010000076.1, read as the reverse complement.
GAATCGCTGGAGTCGAAGGACATCTCGACCGGTGCCGCCGCCGACATCCGCCAAGTCACCGAGCTGGCGCGACGAATGGTAACGGACTGGGGCATGAACGAGCGCATCGGATTCGTCTACTACGGTGAGGAGAGCAACAGGCCCCGCCTGCTGGATTTGCCCGGCGGACACGACTATTCGGACAATACCGCCCAGCTCATCGACCAAGAAGTGAAGCGATTCGTCGACGAGGCCTACAAGGATGCCGAGCGAATCCTTACGGAAAACAGCGACAAGCTCCGACTCCTGGCGGATGCCCTGCTCAAATACGAAACACTGACCGGCGACGACGTCAATCGAATCATTCGGGGTGAGGCCCTGGAGAAACCGTCCCTTACGGACGTCATCGACTCCGGACCTACGCCCATGGCCCGTCCCATCAAGACGCGCTCGGAAACCGGCGTCGAGCCGGAGCCGGGCCCCGGCGCGCTCCCTCAGCCAGGCGTCTGAACGGGACAGCCGCCCCCCATCAGCAGCTCAAGTGGAATGCGGCCGATACGCGTCGGCCTTCCGCGATCAGTTCAAGAAACCGTCGGACGGCATGGGGCGTGCTTAACCCGATCAGGTCAATGCCCCGCTCGGCCAGGGCACCGCGAGTCTCATCGGGAATCCGCAGGATTTTCAGGTGACCACATCCCACAACGAGTACTTCCGGCGGATCATTCAGAATGATCGCCAAGTCGTTCAGACAGAGGCTATGACCGGCCTTGCGAAACCAGTTCGGGTGGACTTCTCCCTGATGAACAACGAGATCCTTGTCGTACCTGACACCGTCAAGTGTCATCTCGCCGAAACGACATTCCGTAATCTGCATCGTCGTCCGCCCCGTCAGCTTCCTGAACAGACGTCCGCCAGGCCCCAGCGATCAGGAACGACATGAGTTCGAAACCGGTTCCGCTTTCCTCAGAACACCGTTGAGGAATCACGGAATGGCGGACAGCGCCCGACTGATAAACGGCCAGACGAAATTTCGGTAGTACCGATGTCCGCCCTCTCCGATTCGAAGATCAAGACAATGTCGCGCGCCCGCGGCCGCATACAGCTTTTCCAGTTCCGCAAACGCCGACCGTACGCCCTCGATCGGAGTGATGTTGTCATCCCGTCCGCTCACCACCAACAAAAAACGCGGTGCTATCAGCCCGCCAATATCGTGGATCTCGGCGAGCGTGCTGAGGTCCGGAACGTAGTTGCAGGCGCAGTGCTCCGTCGCGAGCAGCCCACTTTGAAACGAGCAGAACGAGCCGCTCAGTACGACCGCCCGTATCCGTATGTCCACGGCCCCCAGAAACAACGCGGCCATGCCCCCCACCCCGTGCCCTGTGACACAGATCCGCTTGGGGTCCACATCCTCCCGCGATTCGAGCCAATCCACCAACTGCATCAAATCCCCGATACGCATCCCCATGAGGGTACGCCCGGTCTGGACGGCCCGGCTCGCGAGCGACACGCAACTGTTCCCTCGCTGACGGCTGGATTCATCATCCAGAACCAGTTCGCCCAACCCCCGAAGATCCGGTGCGACCGCGATCATGTCCTCGTGAACGGCCTGCAGGGCATAATCGAGTTGATCGCCCTGGGAATCGGATGCCGTGTGGCACGCGGGCGGTATCCCAGCAGTCACCGACTTGCCCGGACCATGACTCGGTATGGCCAGTATTCCCGGCCGCGGCTTGCGAGCCTTGACGGGCCGAAGAACATAGGCGGGAACGCCCAAGTCGTCCGAAGCCCGCATGACGATCTTCTCGCGAACGTACGTCCCGCAGTCCTCGCTTGTGATGATCTCTACCTTCGGCGGTTCGATCGGCAAAACGGGCAGACGCAACACATCAACAATCTGCTCGCGAAGCTGTGCCTGCCAGGCATCGAACAGCATGTTGGAGGCCGCATAGCCCAAGCGGCCCTTTGTGCAGGCCAGACCGGCGAACACGTCCGAAATGTTTGCTAGAGCATGGGGCATAGCGCGCGCGTCAGGCGCCGGCTTCGGCGCTGTCCTGCAACGTCTTAAGCTGATCGCGAAGCCGAACCGCGTCTTCATACCGCTCCTCGCGAATGGCGCGATCGAGCTTACGTCTCAGACGTTCAATGGCGCCAACGGGCAACCGTTGGACGATCTCACGCCGAAGGGCTCGCAGGATCTGAATCTCACCGGACTGCTCGCAAATGTCCGAACGGCCGTATTGCTCATAGAACTCGCGAATGATCTTCATTCCCGCTTCGACGTGGGCCAGCGCGCTCTTGAACTTCTCCCCGCGCACGGCCCGCATGGCCTTGGACCGGGTGTTCATCATCAGAATGTACGGACGATACTGTTCGAGAGCCAACCGGTCCCCTCCGTGGGCCGCGTAGCGATTGCACAGGTCCAAAACCCGCAGATTGCGAGCCGTATCCCGTTCCACCCGTTCGTAGTCTTCGAGTACAAACAAGGACAGGTACCGATGATAATACATCAATGCCTCGTCGCGGAGAGCCTGGCATTCCTCCGGGCTCAACTGAAAACCCAAATCCGTCCCGTTACGTTCCTCGTGGCGGGCCAACCGATCCTCATGGTATGCAAGAACAGACTCGTACCCGTTGGGTCTTTCTCCGTCGGGTCGACCGTCCAATTCCATCTGGAGCAGCCCCAGGTCGATGCGCATCTGCACCTTCTCTTTTCCGTCCTGGCCGGTCACCTTGCGCACGGTGATCTGCCCCGGTTCATACGGCCACCCCGCCAGAATGGGTCTTAGATCCTCCGTTCCCATAGACTAGATTAGACTTACCGGGCTTCCTATTGGCAAGAGCTGTTTGCGATGTCTCCCACGTCGCGGCTGGCCCAAGAGATCGCGACGCAACACGCTACTTCATGAGTCCCATCCCCTTGATGTTCACGCCTTCCCTTCGCCATTGCTTCACGAGATCGTTCATGTCCTCAATCGCCGCCTGCAACCGCTTCAGAGTGATCACCATGCTGTCATGAAGCTCCGCATCGTTGAAGAACTTGCCTGCGGACCCCTTGCCGTCGGCCCAGTTACGGGCGACAGCCTCAAGTCGATCGAAGAATCGCCCCAACTTCTCAGCGTCATCAATGATCACGCGCGCAATCTTGTCGAGTTGCGCGTTGGCGTTGTCCACGGTCTTGCTCAGTTTACCCGTCAGTTCCTTGGCATCCTCCCCGACGAAGCGGGCCTGGCTCGCGAACTTCCGAAGGTCCTCCATAACCCCCTTCCCCTGTTCCGAGACGGCCCGGATGTTCTCGATTGCCACCTTGAGATTGGTCTTCGTATTCGGATCCCCCACCATCTCGTTGAAGTTCTTCAACCCCGCATCCAGCCTCTGGACGGCCGTGTTTAGATTCGCGCTCAGCTTCTGAGCGCCGGAGCGGGGATCGTCCACCAAGGCCAGATCACGAGGCTGAAACAGCTCGTGCAGGTCCTTCGCGACGGGCGTCAGCGCCTCTGCGAGATTGCCGATCTGGCCCGAAGCCTTTTGCAGTACCGATATGACATCCGGCGGGAACAGCGCGTCGAACGCGCTGATAACCACCCCTTGAAGCGGGACGGAACCGTCCGTCGGCAAGGTCGCCGCGCTCGGTCCGGGCGGGACCACGATCCGCACCGTCGCTCGGACGAAGCCCATACCCGACAATTCCACCTCTACCCGCGACGACTGCGGTACGCGCCATTTCTGCTGGATGTCGATCACAAGGTCCACGCCCTGCTCGGGGTGCTCCTCATCTCGGAATCCGATCCGGTTCACGAAGCCGACACGCACCCCCTTCATATACACGGGATCGCCCTCAATCACGCCGGCCACGTTCGAGAAGTAGGCGTGAACCGGATAGGTCTTGCCCCCCACGATCCAACCCGGAGATTCACCAAATTTGACGATGAGCCACATCAGACTGATCAGCCCCACGATCAGAAACAACCCGACCATCACGTTGCGCCGATATTCGGTCATGATCGCCTCAACTCGCCCTTAACACGCCGAGGTCCTCGTCGTCGGCCTGACCGTTGATGAACCGTTGCACCCGCGGATCTTGGCTGGCCCGGATCTCCTCCGGCGTCCCGTCCGCGATGAAACGTCCCTCATGTAACATGACAATCCGATCGCCCACCTTGTAGGCGCTCGCCATGTCGTGCGTCACCACGATGCTCGTCACGCCCAACTCGGCCTGCAACCGGCGAATCAACTCGTTGATGACGTCCGCTCGAACCGGGTCGAGCCCCGTCGTCGGCTCGTCGTACAGAATGACCTCCGGACTCAGGGCAATCGCCCGCGCCAAGGCCACACGCTTCCGCTGGCCACCCGAGAGTTCCGCCGGCTTCTTGTTCTGGAACCCCTCCAGCCCCACCAAAGCCAACTTCTCCCCCACGATCCGATCGATTTCCTTCCGGCTCAACTTCGTATGCTCACGCAGGGGAAACCCGATATTCTCTCCGGCCGTCATCGAGTCGAACAACGCCCCCATCTGGAAGAGAAACCCGAAGTGCCGCCTGAGCTCGACAAGCTCCATCCCGTTCAACCCGGCGACCCGTACACGCCGACCGCCAAACGCCGTCGGACAGCAAAACCACACCTCGCCTCGGTCCGGATGCATCAGGCCGACGATGTGTTTGAGCGTGACGCTCTTGCCCACGCCCGATTCACCAATGATCACCGTCGTTTGGCCACGCTCGATGCTGAGACTGGCCTCACGCAGTACGACCAGATTCCCCAGCCGCTTCCAAACGTTGCTCAGCTCGATAATGGGATGCGTGCTGTCCATCCTTGGCTCATTCGTCGGCGGTCATAGCAAGGGTCTGAAGCCCCAAATGAGTTCGTAAGCACTCTTGAAAACCAGAACCAACTGGAGGTCGATCACCAAGATCACAATGAAACTGGTCACGAACGACTGCGTGCACGCGCGACCCACCCCCTCGGCGCCCAGGCCGCAAGTGAACCCCTTGTAACAACTGATCAACGCGATCGCCCCGCCGAAAAACACACTCTTCAGCAGGCCCGTGTAAACGTCCCAATTCTCCAACGCAATCTCCGTGTAAAACCAATACGGCTCGGATTTCAACCCGAAGACCGTCACCGAAATCAACCAGCCGCCCAACGCCCCCATCACGTCACAGTAGCAGGTCAAGAACGGCGTGATCAGAACACAGGCCAGGAATCGCGGAACCACCAAGTAACGAATCGGATCCGCGCCCATCGCCCGAAGGGCGTCGATCTGCTCGGTCACGTTCATCGTTCCAAGCTCGGCCGTCAGCGCGCCGCCGACACGACCGGCGACCATCGTGCCGGCCAGCACCGGGCCCAACTCGCGAACCACCGCCAGGTTGACCAGCACCCCGATCTGGTCCCCCAGACCCACCGCCAGCAACTGCTCAATGGCCTGCGCCGCCAGGACCAATCCCACAAAGGTGCCCGTGACCAAGATGACCGGCACGCTCCGTGTTCCAACTTCGTAGCATTGGGGTACCAGAAGCGCGTAATTACGGGGATTGGTCGCGCCGGCAACAAGCCAAAACAGGGTCCTCCAGCAGAAAAACCAGAAAGCCCCGAATGCCGCGACTCGATCGAGAACGAATTCGCCCAGCGAGCCAAACACACGCACCATGTGAGACGGCTCTCCCGCTTCACGGCAACACGCTCGCGTGGCCGTTTTCCCTTCCCTTAGCCGAATCCTTGTATCTGCAAGAGCAGGTCATGTCAATTGAACCGTCCGCGCCGCGGCACGCCGGTCGAACCACGCCGTTCGCTACAAACGAAATTCCTTGCCCGTCTGCGCGGCCACATAGCCTCCGTAGCAGAGTTGCACCACGTCTCGGCCGAGGCGACCGTCACTGATCGTCGCCCGGTTCTCCAGCACGGCAGTGCAGAAATCGCGACACTCGTTCGGAAACCCGTTCATCCAATCCTCGTCGGGACTCGCGGAGTGCCACCCACTGTGCGTCTCGACCTTCTCGCGTATGTACTCGTCGCCGAAATTCACTCCATCCGGCGTGTACGCCATCACGCACGACGTGGGTACCATCGAACAATGAATGGTCTGCTTGCTTGCGTAAACGGCCAGCGTATTGCTGATCCCCCCGAGGATCGTGTCCGACGCCGTAATCTGGGCCACGCTGCCGTCGTCAAACGTGACCAGCATGGTGCCCCAATCCTCACACGTCTCCCAGCCCGTCTTCACGTACTTGGGCGTCTCACGTGTAAACGAATCCATCTGAGTCAGCCGGGCAATCTGAGCACGCACCGCCACCGCGCGAATGGGCCTCCCGTTCCGGCGAATCCCCTCCTGCGCCTTCAAGTACAACGCCGCGCCCGCCGGATGGCAGCCCTTGTTGAACATGCTGCCGCCGCCGCAGTGTTGCCAGTCCTTCGAGTACTGCGAGTGAGTCCCGCTATGCGACTCCTCGCCCACCATCCGGAAGATCGTCGTGTCGCATCGGCTCAACAGACGATTGGCCTTCTGAATCGCCGGCGCATAGACCCAGTTCTCCGCATACATCAAGAACTTGCCCGCCTGATCCGCCGCCGCAACCATCCGATCGGCGCTGCCCACGGCCTTTTCATACATCATTTCGGCGTCCTCGTGGAAGATACCGCACGTCTCGCGACCGTCGCCACAGTACGCCGTCAGGGGTTTCTCGACCACAACGTGTTTGCCGGCCTGGAACGCCTGAATGGCCATCGCTTCGTGCAGCTTGTTCGGCACGCAGAGATCGATGATATCCACCTCGGGATCGGCCGCGGCCTCCGCCAGGCCGGCATAGGCATGCTCCAAGCCGTGCTTCGCGACGAACGCCTCCGCATCCGCCCGCGCCCGCGAGGCCACCCCCTTGACCCTCACGTTCACCCCATAAACCCGTCGGTAGTTCTCCAGATGAAAGCTGGCCGCAAATCGGCAGCCGATGATGGCCACCGTAACGACCTGTTCCTTCGATCGAATCGGTCTTGTCTTCGACATGGGCTTTCGCTCCCTCGGACAACCTCGCGTCACTTCCCCGGTTCACGAGGCGGCACATTATAGCATTACCGGGCAGATGACTGGACATCCGCTATAACAACAGCGATGATTTTCTCTCGCGGGTCGTTCCGGACGGCGACACCCACGCCCACAAGCGGCGGAACGTCGCGGTGTGCATTTCACGGGAGTCCAAGCGATGACATATGATCAACCTACTCGACGGACGTTCATCATGGGCGCTGCGGCCGGCCTTGTTGCCACGAAGCCCCGTTTGGCTGTCGGTCGCATCATCGGCGCCAACGAGCGGATCAATGTCGCCGTCATCGGATGCGGCGTACGCGGCAAGGGCAACCACATGGCGGAACTCGTCAAGCTCGCCCAACCGCAGAACGTCCGGATTACGGCTGTCTGTGACGTCTGGCAGCCCGCGCTCCGGGCCGCTGAGGACGCCGTCGCTAAGGCATTTCAGGCAAAGCCGTTCTCAACCACGAACTACGAAGACCTCCTGACTCGCGACGATGTCGATGCGGTCACCATCGCCACCCCCGACCACGCCCACGCGCCCATGCTCACCGCCGCCTGCAAGGCCGGAAAGGACGTCTACTGCGAGAAACCGATGACCGTTCGCCTCGACGACGCAAAGGACGCCCTCAAGGCCGCCCGCGACAACAAACGCGTCGTCCAGATCGGTACGCAACGTCGCAGCGACGGCCTTCAGCAGGCCTGGGCCGAGTTCTTCCAGGCCGGCAAGCTGGGTACGGTCACGAAGGTCGAGATCGGTTATCACGACAACAGGCCACGTTGGCGCCGCGACTACAGTGACGTCCACGAGAAAGATGTCGATTGGAAACGTTATCTCATGTATCTCCCCGACCGCCCCTTCGACCCCAAACGATACCGTCGTTGGCATCTCTACAAAGACTACACGCTCGGCCCGGTGTCGCTGCTCGGCAGCCACTACATCGACATCGTCATCTGGTACCTCAACGCCAAGTGCCCCACCAGCGGCGTGCAACTCGGCGCCGCCTACGTCTGGGGCGACGATGGGCGTGAGCATCCCGACACCTGCGACAGCCTCTGGGATTATCCCGAGGGCTTCCTTCTTCTCTATACGAACCACTTCGGGAACAGCTACAACGACGGAGGCATCCTGATCTGCGGCACAAACGGCACCTACGTCAACGGCCAGGTGCTTCCCGACGGTGCCCCCCACGGCAAGGAACACTTCCCACAACCCTTCAAGGTCCAAGCAAAGCCGAACCAGAACCACATGCGGAACTGGCTCGAGTGCATCCGAACCCGCAAGGATCCCAATGCGCCGATCGAGGCCGGATACTACCACTCCGTCGCGACCGTCTTGGCAGCCGAAAGCCTCTGGCGAGGACGCCGAATGACCTACGATCCGCGAACCATGACGATCAAGGAGGGCTGACCAAGCCTATCCGATAATCCTTAACCGACGGCGCGACGATAACTTACCGCAATCCATGCATACGCCGTGCCGGAGCGTACAGCACACGCCGAAGACGCTTGGCCCCCGATTCGTCCTTGGCTGTGTTCACAGCCAACGCCGGCTCCCCTGCCCTCAAAAAGGCATGCCGGTCCCACAGCAGATGCCTGATCCAACCGTCGGGTCTCAACGGCTTCGATCAAACGTTCCGAAACAGTAGGCACACCGCCGGGACGGACTGTAGAATGGCACCACGAGAACGGGGTCGAGTAGAATCTCGGCGAGTTTTCGGCACGGACCGTACGGCCCACTCCGACTCGCCGTCGAGCGAAGAAGGGAGAGTCCATGACGAACAAGCCCCGCCGCTTCGAACCTGCGGTAGTCCTTTCCCTCCTGATCAACGTCAGTGCCGCGGTGGCGCAGACCACGCGTGACGCAATACCCGAGGAAGCCGCCGGTCGGTCCCCCGCCGACAGCACCGCCGCAGCCCCGCGCCATGTCAGCGTATTCGAACGCTATGTGCTGGGCGGAGGATGGGTGACCATCGGACTGCTCATCCCCATTTCCATCACCGCGCTCTCGTTGGTAATCAAGAACATCATCAAGATGCGTCAAGAACTCACGGGTTCCACCGCAACACTGCAAAGACTCACTGACCTCGTACGCAAAGGAGACTACGCGGCCGCCGTCCAAGAAGCCGCCGCCGATCCCACCGTCATGGGCCATGTCCTCCACAGCGGATTTCAATGTGCGCCCCACGGCACAATAGCCATGAGACGAGCCATGGAACAAGCCCTCGACGAACGCGCCGTCGCCATGCTCCGCCGCCTGGAATACGTCAGCCTAATCGGCCACGTCGCCCCCATGGTCGGGCTGTTTGGAACCGTCCACGGCATCATCGGAATGTTCGGCTCGATCGCCGACGAGGGCGGCATTCCGGTAATGGCCAGCATCTCGCACGATCTCGGCGCGGCCCTGGTCGCCACGTTCTGGGGGCTGATGATCGCCGTGCCCTCCCTGGCCGCCTACAGCGTCATGCGCGGCAAGGCGGACGTCGTACTGCAACAGTGTTCGATGGGGATTGACTCCATCATGCGCCAATTGCAGCGGAAACCCACGCGATCCGCCGCGCATCAGGAAAGCGAGGCCGGTTGAACGAGGTAAGGTCCCGTGTCTAAGCGAAACTGGCTTTTCGAACGCCGATCCACATCCATGAGTCTGATGATCGTCCCTTTGATCGACATCATCTTTCTCCTGCTCCTCTTCTTTGTCATGACAACCACCTTCGACGTCAAAACGCGCATGAACATTCGTCTGCCCAACCCGAACCACAGTCAGGCCAAAGACGAGGACCCCATCAAGAACGTCGTCATCAATTGCGAGTACAGTGAGGCCATCGCACCCGACGGCAGCAGAGCCGTCTATCGCTTTGGGAACGATCCGCCCGAGGAACTGGACGCCATCTCGAGTCGGCTTGCCGCCGCGGCCGCTCGTCAGAAGGATCCCACGGTGACGATCAGAGCGGATCGGCGATTGGCCTTTCGTGAGATCAGACGAGTAATGGAAGTGGCCACGCAAAACAGGATACCCACGATACAGGTGTCGATGGTTCGTGAAAGGTGAAGACCCCCCATGGTCGATTCCCGTCCGACGAATTCCGTCGAAGTCGTGGTAAAGGCCCTCCGCAAACTGCCGTTCGAGCAGCACGCTGAGGCGGACCTTGAGGAAGGGACGTCGCCGCCCACGCGCCGAGACCGGACGCCCGCCGTGGAGTTGAATGTCGTTCCCTTGGTCGACGTACTCTTCCTCTTGATGGTGTTCTTCGTCATCGGCGGCGCCGGCGGAATCCTGGAGGGCATCCTGGCCTCTCGAATGGCCCGAACGCCCGGTTCATCCGGTGGAACCGCCGCAGGCGATATTCCCATCCCGTCGACTCCGATCGTCGTTGAGGTCAAGGCAATCAAACCACAATCCTGGGTTTCCAATGTCAGATTCGGCACATTGCGCTACGAGGCGCGCAGTGAGACCCAGTTGGCCGCCGAACTGAAGCGAATGATCGTCATGCCCGGCCTCAGTGCGCAGACATCCGTCGTGATTGCCACGGACGAGGAGGTGCTCTGGGATGATGTCGCACGCGTCTGGAACGCCATCCTCTACGCGGGCTTTCGCGACGTGGCGTTCCAGCAACCTTCCGGCCAATCCACCGGCCGTGTTCAGACAACCCCCTAGCCCGAACGGGTTGGGCAGGCTGAAACGGGTGATCGATGGGCCGGACCCGAACCGGTCGCCCCAGGAGATCTTCGAGTTGGACCTGGCGGG
>CAZQTW010000075.1:15168-28366 GCA_964596165.1 uncultured Planctomycetales bacterium | reverse complement strand
GACGCCGCTCAGGCCGGAGTACAATCCCACCCCAGAAGTGCCAAACTCCAGACACGTGCAAAGCACGTGATCACTCACACCGAAGGCCGGCAATAGCGTTGGCCGGGGATGTACGGAGCGAAGTCCCCGCAAGGCATACCTTCAGTGATTTCGAGGAGTGGGTGATCGCAACGAGGGACGGTTCAGCGAAGCATCCAGTTCCTGGAGTTTCTGACACTGACCCGAGCAGTCGCATTCGCACATCGATTCACCGCGAAACGTCCGGCGCATGCGCCTGAACGCGGCGAAGCCTGCCGCCACGACCACTACCGCGATAATGGCGTATTCCCACCACATGGTCGAGTCTCGGACGCCCCGAAGGACAGCTCGCCTGAGTTCCCGGTGGTGACACCCTCGCTAATACCAGATCAGCGAACCCACCTGGTAGACCCCAGTGGCCAGGACGAAGGCCAGCGTGGTGGTGTACACCGTCGCAAAGAGCGGCCACCGCCACGAGCCCGTCTCACGGCGGATGACGGCGATCGTCACCAGACAGGGCGAATAGACCATGACAAAGAGCATCAGCGCGAAGGCGCGAACCGGATTCCATGCACTGTCCTTACTTAGATGCTCGGACAACGTGACCGATTCGCCCGGCTCGATCTCGCCCATGGCATAGGCCGTCCCCAACGTGCCGACGACCACCTCCTTCGCCGCAAAGCCGCCGATGAGGGCGATGTTCGTCCTCCAGTCAAAACCGGCAATCCGCGCGACAGGCTCGATGAGCGTCCCCAACCGGCCCGCGAGACTGCCGGCCAACCGAGCCTCGGCTAACTCGTTGTCGATTTGGCGTTCCGACAGAGAAGGATTCCGCGCGGCCAGCCGGCTCCGGGTACCCCTCTCATCGATCCGAGGGAAGTACATCGCCGCCCACAGCAGGATGTTGACCGCCAGGATGATCGTGCCGGCTTTGCGAAGATACGACCACGTCCGTTCCCAGGTGTGAAGCAACGCCCCTCGAAGCGTCGGTAGGTGATAGGCCGGCAGTTCCATCACGAATGGGGTCTGCTCGCCTTTGACGACAAATCGCCGGAGACACCAGGCAGACAGCAGCGCAATGCCCCAACTGATCGCCCACAGGATAAACATCATTCGGGCCTTGCCCTGCTGAAAGAAGGCCGCGATCAGCATCATGTAGACGGGCATCTTCGCCCCGCAGTTCATCAGTGGCGCGACCAGGATGGTTACCAGGCGGTCCTTCTCTTCGCGAAGCGTTCGGGCGGCCATCACCCCCGGCACGGCGCACCCACCGCCACCCAGACCGCCTGAAAGAATCATCGCCAGGATGCTCTTGCCTTGAAGACCAAACGCCCTCAGCGGCCGATCGAGCAGAAACGCAACCCGTGCGATATAGCCCGTGTCCTCCAGCACGGCGATGCACAGGAACATCACCATGATCATCGGGACGAATGCGATGACGCCGCCCACGCCGCCGATGATGCCGTCGTGGAGCAGCGAATAGATCAATGGCATCCGGGGCTGCATCGGTTCGATCGCCGCCTGGCACCATTCGAAGAAGGCCTCGACCCATCGGGTCGGACTCCGTCCCAACAGCCACGGCCACTCGTCCGCCACCTTGAAGACGGCCAGAAAGAGGGCGTAAACGACGGCCGCCAGGATCACCGGGCCCACAAAGCGATTGCACACCACCGAGTCGATACGGTCCGTCAAGTCCTGTATGGACTGTCCCGTATGGGTCACACACTCGCGAATCGCCCCGGCCGCAAAGCCGTACCGCCGCTCGGCTATGAGGGTCTCGGCGGATTCGTTGGTGTGGTGCTCGATCGAGATGATCGCCCGTGTGGCCACCGATTCGATCGCCGTCGCATCTCGGCTGACGGTCCGGACCAACTTTTGTACGTCCGGATCCTTCTCTATCAGTTTGACGGCTACCCACCGAGGGACATACCGCGCCGCCACATCGCTGTCGGCGGCGATGGTTTTTGTGAGCTTCTCCAGTTCCGCCTCCACCTCGTGTCCGTAGTGAATCCGCTGGACGCGTTCGCCCACCGGACGATCCGCAACCGACCGACAGGCCCTCAAGAGCTGGGGAATACCGATCCCTCGGTGACCCTGCGTCGGAACGACCGGGGCGCCCAACAGGGCGGCAAGCCGTTCCGCGTCGATCTTCAGGCCGCGGCGCTCGGCCATGTCGAACATGTTCAGGGCGATCACCAGCGGGGCTTCCATCTCGATGAGCTGAGCCGTCAGGTAGAGGTTGCGTTCCAGATTGCCCGCATCCACGACATCAATGACGACCTCGGGCCGCTCGTCCACCAGGAAGTTCCTTGCAACCACTTCGTCCAGCGAGTACGCCGTGAGCGAATAAGTCCCCGGCAGATCGATGATGGTGAACGTGCGACCCTCCAGCCGGGCGGTGCCCTCCTTACGCGAGACCGTGACGCCGGGCCAGTTCCCCACGCTTTGAATCGTCCCCGTGAGACAATTGAACAGGGAGGTCTTGCCGCTGTTCGGGTTTCCTGCAATCGCAACACGTGTCGACGTCTCGAAACGTGGCGCACGTAAGGTCGAATTCACGTGGGCGGTGATCATTCTTGCGTCTCAACGACAATGTGTTGAGCCTCGCTGACACGGATCGCCAGGTAATACCCCTTCACCGTGACCTCGATCGGATCGCCCAACGGGGCACGCCGCTCCACCTTGATCGGGGCCCCACGGGTCACGCCCATGTCCAGCAACCGTTGCCGTATCGCCCCCTGACCTCCAATCTTGACGATCCTGGCCCGTTCGCCTTCCCGTAGATCCGCCACGTTCTTGATCGTTCCGCTTGACATGGCCTCTTGTACGTCCTCCACACCCGCATCACCCTGCCGCGATCCGAGAGCGCCTACGTCTCACCGGATTGAGGTATCTTGACCTGCTCCACGATCACCTTTTCGGCCATGCCGTGCCCCAAAGCCAGGCGCGTCGAACCGATCGAGAGGATGACCGGCCCGCTGTCGTCGGTGTTCTGACGACGAACGACCGTGCCGACCCGCAGGCCCATGCCAAGCAACCGATGGTACATCGCCTGACCACCGAGGATCTCAACAACTCTGGCCTTTTCGCCGGCCGTCACGCGAGTCAGCGGGAACCTGGCCGTCCGAGTTGCCGCGCACGTCGGACAAAGCCCGTGGACCTGAAGATGCGCATGCAACGCCTGATAGCCGGTCTGAACGCCGATGTCGTCAACCAATCGCTGAAGCGAGGGTTGAACCTCGGCGATCCTTCCGCAGTCGACACAGATGACATGGTGATGATGGCGACCGATGTGCAGATGCTCGAACCGCGTCCGACCGTCCTCACCCATGATGGGAATCGCCAATCCGTAACGAACGAACTGTTCGAGCACGCGTTCGACAAACGCCGGATCGATGGGGGTGCCTCGATCGGCAAATTCCTTCGCCAGTCGGTCGGCACTTACATGGTCCTCGTGTTGAAGGAAGGCCTTCAGGATACCGGAACGATCCTCCACGCGACCGAAGCCGTCCTGGACGAAAACCGCCTCAAACTCGCGGGCAATCCGTTCATGAACGTCCATGACGAACCCTCCCTAGCATCGAACCGCTTTGCGGCGACGCAAGGATGCCGCTTTCGACCGACCGGCGACTTTTCCGGATTGCGGCCTGTCGTAAGCACGGAGGAACGCTTCAAGACGCCGCCCCACCTCTGCGCTCAGCAGGTGCTCGATCTTGCAGGCGTCCACCTCGGCCTGATGCGGCTCAACGCCCAAGACCTGCTCGAAGAATGCCTGAATCAGCGTTCTCCGGGTTCGAACCGTCCGGACGATCTGTTGCGCCTCATCGGACAACCGCAAGAATCGATTGGGATCTTCAAGCACCAAGCCCCGAGCCTTGAGCGGCTTCAGTGTCAGGGAGACACTGCCCGGCGTGATGTTCAGATGGCGAGCCACATCTGCAACGCGTGCATACCCGTACTGCTCGACAAGCTCGGCGATCGCCGCCAGATGATGGCTGATGCTATGCGTGACCGGGTTGACCTGAAATTCCTTCCACGGGTCCATACGCGATCTCCATCCGGAACACACCTGTTCCTGACAGCATAGCCCGTTGATCAGTATATATAACGACTAGTTGGTATATCAATATATCGGCATGTAAACCTTACAATCAAGCGGTATCTTAAGAAATCCCGTGGCTCGCGTGTGAGACCACCCGTTCGGAGAGAACCTCGTTGTCCGGACGATTCCCGGCTTACTCCGTCGGCCGGGCTGGCACAAGACTTGACGGCCCGGCGATTTCCCGTGATAGTGCATCCTCAATCCGCAACCCGGAGAGCACGATCTAGCCGAAAGACGCACAGGAGTGTGACCGAATGAAAACGACGCATCGGATGACGCGCCGGCGGTTTCTCAGAACAACCGTCGCCGGATCGGGACTAAGCCTTGCCGTCCCGTATGTGATCACCGGTAACGCACTGGGCAGCGCAACCAAGAAGCCCGCCAACAGTCGCATCACGCTCGGCTTTATCGGCGTGAGAAACATGGGTGGTGGGCATCTAGGTCAGTTCCTGCACAATCGTCGGGTCGAGGTCTTGGCGGTGTGCGACGTAGATCGATCGGTCCGTGAAGGCGCCGCCCAACGGACCAAGGAGGTGTACGGCAACAGCGCCCCCGTCGCGCAATACAACGATTTCCGCGAACTCCTCGCACGAGACGACATTGACGCCGTCGTTGTCGCCACGCCCGATCACTGGCACACGGTCATTAACATCGCGGCCTGCAAGGCCGGGAAGGACATCTACAGCGAGAAACCGTTGACCTTGACCATCGGCGAGGGCAAGGAACTGGTCAAGACCGTGCGTCGTTACGGACGCGTCTTCCAGACCGGCAGCCAGCAGCGATCGGACGATCGGTTCCGGTTTGCCTGCGAGCTGGTCCGCAGCGGACGGATCGGTCGTGTGCATACGGTCATTGCCGGAATCGGCGGGGCGCCCACCTGTGGCTGGGAGCCGGATACCGAACCCCCCGAAGGTCTCGACTGGAACATGTGGCTCGGCCCGGCGCCCTACAAGCCCTATACACCGAGGCGCTGCCATTATGAATTCCGTTGGTTCTATGACTATTCCGGGGGGCAGGTTACCGACTGGGGCGCACACCACTGTGACATCGCCCAGTGGGGGCTCGGGATGGACGGCAGCGGCCCGGTCCATATCGAGGGCACGGCCCAATTCCCGACGGACGGGCTCTACGAGGTCGCCCACACGTTCGACATTAAGTACACCTACGCCAACGGTGTGAAGTTGTTCCTCCGCAGTCATGCCCCCCGCGACAACGGGGTCATGTTCCAGGGGACCGAAGGGTGGGTATGGGTAAACCGGGGCAACATCGACGCCGAACCCAAGTCGCTGCTCGGCGAAACGCTCGGTCCCAATGATGTCCATCTCTATCGCAGCACCAACCACCACAACAACTGGCTGGACTGCATCGAGCAAAGACGGCTGCCCATCTGCGATGTCGAAATCGGTCATCGCTCGATCTCCGTTCCGCACCTCGGTAACATCGCCATACGGCTGGGGCGTCCGATTCGCTGGGATCCGCAGACTGAGCAAATTATCGGAGACGAGGAAGCGAATCGTTGGATCACCAAGCCCATGCGGGCCCCGTGGCATTTGTAGAAGAGGGTCGCAAGTCCGCCCCGATCGGGGCGTGATCGGCGACCGCCACCGATGGTTTTCAGGCAATACAAGGGCTATCAGCACACGAACGAACCTATGGGGAGCACCACGATGAGAGCTAAACCTGCCGTGTGGATCGCCGTGAGAATCGCATGCGTCTCGGCGATCGGACTTGCCGTGCCCGCCCTGGCCGGGCAGACGGAGATCGACGCCCAGATGAAAATCTTGACGGGTGACAATGCCGAGGCTCGCCAACAGGCCCGAGCCGCCCTGACGGCCATGGGACCCGAGGCCATCAAATCTCTCCTGACTGCCGTGGCTCACTCCAACCGGTCGGTGGGCAAGGCGGCGGAGATGACGCTCTTCGACATTGTGGTTCGTGCCGGACGAGTCGGCGCGGAACCCGATCGGCTTGCGGCCGCCACGTCCCTGGCGGCCGAACTCTCCAATGCCGCCCTGCCCCAACAGACGCGAGCCTACGTGTGCCTCCTGTTGAGCTACATCGGTCGCGAAGAGGCCGTTCCCGCCTTGGTAATGGCGATGAGGGCAAGCGATATCGCCGAAATGGCCCGCTGGTCGCTCAGCCACAATCCGACGCCGCAGGCCTTGGATGCCCTGCACGAGGCATTGGCCAAGAGCGATCCCTCGTTGAGGATCGGCTTGATCAACACTGTGGGAGCCCGGACTCAGCGGCGATCCGTGCCGGTACTCGCCGAACAGCTCAAGAGCCAGGATGAGGCCGTCCGCATCGCGGCCATGGAGGCCATCAGCCACATACCCGACCCATTCGCCATCGATATCCTCCGGCCGCGATTGGAGTCCGGATCGCCCAAGGAGAGACAGACGGCTCGAGAAGCGTGGCTCCGGCTGGGCGAAGCGCTGCTGACGTCCGACCGGCCTTGTGCGGCAAACGTGATATTCAAGGAAGCCTTGAAGCATTCAGGCCCGGTTCAAGATCGGTGTGCGGCCATCATCGGCATCGGCCGAGCCGAGCAAGCCGATGCCGTCTCGACGCTGTTGGCCACGCTTCGAACGACCGACCAACGCGACGTGCGCGGGGCGGTTGTTCAAGCCCTCGAAGACATGAAGGGTCCCGAGGTCTCCGCACAAATAGCTTCGGCCCTGGCGGGGACGGCCGGAAAGCCCAAAGGACTGGCCGGCCTGTTCGGAGGCAAGCGACTCTCGCCGGCGGCCCAGGTCGCGTTGCTACGAGTATTGATCGCGCGCAAGGAGAAGGTTGATCCGGCCGGCGTCATTGCGGTTCTCCAAAGCAGTGATGAAACCGCCAGAATCGCCGCCCTCGAATGTCTCGCCGAGATCGGCGACGAGAGCGCCGCCCCCGCTTTGGCCGACAGTCTCAAGAAACCGGAGGGGCCGGAGCGCAGTGCGGCAACGCACGCCCTCATTCGACTAAAGGCGCCGAAAGGGCTCGCCTGGTTACATCAGACCGTCGCCAAGGACGATCTGAACCCCGACTACCGCTGCGTACTCATCGCCGCCGTGGGCGAACGAAACGATCCGGGAAGTACCGCGTTGCTCAGCGACATTCTGAAACGGAACCAGCCGGAGGACGTCCGCGTGGCCTCGTTCAAGGCACTCGGCAGACTCGCCCAACTCGAGTCACTGCCCGCACTCCTGGCCGGTGTGGATAAGGAAAGTGGAAAAGACCGCGACGCCGCCGAGGTTGCACTCGGCAAGCTTCGCGACGAGGCCACCGAACCGATGATTCAAGCCCTGGCCAAAGCGACGCCGTTCCAGAAGGCGGCGTTGCTCAAGGCCCTCGGGCTCAGGAAGAGTCCCAAGATCACGGCGCTGCTAATGGAGGGCTACGCCTCAGCCGATGGGCGGGTCAAGGCCGCGGCGGTTGAAGGCTTACGGCGACTGGCCGACCCGACCACCTTGAAGGCCTTGGAGGAAGCGGCGGCAAAGGGTCCCGCCCAAAACGTCGCCGCAGCCGGTATGATTCGCATCGCCGAGAAGATCGAGAAGGACAACCGGGCCGAAGCCCTGCGGGTCTACCAACAGGCGCTCAAATGGGCTCCTCAAGACAGGGAGCGGCAGGCCGCCCTGAATGCCCTGGCGCGGCTGGCCGATGCCTCGTCATTCGACGTCGTGCGGCCGTTCCTCACCGAGGGCAACGTCAAAGCCCAGGCCGCCGAGGCCATGATGGCCATCGGCGTCACCTTGGGTGACGATCGCAAGACGGACGGAATCGAGGCGATCAAGACGGCATTGGCCATCTCCCCGAGTTCACGTCTCGCCAAGCCGGCCACCGAGAAGCTGATCAAGTGGGGCGTGGCAATCGACCCAGCCCGGGAGGCGGGCTTTGTCACGCACTGGTGGGTTATCGGTCCGTTCCCGAATCCCGAGAAGAAGATGTTCGATCAGAAGTACACCCCCGAGGATACTGTGGATCTGGCGGCCAAGATCAAGGTAGGCGACCACGACCTCGCCTGGAAAAAGGTGCACATCACTTCCTTCGAAGGTATCCTGGACCTTCGCGAAGCGGTGGCGGGCGCGGATAATGTCGGCTGCTACTGCTATGCCGAGGTCGCTTCGGACAAGGCTCAGGACGTTCTCTTCAAGATGGGCAGCGACGACGACATCATCTGCTGGGTGAATGGGGCCAAGATCCATGCGAACAAGGTCGATCGAGGCCTCGGAGTGGACTCGGACGTGGTCAAGGCCAGGCTGAACCAAGGAACCAACCGGATCCTGCTGAAGGTCCTGAATAGCGGCGGACCCTGGCAGGCGTGCCTGCGGATCACGACGCCGGAAAACCAGCCGCTGAAACTCGAACAGCGACAGAAATAGGTGACGGATCGCCTATCGTTCGGCTCGCGGCTGTGTCTATAGACTCGAGTCGCCTGACGAAATGTGCAGTGGGAATGAACCCCAGGTAAGGAGTGTCTGCAATGCAGAAGGTAGTTTGGTGTGGGTTGCTGGGTGCGATCCTGGTGGTCGGCGTAGGCTGCCAGGACGAAGTCACGTCCATCAGTCAGAAGGAACAAGTCCATCAAGGACCGGTGAAAATGGAGCCCACGCCCGGCGGAACGGGCAAAGTGACCATGGAACCACCCGAAATGGTCGTGGCGGACGACGAGTTGCCGCCGGCCGCCAGGATGCCGCCGATCCCGAAGGGAATGAGCCCGCAGGCCGCCTTGATGGCCAAGCGTGCCGCCGAGGTTGACGCCTATCGCAGACTGGCCGAGCAGATCAAGGGGTTGCGCGTCGATTCCCGGACGTACGTGAAGGATTTCGTGACGGAGTCGGACCAGATCACCGCGGAAACCGTGGCGCATATCCGGGGCGTCCGCTTCACGCGATATGCCTTTATCGAAGGCGGAATCTTCGAGGCCGAGGCCGCCGTCGGACTGAGTCAGGTCATCACCTACTTGAACGAGCTGCACACGCGGGACATCAAGGGCGACAAGATTAAGGGGCTCGACTATCAGACGATGCGACAGGTCAACAAGAAGACCATCGTGACGGCCGTCGGAAACGGGGCCGTCCGAGAGCGGTAGACAACACCGAATCGTTGGCCGAAAGAGGAAGGGAGACAGCCCGTGTCCGTACCGCCGAACGTGGACACGGGCTTTCTCGTGCGCCCAAGAGGACGTATCGGACTCCCGGCGTCTCTGTCGCGCAACCGCCCCGGCAAAGGCGTGGAACTTATCGCCCGGTCGCGTTACACTGTGTCCGCGATACGGCCGTGGCGCGATGGACAGGAGAGCGATGAAATGGACAAGACCGTTGACGCGGATCTCTTGAAGATTCTTGTGTGTCCTGACAGCAAGGCGCCGCTGATTCAGGTAGGCGACTGGCTATACTCCACCGATCCGGCAACGCGTCGCCGTTACCCCATCCGCGATGGGATTCCGATCATGCTCATCGACGAGTCCGAAGTCCTCTCCGAGGAAGAGTTTGACCGCATCATGGCCGAACACAACAAGGGCGCCACGGCTTAAGGCGCAACGGGAAGCATGACGCGATTCTCCCCATATCCCCACCGTGCATCGTGTTGAATGACGGTCGTGCTCGCCCGTGAACCGCGACCCACCCGAACTTCGACGTCGTCGCTGTCGACGAAGTGCCGGGCGTGCTGTTCGGATGCGCCGGCCCACACAGGCTGGGCTGGGAGTGTTGGCTCGGAGGAGAGGTAGTAGCCGGCCAAGACTCCCAGCCAGCCGACGCAAGACAGGATGCCCCATGCAGCCATGGCAGCCTTAGGGCCCGGCCGACTCATGACTTCAAGGATCATCCCCGCCATTCGCATGGGTCCATCTCCCTATAAACCCGATTTCAATATACGAGAGGGTCCATCAAGTGTCGGTTAACGGCGGGCAAATAAGTGCAAATCAGGGCTTAACGCTTCTTTGCGCTAAGGAAGGGGTTTCTTGGAACGTTCAGGCGGTATAATCCGAATAACCGCTGCGTGGGAGACGGCGAACGTGTCAGGCAAGGTACCAGCGAATCCGGCCGGCCGTTTGTTGTTGGTGGACGACGACGTCGAACTCTGCGAACTGATGACGCAGTGCCTGCGCCGAGAGGGGTTCGACGTCGAAATCGTCCACGACGGCGAACAGGGCGTCGAGCGAGCTCTCTCGAACGATCACGACCTGGTCATTCTTGACGTCATGCTCCCGAGCTTCAACGGCTTTGAGGCATTGCGTCGCATTCGTGCGAAGTCCGGCATGCCCGTGCTGATGCTCACGGCGAGGGGCGAGGAGGTAGATCGGATCGTGGGCCTCGAAATCGGGGCCGACGACTACCTCCCAAAACCGTTTAATCCAAGAGAGCTTGTTGCACGGCTTCACGCCATCTTGCGGAGAACGACCCGGTCGACCGGTACGACCGACCGAGCGGCGCAGACGGCGAAACTCGTGGTCGGAGACGTTGAGCTGGATCCCGGCGCTCGCGTCGTTCGCCGGGCGGGAACGCCGATCGAATTGACGGGCGTTGAGTTCGGTCTTCTCGAAATGCTCATGCGCGCGGCCGGACGCGTCGTGGAACGCGAGGAACTGTCCAAGGCCGTCCTGGGACGCCGACCCCAACCGTTCGACCGAAGCCTCGACGTCCATGTGAGCAACCTTCGCAAGAAGCTTGGTCATATGGTCGGTGATGTGGAGCGCATCGCGACCGTGCGCGGTGTCGGCTACGTGTATGCGATCGTCACCGACCCGCGGACCGGTGAAAAGTAGACACCGATTCCTCATCGCCCCGAACGGTTGAACTCACATGCGAAGCCTTTTCTTCAAGATCTTCCTCTGGTTCTGGCTGGCGAACATCCTGGTCGCCGCCGCACAACTTGTGGCGATCTGGGCGGGGGTCGGAACACAGCCCCCACGAGCGCAGACCGCCGCCTCCGGACTGTTGACCGTCTACGGCCGGGGAGCCGTGGCCGTATTGGAGCGAGAGGGACCGGAGGCGTTGCGCGCCTACACGGGCAAAGGCGAGGGTTCAACGGCGTACCCGTTGTTCCTCTTCGACGAGCAGGGAGAGGAGAAGACCGGGGCGCCGACACCGCCCGGTGCCAAGGAACTGGCCATGCAGACCCTCAAGGAAGATTCGCCGACCCGAAAAACACCTCCATCATCCTCCTTGCTCGCCGTCCGGCTGACCGGATCCAAAGGACGCCCCTACGTGGCGGTGGGACACCCTCTCTCCGGGCCCACGGAGAAAGTGGTTGGCGCGCCCCGGCTGCTCATCACACAGCTCATCGTGGTGGTGATTTCGACCGGTATCGTTTGCTACGGACTGTCTCACTATCTGACGGCGCCGCTGCGAAGGCTGCGCACGGCCTCACAGCAGATTGCGCGCGGTGACTTGTCGGTCCGCGCCGGAACGAGGGTCGGCAACCGGCACGACGAGATCGGTCAACTGGGACGCGATTTCGACTTCATGGTCGAACGCGTCGAGACACTCCTTTCAACCCAGCAACGCCTACTGCAGGATATGTCCCATGAACTGCGTTCGCCGTTGACGCGCCTCAACCTGGCCCTGGATCTGGCCGTCCAACAGTCGGGTCCCGAGGCAAAGGACTCGCTCGATCGAATCGGACGTGAATCCCAGCGATTGAACGACCTGATCGGCGGGCTGCTGACGCTGGCCCGACTGGAGGCGGGTGAGAAGCTCGATGCGAAAGCGACAATCGACCTGCCGGCGTTGATCCGAGAGATCGTGGCGGACGCCGATTTCGAGGCCAAAGGTTCCGGACGAGGCGTGCGGTTCTCAAACGGTGACGTTTGCACCGTCGAGGGCACGCCCGACGTACTCCGCAGCGCCATTGAAAACGTGATCCGAAACGGCATCCGTTACACACCGGAGGGCACTCAGGTGGATGTGGTTCTTCTGCTGCGGCAAGGCGAAGACTCACTGCAGGCCGTGATTCGCGTGAAGGATTGCGGTCCTGGAGTTCCCGAGAGCTCGCTAAAAGACATTTTCCGCCCGTTCTACCGTGTGGATGATGTGCGCGACCGCCGGAGCGGCGGTGTCGGACTTGGCCTCGCCATCGCACAACAAGCGATGCGCCTTCACGGCGGGACAATCTCGGCGGCCAACGCCCCCGGAGGCGGATTGGTCGTGGAGCTGATGCTGCCCGCCGAAAAAAGCGCCGAAGATCACTCGTAGCACCGGCGCGCGACTTGTCGACCTTGTGTGAGCGGCACGCACCATCTCTTCGGATCACAACTACCGACGTTCCCAGAGGTTCCAGGTGGGCCCTATCGAATCGCTTCAAGACGCCCAAGGACATTCCGCCCCGCTTGCGGAAGACCGCGTATGAACGACTCATCCAAATCTGGTCGGGCCTTAACGAAGCCCTAAACTAAGAGGAGTATGCTTGGAAGGAAAGTCAATCGTTCTGAGTGGCTCGAGAGTCCGCACGGCGAACGGGTGAACGAATGAATGCACGAGAACGGAATCCGAAGGACCGCGGAGCAATGGGGGCTATGCGGCCGCACAATGACTCGCCCGATACCCTCGCAACTTGCCTGCTGCACTGTCTGGTCGACGACAGAAAGCCGAGAGAGTACGGCGGGGTTCGGCGCGGTTGGTTGCGGTCTCGCAAAGCCCGGGTCTGATCCCGGTAGTCAATCCCCAAACGGAAACCGTGGCAGCGCTTCGGCCGACAGCCAGATGATGCGACTGAAAGGACGAATAGCGACCGCTTCAAGACGCCACAGGTCCAACAACGGGCCGGGACAAGATGTTCTTGCGTGTTCGAGAAGACCCACGTCGTCCGCAGCCGTCAGATACCCATGCCGTTTCTCCTCATATCGAACCGCGTCCTGCGGTCCACGCTCGAACGGGGCGCGCAGCCGGCGCCACTGAACCCTCACTCACTGCCGCGCCCGAGCCATGGCCTCCGGTCCCCCCGGGGGCCACGCTCTGTTCAATACGCAGTGCGCGCGTCGAGGCATCGTGGGGAAACCTTCCGATTCGGCGGCATGCATTGCCCGGGGCCGCCGCGCCGCCCGCCAGGAGGGGGAGGAGGGGGGTGGGGAGGGGGTGTGTGTGGCGG
>CAZQTW010000075.1:0-15158 GCA_964596165.1 uncultured Planctomycetales bacterium | reverse complement strand
CGCCCCCTAAGGATGATGCCGTCGGATTCGCTCATCGCTTCATTTACAACGCGCCCGCCTTCCGTATCATGGTTGCCGGTTTTCTGCCGTATCAGGAACAAGCCTTCGGAGACAGATCGCAAGAACGCCGTTTCGCAAGGAGAGGTGGATGAGCCAGACACAGCGCATCAGCGGATCCAAAGACAAGATCCTCTTCACCCCAGGTCCGCTGACGACCAGCCGGACGGTCAAGCAAGCCATGCTGCGGGACCTGGGGTCCCGCGATTTCGAGTTCATCCGACTCATCAAGGACATCCGAGGTCGCTTGCTCGCATTAGCCGGCGTGTCTAAAGGGAAGTATGAGGCAATCCTCATGCAGGGTAGCGGCACGTTTGCCGTCGAATCGGTCGTCTCATCGGCCATACCGCCTGGCGGCAAATTGCTCGTGATCGTCAACGGCGCCTACGGCAAGCGGATCGCCAAGATGGCCTCCGTGCTGAAGATCGACGTGGAATCACTGGAATGCCCCGAAAACGAATTGCCCAGGGTTTCGGAAATAGACGCAAGACTCTACGCGGACAAGTCCGTGACCCATGTGGCGGTGATTCATTGTGAAACGACCACCGGCATCATCAACCCCATCAAGGACATTGGAGCCGTTGTTAAGCGGCATGGGCGGCTTTACTTCGTGGACGCGATGAGCAGCTTCGGCGCCATCCCATTGAATGTGGCCGAATGTGGAATTGACTACATCGTCTCGTCGGCCAACAAGTGCATTGAGGGCGTCCCTGGATTCGGTTTCGTCCTGGCCAGGACCGAGGCCCTGGCGGCTACCGAAGGATACGCCCGCAGCATGAGCTTGGATCTGCTCGGACAATGGAAGGGACTCGAGGGCAACGGACAGTTCCGGTTCACCCCACCGACGCATGCCCTTCTGGCCTTCCACCAAGCCCTGCTGGAGCTAGAGCAGGAAGGCGGAGTCGAGGGACGGGCCTCACGATATCGGAGCAATTACGAACTCCTGATGTCCGGCATGCGAGCGATGGGCTTCCGGGAGTATCTGCGGCCGGAGGTGCAGGGGCACATCATCACCTCGTTCCTGTATCCGAGGCACCCGCGATTCAAGTTTGACGACTTCTACGAGCGGCTGAACGAGAAGGGTTATGTCATCTATCCCGGCAAGGTCAGCAATGCGGACTGTTTCCGTATCGGCACGATCGGACGAATCTTCGAGTCCGACGTCCGCGACGTCTTGGCTGCCGTTCGCCAAACCATCGTCGATATGGGCATGGAGATACCGGTAACCGCCTGAGACTACGAGCGACTACCGAATCGTTCCTCCGCCTCTGCACCCTTGTCCTGACATTCGGTTCGTTCAGGACCGACCCTAATGTCACTGCGCCGGAGAACGGACGGCACCCTGCAAGCACCTTCGGCCCTGCCCCAGCCCAAGTGAAGATCGACCGGCTTGGTACACTGAAACGCGCGGGACCGCGCCCCCTTCCACTCCCGATAAGCCGATTGCGGATCGGATCGACCGACTTTGTCAGAATGCGCCGTTCGCCCCCCCAGGCGGAGAACTAACCGGCTCTTAATCAACCGTTCACACGGACGGCGTAGGATTCGGCAACGAGAATTCAGTTTGTGCCGGCGGCGGTTTCCGCCGCTGGCGTACCGAGCAACATGGATCGGAAGAACCGGACCGCGGTCTTCGATCCCTTTCCGCTGTGGAGCGTTGAGTCCAAGACGCCGTGTTCCCTCGCATAAGAGATCGCTTATTGGAAGATATCGCGGAGACGACAATGACCAGACGATCGTGTTCGCCTGTGAGGTACCCGATACGAGCATTCACCCTCATCGAGCTGTTGGTGGTCGTAGCCATCATCGCGTTACTCATCTCCATCCTGTTGCCGTCGCTCAACAAGGCACGCCGACAGGCCAGAATGACGCTCTGCGCCAGCCGCATCAGCCAACTCTGCAAGTCGATGATTCTGTATGCGGAGGACTACGCGGAGACTCCGCCGTTTCTTGGACTCGGATGGGACGACCTGAAAGACCTCAGCGACGACACCTCCCATGCACCGTACGACCTATCTAGCCATACCGATCGCGAGTGGGCCTATCTGGAAGAATGGTGCAGCAAGACTATCGTCGGCACGGTTCAGGGAGTCACCGGAAACACCATCTGGTTTACCCGCGAGGAGGAATGGCCCGCGGGCTGGGTACCTCGAAGCGGATCCCTTTTCCCATACGCACGGTTTGTGAACCTGTATCGTTGTCCGGAGTTCGAACGTATCACCGACGGTGGAAAGTCGCAGAACGCCTTCAACTACACACGCTCGATCCTCGGACGGAAGTGGATCCTGCCGCCTTCGGTTCGGCAGGAATCGGATTGGTGGGAGCCGGAATCGCTGACGATTCAACTGGGAGCGCCCGGACACATCATGAGACTGAGCCAAGTCTACTCCCCCGGGACACTCCCCATGCTTTACGATGAGTGGTGGAACCGAAACGTCGCCGGCGACCCCACGGTGGTCCTCACGGACAGCCACCCGAACCGAGATCTGGTTACCGGCGCCTGGATGGGCTGCGACACGATCTACTACCCGGTCGGCGACGAGATCGGTCGCTATCACGGCGCCCAGATGCCCGGCTATCCGTTGGATTCGGGCGGCAAACCCACCAGGGTCGAAATGGGCAGCTTGGCGTACTACGATGGGCATGTGAACCTTCAGCGAGACATCTGGCCCGAACGAATGTTCACCATCATGGACGTGCCCAAGATGTTCGATATGGTCTTGGGGCTCGTCTTCGCCCAACGCGGGATCTCCGAAGCGATCGGCATGCCGTAATCGCAACCGGAACACGGGGGGCGGTTCCCGCCGGACAGGCAGGCACCACGGTCCTCCGATGCATCCCTGAGGTCCCATGCGATCGGAGTATCCGACGGGTCGTTCCTCCTTGCTTGACGCGTCCAAATCCCCATGCTATGGTGGTGTTGTGCGGTAGGAGTCACATGTCGATCGCAAGACACGAATCGTGAACACGTCCGCCCGTTCGTTGCGAAGCCGGGGTGTGTGGATTTCCGCCTGCGCCGGGTCCGAACGAAGCAAAAGGGAACGCCCCTCTCCGGCTGTCTCGATGCACACGGCGCGAAGAAGGAGCACTGTTTCATGGCGACCATGAACCGAAGGACGTTTCTGAAATGGGGTACGACGGCCGTTTCCACAACGGTTCTTCGCTCAACACCTCGCGTTTGGGCGCAGGCCGATGAATCCGCCGAGACGCTCATCCGGAATGCCGTGATCGTCACCATGAACCCCCAGCAACCGTTCGCCGAGGCGATGGCCGTCCGCAATGGCCGGATCCTCGCCGTGGGCAGCGTAAAGGACGTCGAACCCCTCGCCTCGCCCCGAACGCAGGTTGTCGATGCGGGCGGTCGCTGCGTCAGTCCCGGCCTGATTGACGCGCACAGCCATCTCATCGGCTTCGGCCAGATGCAGCTCACGTTCGTCATCCTTCGACCGCCGAAGGTCCACTCGTTCGCCACACTGAACCGTGAGTTGGCCAACGCCGCCAACGGCAGACCGCCCGGTGAGTGGATCGTCGGCCGGGGATTCGACACGTTCCAGGAGAGGCGGTTTCCCCGGCGATGGGAACTGGACGAGGCCGTCCCCAACCACCCCGTTCTGATCATTCACTGGGGCGGGCAGTTCGGCGTGGCAAACACGTTGGCGCTCAGGCAAGCGAATCTGCTTAGCGCAAGCACCCAAGACCCGTACGGGGGGAAGTACATCCGCGACAAGAGCGGCGTTCCGGACGGCGTACTGATTCACTACCCGGCCATCTATTCGGTGCATCAGCCCGAACTGGATGACAAGGGGCAGATGGAGTGCGCGGTCTGGGCCATCAAGCAGTTCGCCGGGCTTGGCGTGACGTGTATTCACGACAATTTCTGCGGCGTTGAGCAGGCCAAGGTATACATCCGCCTCGAACGGTCGGGACAGCTCCCCTGTCGGATCCGCGTCTACCCCTACGCCAAGAACCTGGAGCATGCACGAATCGGCGCGCAGAAGTTGACGCGTTACGAAGGCCCGCTCGTTCGGCTCCAGGGAATCAAGCTGGCCGTCGACGGCTATGCGCTGATGTACAATATCCCGGCGGAGCACCGCCACCTGGCCATTCCGATGCACCCCCAGCCTCAGTTCGAGGAGATCATCGCTACGATTCACCGCGCCGGCCTCCAGGCCGACGTGCACGCCGTAGGCGACAAGGGCGTCGACTGGACGCTGACGGCCTACGCCAAGGCATCGGGCAGCGCGGCGGAGTGCCGCAGGCGACGCCACCGGATCGAGCATTACCCCCTGCGCAAGAAGGACTCGATTAAGCGGACCGCCGATCTGGGCGTGCCGGTTTGCACGCAGCCCGTTTATGTCGAACTGAAGGCGAACGATTTCGCGGAAAAGCTCGGCAACAAGGTCGTCGACACGATGCTGCCCATGCGAACGTTCGAGAAGGAAGGGGTACATGTCTGTTTCGGCGCGGATGTTCCGGCATTCCCCACGCACTCCCCGTTGGACAGCATCCGCTGCGCCATGGACCGAAAGGTCCCCGGCGGCCGCAGACTCGATCTGTCCGAGGCCATCTCATTCATGGATGCCCTGAGACATCATACGATCGAAGGTGCCTACACCGCATTTGACGAGAAGGAACTCGGTTCGCTCGAGACCGGAAAGTACGCCGACTTCGTGATCTGGAACAACGACCTTCGCAGGATCCGAACGGGACAGGAGGTCATGGCGCTGCGACCGGAGATGACCTTCCTGGCCGGAAAGAAGGTCTATCAAGCCACGTGACGAGAAAACGGACAGCGTTTCGGACCGCGCTCCACGGGCTCGATTGCCCCAGGATGAGCACGCGCGTCTGTCCGGCTTGCCCGGGCCACGACACCCGATCGACGTCACCCACGACCCGAAACCCCACCTTGGACACCGTCCGATCCGGCTGATAGTCCGGGCGAAATGCCGATCGGGCTCGCCCGGGGACGGTCTTGTCACGACCCGCCGCGAACATCGCGCGGTTCACAAAGGCCCGGATCGTTTCGACCGTCGTCTTCCCGAAACGGATGCCCCGGACGATCGCAACGCCTGTCGTCGAGGTCCCGTAACGGTGATTTCTCGCATGTTGGGTCATACGCCGTCACCGGGAGTACAGTATACTGAAGGGATATGCCTGCGGGTCCTCATGTCGTCGCATAAAGGCGGACGGTCTCATGACGGTTCGGACCAAGACCTTCCTCATAATCGGCACCACTCTCTCTTTCATTATCGCGACCATTACGCTCATTGCCGGCCTCTTAATGGCGAGGCAAGCGGCCAAGAGCGATAGGCGTCAGATGAAGCAGAGAGTGCTTCGTGCACAGGCAGCAGTGTCCTACGAAGTGTCCGAGCTGGATAGTTCGACGGCGGACTACGCCGGATGGGACGACACATACGCTTTCATTCAAGACGGCAATGAGGCCTACATTCGGTCCAACGTGACGTACTCAACGTTCAAACAGAATCGATTTGGGTTCATGGTCTTCGTCAATCGAACCGGAAAGATCGTTTACTCAAAGAGCTTCGACCTTGAGTCGGAGAAGGAAGTGCCTGTCCCCCGTGGCCTGGTCGGCTTGTTGACCGCGGACAGTCCCCTCGTGCGGCACGAAGACCCCAACAGCACCACATCCGGCGTGTGGAGCCTTCCGGACGGTCCGGTGCTCCTGGCGTCGCGCCCCATCCTCACAAGTCAGTTCACCGGACCCATCCGCGGCGCTCTGATCGTAGGAAGGCCCGTCAACGCGTCCTGGATTGAGCGAATCTCGGAACTGGCCCAGTTGGAGTTCTCCCTCCTTCCACTCGGCGACTCGCGAATCCCCAACGATGTCCGAGACGAACTTCTGTCGTCCTCGAATCCCCAGGCGGTGGTCTCACGCCCCATCAGCGATCGCGACATCGTGGCCTACGGGCTTGTCCGCGACGGATCCCAACAGCCGACCGCCGTGCTTCTGATCGGCGCGAACAGAGAGTTCCATACCGGCTTGCGCCGCGATCTTGCGTACATCCTGACGGCAGTCCTGATCGTCGGGGTGGCTGCCGGCGGCACGACGCTTATCCTCGTGAACAGACTCATCTTGCGGCGATTGACGCACCTTCATACCTTCGTCCAGAGCATCCGATCGGGGTCGGACCTCTCGGCGCGATTGGCCATCTCGGGCAACGATGAGTTGTCGGAGCTCTGTAACGCGTTCGACGGGCTTCTCGGACGGTTGCAGGACTTCCTGGCCCAACGCATGCAGGCCGAAGAGGCCTTGCTCGCCAGTGAAGCGCGATTCCGTTCGATCGTGCAATACGCTTCGGATGTCATGTCCATCCACACGATCGACGGGGAATTCATCTACGTCAGCCCATCCATTCAACGAATCGCCGGACACGATCCGGCCCGGCTGATCGGAACGAAGGCGTTCAAGTACATTCATCCGGACGACTTGGAGTTCGCGGCGAAGTGCTTCCAAGACGTCATCAACGATATCGATCCCCACGTGCCGGTCGAGTTTAGGTTCCGTCATGCCAACGGTTCCTGGATCCATGTGGAGGCCATCGGAAAGAACCTGCTGAATCAGCCGGGAATCGGCGGGGTTCTTTTGACGTGCCGCGACGTCACCGAACACAAGCGCATGCTGGAGGCTCTCCGGGAGTCCGAACGACGATTTCGAGACATCCTGGAGACGGTGAACTTGGCGGCGGTCATGCTCGACACGGAGGGTCGCATCACCTTCTGCAACGACCATCTGGCCAGGCTATGTGGATGGCCCAAGGATGACATCGTCGGCCGTTGCTGGGTTGACGTCCTTATCCCTGAGAAGGACAGAGACCGGGTCAAAAAGGGATTCAACCGTTACATCTCGGAGGGAAAGATTCCGAGCCATCACGAAGGACACGTCGTGACCCGCCGCGGTGAGATACGACAGGTCGTCTGGGACAGCACTGTTCTCAAAACCCCCGAGGGGAACATGGCGGGCATTGCCAGTATCGGTAGAGACGTAACCGATCAGCGGAGGCTAGAAGATCAGTATCGCCACGCCCAGAAGATGGAGGCCATCGGCCAACTGGCGGGAGGCGTCGCACACGACTTCAACAATCTTCTGCAAGTCATGTTGGGATACGTCGAGGGGGCTCTGCATGCCCTGGTTCCCGGTCAATCGCCGCATGCGGAACTGCAGGAAGTGGTTCAAGCCATCTCGCGAGCCACCATTCTGGTTCGTCAACTGCTGACTTTCAGCCGCCGCGAGACGATGCGGTGCGAAAACCTCGATCTGGACAACGTCATTCTGAACATGAGCAAGATGCTCCGCCGCGTGATCGGCGAACACATCACGCTGGAAACCGTCGCCCACGGCAACCTCCCCACCGTGTACGCGGATCCGAATCATATCGAGCAGATCCTCGTAAACCTCGCCCTCAACGCACGCGACGCTATGACAAATGGGGGAAACCTGCGAATTGAGACGACGGCGGTTTTCCTGGACGAGGATTTCGAACGAAGTCATCCATGGGCCCAAACGGGCCACTACGTACTCCTGAGCGTTTCGGATACGGGGACGGGCATGTCCCCCGACGTGCTCGAACACGTCTTCGAACCTTTCTATACCACGAAAGAGGTGGGCAAGGGAACCGGCCTTGGCCTGGCGACCGTGTATGGAATCGTCAGACAACACGGCGGGCTCATCAATGTCGAAAGTTCCCCCGGAAAGGGAACCGTCTTCAGCATCTATTTGCCGGTTCGGAAGAAGGAAGAAACCGCAGCCGTCTCTCCGGCGGAGGAAGCACCGCCGCTTCAGGGACATGGTGAGACGATCCTGCTCGCGGAGGACGACGAACTGGTGCGCAACTTCACCCTGCACGTCCTGCAGGACGCCGGCTACGCGGTCCTGGCCGTCGGCGACGGTGAAGCGGCAATCCGCTGCTACGAGGAAAATGCCGATGAGATTGACCTCTGCATCTTGGACGCCGTCATGCCCAAGAAGAGCGGCCGAATCGTGTATGAAAACATCATCGCCCAAAAACCGGACGCGAAGATCCTCTTCTCAAGCGGTTACAGTTTCAGCGTGCTGGAGTCGGACCACCTTCCCAGCAAGGGCTTTGACCTGATCCAGAAACCTTTCAGTTCCTGGAAGCTCCTCCGAAAAGTCCATGAGATGCTCAACCGCCGGCCCTAGCGAACGTCGGTCGGCCAAACGCCGTCATGGATCCGTTGCCCATCCCGTCGATTCAGCACACGGCCGTCAAGGCAACCCACCCGTCCAATCAATGGCCCGACGTTGGTCGGCCGGCCTTCTCGTCCACCTCCTTAACCCAGTTCGGGTGGTGGAAACTCGCCCAATAACGATATACCTTGCCGGCGAAGATGCTGACCACCGTGCCCGGGTTGGCAATCGTCGCCAGGTAGACGTGTGCGACCAGCAGAATCAGCATGAGCACGGCCGCGACGTCGTGGACCGTGTAGGCCAGCGTCGTCAACCCGTCATCGCCGCCGGGCTTGGCCCACATCATGATCCCCGTGATGCCGAGAAGCAGCCCCAGTCCCATCGCGCCCCAGAAGAGCATCTTCTGCCCGAAGTTGAACTTGCCGGCCGGCGGATGTGCCCGGTTCCACAGATAGCCGCCCATCACCTTCACCCACTCCCAGTCGTATGCGGCGGGCAGTGCCGTGCGGAACCACCGCAGCAGTGCCACCACCGTGGCCGCCGCAAAGATGAATCCGCAGATTTCGTGAAGCTCTTTCGCATTGTGGCTGGTCCAAATGCTCGCCCTCGCATTCGGCAGTTTGGCCAGCAGGAAGCCCAACCCCGTAAGCGCCAACAGCACGCACGATACCATGAGCACCAAGTGCATCCACCGCTCGATCAGATCGAATCGCGAAATCAGCTCCTTCGAGCCGTTCTCGTCGATTCGCTTGGGACCAAACGTCACGTAGTGCAACAGACACACGACGCCCACGATCGGAACAAGCCATAGCCAGCACGTCTTGAGCGACCCTTCGCGCCAACCGCCGATCGCCGCCAGTGACGCCTTCGCGCCGATCAGTTCGTGGGACTTGACCGTCGCCTTCGGCCCCTGGCCGGCGTCCTGTCGGACTGTCATGAAATAGAACGGCGAGGTGGAAGAGTGGCAGTCCGTGCAACCGCCCGAACCCAACGACCGCCGGGCCGGACGCACGGGGTGTGCCGTCGCCCAACTGTAGGGCCGACCCGCCTCATGGACGGACCACGCGACCTTGCCGGCAGCGTCGGCTTCATAGATCCCCCCCTTGGCGACCATCACCGGCTTGGCACCCTTCTCGGGAATCGCCTTGGCCAGCGCCGCCAGCACCGTACCGATCTCCGCGTCCGTGTCGATCTCGGGGGTGCCGTCCTTATCGTCGTCCTGAATCGCCTGACCGGCTGCCTTGACCGCCGCCTCAACCGCCGCAAGTTTCAAGGGTGTCACCTTCTGGTCGACCTTCTTGCCGAACCACTGAGGATAGGCGTACCGATAGAGTCCGATCTTGCCCGTGCTCGGGTCTCTTCGCCATACGGCCGTCCAGATCGCCGGCGAGGTCCGCTTCCCGAGGTTGTCTTCCGTGGAAATTCCGAGATGGTGCGCGATCGACGTTTGCTCGGCGATGACCTCCGACCCAGGCTTGGGCCCCGAGTGGCAGGCCGTGCAACTGATGACCTTCAGGTGAAACTCCGGCAGACCGGGATGGCTGTCCTTTGGCGCGGCAGCGCGACCCTGGCGGTGACAGCCCTGGCACGTCAGGCTGGCATTGTCCTTGCTGCTCGTTTGATCCTCCGGCCCGCCGTCGCCGCGAGTGATCATATGATCTATGCCGTTCTTATGGCATTCGGTGCAACGCAGACCGGCGTCGTAGTGGATGTCCGTTATGCGATGGTGGTCCACGCCTCCCTGCGTCGGATTCGTTCGGGTGTAGTGACAGAACAGACAGTTCGTAATCGGCGCGTGACGAGTGATGTCGAGTCTGACGTAACCGCCGGCGTCAAACGTATCCGAATTATAGTTCACGTCGACCGATACGCCGCTGCCGGCCGCTGCGCCCTGGGTCTCTCTCTCAAAAGTATCCCCCGCCTCTTCCTCGCCACCGGACTCGGCCGCCTTGCCCGCCTCACCGCGGATAATACCCAGGCCTGCCGCGGTCGTACCCGCCCACTTGAAGTTCTTGGACTTGATCTGCGAGGCCCGCACATCGGGTGAGTAGCCCGTTCGCAGGTGACACATCAGGCAGTCGATCTCGAGCACGCCTGTCTTGTCCCACGGGTCACCGGTCAGGCGCTGAATCTTTCCGCTCTTGTCGCGAGTGTTTTCGAGCATCCCGCCGCCCGGAAGATGCGCGCCATATTTCAAAGCGAACTCCAACGGGCTGATGCCCAAATCGGTCGGCGTCGTGCCCAGTTTCTGTGCCCACTGGCGATAAGACATCGGGATCTGGGTGCCGCTCGCCGCATGGATCATGAAGAACGGTTCACCCAATCGTGACGCCGGTTGCGTGGAGGGCCGGCTGGCCGCCGGCGACTCGTGAAGCCCCGCCTGGAAATGCCAACCGGTGGAGATCTTCTCATAGTCGTGGCACTTGCCGCACGTCGCCTTCGTGCTGAAGGGCACCTTGCTCTTGGCATTGAGGAGTTGGCCCTTCTCGTCATACAACGGAATGTAGTGGACGTACGTCGCCTGGCTCCCCGTCTTGACTGGCGCCGCCGCAGGGCAGATCCCTGCACAGGCAACCGCCAAGACGCAAGAGACCCATCCGGAACGCATGGGGACAAATGATCTCTTCATCGAACCACCCTCGCCTATCACCGTGAACCCGATGTCCGGCCCGCGTGTTCGGAACCCAAGCACCTCAGACCGCGCCACCACCTCGGATTCCCCTCTCCGCACGTCAGACAAGCCTAGAATGGTCCCGCTATGGACTCAGTCTGTCAAGCAACAGTCTTACGAGAGCGTCGTGGTGTCACAGAGCCGGGACACCTGGCCGCAAGTCGAGCCTCCTGGGCCCAGACTCCTCAATCCGACGGTCTTCCGCGTCTTGTCGTGCCGGAATCATCGACGTACGAACGATGTCGGCTGCCTGACGCTCCACAAGTGCCCCGACACCACCATGACGTGCCATCGACGTTCAACCTGGTGACGCGATTCACCGATTTCTTCCGGATCCCGGAAGCTGCCTATTCCAGCCGTTCCCTCGGTATCCCCACGTTTACCGGCACCACCGACAGGACCCGCTGCAGGTCCGTCGGATGGATCTCGACGAGAAAACCGCGCTTGCCGCCGTTGATGTAGATCCGGTCGAGTATCAGGATCGTCTCCTCGACGTAGACCGGCAGCGCGGATCGCGTGCCGAACGGGCTGACGCCGCCCGGCAGATAGCCGGTGTACTTGGTCACGCCCGCCTCGGTAGCCGGGGCTATCGTCTTGACTCCCAGAAATCGCGCCACCTGCTTCGTCGACACCTCGTGGTCGCCGTGCATCAGGACGAGCATCCCGTGCCTGGCCGTGGCCTGCTCCTGCGTCTCCAGGACGATCGTCTTGATGACCTCGAATTCCGGCACATGGAGCTCCTCGGCGGCCACCCGAGTACCGCCCCGATCGACATAGGCGTAGAAATGGGGGACAAACTCAACCCCCGCCGCCCGCAGTGCATGTACGGCCGGTGTGCTCGGAACTTCCGGCTGTCTCATTTCCGGCCCGACCTCCACTTGACCTCAACCTGTCCCGTGGTTGTAGTAGCCGTAGGGTCCTCTTTGCAAGTAGAAGGAAGGGTGATTCCTGTGGGGACCGATCTTCGTCCCTTGGCGAACGGCTGACAGTCAATCGGCAAGCTGCGGAGGATCAACTGATGATTCGATTGCATTCCTTGGGGGCGGTAGTCGCCATTCTGTGCGTTCTCGTGTCAACGAGCGTCCGGGCAAGCGATGAGGACAATGGCGGAAACACCGCAACGAAGAACAAGGAGTGGCGCGGCGTTCATGTGATGGCCTGGGGACTGGCAGGTGGGTCGGAGGGAATCGCTCCGCTCAAAGAGGCCATTGTCAAGGTCATGGTGCCTTCGGGCGTCAATGTCATCGTCCTGGAGGTGGGGTACAACTATGACTATCAGTCGCATCCCGAGTTGACGCAGACCAAGTTCATTACCAGGGCCGATGCCCAGGATCTGGCCAGGCTCTGTCGCGCGCACGGAATCCGCCTGATCCCTCAGTTGAACTGCCTGGGACATCAGTCCTGGCGGCACACGCTGTATCCGCTGCTCACACAGTACCGGGAACTCGAAGAGCCCCCCGACGATACGCCGACCAAGCGATGGACCCAACTGCGCAGCTGGTGCCCGCTGCACCCGAAGGTCAATCCGATCGTCTTTGCCCTGATGGACGAGCTGATCGACGCCTTCGGGGCCGATGCATTTCATGTCGGCATGGACGAGATCCTGGTGATCGCGAGCAAGCAGTGCGAGCGCTGCAAGGATAAGACCCCGGCCGAGGTGCTCGCCAAGGCGATCAACGACTATCACCGGCACTTGGTCGGCGAGAAGAAGGTCGCCATGCTCATGTGGGGCGACCGACTCATCGACGGAAACGTCATGAAATACGACGGCTGGTCGGCCAGCAAGAACGGCACGGCGCCTGCGATCGATATGATTCCCAAGGACATCATCATCTGCGACTGGCATTATGAGAAACGAGCGGACTATCCCTCCGTCCGCTACTTCCAGGACAAGGGCTTCCGCGTCTGGCCCACGGGCTGGAACAGCGTCGAAGCGACGCGGGCACTCATCGACTGCTCGCGTCGCAATGCCACCGACCGCATGCTCGGGCATCTCTGTTCGACGTGGGTGCTTGAGCCGGGCGGCTTCGCGCGGGCGCTCCTGGGCCAGCGCGATCCGCCCCTGGTAACCGAGCGGGCTGTGCAGGCGGCCGCTGCCTTTCGAGCGGCGATGGAGCGGCTGGATGCATCGCCAAGAGCAAGGTAATTCTCTACACGAAGACGGGAGTATCAAACCGACACTTGAGAAGCCTTGTCACCCCTTTGACGTCGGCGTTTACAAGTGCATCTACAGACTGCCGGGCCGACGCGGACTCAAGCTCGTCTCTCTGGCGGATGAGGCGATCATCAACGCGGCGAGAGGCAAGGCTTTCGGACTTTGGGGAAGCCGGTTCTTGCATTCCCCTGGGCCAACTGCTTAAGTCATGCGGCGATGTTGTGCGCCAGGTTGTTTTCGAACGGGAATTGCAGCGTCTGCGAAATGTACGTCAGGCCGTTGACTTCGTTCGGGTCGGCCGAGCGGTCATTGAGCCATGCCCGCGCGTCGCCGGTGCCGGTCACGCTCAGGTCGTAGG
Organism: uncultured Planctomycetales bacterium; assembly: GCA_964596165.1. Classification (GTDB taxonomy): domain Bacteria; phylum Planctomycetota; class Phycisphaerae; order UBA1845; family JAFGLZ01; genus CAYUQT01. The sequence goes on along the minus strand of CAZQTW010000075.1, from coordinate 1,750 downwards.
CCACCGCCGACAGGCGAACGTCCGTGATGTCGGCCACCACCCGCAGCTCAAACGGCGTACCCGACGTCACCGTCGCCGAGCCGGGATTGACCAGCCGAACGACCATCGAGTTTCCCGAGGCACCACCGCACCACGCCAGAACGGAGATCCCAACCACCGCCATGCATACGCCTGTATTCCGTATCATCGAAAGACCTCCAGACGTCGAGTTATCAGTCGTCAGGTATCAGGTTTCAGTGTTCAGTTGTCAGCCATCAGTTCTCGGTTCCACACCGGCCACCACACCCGTCAATAAGGCTCCACCTGCTCACGCCGTGTGAATAGCGTCCCTTCAACTTCAAAGTCGACAGCGTCCTGAGCGTACATCCGCACCACCTCACCGATAGCTGTCTCGGACATGCGCCTCCTGTTCGCACATTCATCACTCGGACAAGTCCAGGGCCTTCCGCACGGCCGCGCCGACCTCTTCCGGCGACGAACTTGCGGGAATCGTGAAAGCCAATGCGGTGTTTTCCTCGAATCCTTCTGACCCGCCAAGGTTCACCATGGGTGTCAACCGCAACAGGCCACCTTCTTCTTTGACCTGGCACTCCACCGCACCCCGGGCAAATGCTGAGTAGGAGTGTGTTCCAGCAAGGTCCAGCAGGGGCTGAACAACCCCTTTCCATTCGTACTGCTCTGGGTGTCTTAGGTCGAACCTGGTTCCCTCAAGCGTCCTAAGCACGGCCTGCCCCAAGTCGGCATCCGATGCCTCTGCCGCGACACACATATATGGCTCCGATGCAATCCACGCCGGTGCCATAGTCCTGGACCACGCATGAAAGAAGAACCGCCCATGCCGTCGAAACGCACTAGCGAATCTCATTTACTGAATCTCCACAATCCTCAAAGTCACCCCCTGATTCGCGCATAATCAGTCAGTTTTTCGAGAATCGTTCGTTGCCACCCAGTAGCCGCGCCCTCAGGAACCGCAAGATCCAGTGCGCGACCCGAGATTTCCTGCCCCTCAATGGTCAACCCGCCCCACTGCCGGCCCCGAAAAGTGGCTATGTCATCAATATACTCCGCTACGGTGTCGTAGAGCTTGTTCCCTTGAAGGTAACTCTTGCCCCTCAGATCGATGCTCTTGATGCTTGTCGCGATTCCCTTCAGCCATCGGTCAACTACGGGATAATTGCTTGGTGTATTCTTCCCCAGGACCTTCTCTATCACCTGCCCGCGCAGTCCCCACCCAAGCCGCCACACGGACCGGGATGCGGCTGCAGGCAATCGCACAAGTCCCGCAGTGCCAGCTCCGACAATGGTGCCGAAAAACGCATCTGTGAGCGCAGCCTCCACATCCCGATTCTGGGAGTAGCTTTGCGCGAAAGCAGATGTGCCCCCCGATATGCCCCCCACCGCCATTTTCGCAAAGAGGCCACTGGCCGATGCGAAGGCAAGGTTGGCTCCGGCACCCGCAAGTCCGCCCACGGCGCCTCCGATAGCGCCGGCTCCAAGACCGCCCCAGAAGTCATCATTGAGGAACCAATTCGCCGTCCCTCCCACTATCCCGCCAATCATCGATTGGATTGCCGTCGTAACAAGAAGCTGCGGATAGCTGAACATTCCGCTCGGATCGTTCCACCTCAGCGGATTCCCGCCCATCGCCAGGTAGAGGTTGTAGCTGTCCGCGTATTCGGCGGGGTCGCGTTGGAGGAAGCGGCCGTGCGTGGGGTCGTAGAAGCGGGCGCGGAAGTCGTAGACCGTCACC
>CAZQTW010000074.1:0-28807 GCA_964596165.1 uncultured Planctomycetales bacterium | reverse complement strand
CTGGGACCGATACGAAGGTCTTCAGTGGTATGCGATGGCGGACTACGCGCGCACCCACCAAGATGACGCTGATCTTCCGGAACTGCTTGAGCGCGTGGCGAAGGAGAAATCGAACTACTTGAGGGGGGGCAGAGATACCGTGGGCTGGGCGATCTACGTATTCAGATGTCCACCCGCTCGGGGTACCGAGGTGGTGTCGGGCGCCTAAGGACACCCAACACAACGGGGACTGGCTCAATCCTGTTCGGCACTCTAATTGCCCGCGAGAAGGCACGGGCAGTAGGTCCCGAAGGGACCACCGAGACCAGCCCAGGACGCGAGTCCTGGGCCCCGTCAGTATCAGGTGTCCAACCAGTCCCGTAGGGACGGCCGAACATCGCACGTCCGCCCGAACGCACGGTTCAATCGCTTCTACGGGACTCAACGCTTGATGCCACCTGTCTTCCCAGGACTCGAGTCCCGGGCCACTTTCAAATGTTCCTACGGGACAGGCAAACAGGGTACCGAACAGCATGGGTTGTGTCTCCTTCTCGGTCTTCGGTCCCGGTCCTTGATGAGACGCGTCCGACCCGATACGTTGATCCCACTGAGACGGTGGAGTAACGGCAAGATCATTCACCCGGAGTTGCTATTCCACGAGGCAACCCACCGGCGGTCGCACTCAAGGAGAGGCCATGCGGATCAATAGAAGAAACTTCCTTGCCGCTACCGCTGGGTCTGGTGCAGTTGCGTTAGCCGGAGCGAAACCCGCAGCGACCACCGCCGCCGAGAAAGCACGGCCCCGACCGGAGGTTAAGCCACTGGGCATCGGCGCGATCGGGCTGCGCTACCAGGGTTCGGTGATCACGGAAAAGGCCCTGCCCTACGGTCGGCTCGTCGCGCTCTGCGACGTCGACCGTCACATGCGAGAGATGGCCAAGGCGTGTTTCGGAAGCCAAGCCGACATCTTCGAGGACTACCGCGACCTGCTGAACCGCAAGGACGTGGATGTCGTCCTGATCGGCACACCCGACCACTGGCATGCGAAGATGGTGATCGACGCCTGCCGCGCCGGCAAGGACGTATACGTCGAGAAGCCGCTCACGCTGACCATCGACGAGGGTAAGATCCTATGCAAGGTGGTCGATCAAACCAAACGGGTGGTGCAAGTCGGTACCTGGCAGCGCAGCGACGTGAGATTTCGCCGGGCGTGTGAGCTCGTTCGCTCCGGTCGCCTCGGCAAGCTGAAAAAGGCGATCGTGACAATCGACGGCAACCCGACCGGTGGCCCGTTCGAGAACGCGCCCACACCCAAGCACATCAACTGGAATCTGTGGCTGGGGCAGGCTCCGCTCGTGCCCTACTGCGAGGAGCGCTGCCACTACACCTTCCGATGGTGGTTTGAATATGCCGGAGGCAAGATGACCGACTGGGGCACGCATCATGTCGACATCGCCCACTGGGGAATCGGCGCCGACCGCACCGGCCCGGTTGAGATCGACGGCAAGGCCCGATTCTCGAAAGTGGACAACGGCTACAACGTGCCGCCTTGGTTCCAGGCCAACCTGAAATACGCGAACGGCGTCGACCTCGAAATCCGTTGCGAGGGCAAGATCGGCGTCCGTTTCCAATGTGAAAAGGGCGACGTCTTCGTCACACGCAGCAGTATCGAGACCGACCCTCCTGCTCTGCTCAAGGAACTGGAGATGAAGCGATCCGAGTACACGCTCTACGCCGATGACCTGAACTTCGAGCCCAAGGTCGGGAAGTTGGCGTCGATCGAGAATCACATGCGCAACTTCTTCGACTGCGTGAAGTCGCGGAAGACGCCGGTCTCAGACGTGGTCAGCCAGCATCGCAGCGCCGCCGCGTGCCACCTGGCGAATATCTCGATGCGCCTCGGACGACCGTTGAAGTGGGACCCGAACCAGGAGCTGTTCGTCGGCGACCCGGAGGCCAACCAGTGGCTCCGTCGCGAGCAACGTAAGGGCTTCGAGGTGTCGTAGCGAGGCTCGCGCGAATGGAAGAACGCCCGGTTAGGTGGAATTGCTGTTGAGGAACGAATCCCTGATGAATCGGCGCGAATTCCTGGGCGGGGTCGTCGGCGCGACGCTGGCACCAATGGCGGTGGCGGCCGAACCATCGAGCCGGTTCAAGTTACGATACGTCCTGGCCTCGTGTATGTACGGCTATGCCGATCTGCGGACGATTCTGCCCGAGGTCGGAAAGACGGGTGCGGAAGCCATCGACATCTGGCCGAAGGTCCACGGCTCGCAGCGGGAACAGCTCGACGAAATGGGCGAGGATCGTTTCGCGGCCTTACTCAAGGAACACGGCGTTCGACTGGCCTGTATCACGCAGTACAAGCTGGGGCCCTTTGGCCTGCAGGACGAAATGCGGCTGGCCGCGCGACTCGGTTGCCGGACGATCGTGACCGGCGCCGTCGGCCCCAAGGGGCTTAAGGGCGACGAACTCAAGGCGGCGGTGAAGGGCTTCGTTGAAAAGATGAAGCCTCATCTGGCCGTGGCGGAGGAAACACGCGTCACCATCGCGATCGAGAACCACGCCAATAGTCTGATGGAGTCGCCCGACTCCATGAAATGGCTCGCCGAGATGCGCCCCACTCCCCGCTTGGCGATTGCCTTCGCCCCGTACCACCTGCCGCAAAACGCTCACTCGCTGGCGGAGCTGATTCGGAACCTGGGCCGTTCGATCGAGACGTTCTATGCCTGGCAGCACGGAATGGGGTGCATAAAGAAGCTACCCAAGGAACAGGAACTCCTCCAGATGCCCGGCCGCGGCCCGCTGGATTTCACACCGTTGCTCGCGGCCCTTCGCCAAATCGATTTCCAGGGAAACACCGAGATCTTCATGCATCCGGTGCCCCGCGGCGATCCCATCCTCGACTCGCCGCAGGCGATCACGAATGAGATCAACCAAGCGAGGGAATACCTGGAAAGGGGACTGGGCAAGAAGGATTGACCCTGTGGGTGCAGGTTATGAATGGCGGTTGGTGTGACTCCCTTTACCTCAGTCTCAGACGGACGTTGTGAGCTCGTGCATGGATGATCCCATACTCAGAAAAGCAACGCCGGACGATAGCGAATTCGTCTTTCGCACAAAGAAGGCCGTATTCAGAGAGTACGTGGAAGAAGTCTGGGGTTGGGATGAAGACGAGCAGCGGCAGCTCCACGAACGTCGGTTCGGGGAACAGGACCTCCGGATCATCGGTCACAACGGTTCGGACATCGGAGTGGTGTCATTGGCCGTCGCGCCCGGCTGCCTGAAATTGAACCAGCTATACCTCTTGCCGGCGCATCAGGGTCGGGGCATAGGCAGCAAGGTTATGCTGCTCCTCATGGAGGAGGGACGTCGGTTGGGTTTGCCGATTCGCCTCCGCGTGCTGAAGTCCAATCAACGAGCACTGTCATTCTACGTGAGGCTTGGATTCAAGCGCACCGGCGAAACCGACAGCCACATCTTTGTGGAAGGACCATTATGACGGCCTCTTGGAGTCCGCAACACCTCCCCGTGACGCCATACGCCGAACTTGGCAATCAAGCCGGATGGCGTCAGGTGACTGGGAATACCGCAGAAAGGTAAGGTCGACCATGAGCAAAGTCCTGATCGTAGTCGGCGACGCGTCTGAAACCGTGGATACGCTCTACCCGTACTACCGCCTCATCGAGGCAGGCTTCACGCCCGTCGTCGCGGGACCGGAGAAGCGACGATTCCAAATGGTCATGCACGAGGTCAAGCCGGGCTGGACCATCACCAAGGAATGGGAGGGCTACACGATCGAGGCGAACGTCGCCTTTCGCGACGTCAATCCGGAGGAATACCTCGGCATCTTTTTCTCCGGTGGCCGGGCGCCCGAGTACATCCGGTATGATCCGGACCTGGTGCGAATCACACGGCACTTCTTCCAGGCCAACAAGCCGATCGCATGCGTCTGTCACGGGGTGGAGATCCCCGCCTATGCCGGATGCGTCAAGGGCCGACGAATGGCCACCGTACCCAAGTGCAAGTTCGATTTGGAGGTTTGCGGCGGTACGTTCGTCGACGAGCCCTGCGTCATCGACGGCAACCTCATCAGCGGCCGGACCTACCACGATCATGGCCACTACATAGGCCACTGGATTAGGTTACTGGAGACAGCAAGGAAATCCGCCGTCCCTTCATAGGAGACGCGACATCCTGGCGCGTGAATGCGACCAGACGCCGTATCTACCCCTCGGGCAGCGCAACCAACCTCGGCTTGGGAGGCCGTCGTCACGTTCGACGAGGCACCGACGATGGCGCGGTTCACAACTCCTCGATCCGGATGTTGCGGAACTTCACGACAGCGCGTTCGTCGTGATTCTGCAGGCCGATGTAACCCTTCATCGAGCGACTCAGCTCCGTGTCGATAACCTTCTCGCCGTTCGCCTCGATGACGATCTTCGGCCCTTTCGCCACGATCGTCACGGTGTTCCACTCCCCGGACGGCCGCACCACGTTCTTGCTCGGCGCGACCGTATCATAGATCGCCGTGGGACCCTGCTTCGAAGGCGGCTGACCGGGCGAGTCGTGTATCTGCATCTCGTATCCGGTAAAGGCGGGATTCCGCTCGATCGCCGATCGAAAGAACACGCCGCTGTTACCCTTCTGGCTGATCGTATACTGCAATTCGAGCCGAAAGTCGCCATACTCCCTCTCCGTTCGCAACCACGATCCGGTCTTCTCAGGGTTCGTCGACCAGTTGCGCCCGTTGCGCCCGATGAGAATGCCGTTCCGGACCTCCCACTCGCCGCCTTCGACGACTGCCCACCCCGTCAGGTCGCGACCGTTGAAGATCGGCTTGCAGCGCGCCATCTCCTGTCGAATCCGCCTCAGCAGGTCGCGCGTCTTACGGATCGCGTCCGCCTCACCGTCCGCATCAGGCGCGCCGGACTCGACGCCGACGTATCCCTTGAACCCGGCGTCACGAACGATCCGCATCATGCGACGGAAATCGATTCCGGCCACTTCTCCGGTTGTCGTGAATCCGGTCGCCTTCGCGCTGACGCCCTTGGCATAGGGCATCAGCATCTCGACGGCGTCATAACGATTGACGGGGGACGGAAAGTTCCCGAAATCCGGCAGCGTCCCGAAGTTCGGCTTGTTGACGTCCTTCATCACCGAGCTGAGCCACGCGGGATCCGACGACGGCCCGCCGTGGTTCTCGATAACAACGTTGACGGACCGCTCGGCCGCATAGTCGGCCAGCCGGAGGCAACTCTCGGCAGTCAGCCGGCGCAATTCCTGCGGATCTTCCGCACCCCGTACGTTGACCCGGACGGTATGACACCCAAGAAACGTGGCCGCGTCGATCCAGGCGAAGGTCTTGTCAACCGCCGCCTCGCGCAGGTCCTTCCTGGGCGAGCCGAGCGGTCCGTTCGTGTCGAGCATGATCAGACCCCTCTTCACGCCCTCGCCTTCGGCCCGTTTCTTAAGCTCGGCGAGGTAGGCCATGTCCTTGGCCTTGCCGGCGAAGAACTGATCGACGAACTCGATGCAGTCGATGTCGAATTCCTGTTTGGCAACTCGCGGAAAGTCGAGGTTCGTCATCTTGCCGCCGCGAAGGCTCTTGACCAGCGACCACTCGGCCAGCGAGATGCCGAACGGCTCGGCGACCTCAGCCGACGACGCCGCAAGCGCCCTAAGGTTCCGCAATGAAGTTGCCCCCACCGCGCCAAGCCCGAGTGCCAGAAACTCCCGTCGCTCCATGCCTGTTCTCCTCAGCCTTCCCGAATCTCCCGCTTCTCGGCGTCATAGACCTGCCGCTTGCCCGTATCCATGGCCTTGGTGGCCATGATCACCGCGACCGAATGCGAGTAGCCGGCCTCGATGGGGGCGTTCGGCGCCTTGCGAGTGCGAAGGCACTGGAGCCAGTCGAGGAAATGATCGGGAATCTCCACCGGGGGTACCTTCGTCTCCGTCTTGGGCGCCTTGCTCGTCTTGATGGCCCCAGCCGCGGAGTACGTCGGGGCAGTCCAGTTGGTCAGGTCGATCACACCCTGATCCCCGTAAATCTTCAACACATTCCCGCTACCGTTGCCGAAGTTGCTGCAGTAGCTCACGAGAAAGCCCTCGGGATACATCCACGTCGCCTCACAGTGATCGGGACACGTGAAGCCGTATTCGTCTTTCCAGGTGTAGGTGGCGCCCTGAGCAACCGCACTCGTCGGGATCGACGCCCCGACGATGTAGTGCAGCAGGTCGATGAAATGGCAACCGAGATTCGCGATCGGGCCGTCCGTGAAATCGCGGTAGCCGTACCAGCCGGTCAACCACTTGCTGTGGAACGGCCGATCGGGCCGGTCATACAGAAACTCCTTGAAGTCCACATCTTCCGCCTTGGCGTCCTTCAGGAAGGCATACCAGTAGGGCCGGCTGCCGTTGCGGCACTGCTCGATTCGTGACACCTTGCCGATCGCGCCCGATCGGAACAACTCGCGGCAGCCGGCGCTCGTCGGCCAACTGCGAACCTGTGTCCCCATCTGCGCCACGATGCCCGAGGCCTTGACCGCGTCGCACGTCCGCTTGAGCGATTCCATATCCATCGCGAGCGGTTTCTCGCAATAGGCGTCCTTCTTGGCCTTGGCGGCGGCCTCCAGATGCAAGCAATGGTGATGGTCGGGCGAGGCGATCAACACGGCATCGATGTCGTCCAGGGCCATGATGTCCCGATACGACACGAACTGCCGCGCCGGGCGGCCGTACCACTCCTTACACCGCGCGGCGGCCATCTCACGCCGCACCCGCCACGGGTCACAGACCGCAGTGAACTCAACATTCTGGTCCTTGTCGAACTTGTGGACGGTGGCCATGTGGGCGTCGATACCGCGAGAGCCGCAGCCGATCTGTGCCAGCAAAATCCGCTCGTTGGCCCCGACGATCCGGGCATAACTCGACGTGGTAAAGGCCATCGCCGCACCGGCCGAAGCCGATTGGAGGAACTGTCGACGAGAAGAACGTGTCGTCATGATTTCGCCTCCGTTGTGAAGGTCATCGGGTTTCAGTCGCGATCCTGTAAACGAGATCGGCACATACACAGCGCCTGCCGATCGGGCAAGATTCTACGCCCTATGGGATGGTCGGTCCAATCTCCAGGCCGCCCCCGCCGACAACCGATCGTGCAATGCGAAAGGTCGAAAGCGGCGCCACCAAGGTCACTCAATTCGACACAGCCCGTCGGCCATAACGTAGTGGCGCTTGATATGGAGTGTGTCCATCCAGGCTCGGACCTCGAGCGTCTTCCAACGGCCGGACCCCTTGCCTTTGCCCATGTCGTTGTCCCACAACCAGCGAGGCGTTGGCCAGAGACAGTAAGAGGGGTTGACGACCCTGTAGAAGGCCTCACTCACGCCGTTCTGACCGTGATGGGCCATCTGGACGTAGTCGCAGTGCAGACGGGAACGATAAGGACTCTTCAACAGCTTATCGCCGCCCTCAACGCCGAGGTCGGCCAGGAAGAGGACCGATTTGCCCCCGTCGGAGAGACGCAGGACGACGCTGGAGTTGTTGACGGCGTTGCGGTGGATCTCAGGGTTCTTGACCCCAAGCACCTCGATTCGAACCCCATCCACGATGAACTCCTGGCCCAGCCGAAGTTCGGTGAGATTCCGGTTGGCCTTGCGCACCGACTGGTTGAACAGCTCATACTCCACTACGTCCGGCTTGTTGGCATGTTTCCGCATCCACTCCTCGTCCGGAATTGACGCGTAGACATCCGTAATCTTGATCGATCCCGGATCACTCACAATCATCGCGAAGGCCATCACGTGATCCGAGTGGGGGTGGGTCAGAAACCACGCCTCGACCACGCCCCCCTGGTCGATCAGAAACCTCCGCAAATACGCGGCATCACCCGCCGTCCCACCATCGATGACGATTACCTTCCCACCGGCCGATCGGATCACGTAGGACATCATTTGCGTGCGTGTCTGTGCGGGGAGCTGCCAGAGCGTGAATGCGGCCGGCGCGGGCCGGGTCGTCGAGTCGTCCGTCGATGACCCCATCACCGGCGAGACAACAAGCACAAGCAACATCGATGATCGGATCACACCGCGGTTTCCGAAAACCAACAGGTGGATTTCGTCCACGACCTACTCCTTGTACGCACGAACCTCGAACACACGGGCCGACCGATCGCCGTGCGTCGCTTGCACGGTAAGCCGGAGCTTCGCCAGGGACATCGTCTCACATCGGTGAACCCGTCGCCGCCGGTCGTTATCGCCGACCTTCGCCAGTTCGTGCCATTGTTTCCCATCATAGCCGGTAAGCGAGTAGTCGCGAACGCACCTGGGCGATACGGTCGATCCGCCAAAGCGAGGGTCAAGGTCGGTATCGAACGTCAGGTAGACGGTGTTGATCACGACAGGGGAAGCAAAGGACAACTCCACGTGTTGCGGCAGCGTCTGACGCGGATCGGACACCCACATGTTGCCGGCCTTTCCGACGATGCGTGCTACGCCGTTGATGACGTTCTGCGGACGATAGTCGGTCTCAAGGGCCAACGGCGGATCGGTCGCAAACGCATACGCCTGTCGGACCACCGTCCATTGCCGACGGTCGTCTCCCCCATAAGCGCGACAGGTACCCTCCGGAGCGCTCGACATCAACCACCACGACAGGCCCGGGGTCTTCGGCAACCACACCCACACATAGGGTTCCTCGATCGTCCGATCAATCCGGAATTCAACGACGCTCCGAGGTCCCGGATTCACCCTCGCGGATACGGTCGCCAGGTCGGCACCCGGCTGAAACTCGCCGGCCGCCTTCGCTCCCCGAACGTGAAGCGCAACGTCGACAGGCTCTCTTCGCTCGGAGTGAAGCCAAAGCCGGACGGATTTCAGTTCCCGGTTCGCCCCGCGCGGGAACATCACGGCCCGCGGCGTGTTCAGTTCGTGCCGCTCGGTGAGAACGACGTGTTGGCGGCCGAACTCCTCGTGGGCGGCCGTGCTCGAGGCAGTCACCGTCGCGCCGCGGGCGAGATCGGCCGGATCTTCGTTCGTGATCGCCGGAATGTACTGATCGTGCTTCAGCAACGTCTGCTGGAGCTCCGTGATGTACTCCTGACCGAGCTTGCGCGGGCTGACATTGTGCCTGAGACAGAGCGCGGCCGCCGTGCCCGCGGCTTGACCCAGCGTGGCCAGCGTCCCCATGACCCGAACGGTTCCGAGGGCAATGTGCGTCACACTGATGTCGCGACCGGCGAACAGAAGGTTCTCGACATTCACGGAATAGAGGCAGCGGTAGGGAATGGTGTAAATCGGCACATGCGGATCACAGTAGTAGGGACCTTCCTTCCCGGAGAAGATGCCTTTCGGATGGTGCACGTCGATCGACCAGCCGCCGTAAGAAATGCGGTCCGGAAACAGGGTCCCCTTCTGCACCTCCTGCTGGGTAAGGATATGATCCCCTATCAATCGGCGCGTTTCCCGCTTGGCGTCCATGTGAGGAACGTGAACCAGCTTCCACGTGGCCGCCTCATGGCGCTGCGGCCACGCGTTCTTGACGTAATCCCAGTAACCGAAGCTGATCCGGATCAACTCATCGCGCGCACGTTCGGCGTCGTACAGATCGTCGATATCGCCGGGATGCTCCATCCACCACTCGCCCGTCGTGAGCCGCCGGATCGCCCGGCCGAACGCCTCCCCGGAAGGCAGCTTGGCGGCCCATGACGGCGGAACATACGTCGTCGGCACGCCGGTATCCTCGGCCCGAAACCCGATGGCCAGATTGCCCATCAGGCAACCGCTCATCGTGATCGCATCGGCCTGCGACGGAGCAAGGTCCTCGCCGAATTCCTCCCGCGACTCCCGGCCCATCCGATACTTCGCCCCCGCGTAGAACCCCACCCACCCATCGCCCGTGCAGTCGACGAAGAGCCGGCCGCGATACCGGCTATGAAGCCCCGTCAGCGTATCAACGGCCTTCACGGCCACGATGCGACCGCCGCCATCCGTTTCCACGCCGACGACGTGCCGATTGTAGAACACGGCCAAGCGCCGTTCCGCTTCGGTCAGTATCCGAAACGCCTCGCTGACGCTGCGATCGCCACGCCGCCGTTTGATCTCGCCGGCCTCCTCGATGATCCCGCTCTCCCGCGCGTTTCGATGTCGCGCGCTCGCGCCGGCGACACCGACACCCAGTTCGATGCTGGCGTTTCCGCCCAATACCGGTCGATTCTGAACCAGCGCCGTCTTGGCGCCGAGACGGGCCGACGCGATGGCGGCACAACACCCCGCCGTTCCGCCGCCGACCACAATCACGTCGAACGCGCCCTCCTCCCGGGGCTCCAGAGAGCAACCGGTCAGCCGGGCACGTTCTCGCAACAGGTCATTGGGCTCGTTCGGCGGCCTGTAGGACAGGTCGGTCGTGAGCAACAGGGAATCGCACCGCGCGAAGTAGCCCGTCAGATCGTGCAGGGCAATCCGCATCGCCCCGCACGGAAGTTCGAATTCGCCCGCCGATTGCCAGATCCATGCCTGGGTCTCGGCGACCCCCAGAACCTGCCCGGATCGAACCCCGTTCACCGACACGGTGAACCGGCCCGGCGAATGGCCCTTGAGCCAGTCCTTCGTGCGGACCCAGACACGATACCTCCCGGCTTTGGAAACGGTGATATCCGTCGTCGCGTCTCGAATCGGCGATCCTATGCCTCCCGCGATCAGGTAGGCCGAGCCCATCAGATGAACGAACTGCGTGTCCAAACGCCAGTCGCCGTAATCTTTGAAGTCCTCCGCTTCGATCCAAAGAAAGCCGTCCTGAACCATGCGCGTATCCGACGGCGGCTTGCGGAAGGCGACATGCTCGGATGGCCCTTGCCGATCGTCGCCTTGCTCGGCGCCACGGACGGATGAGGGGTAGATCATCGCCAGAAGAGGCATGGTCGACAGAAACACTTCCAGAACCCGTCGCATTTCTCAGTCACTCCTTCCGCACCGGACGGCCCCGATTCGTCGTCGCGGCGAAAACCGGAACCCTGAACATTACGGAACACACACCACCCCCGGCTCGGCAAACAAAGGCTCCGAACCTTCGCGAAAGGCTCGATGCCTCCTATCGTCGGCCTATTCGCCATCGACGTCAATTCCGTTCGCGGCATTCCAGTGAGACAGTCGATCACATCGGCCGGTCCGCCACATCGATGGCCCGTGCTTCTCGGCTTCTCGCCTGTACAGAAACAACCGCATCTGCGAAGATGGAAAGAGACCACCGGGGGGACCGCTCATGACGCTAACCCCCTTGGCAAGCAGGTCTACGAGGCAAAGACCGGAACGGGAGTGGTCATGAGCATCGCCGTGATACCCGAGTATGTCGCAGGCATTCCCAATATCTGCGGCGCGGAAGGCCTGATCGCTCAGGCAATGACGCAATCCGGACCCGCGTATCTCCCCGAGAGCGGCATCGACTTCGCGAGCATCCGAAGCGCCTTCGCCATTGCACTGCACATGCACCAACCGCTGATCCCGGCCGAAGGCCAAGACCTACGAACGGCCAGGGTCATCGGCAACCTCCAACACATGATGAACAGCCCTCACAGCGGCGACCGTTACAATGCCACCGTCTTCCTGCAGTGCTACAAGCGGATGGGCGAGTTCATCCCGCAACTCATCCGGCAAGGCAAGAACCCTCGGATTATGTTGGAGTACTCCGGCTGCCTCCTTCATGGCCTGCGACAGATGGGAGCAGACGACGTTATCGACAGCCTCAAGACGATCACGTGCGACCCGGCGTATCGCCGCGCTGTCGAGTGGCTCGGCGCTCCGTGGGGCCACGCCGTCGCGCCCTCCACGCCCGTGCGGGACTACCGCCTCCATGTTCAAGCCTGGCGGCACCATTTCGCCGCGATCTTCGGCCTCGAGGCGCTCGCTCGCGTACGCGGGTTCTCACCGGCGGAAATGGCCCTGCCGAATCACCCGGACGTCTGCTACGAATTCGTCAAGACCCTCAAGGACTCCGGCTACCGTTGGGTCCTGGTCCAGGAACACACCGTGGAACGGACTCCCGACGGCGGCCCTCTCCATGACCCCCACATCCCGCATCGGCTGATCGCAAGAAACGCGAGTGGCCGAACCGCCGGCATCATCGCAATCGTCAAGACCCAGGGCAGCGACACCAAGCTCGTCGGACAAATGCAGCCCTACTACGAAGCCCGCGGCCTCCGGCACCGCGAATTGGCCGGCAGATCCATTCCCCCGCTGGTCACGCAAATCTCCGACGGCGAGAACGGCGGCGTCATGATGAACGAGTTCCCAGCGAAATACCTCGCCGTCATGTCGGAAGCATCGGGAAGCCCAACGCCGCCGATGAACGTAACCGAATACATCGAACACCTGGAAAGCATCGGAATCACGGAGAACGATCTTCCTCCCATTCAGCCGATACACCAGAAACGAATCTGGGACCGACTCCCGGAGCCAACCGGCCCGGAAGCACTGGCCAACGTGATTGAGACGCTAAGGAAGGAAGACCACCGCTTCCCTATGGAAGGCGGAAGCTGGACCGGAGACAAATCCTGGGTCCGCGGCTACGAGCGGGTAATAGGCAAGATGGAATCGGCCGGCGCACTCTTCGCCGAGAAGGTTCTGGATCGAAATATTCCTCCGTCAGACCCACGCTACCGTAACGCGCTCTACCACCTGCTCATGACCCAGACGAGCTGCTTTCGATATTGGGGGGAGGGCATCTGGACCGATTACGGACAGGAGTTGTGCCGGCGCACAATCGAAATCCTGAAGCACGACTTCCAGGCCTAGCCCAAGAGCGTGCGATCTCGCGGGAATCGGTCACGGGAAAAACGATCGCCGCCGACCGCAGGTGGGTACGGAAAACGTGAGGATTCTGTTGATTCGATTCCGCTACGAACCGACCGGCGACGGCGCCTTGGCCCACCGGACCTCCTCGCTTCGAAGATGGCTCGCAACCAGCGAGAGTAGCCTATCTCGATCAATCGGTTTCGTGAGGAAATCGTCGCATCCGATCTGCAAACACTTCTGCCGATCACGTTCCATCGCATGCGCCGTAAGGGCAACGATCGGCCGCGTATACCCCCTCTCACGCAGCTCCCGCGTCGCTGCGTAGCCGTCCAAAACGGCCATCTGCATGTCCATCAAGACCAAGTCGAACGGCCGTCCGGCCTCCATGGCGGCCATCGCCTTGTCGACACCGATGCGACCGTTGTCGGCGACCTCAACATGAGCCCCGGCCTTCTTCAGCATGAATGCAATCAGCCGCTGGTTGTCGGGGCCGTCTTCAACCAACAGAACCCGTCCCCTCGCCGTGCCGCTCCTCTGCTCGACTCGGGCCGCGTTCCGCGCGGGCAGAGCCTCGTGAGAAGAAGAGATCATCTCCACGCCGTCCAACGGTCCGGTCCGAATCGTAAAAGCGAACCGGCTGCCCTTGCCCGGCTCGCTTTGAACGGTAATCTCGCCGCCAAGCATCGCCACCAAACGACCGCTGATCGCCAATCCCAATCCCGTCCCTCCGAACCGCCGGGTCGTGGAGCTGTCCACTTGGACAAACGGCTTGAACAAGCCGTCGATCTGGTTCGAAGCAATGCCGATCCCGGTGTCGATCACCTCAAACGCCAGGCGAGGTTCCGACCCTTCAACCGCTTCCGCCATCCGCACAATCAACGTGACGCAACCGGCGTCGGTGAACTTGATCGCATTCCCGATGAGATTGATAAGGATCTGCCGTATCTTTGTCGCGTCGCTGTTGATGCTCACCGGAATCGGACCGGCGTACCGAACTTCAAATCCCAGACCCTTGCCCACCGCGCGTCCTCGCATCAGCGAGGCCACCTCCGCCACAATCTGATGCGGAGAACACTCGGCGATCTCCAGCGTCATCTTGCCCGCTTCCACCTTCGACAGGTCAAGGATGTCATTGATGATACTGAGAAGGTGCTCACCATTACGCCGAATGGTCTGGACGCATTCCGCCCGTTCCTCCGGAGTCTGACTCGGATCGAGCATCAAATCGTTGTAACCAAGGATGGCCGTCATGGGAGTACGAATCTCATGGCTCATGTTGGCGAGGAATTCGCTCTTCGATCTGTTCGCCACATCGGCCGCCAACGCCATCTGATTCGCCCGATCGATTGCCAACTCCAGTTCTCGGTTGGTCGCCTCAAGACGCGCCTTGGCCTGCTCGGCCGACTCCTTGGCGAGCTTCCGCTCGGTCACGTCACTGCCGACGGACAACACCTCCACCAGCCTCCCGAACTCATCAAAGGTCGGACGGTTGGTCCACCCGATCCAAACCCGCCTGCCGTCACGACACATGTTCTCACTCTCAACATAGGTGTGCCGTTCGGGATGCTCGTGGAGGCCTTGGAGCAGCGCGCGGAGATTGTGACCGGAGGACTCATCGGAAGGAACGAGCGTCCCCAGAAGGTTCTTGCCCAGGATCTCGTCCCGCGAGTAACCGAAAAACTGCTCCGCGAATTCGTTCAGAAAGGTAATGCGGCCTTCTCCGTCGGTACGGATGATGATGCTGTTTGCGTTCTCGACCAATTCGCGGTACTTGGTCTCGCTCTCACGCAGGGCTTCCTCCGCACGCCAGCGCTCCGCAATCTCATGGGCCTGCCAGACGTTCTGAACCGCCTGCAACGACAGCAACTTGGCAATCCGGTGGAGTGCCTGCGCCACCTTCGTGAATTGATCCTTCGGCATCCGCGTGACCTTCGAGAGCGCCTCGCGGAACTCCTTCTCGTCCGCGCCGATCTCACCGGCGTAGCGGAGCATCGCTTCCTCGTCCGCATCCTCATCCAGCACCTGGCCGACCAGCCAGTTGGCGATATGTCGTTCTCCCACGCAGATGCTCGTACCGCTACTCAACAGCCCCACACCGAGGCAGGGCCGGACGATCGGCCCCCCGGGGCTCATGCGCCCCAGCACGGCGTCCGAATGCCGACAGTCCGCAAGTCCCTTCTCCGTCTTGCGAATGACGTTCTTGCACAAATGACAAAAGTTGCTGGGCCGCGTTAGCGGACGCCCCTCCGGATCGGTGATAATGGACGCGACGCCCGTCGCCTCGGCAAAGGCATCCTGGATCCCCTGGATCTCCTTCATGTTGAACAAATCGTCGAGACGCCAACCCGATGCGTCGCCCAACGCACGCGTTAACTCGACGATGCGCTGGTCCAGCGCTTCCCTGGTTCGGTGGCGTTCGCTGAGGTCCGTGAAACCCTCAAGAAGGTACTCGCGCCCCTTCAGCGTGTTCGAATCGTGCTCGCTTCGTCTTGCAGGTGCTCGGACAGAACGGATGACGGTCCGGCGAATCGGCGCAAAGACAAACACCGCCAGAACCACTCCGCAGACAAGGGCGAAGAGCCCCTCCACACCCGCGGCCGCCAATACCGCAACGACCGCAACCAGGGTCAACCCAATCGTGACGAGTGTGGACATCACATGTCCCTGATCAACCCGGCTGATGCCTCGGTGCTCGTCCACGCCAACGTCGGATGCGGAAGATCATGGTCGCATGAGCAGCACACGCCACGCGATCGCCGCGCTCCCCCCAACGACGGTGGGACTGCACCACCGCATCTCTCTCTTCTTCGGAAGTGATAACACCTGACTTAAGCGCGCAACAGAGCTTCTATCTCTGAAACACCTGGAATTGCAGCTTCGGGCGATTCTCAAGAGCCGCTACTCTGCGCCCCGCACGCCCAGTATTTGTGGCAACCAAGTGAACAGCGAAAAAACAAAGGACACTTGCGAACTCAGGAACCCGTATCTACCCCCTTCGCCCCGATCGCTTTCCACACGCCGCACCCGCCTTCACGAGTGGCCCTGATGGCCGCTCGAAATCAGCCCTCCCGATGCGTCAACCCCTCCAAGAAGAACGCGTGAGGGAAAACCAGTAAACCACATCTCCGCCATCGCCGACGGTGTCGTTGCGGTTGACCGGCGCAAAAGCCCCCTCACCCCTCCCACCAAGCGTCCGGTAACACGTGGCTGGTCCACAAGCCCTTCGTTCACCCTGCCAAGAGGTCCACACAGAGTCGGCCATAGGCAACGCCGAGCCCCACGTGGGACTGCACGTCTCGCATACCGACCCCCGTCTTCGCTTCAGCTACCTCTCCAACCCCGCGCAAGGTTTTGTTCGCCGCCGCACGCAAGTGCCGACTGCACACTCTCAACCGCTGCGTTTCGCCCCCACAACGTGGTAGAACGCCCTAGTCCCTCACGAGCGTCCACTCCCCGTCGGGATTGTATTCCGTCATCTCCTTCCCGATCTCCGCCGTATTGGGTCCGAGGTCCTTCTGGTAGACCTTGCCGCGCTGGTTGACGATGAACGTCATGATCCCGCTCGAACCGTACTCCGCCGGCCACGCCACGATCGCGAAACCGCCGATCATGTGGCCGTTGATGACGTAATCGTACTTCCCGCCCGGGGCGTTCATGCCCTGCTTCGTAAGGATCTTGAAGTAGTACCCGTGGTACGGAGAGCGCTTCTCTGATTTCTCGCCCTCCTTCTTGCCGTACCCCTCGGCATGGGCCTGAGCCACAAGCGGACCGAGCGGGCTTGGCTCCTCATCCCCGGCCACGGGCCAGTACAAGCCGTCCTTCTTGCCCGGCGTGCTTCGGAAACGTTGGGCATACTCAAAAACGTCGTCGTTGTCCCAATCTCGCGCAAAGTACTCGCGCTGCGCCAACACACAGGCCCTGCAAACCTCGATTGTGTTCAACTCGTTCTCGCCGATGCGACGATTGAGTATCTCCTCCCTACCGGCCTGAGTGTCGAAAAACCACGTGCCGTCCCTCCGGACGATCGGAACGGGGAAAGGCCAGTTGCTCCTGCCCACCGTAAGCGTCACGCGCCCTTCACCCTCATTGACCAGAGTGGACGTCTCGGCCAAATCCTGTGCAAACGCGGCACAGTCATGCGCATTCCGCGTGTCGTCCGACGACAAGAGCTCCCTCAGCGAAGAGCCGAAGATCCTCCGCAACGCCGCTCTGTCGCGGGCTGCCGTCGCCTCCTGCAATGCCTTGACCGCCTCTTCAGGTGTCGAAAAGACCTGTTGCGACTCGGCGACCCGTGTCGTGGCGGTCGAATCCGCCGCCGTGGCGCGGCCTGCGAACGGCAGTACGGAGACAGAAACCAGCGCCGGAAACGCCGTACATACACACATCCGGATCATGAGCGTCATCAGTATTGTCCTTTCAGCAGCGATCTCACGTGTCCGTCATCTGACCGGAGACCCCTCACTCCATAAACCGGGGCTCGAGGTTGAATGCGCGTTCATCCGTCAGCGTCGTGGGGCACTGCTCCCCTCGGACCCACGTCCCCCTTGCCCGCCACTGCCTCCTCTGAGCCCGCCCCCCCGAGTCCCTCCGCCCGACGGCGCCGCAGCGGCTCCTTGCGATCCCCCGCTGGGCCCCTTCGATCCGGTCACGCTTCGCAACCCGCTGCTTCCCCCCTGCGAGCCGGCGTCGCTCCGAGAGCCGCTGTTTGTCTGCCCGGTCCCGCCGCGACTGGACAACCCTCGGGTGCTGAAGCTTCGCACCTCGCTACCGGACTGCCGAGTGCTGAATGCGCTCGGTGTCGACTGGGTCCGTATGGCAGCACCTAGATTTCGCACAGCTTGCAGGGGACTAACCGTCCTCGGCGTCTGCGGCGTTCGAACCGAAGCGTCACGAGTGCGTTGAACCGGTGGAGGAGTAATCACGCTCGGAGTCTGAGGTGTTCGAACGGTAGAGCCGACACCGGTGAGCGGTGGCGGCGAGTGGACCGCACTCGAACCGCCCGCGGTGACCGACGGAGACTGGCGATCGCGTTGCGGCTGCTGACCGGACGCGCCGGAGCCCGTCCTTCCTCTCATTCCTTCGCGGCTTGACTGACCACGACCACTGAACCGGTCCACCTCGCCCGCATGTTGCGGCGGATTGAACACGCTTCTCGGTTTGCGATCGTCGTCATCCCTCCGTGTGACCGCCGGAGTGATGCCCGCCCCCGGACGGACCAAGATCGGCGTTCCGGACGGTGGCTTGTCGTGCCCTCGGTAGCCCTCTCCCCTCCGAACCTGGCTGATCCAGGTACCGCCACGCGGAGGGGGACCGCGGCGGCCATCCCGGCTCCATCGCTGCCCCTCCCAACCGGGCGATGCCCCTCGGTACGACGCGGAAGGTGGCGGCGTCACGTGAACGGATTCTCTGTGGCCGTCTGTCCGCGTCCGGTATACGTACCCAGGCCCCCGCCACCGGTCGTAGTAAACGCACCTGCGGATCCAGTCACATCCCAGATTGGCCCATGCGCCCAGTCGGATCCCGAGGCCGAACCTCACCGGAACGGGCGGGGGCGTCGCGCTCGGCACATAGACCACCTGCGGACTGTAAACCGGAACGTAGATGATCTCCGGATTCGCCGGCACGATCTGAATGACCCTCTCTTCGACGACAATCCTCTGCTCGGGCGTGTCCGAAAGACTGCCGGCCGCCCTGGCCTTGGCGCGAAGCGACTGGACGGCGGCCATCACGTCTTCCGGCTGGTTCAAATAGGCTTCACCAAGCTGGGAGGTCCACTCCAATTGCTCGTCCATCATCTTCAGGACCGTCGGAAACTGCGTCAGTGCCTTGATGCTCGGGTCCCAGTCGCGTTCGTCGAGAGTGGCCGGGTCGCGCTTCTCCTGAACCCACCGGTTAGCCAAAACGACGTCCGCGGGGTAGGTCGAAGCGGCAAGAATCTGCGCCAGCAGGGCATCCGGGTACAGCGCAATAGGCGCGAGCAATTCCTCCAGCTCCTCGGGGGAAAGCTTGGGTATCGTTATCGTGGTATCGTCCGCCAAGGTTAGGTAGTCTTCCTGCCCGGCGGCGATACCTGCAGCGGCCCACAGGACGAGGACACCACAACCCACTCGGCTAATGGTCTCGCACGGGAGCATAGGTCGGTTCCTTAAAGGCCGGCAGGTGGAGTTGCTGGCGTGAACGTCTATTAATTATATCCCTTTCACCCCCCTACGCAACGACCTGTGGCGAATCACTGGGGCAGATGGCTTCGCACTCCCCAACTGTATTCTGGGCAAGCATATGGACTGATTGGGTGTCTTCACCTCAGCGAGCTTTCCGCCTCTGCGTAAGCTCTCCTCGGCCACGGCTCCTGACCCCTGAATTCCGTGGGTGACATGTCCCCCGCTCCTATCACCGCCCGACGCAGAACACCTGATCCGGCACAAACGAAAGCACCGGCGCAACGTTCACATCCAGCGCGGTTTGGTTGTCCTCCAGTGTGCCCTCGTCCGCGCGACCGATTGACAGCGACCACGTCTTGCCGGCATTGGCGCCGGGACGCACAGTCACCCGGACGCGGTTCTGCTTGAATGTCGTCTGCCCACTGGCGGCCGTCTTGCCCTCCGGATCACAGACGTTGACACGAACTGTCTCCCGCCCAGCCCCTTGTGTCGTCACCGTGAACCGCTCAACCCCGTCGGGTACGGCGAAATACAGCCGCTCCGCACCACGAATGAGAGAGACACCCTGGCCCGCGAAAAGGCCGACAGGCACGTTCGACTGAACCACCGAGTAGGCACACCCCTCGGCACACAGAACAACGTTGTAAAGCCCGTCGGACTCGGGTGTGAAAGCGACCAAACCCTCTTTCCCAAGGGCGATCTTCCCAGACCCGATCATCTTCATATGCCCGTCCCGAAGCTCCCAACAGAGCGAGTCCTGATAGGTACTCACGGGGTGGTGCCGCAGCAGGATCTCGGCCCGCTGGCCCTTTCGGACGGCCAACAGCAAGATGTTCTCTCCGCGAAGGGCAACGTGCGGGTACGTGACCGTGACACCGGTGACCTTCGGCGGGATCAGCCTCTGAGATTCACCCGCCCGCCGCACGAGCCCCGAGAGAACGTCTTCACCGCCCTGCCGGGGCTCGCGCCACACGGCAAAGTCTGCCCGCTCGATGGCCCGATTCGCCCACGTAAACCACTTCCAGTACTCCACATGGTCCGGCTTCGTGTACGTCGGGCCTTCGTAGAAGATCCAATACCCATGTGTCGCCTCCGAGATCATCACCGCGTTCTTACCCGAGAATTCCGGGTCGGCGCCGCGGACCAGCGGATCAATCCCGCCGATGTAGAGGTACGGTATGCCCGCCGCTTGGGGAGTCTCTATCCCCTTGATCAGCCTCTCGCGATTGGCCTCCAGCGAGGCGGCCTGACCGCCGAGTCGCGTCGGCCGGCCATAGGTCGACGCGTCGGCGAGGATCAGCGGGGCCCGCTTCGTCGCCCACTCGGGATAGGCCCCCTGCACCATGAACGGCGTGCCGGGCGCGGGGTAGATACAGAACTGGAACGTCGGGTCGATCCGATCGACGGCCTCTCGCAGCGCCCGGCATCGCGCCCGCCAGTGGTCGACCTGGAATCTCGAAAACGCCTCGTGCAGCCCCTTCTCTTCGAGCCACGGTTTGCGCTGGGCGAAGTCCAGCACCGGCGCCGTGATACCCTTCGACTCCGCGAACTTCGTCAGAATGAGATCATCGTACGAAAGCCCGTAACAGTTCTCCGCCCGCCCCGGTGCGTAGTTCTCGTAGTCAAGGAAGACGCCCATCAGGCTCCGATGGGCCACACCGAGCTTGGCGTATTCGAGAACATGCCGGTGCGTCCAGGCCCAGAACTCGTCCGAGTTCGGACTCCACAATTGCTGTTCGACCCCCCGAGCCTGCACATACCGCTTGCCGTCCGCCTCGCGACCCCTGGGGGCCTCCAGAGACCCTCGCATCCACGGCATGTAGTAGATGCCGTACGTCCGGCACCATTCGGCCACCTGTTTGACTTCGTCAAGTCGCTCGTGCCCGATCCGCGGGGATAACGCATTGAACCCCGCCTCGGCCGTGGCCTTCACCATCCACTCCTTGGTCACCCACTTCTCTTGGGGCTGCATGACCTTGTCGACCAGCACCCGCAGCTTCACCTTGGTGCCGAGGTCCGACCGCGACACAGCCTCTCCGCAAAGCCCACGGGCATTCAGAACGAGCGCAAGAGCACCAACACATCTGCCGATCTGTCTCAAGATAAATGCCTCCATAACACTCGAACCGAATTATTGCACGGGTCATTTCCTCAACTCGCTCCAAAGCAGCCGAACCGGCCCGAACAGACCCGACTCCATGAGTTTCGTATCCTTCGTCAGCTTGCGAACATTCGTACGAGTCAGCCGTTGCTCCGCCGGCAGACTTGGGTCGCCGATGGTGCGATTCGGCAAGAAGTTCACCACGTCGATCTCGAGCGCGTTCGCGCCGGGCCTCGTCGCCTCCGTAATGTCCACGCGGAACGGCGGCGCCCACACGATCCACCCGACGCGATCGCCACGTGTCGTTGATGACACTGTCGCCCAACATCACGATGCTCAGCGATCCGCCTTCGCCGGCCAAACGCTTCCGAGTGATCGGCAGACAATCCCAACGATCGGCGGGCAGCTGGTACGTCACGGGAGGTGTCTCGGCGGCGGCCGCCTGCACCTGTTCCCACGACCGCTCGGGGCGGACAAGCGTCATGGCAGGCGATTCGTCGGCCTTCTCGGCACTGAGCGCGGGACAAGGCGGCAGGAATGCAAGCAACAACAGGAACAGGCGTAGTCGTGGCTCGCTGTTTTCAAAGGCCATCGTTGTCAACTCCAACCACGCGAAGAACCCTGGACGACGGCATCCTCCTTCGCGCAAGACTAGTCCGACTCCGCACGAAGCGAGATGACAGGCGCCTCAAGTAGTCCGGCCGGGTAGAGCTGGTACGACGGTGACCACCCGGCACCGTCCGTAACCCAACTTCCCGGGCCATAGCTCCCGGCGCGAACCGGAACCTGGTGCAACGGCCCGAATGTGTTGCGGCGCGTCAGCACCGCGTGAACATCAAGATTGTCGCGCTGCCGAAGCTCCGACGTAACATCAGCCTCATACGGCGGCCATGGGATCACCTTGTCGGACGCCGCCTTGATACACGCGGCCTCGAACCGCGGCGTCACAAGAAACGCCCGTTGCCCCTCGCCGGGCTTGGTCGATACGGGAACACGGTACGTCACCGTGCCGCTGTAAAACGGCAACCCCTGTCCGGCCAGGTCGCCGACGTCGAGCTTCTCCGGCAGTCGAGTCAGCACCCTCTTCGTCCCGTCCAGTCGGACACCAAACTGACCCAGCAGGTACATCGCCTCGAGATTCATGTCCTGGCGAAAGTCTGTCGTCAGCTCGATCCGGTTGGCCCCAATCACGAGGTGCTCCGTGGGAAGGCTGACCGTCTGGATTGCCGGGTCGACCCACCACCCCTTCGGTGCGGACGCGATGACGTGGTCATTGAGCGTGAGGGTGTAGTCCTGCGGCTCCTCGATCGCCAGTTGGACGGCACCCGTCGGCGGCGTTTCGATATCAAAGCGGAACACCATGCGAAGCCTGCCCTTGACCCCGGGCTTGGCCGCGAACTTCTTGCTGAACCACGGCTGGACCATGTCGCCGCCGCGAAGAGGAAGGCCGAAGGCCTTCCGCACGGCGCGATCGATCTTCAAGACCTCCGTCTCCGGCTCCACGGACCCCTCATGGATCTGGTACGCGGCCAGATCGAGTACGCAGACGTTGGATTCGTTGAGCGCGTAGGCGAATGGCCCCTTGCAGACCTCGCGACCGACTTCCTTGAACGCATGTTGCGGCGGAAGACCGGATATCGGTGCGGATGTCAGCACGTATACATGTTCCCCGCTCGGGGCAAAGTCAGTGGTGAATTCGGTCCAGCCCTCGCGGATCTGAGAAGCAACGGCACGACGATCACCCGTAAGACAATTCCACTCGGAGACCGCACCGGTCGTTTGGATTCGGATGGTCACACCGCGATGCCACCGGTCGGTACTCGTATTGATTGCGGCGAGTATTCTCGTCTCCCCATCCTCGCGCAATTGACAGAAGATCGACTCGGCCGGCGCGCCCGTGGCGTCCACGATCTCAACCGGCAGTCGCAACGAGTCTTTGATGGCGGCGACCAGCGCCGAGCGCTTCCACTCAACGCGCCGCGCCCGGCCCGCCAACTCGCCGGCCGCCGAGGACCGGATGACATCCACATAGGCAGGCGGCTCCCCGACGAAGACGACCTTCCCGCCGGCCTTACGAAAATCATCAAGCAGCTTGAGACTGCCGGAGCGAATCGTCGTCATCTTCGGAACCACGACGACGCGATAATCGGCCTTGCCGAAACGCAACACCGGCTCGCCTTCGGCATCGCGCGCCACCCGACAGAGCCGACCCAACATCTCTTCGTCTCCGTAATCAAAGTCAATGTGCGAACCGATGAGCCAGAAGAAAATGTCGCTGTACGCTCGCTCCAGTTCCTGGATGGCCTTGTCCTTCGCCGAAAGTTCCTCCGCCCAACCCACTCCCACCTGACACCACACGCTTTCAATCGGATTCAGCACCAGCACGTCGCATGCCGGACGCCCCTGAGCAAGAAGCACGTTGAGCCGCGCATAGTAGTCTTCGACAAAGTGATAATCGCGCCACCACCCGCTCTGAAAGAAGATGCTCGCCGGATAGTCACGTTTGGCCTCGCCCCCCATCGTATACCACGACAGATGATGACAGCGAAGGTTGATGCCGAACAGCGCCTGCCAATCGCCCACGGCCTTGTGCGACTGAAAGTTGAACTGCCAGCCGGTGCAACCGTACAACTCGCTCAGCAACCACTTCTGTCCAAGTTGCCGGGCAACACTCGCCAGTTGCTTCACGATCCAATAATTGCGGTTGCCTTCGGTCAAGACGTCCACACCGGGATAGTGCATGGTCTCGTAAGCCCGCATCAACGATCCATGCACGGCGGCCTGGCACGTCAGGCTGTCCTCATGCAAAAAATGGCCCGTGAAGATCATGTGGTTGCGATCGCACCACTCGCGCACGGGCTTACACCAGTTCTCAATGAAGAGCGTCTGGAGCAGTTCCATGTACTGCCACTTCACCGGCGCCACGGCCTGGCCGTCCTTCTTCAAGAACAGCTCCGGCAACCGCTCGACGAGATCGTAGCCAAACCGCTTACGGAATTCGGCGGGCAGACGGTCCGTCCACGCCGTCATGCGGTAACAGTTCTTGTTGTCCACCCCAAATCCGGTGAATGCCGCCCCTCGATGCGGCTCATCGGTGAATACCCCCGGAATAGACTTGCCCAGCCGCGCCCCGCACCGCTCGCGGTACTTCTCGTGGGTCAGCTTGATGAACAGATCGGTGGCCTCGCGGTTGAGACGGTCCACGTCCGTGTAGCCGTTGAAGAACGACGACGGCACCGGCTCCTCAATCGCGAACGTCAACACCGTCTTGCCCGACAACGCCGCCGCCGGCGTCGTACGGTCGACCCGCTGACAATCGGTGTAGCTCGTGCCCTCCAGCGTGCAGGCAAACGCGGCAAGAAAACTGTCGCGCCATGTGAAGTCCGCCGCCTTCACCGTCTCCATGCTGAGATACTTCTGGCGAAAATTCGGATCGGCCGTGACCAAACCGCCCACGGTGCCGCTGGGCCACCGGTCTTCGTCGTAAAGCCACGACTCCATGCCGAGGCGAGCGCCTTCGTCGGCACAGGCATTGATCAGACGAAACCATTCGTCGCCGAGGTACTCCGTCGCCAGACCCGTGCGCGAGTGCATGAAGTAACCGCCCATGCCCATCGCCTTGAACACGCGAATCTGGCGGAGGAGTTCGTCTTCACGCAACTCGCCGTTCCAGCTCCAGAAAGGTTTGCCGCGAAACTCCGCCCCGGGATTGGCGAACTGCCGGGCAAGCCGTTGGACCCCACCTGAGACCTTCCCAGCCGTGCTCCCATCCTGCTGAGCCGACGATTGCCCGCAGCATGCCGCCGGCATCGTACTGACCACAATCCACGTAACGCCACGAAGGGCTGTCCCAATTCTGAATGTCATCGCGCCACACTCCATTCTGTCCTGGTTACGGTTCGAGGCTCACGGTCCGCCTCGCCAATCCGGCGGCAACGTGGCCTGTGAAAAGACTGACTATAACACGGTCTCCACGAGAGAACCCCACCCGTCCATGATAGTCCCACCCCCGGCGATCGCGTTGAGTCCCGAGGAACGGCGGCGCTGCTGTCGAAGAACCGCCGCGTCGGACACACCCCGCCAATCAAACAAACTCGGCTGGCCCAGGCCCGGATTTGTCACAGCATGGTAAGGTCTAAACCACAAGGAACGAACCGCATTCCGCTCGGCACGTGGCTCCCGGATCGCGCAAGCCTACCCCCCATCCGTCTGGCGACAGTCACCTCCTACATGTATAAGGACCGGGGCGCTCAGTCAGATTCCCGTTGGCTTTGATCAGTCCGGCTTAATGGCACCAATCGCGGCATTGAGAATCCGGAATTCGGAGTTCAACAACCCGCATACGAAAGTCGGGAACCAGACGGCTGATGCCACATGGGCTCCGCAATGGGGCGCAGCCGAAAGACCGCGACACAAAGCCGACGATGAGGACGGGCCCGCGTGACTCATGAAGACAACACTCGACATCTCAGTTCTGGTCGTCAACTTCGCAATGATGATGTCGGTCGGCATGGGACTTGAAACCGGACACTTCAAAGGACTGGCCCGCCCAAGGCGGCTGGTACCGGCCGCACTGATTGGACAAACCGTCCTGCTTCCCGTCATCGGCTGGTCCATCACCCACCTGATGGTGCTGCCACCGCACCTCTGTGCGGGGATCCTGCTCATGGCGGCATGTCCGGTAGGCAGCATTGCGAGCTTCTTTGCGACTCTTGCCCGGACCAATACCGCCCTAGCCCTGGCTCTCAACATGCTCTCGTGCCTCTTGGCGGCGCCGACGATGGCCGCCGTCTTCGAGTGCTACGGCCGTCTGGCGGGAGAGCAATTCGTATTCGCCGCTCCGTCGTTTCAACTCGGGATACGCGTCATGCTGATGACCGCCGTACCCGTCGTGGCGGGAATGGTTCTGCGGCGACTGGCACACCGCTTCGCGGCAACGATCGGATCCGTTATCCAGGTAGCGTGCATCCTCGGAATCGCCGGGGTCATCGCGCTGGTTGTGGTCGTACAGGCCGACCTCGTGGCGGCCGAATGGAAAGCCGCCGCCGCGGCGAGCCTGGCCCTGATGACCCTCGCCATGGCGGCCGGATGGGTAACCGGCGCCCTGATGCGCCTGCCGACCATCGAGCGGATGACCTTCGCGATACTCTTCGCCACGAGAAACGTAGCCCTGGGCTCGGCGGTGGCGGTTACGCTCCTGGAACGCGTCGACTACGCCGCCTTTGGAGTGGTCTACTTCCTGACCGAGGTCCCCTTGCTCTTGGGTGGGGTAGCCCTCTACCGCCGGCGACAGACGCGGGACAATCCGGCCCCTTGTGCACAAACGATTCGATGATCCGATCAAGGGCCGATGGGTGCGAGGAATCCTTCAAGGATGGAATCGGTCCTGAACCCGACCGTCCAACCCGTGTCCGGACTTATAGGCCCTGCTTGCGCGAAATCGTTCGCAAGCATGACTCACGGGGGGTACAACCTTGTTCCGTGTATGGTTGTGCGGCAAACGAATTGGACCCGCCGCCGACCCGGCCGAGTCCAAGCGGCCGCGCCATGCAGGCAAACCCGAATGCTTCATGGAGACCGCCCGGATGGGGACGAAACATGGACCGGCCCTACCGGCTCCGGTTAAGTCACATCGGGTCTCAGGCCCTCAATACCTATCATACGCACGGAGTCGTATCGTGAGCCATCACCGTCATCGCCTATAGAATCCACGCAAGACCGACCAGTAACAGGAGGATGTTGACCGGGCAGGTTATCTTGAGATACTCGGGGGGACCGGTCACCTCGTGGAATCTCCTGGCCGCAACGATCCACTCACCCATCTTGGCCCAGTCGGCCCGGCCGAATGCCTCTCGCTCGCCAACGGCCACCCAGAACTTGCCCGGCTGGCCCGACGGTACATAGCCCACAATGTAGTATCGCCCGTCGGCCGGAAGCCGGACCCGTACCTCCTTGAGGATCCACGACCGGGTATCTGTAAACTCCTCGTGGAAACAGGTGGGCGCAGTCACATCGTCGGTGGTGGTGATCTTCCCGCCAAAACCGTCGGGACTGGGAAAAGGCAACCGAAGCTCAGGCAGCCCCCGACCCAAGACGGCCACCGCAGGGCGATAGTCCTTCAAGCGGTCAAGTTCGGGCACGCCGATCTGTACGTAGACCGTGTGGTCCTTCTTTCCGTCAAACGTCAACCAGAGCGGACCGGCTTGCGGGGTAACCTCGTGATAGAAGACCAAGGAGACGTCCACATCCTCGATCCGGTAGGCATGATGGGCGTCCTTTGCCGAACCGTCACTGAAGGTGGGCTTGTGCGCCAAGGCAGTGGAGCCGAATACCAAAGGCAAAATCAAACCCAACGACCTTGCGGTGAGTCGAACTGTGACAGGACCGAGCATGACCAACCTCCTTAGAGTGAGAAAGGCGAGCCAGATACGTCGATCACAACTCACGGACTTGAGGCTTGCAGAGTCCGGACGAGCCTATCGATATCGAATCCCTTCGCGGAAATCCGGTCGAGGATTCCCTGGTAGGTGGCCTCGTCGAGAGTTGGAGTTCGACTGAGGATCCACAGCGAACGCCGGCTTGGATCACTTACCACAGCGTATTCGTAATCCGGGCCGAGGTCGATGATCCAGTAGTCGGCCTCAAACGGCGGGAAAAAGCTGACCTTGAGCTTGGCATTGGTTGTTGGGTCGGCGACTCGAGCCGTCCCCTCAATCCGTTTGACAGGTCCGTCGAGCGAGCCGCCGTTGCAGGCATTCGCGACCCTCACCGTACCATCGTCCCGAAGGGTGTACTCCGCCGTGGTCCCGGTGCAGCCCGCCTGGAAGATCTGCGGGTAACTCGCAATCTCGTACCACTTCCCGGCGTACCGACTCAACTCCACACACTCGACAACCTCCAACGGAGGAAAACACACCCCGCATCCGGCAACCATCGCAAACAAGGGCAATGATAAGACTCGAAGTCCACGCAGAATCATGACGCATCCCTCGCCGTGGCTCTTCCGACAAGAAAGCGTGCCCTTGCCCCTGTGCATCGACGTCCTACTTCAGGTTACGGCTCTGCCCGCACCGCGCGATGAAGCGAAGGCCGAGAATCGCACCCGCAAACCCCACGGGTATCAAGAGGCATAGAGAAAGGGTCACGCTCGACTCGTGGAATGCGCGGACCCGCGGGAGATCCCGTGTAAGCTTGGCCATGTCGTCGAGTCCGAATTCCTCCCGCTTGCCGATCGCGATCCAGAACTTGCCCGGCTCGCCTGTCGGTACGTAGCCGACCAGGTAGTATCGACCGGACTGCGGCAAGATCACCGTCCGTCTGAAGAGGATCCAGGAGTCGGTTCCGCTGAACGGCTCGTGAAAGAACTCGGGATCGTCGATGTCGCTCGTCGAATAGACCTCCGCTCCGCTGCCCGCGGGAACGTCGAACGGCAGGCCCGCAGCGGGCAGCCCCGGTCCGACCAGTGCAAATGAAGGTCGATAGCCCTTCAAGCGCTCAATGGCCGGCACACCCGGATTAAAGTACAGCTCCTGCCCAGCCACCGCGTCGAATGCAATCCACAGCGGCTGAACCGGCTCCTTCACCTCGTGGTAGACGACCTGCGACAGGCCGATGTCCGAGATGACCAGGGCATGCTCGGCATCCACAGCGGTACCGTCATCGAAGAGCGGCTGATGGGCAAACACCGACCGGGTCCCGGCGAACAGCATCAGGATGATCACCGGATGAGGTAGTTTCAGAACCTGTGGAAATTGGATGAAGGAAGGGGCATCCTCCTG
>CAZQTW010000073.1:0-29126 GCA_964596165.1 uncultured Planctomycetales bacterium | reverse complement strand
GGGTACGGGGTGGTGGGGGGGCTGTGACACCGGCCGCTTTCGTGGTCAAGCCCGGCTATCTGGTGTCCGAAAAGTGTACTAATGAAGAATCCGCGCCGTGGTGTGGGGCGGCGGTGGGGGGTACCGTGGTCCCTGCCGGCACGGAGGCGCGATCACCTGTCAAGCAGGACTCAGCTCAGGTGCGGGTTCCTTCCTGAGGACGGCGTCTGTCGGGCGGGCATGACGCCCGCGGGGTGCCTCTATCAGGCTGGGAGGACGCGCTGATGTCCCTGCGACTGAAGATCCCGCTGCTCATTGCGGGGATCACAGTCATCTATACCGGACTGAACTACGGGGTTCAGCGTCTCATCGTCTACCCCAGCTTCGTCACCCTGGAGCGCGACGACGCCTTCGCCCGGATGGAGCGCGTCACTCAGGCGATTCGCCGGGAGCTCGAGCACTTGGGCGTCCGGTGCCTCGACTGGTCGAATTGGGATGACAGCTACGGTTTTGTGGTTGAGAAGGACCCGGCCAAGGCCGCCGCGTTCATCAGCGCGAACCTGATGGACAAGACGTTCAGCGACGGCAAGATCGACCTCATGTGTTACTGCGACCTCGACGGAAGGGTGGTGTGGGGGGAGCTTCACGACCCCAACAACAACTACGCCAAGAAGGCCTCGATCGCCACGCTCGGCGATTGGACTGGGGCGGGGCCCCGGCTGCTGCAATCCCGGGCGGAGCCGACCAGCCACCTGGAAGGCATCGTGATGACGACCGAGGGACCGATGCTGGTTGCGGCCGCTCCGATCATCACGAGCGAAGGAAAGGGACCGGTTCGAGGCACCGTTATCATGGGCAGGACGCTGGACGACAAGAGGTTGGAGGCCCTGGTTCGGCAGACCGGGGTGGCCTTCTTCTGTTGGCCCATGGGTCACGCTTCGATGCCCGTCGACCCGGCGGCGCGCCTGGCGCGGATCGGCTCCGAGCATCCGATGCTGGCGGAGGAACGGGATGCGAACACCGTGAACGTCTACACGACGTTTCCCGACATCCAAGGGCGGCCGGTCCTCCTGCTCCGAGCGGACATACCGCGGGAGATCACTGCCAGAGGTCGGACGGCGAACCGTTTCGCCACGACGTCGGTTGTGGTAATCGGCGGCATCATGCTGGTCACGACTTTTCTTCTGCTTCAGAGGACGGTCATCGGACCGATTTCTCGGCTTACGGCCCATGCCGTTGCCGTCGGCGAGACGGGCGACCTGTCGAGTCGGGTGGAGGTGCGGGACCGTGGCGAGGTGGGGGTTCTCGCGGCCGAATTCAACCGCATGGTTGCCCAGTTGGCGGACTCTCGGGCTCGAATGGTCGACACGGCCCATCGCGCGGGGATGGCCGATACGGCGGTGGAGATCCTGCACAATGTGGGGAACGTGATTAACAACGTCAACGTCACCACGGAGGTTCTCGGCGAGCAACTCAAACACTCGAAGCTGCGGGGGCTTGAGAAGGCGGTGGCCTTGATGCGCGAGCACCGAGACGATCCGGCCGCCTTCCTTCGCGACGATCCGCGAGGACCGACGTGGGTGGATTACCTCATACGGTTGTCGGATATCGTTCCGGCGGAGCGGGAGGAGATGCTTCGGGGCGTCCAAGACCTGCAGCACAAGGTCCGTCAGATTCGGGACATCATCCAGACGCAACAGGCTTACGCCCACGGACCGAAGCTGCTTGATCGGCACGACCTGACGGCGGTGATCGAGGAGGTGCTTCGCACGTATTCGAGGTCGTTCGACGAACACGGAATCGTGGTGAAGCGGGACATCGATTCGATTCCGCCCGTCACGATGAACAAGGTGAAGCTGACACAGGTGGTCGGCAATTTGGTTAAGAACGCCGTCGACTCGATGCGTGAGACGGAGGAAGGGGCTCGTGTCTTAACCGTTCGCGTCAAGCAGTCGGGCGGTACGGCCGTTCGCGTGGAGATCGGCGATACGGGGCTGGGTATTGAGTCCGATAAGCTTACTCAGGTCTTCCAGTGCGGTTTCACCACCAAACCCGGAGGCCATGGGCTGGGTCTTCATTTCTGTGCCAATGCCGTAGCAGAGATGGGAGGGCACATCGAGGCGCGAAGCGAGGGGCCGGGCCGGGGGGCGGTGTTCGCGTTCGATATTCCTGTTTGCGCGGAGGGGGTAAGACCGTGAAAAAGGTCGCGTGTGTGGTGAATCGGCGTGTTCTGCTGATCGACGATCATGAGTCGATCCACGAGGATTTCCGAAGGATCCTCACCGCGCGCCGAGAGGACCGATCCCTGGCACAGGACGAGGCCGCGCTCTTTGGCGAGGCGGTCGGCGGCGAACCGGGCGTACCGGTTTTCGAACTGGATTCGGCCTTTCAAGGTGAAGAGGCGGCGGCGAAGGTGAAGGCTGCCGTGAGCGCGGGCAGGCCTTACGCCGTGGCGTTTGTCGATGTGCGCATGCCACCCGGTTGGGACGGCATCGAGACGATCCAACGGATTTGGGAGATCCAGCCCGATTTGGAGATTGTGATCTGCACGGCCTACTCGGACTATTCGTGGGGCGAAATCGTTGAGAAGCTGGGTCGGAGCGACCGACTGCTGATCCTGAAGAAGCCGTTTGATTCCATCGAGGTGCAACAGGCCGCCCTGACGTTGACCACCAAGTGGAGCCTAGCCCACACGATGTCCAACGTGCATCGGCGGATGCTTCAGGAAAGCGAGCGGCGATACAGCGATTTGGTTCGGAATCTGCCGATCGGCCTGTATCGGAATGTGCCCGGTGCGGAGGGGCATTTCATCATGGCCAACCCCGCCTTGGCCCGGCTGCACGGCTTTGAGTCGGTCGAGGAGTTCATGAGGGTTCGGGTATCCGATCTCTACGTGAATCCTGAGGCCCGGCGTGAGTTCTCGGAGCGGCTGAACGCGGAGGGCAAGGTCGTCGGGGCGGAGCTCCAGCTTAGGAGGAAGGACGGGACGACGTGGTGGGGGGCGGTCACGGCCCACGCGGTCTACGACGCCGACGGCAAGGTGGAGTACTTCGACGGGGTCGTGGAGGACGTCACCGATCGCAAGCGGGCGGAAGAGGCTCTCGCCGAGAGCGAGCAGAAGTACCGCACGCTGTTCGAGAGCTCCGGCGAGGGGTACTTCTTGCTGACGGATGTCTTCCTTGACTGCAACGAGCAGGCCTGTCGCCTGTGGGCTTGCCGGCGCGAGGATATCATCGGGCATTCTCCGTGGGAGTTCTCACCGCCGAGGCAGCCGGACGGGCGAAGCTCCGAGGAGGCCGCAAGGGGGTACATTGAAGCGGCCATGGCGGGAACGCCACAATCCTTCTACTGGCAGCATAAACGGAAGGACGGCGCCTTGGTCGACATGGAGGTTTCACTGACGGGGCTGACCTTGGACGGTCGACGGGTGGTTCAGGCGATCATTCGGGATGCCACGGATCGTCGTCGGGCGGAGTTGGCGCTCCAGGCAAGCGAGGAGAAATACCGCCATCTGGTTGAAAACGCGAACAGCATCATCCTTCGGATGGACAGCCACGGCAACATCACGTTCATCAACGAGTTCGCGGAGACGTTCTTTGGGTATTCCCGGGATGAGATCATCGGCAAGAACGTGGTGGGGACGATCGTTCCGGCCGTGGGGTCGTCCGGGTTGGATCTGGAGGACTATCTCCGCAAGATCTGCGAGCGTCCGGAAGAGTACGCTTCGGGCGAGAACGAGAACATGCGGCGCGACGGTTCTCGCGTCTGGGTGGCCTGGACCAATCGACCCGTTTTCGACGATGCGGGACGGGTTGTGGAAGTCTTCTGTGTCGGCAACAACGTCACCGAACGTCGGCTCGCGGATCAAAGGATAAGGCACCTCAATGCCGTGCTCGGCGCCGTTCGTCACGTGCATCAACTGATTACGCGAGAGACCGATCGGGACGCCTTGGCGCAAGGGGTATGTCAGAGTCTGGTCGAAAACCGGGGGTATAGTGGAGCCTGGATCGTCTTGCTCGATTCCTCGGGCCACATCGTGACGTTTTCGGAGGCCGGATTGGGCCGAGATCGACTGGCCAAGGTGGTCCGGGCCATACGCCGCGGCAACCACCCGCCGTGCTGGAAACGGGCCATGGAGGTCGGCGGCGTGGTCGGGATGCTGAAGGACGATGCCCATTGCCGCATCTGCCTGCGGCCCGAGGACGATCCGGACAAAGGCACGATGGCCGTAAGGCTCGAGCACTCAGGCAAGTGCTTCGGCTTTCTCAACGTCGTCCTGCCGGCCGGCCTAACGTTAGACAAGGAGGAACATATCCTCTTCGAGGAAGTGGCCGGGGACATTGCATTCGCCCTTCACGACCAGGAGCTGGAGAAGGCGCGGCGAGAAGCCGAGGAATCGCTGCAATCGCAATTCACGTTTCTCCAGAACCTGATCGATACGATACCGAATCCGGTCTTCTACAAGGACGTCAACGGTCTCTACCAAGGCTGCAACTCCGCCTTCGAGGCCTTTTCCGGAGTGGCCAAGGCCGACGTGGTCGGCAAGTCTGCCCGCGATCTCTTTCCGGCTGAACTGGCCGATCGGTTCCAAGTCGCGGACCAAGCCTTGTTGGAGAATCCGGGCGTTTGCGCCGACGAGATTTCGCTGACCGATCGGCAAGGTCGTAAGCGCAATCTGATATTGAACAAAGCCACGTTCACGAATTCGGTGGGCAAGGTCGCCGGGTTGGTCGGCGTGGCCCTGGATATCACGGAACGCAAGGCGGCCGAGGAGACCATCCAGCGCGAGAACGCCAAGCTTTCGGCCATGATCTCGGGCATGGAAGAAGGGGTGGTGTTCGCGGATGCCGACGATCGGATTGTCGAGGTGAACGACTATTTCGCCCGGTTCACGGGACACACCCGTGAGGAGCTGCTCGGACGCTCCATATGGGACTTTCACACAGGGGCTCAGGCGGAGGAGCTCGGTCGCGTGATCGGCGCGTTTCGATCAAATCCGTCCAGCCCGCCGTACGTCGTCCAGCGACGCGTGGGTTCTTGCGAGGCGATTCTCCGGGTCCAGCCCATCCACCGGGCCGGCGAATATGACGGTGTCCTGCTCAACGTGATTGACGTGACGGAGATTGTGAACGCTCGTCAGGAGGTAGAAGCGGCCAACAGAAACCTGGAGAGGTCAAACCGGGAACTGGCGGAGGCAATAACCCAGGCCAACCGGATGGCATGGGCGGCGGCGATGGCGAACAGGGCGAAAAGCGAGTTCCTCGCCAACATGAGTCACGAGATTCGCACGCCGATGACCGCGATTCTGGGCTACACCGACTTGCTGCTCGATCCCGATCTGTCGCTCCAGGAACGTCTGGAAGCCGCCGAGACGGTCAGACGGAACGGGGAGCATCTGCTGGCCCTCATCAACGACATTCTCGATCTTTCGAAAGTGGAGGCCGGAAAAGTCGCCCTGGAGATCACGGAGTGTTCACCGGCTCGGATCGTGGCCGAGGTAGCATCGCTGATGCGAGGTCGGGCGGTCGGCAAAGGGTTACGGTTCGAGGTTGAGTACATCGGGGAAATCCCCAGGGTCATCCGCAGCGATCCGACTCGCATCAAGCAAGTTCTGATCAATCTCGTGGGTAATGCGATCAAGTTCACCCCGACCGGTGTTGTGAGGCTGATCGTTCGTCTGGACAAGGAACACCCGGCCGAATTCGGAGAACCGCGACTCAGGTTCGACATCGTCGACAGCGGGATCGGGATGACGCCGGAACAGCAGGAAGGGCTCTTCAGGCCGTTCTATCAAGCGGACAGTTCGATCACGAGGCAATTCGGCGGGACCGGGCTGGGGCTGGCGATCAGCAAACGGCTGGTGGAGGTGCTCGGTGGCGAGATCGCAGTGCAGAGTCGAGTGGGTGAGGGAAGCACGTTCTCGTTCACGATCCGTACGGGGTTCCTGGGCGACGTCGAAATGGTGTCCGGTGTCACGGAGGCCATGGACGTGTCGGTGCCGACGCCTCCGAAGCCGGAGCCGGGTCGGATTGTCTGCCGT
This sequence comes from uncultured Planctomycetales bacterium, assembly GCA_964596165.1. Lineage (GTDB taxonomy): Bacteria > Planctomycetota > Phycisphaerae > UBA1845 > JAFGLZ01 > CAYUQT01. Next base: position 23,107 of record CAZQTW010000073.1, on the reverse strand, counting down.
ATTCTCTTGGCGGAGGATGGTCCGGACAACCAACGCCTGATCAGTTTCCTCCTGAAGAAGGCTGGGGCCAAGGTCGAGGTGGTGGAGAACGGAAGGCTGGCCGTCGACAGGGCCCTGGCCGCCGCCGAGGCGGGGCAGCCGTTCGACATCATCTTGATGGACATGCAAATGGCTGTCTTGGACGGCTACGGCGCTACCCGGGAGCTTCGCGAGCGACAGTACAAGGGGCCGATCATTGCCCTCACGGCCCACGCCATGGAAAGCGACCGGATGAAGTGCCTGGAGGCCGGTTGCGATGACTTCGCCAGCAAGCCCATCGATCGCGAGAAGCTGTTGGCCACGATTAGGAATCACCTCCGGGATGGAAGGAGCAAATCTGTGTCGGACACACATGCAACGTCGTCGAACGCGCCCGTCGTTTCCGCGCCGTCCGAGGGACCTCGGGTCCCGCTGGTCGACGGTTTCGAGAACGATCGAGACGTGACGGGGTTGGCCGGGGGTTTCCTGGGTCAGTTGAGTTCCCGATTGGCGGCGATACAGATGAGTCTTGGTCGAAACGATTACCTGACCGTGGCCTCACTTGCCCACTTGCTCAAGGACATGGCGGCCGGATACGGGTTCATGGCGATCACCGAGGCCGCCAGGAAATTGGAGAAGACGGCCAGGACGACGAAGGATCTTCAAGCCCTTGAGGAGTCCGTCCTGGCGCTGGCGGAGTTGTGCGAGGAGGCGAAGAAGCCCCCGAAGAAATGCCGAACGGCCTCGGAGACGCCGACGTAACGTCGGGGGTGTGGTTTCCCACCGTCGAGGCTCATCTTTCGAAGGGGGTGGTCCCAAGAAGTTACAATGAGCGGGGGCGTTCGAAGACCCAGAGTTCCGCGCGCCGCCGAGTTGGGTTTGTTGCGACAACCGTATCCTCGGTGCGAGCCGCCACGATGATTTCGGCGGCTTGCCTGAAAACCATACGTATCGGGGAGGTCGCCTGCCGCGGCCGGTTCGGTACGAACGTTACGACGCGGATGCTTCGGGGGTTGGTTCCTGGCGGTTTGAATCGGCTGAGGGCGATCGTTGGCGATGGGCTCCTCCCTCAGACGGAACACACCGAACCATCGCGTAGTCCTCCTTGTCCTATCGAGATGGGCCCCGTCAGCGCGTCACCTTCATGGTCCCCAGGCGATACCTTCGCCGGCCATCCGAATCGGGGAGCGGAAGAGCGATTCGAGGGGTACCCGTTCGCGTTCCCACGGAAACGTACAACCCATAGGCGCCCGGTTGGAGATTGAAGGGAAGGGCGAACACCGTCTCACCGGATCGCACTTCGGCCTGACCCGCCGGACCGACCGGCAGAGAACGCATGTCGAATGCCTCATCGACGAAAACACCCACAATACCACCTTTTTCGTCCTTGAGTGTGATGGCGGGAAATCCGCCCGGATAGCACGGCGCCACACCCGCGTTTCGCCATCGCATCCGAGACTGAAACGACGATCCCTGGCGGACCTCGTTGGGCCATGACGCTTCGACCAACTGCAACCGGTAGCCGAGGCGGTGGTTCATCTTGCCAATCAAGTCACGACATTCCGCCAAGAACTCACGCGGCCACCAGTGGATTGAGGCATAGCTGGCGTGGTAGTCCTCGACGGCTTGGAGATAGAGGGCCCCGTCTTGCCAGCAGCCCCGGTCTCTCGAGCCCCCGTAATGCTCGCTCTCAAGCACCACGGGGACCTTCGGCCAGAAGGCCTGCGCGTAGTCGGCATGATAGTAGGCGTTCTTACCCGGCTGCACGAGAATGCTGTCGTCGCGTAGCGTCATGCCATGCTCGGCGGCGTATCGAATGACCTCTACCGCCGGATACGACGTGTTGACACCGCCGAAAGCAAAGTCGTCGTTCACCGCCAAAAGGGTCTTCTTGAAGTGCTTCCGATGCAGATCGAGGTGCTTGAGAATAGTGGCCGTGGGGATTTCCTGTCTTGAACTATGGAACGTGTGCCCTTCCCCCCACACGCCGAGCGATCCGATGTCGACGAATGCGACCTCGGGGCTACCATCGTAGCGTGCGGCGGCCGCAGCCAGGAATCGATCCAGTTTCTCAAGGAAGACGGGATCGCTGAAGTTGGGTTCCCAAAACGGTCCACCCGCGACCGCCCCCTTGCCGGATCTAAAGTCGTAACCCTTCGCGCCCGCCTTGGCCACCCATTCGGGAGTAGCCCAGCGCATCCAGGATTCGCTGCAGGAGAAGCGGAAGGCGACCTGCTTGCCTTTGCTGATCCACCGCTGTGCGGGGGTATCCACCACGGACCAGTCAAACCGGCCTTCTCGGGGTTCGATGTAGGACCATGGGATCCGCAGGTAGACCACCGCCAGACCCGGGAAGTCGTCGACGGTGTCCGAAGGGTCCAGCTTAGACCCGTAGTTGGCCGGAACGTTGTCATAGAAATGGAGGACCCAGCCCATGGCCGGATTCTCCATCGCTTCGCCCGAATCCTTCGGGTGGACGACGATCAGATCTGCTCCCGACGTCGCCGATAGGGTGGTAAAGCACAGCAGTGCAGTGCCGCGTAAGCCGGTTCTCCTCATGATCGGTTCTCCCATCGTACTCTTTCGCACGGGCTCGACAGCGGGGCATTCGTGCGTCCATGGCGCCGATGCCACCGAGATTGCCAAGGCAGTAGGTTAGGGCGGCGAGGGCCGGGCGACAACCTGTTCGCGTTCCCTCCGAACAAGTTGCGGATCAGTGGGGGCTTCCGCGGGCACCCGGGTCCGTCTTCTTCCGACCTCGTGGCCTTTCAGTCCTCTCGCGAATGACCCGACTCGGTGCGGTGGGCCTTCGGCGTGAGCCCAGGCCGAGATCCTTCGCAAACGCGCCAACGCTCCGACTTACCCGTTGGTAGTCCAGGAGTCACCGACATACCAATTGGTACTATCACCCGGCTCGTGTGGCGATCAATCCGCGGTTGCCGGGTTCATAACTGTTTTGAGAAATGCAATTTATGGCAAGCCGCTCGCTCTGCCATGGGTGGCGCGCCGATTGATACCGACCTCCTTTCGGTCGCTCAACCCGGCTCGATCGGGACGAAATCCCTGCGGGGCCGAGCAAGGCCTCTGGTTGCGGCGAGCCGCTTACACGGAGACGTCCTCTGATGCCTAATACCTGGTCCCATCGAGATGGAGGCTCGATGCTTGCGGATAAGGTCGAGATGGGTGTTGTTGGAGATGCTGATTGCGGGATGCCCCCGGCGACCGCCGAAGCGCCTCTCTCTCCCGGTACATTGCGGCAGAAGATGGATGAGTACGAACGGGCCTTGATTGTCGATGCCCTTCAGGCGGCACGCGGCAACAGGGCCAAGGCGGCGAGGATACTCGGCATCACGGAACGTATCATGGGCCTACGTGTAAAGAAGTATGGCATCGATGCCAGGGTCTACAGGTCGTGTTGAGTCCGCCGGTCCTTGAGGTTGCGGCCGGCGCGTCGGTTGTCACCCTGCGTGTCCAGTGATCTCCACCGACTGGCAAACCGGACCGTCGCGGGAGGGGGGCGATCACACTCGCATATCCCCGGCGGACGCGGATGCGATCGCCGAACCAAAGCCGGGGCCTGGATGATCTCGACCGCCTGACACGAAGGGCGCGGCGTCAGACGTGGACGTTATGCGGTCAACGCCCGATAGGTGCAATCCGCGGAGCGTATCGGTATGGGGTCGGGCTGTCGCAAGAGAAGCCCCATTCGCACCAATACGGCGAGATTGCCGGCCTCCATCTTTTTCATGACGTGGGCCCGATGCTGCTCGACCGTCTTGGGGCTCACGCCCAGTTCGGCGGCGGTGACCTTGTTGGGTTTTCCTTCGATCACGGCAAGCATGACCTCCTGTTCGCGAGGCGTGAGTCGAGCGAAACGCTTCTCCACCGATGTTCGTTCTTGGTGGCGCTGTCTCCAGAGGGCATCCTGCTTGAGCGCCTCGTGAGTTCGCTCCAGAAGGGTCTGTTCGTTGAATGGTTTGGTGACGTAGTCGAGGACGCCGCTCTTGAGGGCATGGACGGCCATGGTCACGTCGCCGTGCCCGGTGATCATGATGATGGGCAAGGTGATCTTCCTGGCGGACAATTCCTGCATGAGGCCAAACCCACTCATTCCCGGAAGTCGGACGTCAAGGATCAGACAGCCCGAACGCTGAGGGTTATAAGCGTTTAGGAATTCCTCCGCCGTGGCAAATGCCTCCGCATCGAGGTTGACCGACTTGTACAGGAAACAGAGTGCCTCTCGAACACCTGGATCGTCGTCTACGATGAAGACTGTCTGTTGGGCGAGCATCTAGCTTTCCTCTCTTCAAATCCCATGCATGCCGGTGGTTTATCTACCATCGTCCTTCGAGGCCACGTTGATTAAAGCAATTATCCATAAAATCAACTCCACGAATAAGGGCACGGGACAAAGGCATAACAGCGGTAGTATAAGCCGAAGTAATTTAATAGATTTAATAACTGATAATTTGATTGTCCGAAGTGGAGGTGTGTCTGGGTTTGTCCAATTGCTGAGGGTACCTGTGTGTGATTGAGTCCCATTGTCTTGTGACGGCTGGTATCGTGGCGTAAACTTATGGATTCAAGCTCCCACGTAGAGTGAAGGGGGGGCTTGGAATGGCACCGAACGGTTTTGTGGCAAGGACGGAGAGCAGTCTGGAGACGGGCGGCGGATGCAATTGTAGCAGAGGGCGCACCGGGCGATTCCATAACAGGACGGAGCGATGGACTGTTTCGATTACAGAGACGGCGACTTGCATTGTGAGGACGTACCGGCGGCCCGTATAGCCGAGCAGATCGGGACGCCCACCTACGTTTACTCCAAGACCACGATTCTGAACCACTTCGAGAGAATAGCAAGGGCTTTCGAAGAGTTGAACCCGGTCATCTGCTACTCCATCAAGAGTTGCCCCAACTTGCACATCTGTCGGCTGTTGGCGGAGCAGGGCAGCGGCTTCGATGTGGTCAGTGGGGGTGAGCTTTTCAGGGCCCTTCAGGCCGGCGCCGATCCGTCGAAGATTACGTATGCCGGTGTGGGCAAGACCGATCGCGAGATCGCGGAGGCCATCGACGCGGGAATCGGATTCTTCAACATCGAGAGTGAAGCGGAACTGGAGAACGTCATTCGCATCTCTCATGACAAGGCGAGGCCGGTCCGAGCGGCCTTGCGAGTCAATCCGGATGTGGATCCGAAGACCCATCGATACACGACGACCGGCAAGAAGGAGACGAAGTTTGGGGTGGATCTGGAGCGCGCCAAGCAGGTCTTTCACACATACGGGCGAGATCGCCTGGTGCGTCTGAGCGGCATTCACCTTCACATTGGTTCGCCGGTCAATTCCGTCGATCCGTACAAGGAAGCCCTGGGCAAGGCTTTGGCGCTGATCGACGCCCTTCGCCGTGACGGCTTTGAGATCGACACGATCGACATCGGCGGCGGTTTTGGCGCGAACTATCAGGAGAATCAAGCGCCTGTGGCCGCGGAGTACGCCGAAGGAATCGTGCCGCTACTCAGGGGGCGCGGTCTAAGGGTGATCATGGAGCCCGGGCGATCGATCATTGCGAACGCGGGGATTCTGCTCACCCGGGTCTTGTACGTTAAGGCCTCCGGCGAGAGGCAGTTTGTGATTGTCGATGCCGCCATGAATGATCTGATTCGCCCGAGTCTGTACGGTTCGTTCCATTTCATCTGGCCTGTTCGGCCTCACGGCGGTCTGATCCCGCCGAAGCGAGAAGAAGGACTTTGCTTGAACGGGTCGGTTCTGGTCGATGTCGTGGGTCCGGTGTGTGAGACGGGGGATTTCCTGGCTCGGGATCGGTACCTTCCTCCGGTCCGGCGCGGGGACCTGTTGGCGGTCTTCACGGCGGGGGCATACGGCTTCGCGATGAGTAGCCAGTACAACTCTCGGTGTCGCGCCGCCGAGGTCCTCGTATCAGGCGGCGACTGGCGGAGGATTCGTCGGCGGGAAACGTATGCCGATCTGGTCGCGGCCGAGTCCTGAGGATCGAGGTTGCAGGAGCGCTTGCCATGTCCAAGATGCTGCAAGACAAGAGATACGCCGTAACCGGCAAGCTGGTGGCGATCGACGCTGCCGGCCTGATTGGGCCGTTCTTCACGATTCGCGTGCCGCCGGTGAGTTATGATCTGCATCGGCCCGCCAGCTACATGGACATCCGCTTGCTCGATCCGGGTCAGGTTGTCTTCAAGAGCAAGATCCATATCAACGACGAGTTGCGGGTGATTATCAACCCGGCCACGACCCGCCTGGAATCCGGCACTCGAAATGAGTTGACCTTCGAGATCACGCCGCGGACAAGGTGCCAGCGGGTCAGTCATGCGATTCGTTGCCACGATGCGACGGCACCGATTAACGGTAGGGTTATAGACACCGACGAGCGACGCCACATTGTCGTTGACGCGGGGCTGCCGTTGGTCGTTGCCCTGTTGGACACGACTCCCTCGCAGATCAAGCTGATCAAGATCAACTCGTGGGTGAGCTTCTGGCCTGCCCCTCCGTCGCATGGGATCATTCTGCCGTGACGCCTTCGGCAGGAGGCGAGGTCGGGTTGGAGGTTCCCTTGAGACGTGTTTGGAGTCCGCTCGCCGAAAGCCGCGTTCTGGCCGGGGGTCGGCGTATTCGGTATCATAACCTTTTCCCGTGCTGGGGTAGTTTCCGGGTTGTCCGCAGGCAGGAAGGGGGATCTGAGGCGCACGAAGGGTCTTGAAATGCGTGGTCAGATTTGGTCCGGAGAATCGGAATCCGTGGAGATGTGGGCAAATCCTGGGTCGAGAGCGAGATCGATGATCAACGGGAAGCGAGTCTCATCCGGATTGGGTCATCTTCTTGGAGTCATCGGTTGGATGCTGGTCGTTTCGGTATTCAGCGGGTGCGCGTTCGACGCTCAATATCGGGTCAAGACCAGTCAGCCGTGGCCCGACGAATGGGCAAGCGGACCGCGGATACCCTACGACCGCGTGGTTCAGTTGACGGCCCCAACGGTGGAATGGCATCGCAAGGCGAATTGGAGTTCAATCGGCAATGAGATTGCCCGTCTGTTGGCGTCGCGCCGGGATTTGTATGGGTTCACGCGGACCGGAGTCGCTCAAGCGACATCGTCAATGACAGGGCAACAGGAAGCCGCCTCGTTGCAATACCTCGAAGTGAAGGTGGGGCCGTGTTTCTTCGACTTCACGAGGCCGCCCCCGCGAGTATCCATCGATTATGAGAACAAACCCTTCAGCCAAGCGATGGCCGACCTCATGGGGCGAGCGGGGCGCAATTATCTGATCAGCCCGGACTTGGCCGATCGCCGTCCGATCACCGCTCACCTCGCGAATGTCGATTGGCGCGAGGCGGCCGTTCGGGTGATGCTCGATGCCAATGTCTTCGTAGAGCCCGTCTGGTACAACCCCGTCTCGTTGCGCTCATACGAATACGGTTCTCAACCAGAATTCCTTGCCGCCGTCAAACAGGCGATCGAGAACATGCGAAATCCGTCGGCTGAGATGCCGCTGACGATTGTCCCGTGGGATCAGTGGGTAGGACACAACCGGGCCTATCAGATTCGGTACGATTTGGGGTTGCGATCGCAATCCACCAGTCAGCCATTGGGGCCGCCGGCGGGGGCAGCGATTTTGAGCAGCGACTTGGCGATCGCAAAGAAGCAGATCATTTATGCGCTCCCGTTCCAACTGAAGTTGACGATGCCCACGACCAACGTGAGTTCCCCCGGAGTGAGCCGGCCGTAATCCGGCGAGTGATCCCATGTCGGACGAATTACACGACCTCAAGCCCGCGATGGGCCCCCTGGACGCGCCGCTTCGTTCGGATGAGCCACGGATCGAGTTTGCGTGTCCCTGCTGCCGCGTTCGTTTGGAGTCCTACCAGAGCACCTGTCCCGCGTGCGGCGTTTCCCTAGAGAGTCTGTACAGCGGGCAGTTTCAGCTTCGGCGGGGTCGAGGGACGCAGGTTGTGGTCTGGGTGATCTTGATTCTGTTTGCCCTTTCCGTTCTTGCCGTGCTTATCGGCACACTGGTCGACTGGGTGGGGGGATGAGTATCCCGATCTTGGGTGGGTAACCAGCGAGCAGGACAAACAAAAAACGACATAATAGTATATTTGACGCCCTATTTTCTTTATTAGGACCCACATTGGACTCGCGGCCTTCGGGCCGACCGGGAAGATTCTGTATTTGCAGGTCTCCTATTCGCTCATCAGGCGTAACGTCTGGCGATGGGACTGCCTGCGGACGCTTGAACGCCCGGGCGTGCCAGGATTTGGAAAAGAAAAGCCCGCCGACGTGCCGATGACTTATCGGAAGCTGCAGGGCATTGTTGCGCTCGGTTGTTGCCGTACCGGTCGTTGCACATGTCTTGCGGCACGTGGCGAGGGACTCGGTTACCGTATGACTGCCGCATGCACGGGCGAACCGGAGCGCGTCTCGGACGTAAGATAAATCTCATTGCCTCAGTGCCCGGGGCCGACGGGTGTCTGAGGACTTGCCGCCGCGACCGTCTTCGTGCGAGTCCGTTGCGGTCGATAATGGGGGGAGTGACCAAGCGTGATGCTGCGGGGCAAAGGGATGACGCATCGCAGAGGTTCCATCTTGGCTGTAGGCCGGCGGACGTTGGGTGTAGGCCTTCTGATGACCTGCGGCCTTGCTTCCGCCGGGTGTATGCGCTCGCTGTGGAACGACTTTCTCGATCCTAGCGAGGTGGGGCGTTTCTACGGCAAGCCTGTGACGAAGGAGATCCGCGCCACGCTCGGTTTGCAGGACGAAGAGGCGGAAACAATCAACGCCACGGAACCCTTGCCGGAAGACACGGTGGCGGTGCTCAAGGACTACCAGATTGGGCCCGGCGACTGGATCGAGGTAACGATTCACGAACTCATTCGGGCAGGCAGCATCACCACCGAGACTCGAAAGGTCACGGATCTCGGGTATGTTAACCTTCCGGTGATTGGGAGCGTTAAGGTCGGCGGATTGACTGAGAAACAAGCGGAGGACGTGATCAAGGCGAAGCTCAAGCCGGATCTTCTGCCCGATCCGATCGTGGGCGTGGTTGTCCGTACGGAACAACAGCGGCACTTCACGATCGTGGGTTATGTCACGCGGCCCGGTCCCGTGGTTCTGCCGAAGCTGGATTTCCGCATGTTGGAGGCGATCTCATACGCGGGCCAGCTTCCGGAGGAAGTGGAATCGGTGTACGTAATTCGTCGTTGCGGCAAGGCGACGGATGGACCGGCGCCGACGTCGCTTCCTTCGTCGGAACCGGCTGTTCCCTCCGGTACCTCCTCCAAGCCGTCGGAAGCTCCGACGAGCAGTGCGGCCGGCACACTTCGAGAAGGAGTCGACCTCCTGTTGGCCGACCTCGGTGGCTCAGCGTCGGCCCCAGGTTGGAGCCCGCATGCAGCAACGGGCACAACGAACCCTTCCCTCTCGGCTCCGTCGTCCAGGCGGACGGAGATCACTCCGGATGAACGACGAGAGTTCATCCAAGCCATTGTTCCGGGCAGTTCAGCGCCGGCTACGGGACGCCCCGACAGTGGAGCGAATCCGACGGCCGTCTCTCAGGATGCGACCCAGGAACTGAGCAAGTGGATCTGGCTGAACGGCGAGTGGGTGGAGGTCAAGGGGGAGCCAACCCGGCAAAGCCAATCGAGCCAGGAAACGAGGCAAACGGAACGGCCGGCCACCGAGGGCGTGGAGTGGGATACCGTTTCCTCGGCAGGCGAAGAGGTCCGTATCATCGGCATTCCGCTCAACCCGTTGCGGGCGGGTGAAGCCCGATACAACATTGTGATTCGTCCGGGCGATGTGATCAGCATTCCGTCTCCCGAGGCAGGAAAGCGCTACTACGTGATGGGTCACGTTCGAGGACCGGGCGCCTATGCCATTCCAATAGAAGGCATCACGCTGCGGGCGGCAATTGCCGCATCGGGCGGTTTGGATCCGTATGCTTGGCCGAGTCGTTGCGAGATTGCCCGACGGATCGCGGGTGATCAGTATGAGCTGCACCAAGTGGACCTGGACCGCATCTTTGCGATGAAAGATCCCGACATCAAACTGAAGGCGGGTGATGTGATCAACATCGGCACGCACCCGCTCAGTCCGTTCATGGTGACCATTGCCAACGGTTTCCGAACGACCTACGGCTTCGGGTTTGTCTACGACAGAAACTTTGCGGATATCGATTCGTTCGGAGGACAACAGAATCCGAGGGATCGCCGTCGGTCCGAACAGAACAGTCGTTTTCCGGCATTGGAGTCGGTCTTCCCGGGCCTCTAGACCTCCGGTGTTCGTGGCGTCGTCGCGTCTACGCGATACGTAATTACGTGTGGGAAGATGATGGATTCGCCGAAGGGCTCAGTACGCACTGTCTCGCCCGCCGTCAGACCCAGACCGCGGCGGATCGTGGTACGCTGGTCTGACCTCATCGGACCGGTCGGCTACGTTAAGATCGCCTTGATTGCCTGTCTCCTTGTCCTGATCTACCGGCAGGAACTGGCGCGTATGTTTTTCATTTGGACGCACAACGGCGACTGGTCGCACGGTCTGCTCGTGCCGGTCTATAGCCTGTACTTTCTCAGCACACGTCGTCATCGGCTGATGGGCAAAGAGATCAGAGGATCCTACGTGGGGCTGGTGGGTCTTCTGGCGGCGGCCACGCTGTTTCTGGCGAGTGTCTTTCCTCCCTATATTGGATACGCGCGTTCAGTCTCCGTCGTTGCGGCGATATTTGGCGCTACGCTGTTGGTCGGGGGCTGGCGTACGCTGAGCATCGCGTGGTTTCCGATTGTGTTTCTCATGTTCGCGTTGCCGTTGCCCGACCAACTGATGTTTCAGGTCACGCTTCCGATGCGGCAAGTGGCGAGCAAGGTTGCCGCAATGGTCTTAAGCATGACGACGGACTCCGTCGCGGAGGCCGACGGCGTTAACATATTGGCCGTCTATCGGGGGGAGTTGTTCCGGCTCAATGTGGAACGGGCGTGTGCTGGGATGCGCTTGTCCATGGCCTTTCTCGCGTTGGGCACAGCGATCGCTTTTCTCAGTGATCGTCCGATCTGGCATCGCGTTGTGTTGATTGTATCTTGTTTCCCGATCGCACTCTTCTGCAACATTGTTAGGGTTACAACGACAAGCCTGATACACGTCTTCGTCGGTAAAGAATATGCAAGTGGCTCGGCCCATACGATTCTTGGTCTATCGATGCTATTGCTAGCGTTTGGGCTGTTCTTTGGGATATCTTATATCTTAAACAATTTGTTTATTGAGGTAGACAGAGAGGGCGACGTCGCGGCACCAGGAAAAAGTGATTAGGATTGTAGTGAACCGGGATGCCGAATGCGTCGTCTGAAGATTGCGATATGAGTGAAGTCGGATCTGGTCGTTGCGTTCAGACAGGCATTGCGGCTGTGTTGCGCGCAGTTTTTTTACGTGACGCGCACTTCCTGACATGTCTGATCTTCTTAGCGGCAGGCGCGGTTGCAGTCCAAGGCTTGGTCTCGCAGGGCTTTAGGTTCAGCAAAGAGAGGCTTGACCTCAAGGCTCCGCTTACGGAGCTGGACACACAGAGAATACTTCCATATAGACTGGTAAATAGCGATAGAATTCCAAAGGAAGAGGTCGAGGCGCTTGGAACCGAGGAGTACATCAGGTGGCGGTTGGTTGACACCAGTGTTTCCCAGACTGACCCCTTTCGATTGGTGACCCTCTTTGTGACCTACTATTCAGGTCAACCTGACCAAGTGCCTCATGTACCGGAGGAGTGTTTTCTAGGCGGTGGGTACCAGCGGCTCTCCGATGACAGACTGACGATGACGATTCCGGAGCTGGGCGAGATGGGGAAGGAGGTACCGGCCAAGATCCTGAGGTTTCGAAAGGACTCGTCGATCGGTGGGACATGGGTTCCAGCGGTCGTGTACTTGTTCAGCGTGAACGGCAGATTTGTCGACAGTCGCACGGAGGTGCGATTCATCCTGAGCAATCCTCTGGATAAGTACGGTTACTTCAGCAAGGTGGAGGTTTCGTTCGGGCACCAGGAAGGGTCGGGAGACTCGCAGGCACTTCGCAAGGCTGCCGAACGGATACTGGGCAAGGTGCTGCCGATACTGGTGCAGTCGCATTGGCCCGACTGGCCTGTTCGGCGTGCGTCGGACAATCCGGGTTCGTCAGAGGCGGGCCTTGCCTCGCAAAGGGCAATGAAAGAACGGTGATGGCATGGCAGAGAAGCGATTGAACAAGAGTCTGGTCGTCGGGTTGGTCGTCGGTTTGATGGTTGTCTTGACCGTGGGGCTGATCGTCCTGTTGACCATATACCGGGGTTCGGAACGCGGCGGAGCGGCATACGTTCGCCAGGCGATAGAGGCCTACAACGCAGGGAACTACGAGATTGCGATGAAGGCCTACGGCAACGCCTTCCGGCGGACGCGCGATCCCAATTGGCTGGTGGCTCAGGGTCAGGCCGCCAAAGACTTGGGGCAGGCGGCGGACGCGCTGAAGTGTTGGGATCACGCTGTGACTGAAGACCCGGGACTGATCGCCGCTCACGAGGCCAGGGTGAAGATGCGGTTGGAACTTGCGGCCGTATATGGCACGTTTGCTCAGAGTGCCGCGCTTCGGGGAGTGGCCGAATCCTTGCTGAAGCAGAAGCCCGACAATGCCCTGGGCCACCTTGCGATGGGACTGGCGTTGACGGGGCTTGCGCAGGAAGACCCGAACAACATGACGAATGGCATCGCCATGATCGAGAAGGCCTTTAAGTTGGCGCCGGCGGACAAGGACATCGGCAAGAGCCTGGCCAATGTGTACGAGATCACCAGCCACAACAAGCAGAACGAGAAGAAGGAGAAGGAGGCCGCGGAGTATCGCAACAAGGCAGACGACGTCTATCGCGCGATGATCAAGGCGGATCCGGAATCCGACGCCGCTTATCTTGCCTACGCCGAGTTCTTGACACGACGTCTTCGGGCGGACTTGCTGATCACCGCCTCGCAGCAGCGGAAGTACGATCCGGCCAAGAAGGAGGCAGCGCTGAAGCAAATCGAAGAGAACCTTCTCTTGGCGCAAAAGAAGCAACCGAACTCACCCACCTTGGGAATGCAATGGGCGCAGTATTGGGACATCGCGGGTGACCAGCAGAAGGTGATTGCGGCGTACGAGGAGACAATCAAGAGGTCACCGGACTTCTTGGATGCCTACATGGAGCTTGCATTGCGGCGTCAAAGGCAGCAGCAGCCGGACGAGGCGCTGAAGGTTCTGGCGGCGGGTTTGGCCAGGCCGGTGGACCGTTCGGGGTACATGGGAGACATCAACAAGGGCAAACGATTCAGAATGCTCCTCCTCGAGGCGGAAATCAATCTGGAGCAGGCGGCAGCGAGTCCCGATAAGCGGGCATCGTACATCGCCAAGGCCGAGGAAGCCTTCAATCAAGCGGTCGCGGAACGAGGCGGCGAGCATTGGTTGGCTCGTCGGGTGGAGGGTCAGATTCGGGAGGAGCAAGGCAGGCTGCAAGAGGCCGAGACCGCCTATGAGAGCGCCGACAGGGCGTTGCCGTGGGATGGTCCCAACCGTTTTCAGAAGATCCAAACGAGATTGCGGTTGGCGCAACTGTATCGCAATCGAAATGCGCCCGGCAAGGCGATGGAAATGCTGGATTCCGTTCTGGAATACAACAGGATGAACCGGGCCGCCCGTCTGATGAAGGCCAGGCTGTTCCTGCAGATTGGCAAGCCGCAAGAGGCGGTCGACGAGGCCAAACAGGTCCTGACGGCAGCGAAGGAGTTGGGCGATGACAATCCCATCATTCGCGACGCAAGACTAGTGGCGATGGAGGGATACCGCCGGTTGGGCAAGGTCGAGTCGCTGAAGGAGCTTCAGCCGCTCGTGGGAGGAGACACGCCCGCCGACAAGGTTCGGAATGCGGTGATCTACCAGGCGCAGAAGGACAACGTCAAAGCGGCGGCGGCATTCAAGGAGGCTCTGAAGGACGATCCGGCCAATCCCCAGTTCCTGCAACCGGCGATTCAGTTCTTCATGTCCATCAAGCAGCGTGATGAGGCAGTGAAGCTGGTCCAGGCGGCTCTGGCCAAGAAGCCGGATGACGTCTCGCTTAAGAGGGTGGAGCTCTGGCTCGATGAGGATTTCGAGAAGCTGGACCCCAAGGAGCGTGACGCGCGGGAAGTGGCGATCATCGAGAAGCTGTCTGATCCGGTCCAACGAGAGACGGCCCTATATGTGTTCTACTATCAGCGGAACAACATGCCCAAGGCGATGGAACATCTGGAGGCAGCCCGCAAGTTGAAGCCCGAGGATGTGGCGCTTCTGGACAGAGAGTTCGCACTGGCCCTTCAGCTTCGAGACTGGGCTCGGGCGGAAAAATGCCTGGAGCAAATGGTGAAGAAAGACGCGGATGGGACCGGTGGCCGCTTGTACAAAGGGCAGGTCTTGTGCGCGAAGGCACTGGCCGAGCAGCAGGAGGCGGAGCGTCTCCAAAGCAAGGATCTTGCCAAGGCCCGAGGACACTCGGACAAGGCGAAGGATCTGTACGGTCAAGCGGCCAAGCAGCTCCGCGAGTCAATTGGTATTGATGAGAACTCGTCGGTTGCGCACCAGTGGCTCGGCGTGGCCGAGGAGGGGCTGGGGCACTTTGTAGAGGCTCGCGATGCGTACACGGTCGCGGTTCGGCTCGATCCGACGAACGCATCGGCTCACAAGGCGCTTGCCCGGCTGGGCATGTTGTACGGGAACGTAGCGGACACGGATGTGCATTTGAAAGAGGCGATTCGGCTGGCTCCGAAGGATGCACAGGGCATCCCCACGGATGAGTGGCTCAGGCTCCAAGTGGAGAACGAGCAGGAGCAGAAGGATCCTCGGCAGGCCATTACTCGTCGCGAGGAGATCCGCAAGAAGAAGCCCCAGGACGTCGGCAATCTGATGCGGCTGGCGCTGCTTTACGAACGGACCGGCGAGAAGGACAAGGGGGAGAAGTGCATACAGGACGCGCTTCAGGCCGAGCCGAAGAATATCAATCTGATCTGGTATGCCTCTCGGTACTACAGTCAGGCCAAGCAGTACGACAAAGGCGAGCGGCTCCTCAGGGACTACGTTAAGCAGGCGGAAGGGGATGAGAAAGGGAGAGCCCAGGCCCTGGTGGCTCGCCATTTTGCCCTTAAGTTCAACGATCTCAGAGCGGCGAGGGCTTCTGTGGAGGAGATCTTCAAGGCACAGCAAGCAGCCGATCAAGCCTTTCGTCTGGCGGTCAGTCTCGGCGCATCGCCCCAGGTGTATTGGGATGCGGCAGCCTTCTGTCTGAGCACCGGTCGTGCGCAGGGTGCCGTTACCTGGCTACGGGAAGCCTTGGAGAACATCAAGGACAAGAGCTATGAGGCACAGATGCGCCAACGGTTGATACGCATCCTGCTGGCGAACCGACCGGTTCCGCCCGAGACGACGACCGAAGTGGCGGAGTACTGCAAGCGATTTCCCGATGATCCGATGGGCTTCCTCTTCCGTGGCGAATTGTCCGCCGCGCAGGGAAAGCTGACGGAAGCAATCGAAGAGCACACGGCATACCTGGATCAGATCGGGCGCGAGGCCAAGAGCGCGCGGCGAGACGCTCGCTTGAGGACGGGATATCTTCTCCGCGGCCAGATGTACCTCAGGAAGGCGCGCGAGACCTTCTCGAACCGCAAGGATCTGGTTCAACTTGCGATTCGGGACCTGAATCTTGCCAAGGGTTCCGAGGGGGAGGGAGTCTCGAACACGAGAGCTCGGATCGCTCTGTCCCAGGCGTACGAGTTGGCCGGCCAGCCCGCGGAAGCAGTGCGGGAGCTGACGTCGGTCTTGGCCAAGGATCCCAAGGCGAGCGACGCCGCGATGGAACTCGTGGGTTTCTACGGCCGAAACAAGCGATGGGCCGAGCAGGAAGAGCTCATTCGACGGCAGATCGCTCTCTTCCCCGACGAATCGTATTGGTACGTTGTTCTGGGCGGGCAGTTGGACGCTCAAGGGAAGTCGGGGGATGCCGTGGCGCCGTTGCGGAAGGCTTGCGAGGTGTTGGGCTATCGCGTCGTTCCGGATGACGGTTCCGCTCGGGCGATGGCCTTGCTGCTCCGAGCGCTCGGCAAGAGCGGGCTCGATAAGGACGTCATTGACATTGTGACGACGAAGATTCCCAAGGAGAGCGTCGTCGGCGAAATTCAGATGTACTACGCGAGCGCGTTGGCGAAAACGGGGAAGACCGACCAGGCGTTGAAGGAGTTTCGCAATGTGCTGGCGAGCACGAGAAGCCTCGACGACTACTCCCGCGCGGCAAGGCAGATGGGCGAGGCGTTTGGACTGAAACGAGCCATCGACATCGTCCGAAAGGACCTTGCCAAGAATCCCGACAAGACGGAAGCGGGACCGCTCTTGTTGGCGACGTTGCTGGCCTACGACAACCAGAAGGAGGAGGCTTCAACGCTTGCGGGTCAGGCTGTCGCCGCCGCGTCGGATCCGTTGAGGAAGGCGTTGTGTCTGGCTAGTCAGGGGACCTTCCTCTACGAATTGGGGAAGCGAGAGGAAGCCGCCGCATCGTACACGGAAGCACTGCGACACAACAACAACGACCTGACGGCGCTGAACAACCTGGCGTTCATTCTGGCCGACGATCTGAAACGTCCCAAGGATGCGTTGCCCTATGCGCAGCAAGCGCAAAGGTTGTCGCCGAACGACGCCCGGGTCCTGGATACCCTGGGGTGGTGTCTCTTCCTTGCCGGCAAAAGCCAGGATGCGTTGGGCGTCCTGGGTGAGGCAATCGATCGGGAACCGACGCTTCTCGATCCGCGTTTGCACATGGCGCAAGTCTACGCCAAGGACGGCCGCAAGTCGGAAGCGAAAGGTGCGATTGATGCGGCATCGAAGATCGCGACCGAGTCGGGTGATGAGGCCGCGAAGTCTCGGGTGGCCAAGTTGATGAAGGACTTGGGCATCTAGCCGGCCGACAACGGAATGGAGTCTGCCGGCACCTCGAGGTGAAACGGGGACAGGTGTCCGGGCACCGATGGAGTGTGACCATGACAACGCTAACAACGACTGTTCGGCAGCCCATAGGGCTATTGCGCGAACCGGGTACCACCGGACGTCCGGCCATGGCGGCGGCGGGGATCACGCCGGCGGACATATTTCGCGTCATCAAGCAGCGTATCCTGCTGATCTTGCTGATTTGGATCTTCGGTTCGGCGATCACTGTCGGCGTTACCATGGCCACGATGCGATACTTTCCCTTGTGGACGGCCACCGCCCACATCCTTGTTGAAGCGATGACGCCAAGCGATCCGTTCAATCCTTGGGGAGACCGGAGCGATCGGGACACGATAGAGCGAAACCTGGCCAACCAAGCCCAGATGATTCGTGATCCGGATTTGCTACGAGAAGTGCTTGTGAGTCCCGAGGTCCGTTTGGAGACGGACTGGTTCAAACAATTCGCCGACAACGTGGACAACGCCCTCGAAGACTTGGACGAGAACCTTGTTAGTAACCCCGTTCGCGGATCGAGCCTTCTGGCGGTCTCGATGCCGACGCGCAATCCCAAAGACTCTCCCAAGATTGTCAACAAGATTACCCAGTTGTACTTGAAGAAGGTCCACAGTCTATCGGGCCGTGCGTTTAGCAATGACATGCAGACCTTTGAGAATGAGATTCGCCTGAAAGATAACGAACTCAATGCGGTGAATTCGGACATCCGGGAGCTCGAGGGAGAGGGTTCGATCCCCGCCATGCTCCGTGGGGCTCCGACCGTCACGGCGAGGCTGCAGGAATTGCAGGGCGAACTCGTTCGCAAGGAGTCGGAGATGGAGTTGCTGCGGGCTCGCTGGCGTGCGTACCAGGAGGTGAGCCCCGAGAGCCTTCAGACGTCTCCGGAGTTGCTCGCGAGGGTCGAGTCGAATCAGAAAGTCGTGCGTGCCGTGCAGTACCTCCGGGATCTTGAGGAGATGCGCAAGGCAAGTCTGCTGAAATTCGGACCGCAGCATCAGGAGATCCGCCAGCTCGACACGCGATTGAGTGTCGCGCAGGAGGAACTCATGCGGGATCGGCAGCAGATCCTGAATGAGGAGCGTGGAGCCCTGTTGGAATCGTATCGGGTGGCGTATTACAGCGCGCTGCAGGCGGTGGCCGAGCTGCGCGAGGCGGTCGCCGAGTCCACCAACGCTCAATTGGATTTGGATAAGAAGCTGCGTCGATACGATGAGCTGCTTCGCAGGCGAGACAAGTTGGAGAAGGAGCGCGAGCGGCTTGCCGAAATGCATCAGAACCTGCTGATGATCGTTCGCACCCAAGAGCCGGCCCGCATTTCCATTTGGCGGGCGGCCACCACACCGTTGGAGCCGAGCCGTCCTCGGCCCAAACTGTGGATACCGGTCGGTGTGGGGCTGTCGTTGTTTGTTGCGGTCGGTTTGGCCATGGCGCTCAGCCTTCTGGACACCACGATTCGAACGCCGTCGGACATCATTCGCCATGCCTCACTACCTCTTCTTGGCACGGTGCCCATTCTCGACGACGAGGAAGCCGCCGTCGACGAGGTGGAGACGGCATCGCGTGTCGCACCCCACTCCATGGTGGCCGAGTCATTCAGGCAGATTCGCGCCAACCTTCTGTTCAGCGCGCCGATGGAACAACAACGGTCGCTCTTGATCACCAGCGCCTCGGCCAGCGAGGGGAAGACCTGTGTGGCGATCAACCTGGCGGTGACCCTGGCCCAGGGGGGGCGAAGGATTCTGCTGATCGACGCCAACTTCCGAAGACCCCATCTGCACAAGGCGTTTGGCTTGGCGAATGGCAGCGGATTGAGCAACCTTCTGGTTGGGCAGGGCAAGTTGGATGGGTATGTGTTTCACACGGATCTGCCGAACCTCGACGTTCTGGCCGCCGGGCCATGTCCTCCCAATCCCGCGGAGTTGCTGGCGAGCAGCTACCTTCGCAATGTGCTGACCGAGGCGGTTGAGAAGTACGATCAGGTACTTGTGGACGGTCCTCCGGTTTTGTTGGCGAGCGACACCCTGGTGCTGGCGGCTCTTCTTGACGGCGTTCTGTTGGTTTGTCGGGCGCGAACCGGCCGCGGGCTGGTCCAGCGGGCAAAGGCCCAGCTCGGCATGGTCAACTCCCATGTCGTCGGGGCGGTGCTTAATGCCGTCGAGTCCACTCGCGGCGGTTACTTCCGCAAGTATTACCGCGAATTCTACGACTATCAGGAGCGCCAACCCGAAGAGGCTCCCGCCGGCGAGGCCGTCCCGTTGGACGCACTCCCACCCATTCGTTCTCCCGAGGATCTGCAGTCGAGCAGGGACATTCGCGACGAGTTCAAACCCCCGGAAATCAGCGAGCATGGAACGGCCTCGTCGGTCTTGTCGGCCGATCACGATGAGGATAAAAGGGTATCTGAGGATCGACCGCAGGATGATGATTTCAAGTGGCCGGGCACTTGACGAGCGGGAATGTGGTCCTTGTTTCGAATTCGCCCGCGATACCGAGGTAACGTGCGGCTCGATCGTCGGTCAGAGTGACTGCCGGGCGGAATCGACGGATCAACCCATGAGCAGTCCGGCCTCGCCTTCGTATCACGATGTTCTCGGGCTTTTCTCTTGAGACATTTCGATTGGGCGTGAAGAATCTCTGGTTGCACAGGCTGCGGTCTCTTTTGACCGCACTGGGCATGATGTTCGGCGTGGCGGCCGTTGTGTGCATGTTGTCGATTACCGAAGCCGCCGGCGAAAAGATGCTTCAGACCATCCAGCGTCTCGGCACGCGGAACGTAATCATCAAATCCGTCGAGCCGGATAAGGGCAGCCAACTCAGTCAGTCTCAAAAAGGCATGAGGCGATATGGCATTACTCCGACGGACCTCACGATCATTCGCGAGTCGGTTCCGCATGTTCGTCGCGTTGTTGCCTTGCGAGAGGTGGCGTTTGAGGTTTCCTATGGCGCTGTCCGGAGCACGGCGACCGTTGTTGGAGCAGAGGCGGGCTATTTCGATCTGGTCCATCTGAGCCTTGCGGATGGTCGATATATCACATCCCATGAACATCGGACCAAGGCCGCCGTTTGCGTAATTGGGGACGGCGTTCGCCAACGCCTGTTTCCGGCCACCGATCCGATTGGGCAAGACCTGAGGGTGAATTCGGCCTTTGGAGTCCATCCGTACACGGTCGTGGGAGTGCTCACGCCGGTGGATACGGCGGGTTTTCCGGCTCAGGGCTTGGGGGGACGTGACGCCAATCTTGACGTGTACATTCCCTTCTCCACGGCCGATGCCCGGTATGGCTCCGTCATCATTCGAAGGGGGCGGATGAGCTTCGATGCCCGTGAAGTCGCCTTCAGCGATGCCTATGCGGAGGTCGACACGATCGAGAACGTGGAAGCAGCGAGCGAGATGATCATTCGGGTGATGCAGCACGGCCACACCGACGGTCAAGATTACAAGGTTCATGTACCTCTCGAGCAGCTCCGACTGGCCCAGGAGGAGAAACGCGATCGGCAACTCCTCATGGGAACCATTGCCTTCGTGTCCCTGCTTGTGGGCGGAATCGGGATCATGAACATCATGCTGGCCACCGTCACGGACAGGACGCGTGAGATCGGCATTCGACGGGCCCTGGGTGCCAAGCAACGGCACATTGCGGTTCAGTTCCTGGTGGAGACGACGGTACTGGCCATGGGGGGAGGTTTGCTGGGGGTGTTTGTGGGTTGGGGCGGTGCCCGGATCATTCCGGCCGTGTTCGAGTGGCCGACGGTCCTCCAACCTGGGGCGATGCTCGCAAGTTTCGGGCTAAGCGTGATAATAGGGGTATTTTTTGGTATGTATCCAGCCCTTTCCGCAGCCAAACTTGACCCCATAGAGGCCCTTCGCCATGAGTAGCTTCGGGTAGTCTGGGCCCACAATGCCAACGGCAGCCAGTTTTCGGACGTTCGTTACGAATTGTCTCCCCGCTGTGAGGTCGGCTCAAGTGCTGGGATTGTAGGAGCCTGGTCCTTGCCACGGCGCTTGGTAAGTTGTATACTTCATACGGTAGTGGTAGATGGCTCCCCCGCATTGTGTCTCCCCAAAGCAGTAGCTCGCTGTGCCCGGGAATGGCAGTTGCAGTTAATTAGTATCTGTTTTGTTATTGAGCGTCTTGGTGTGGTACAGCGTTTGGCGTGTCGCTTTGTAAGAAGGGGCGAGCAAGGGTGACTTCTGTAGGACTGCTTGATCCTGAGACGGGCCAGGGGAGTAATGCGATGACATCGATGACCGCAGCCAAGCGAGTCCCGGCCAGGCCGGCGGCGCCCAGGGTGTTGGCTCCGGCGGCGAATACGATGGCGAAGTTCTCCCAGCGGGATCGCGATCTCATTCTGAAGACCTTGAGTGAGCCGGTGGAGTACGTGTCGCACCCCTCGTTTCGCCGAGCCGGTGTCGAAAAGGTGTTGTTCCCGAGCTCAGAGGAATCGGGCGTACGGCGCGTGGAGGATCTATTTGGCGGACCTTACGAAGTGCAGACCGCGCTTTCGACCATGACGGCCGAGGAGGAACGGCTGGCCTTCAGGCGGTTCAACTATGCTCGCTATCGCGCGTATCTCATTCTTCAGCGGCATCACCGTCGGCGATTGAGCCTTTCGGGTTCGCGGGACCTGGTATTCTGGCAGCGGCGGGCGTTGGTGGCCAGAAGTGCGATCGTGCAAGCGAATCTGCCGCTTGTTCTGGCGATGGCCAAGCGAACGAAGTTGAACGGCATCGATTTCAACGAACTGATCAGCGAGGGCAACATGGCCCTGCTGAGGAGTGTCGCCAAGTTCGACTGTTCCCGGGGTTTCAAGTTCAGCACCTATGCCTGTCGTGCGATTCTGAAGAGCTTCAGCCGAGTGGCGATGCGGACCACGCGGTATCGCGGACGTTTTCCGGCCGAGTTCGATCCGACGCTCGAGAAGAGCGATTTCTTGGAGACCAAGCGGGAATACGAACATGGCGCGTGCATGGAGGAGCTGCGGAGTATTCTGAGGCAGAACTCAGCCGGTCTGAGCGACATCGAATGGAAGGTCATTACTTCCCGGTTTGCGCTCAACGCCACCGGTGACGAGCCGCCTTCACCGAAGACCCTTGAGGAAGTCGGCGCCATGATCGGTGTGACGAAGGAGCGCGTCCGGCAGATCCAGAACAAGGCCCTACACAAATTGAGGGCGGCCCTGGAAGAGAACATCGTCGCGGCCTGAATTGCCGCGTTGCAGGGCAGTACGAGCGAGCGGCGGGATGGGGTGACTCATCTCGCCGCGTTTGTTTATCGCGGCTTTCGCCGGAGGGTCTTGTCCGCGGCCTCAATGTCCTTCAATGAAGTCGACTACGATCCGTGCGGGGCGGCTGTTCCAGTCTCGGGTGTTGATGGCGTAGGGGCTTCCATAGTGCCCGCCGATGTTCAGGGCCAGCACCTCGGGCGGCACGTCGGTTTCCCGTATCACCACAAGATCGGAATAAGGTCCATTGAGTGAACGAATCTGCTCGTGGAATCGGATGGCCTCCAGGTCGAGTCCCGCCATGTCCTTCCAGGCGTAGACAAGGCGGAAGGGGGGTTGTAATGGACCGACATGATTGGAGGGCGAAGCCGTTCTGAGGGCTGCTTCGTTACCTGTGGCAAACGTGTTCCACACAAGCACCGTATAGACCGCAACATCCAAGGCTCCCAGACCGAGGGGGTTGTTCCGCGTATCGATCAAGTCGTACAGGTCATACACACCGCTCATCGAGACGACGCCCTTGATGCGGTCAATCGAAAGGCCTTCGGCCGCCAGGTATTGGGGGTCGGTCGCCAACAGCGACACCAAGTAGCCGCCGGCGGACGGTCCGAAGAGGTAGATCTTGTTTGGATCCCCACCCACGTTGGCGATGTAACGGTATACCCAGGCAAACGCTCGGGCCACATCTCGGACCAGCGCCGGATGTTTGGCATTCCAAGGTTCCGCCGATAGCTCGTAGTTCACGGTGATCGTCGTGTAGTTGTAGTAGCCCGCGAACGTGTGGCCGAGCTCCAGACACTCGCTCTTGTCTCCGGCAAACCATGAGCCGCCGTGGGGTATGATCACG